>CBFGTM010000014.1:0-67061 GCA_965652025.1 uncultured Gemmatimonadales bacterium
GACAACGTGACCGTCGGGAAAGCAGACCTCATGCCAAGCCAGAGGGGCCAACGGCGCCAATTTGACAGATTTTTTCGGTCAGAGGCAGAGCCTGGAGGTGCTTCCGGGCAGACTCAAAGCTGCATCAACGGCGCTCGGCGGCTTTCCGCATGGTCTGCTGATAGAGACGGATCAGGCGCTGCATCCGGTCAATGTGCTGAGGTAGCTGAGCCGACGACCCCTCGAGCTTGGCCGAGGTGCCGGCCCCTCCGCCCAAGTCGCTCAGGACCGAGTCGGCCAGGCTCTTGAAGTTGCCGGAATCGGCATAGCCCGCCCGGTAGAGGTCGGCGATCATGGAGTTGATGAGATCCCCGGCCATGTTCTTATAGGATGTCAGATTGTCAGGATTTGGCGGCCGGGATCCGCTGCTCATCAAATTCAGCTGATTCTGAATTGCGGGAATGAGCCGAGGAGCTTCCAGCTCGGCCCCGCTGTTGGTGCCCGGAAGACCATCCTCCCGGGCGCTGCTGTCGGAATCAGCGGTATAGGCCGAGGCGGATGCGTTGCCTCGGGAGTCCCGGTTTTCCCCACTGCACGCGCCGCAGAGGACGGCGCCAAAGACCAACACAGCTATTCTCATGCGCTCTCCCGGAGCAGGTTCGGCTCAGCTGTAATATGCATCCCAACACGGGCGAGCCCTCAGTGTTCTCGGTCACCTATTGGGGTTGCGAGCTCAGCGGGGTAATGGGAGTGGTCCGGTTCAAGATCACGATCGCATCCACCGCCGTGCGCAGCGGAAACCGCGCGGGCCAGAACTCCAGCTGGAAGCCCTCCTGCTCGACATCATAGAGCGGCTCCCGCACGCTGTCGGTGGTGGAATCCAGCGCGACCGCGAAGTTACCCTCCTGGGTGCTCGCCAGCCGGTCGAACATCCGAGTGGCAGGTTGGCCACCCAACTGCCGCGCGTCGGTAAGAATGGTATAGATCTCCTGACCCTCAGCGTCCAGATAGCCGGCGAACCAGTGATCGAACCGGTCGTGGACTCGCCCGATCGCCACCTGGCCACCGATCTCCTTGAGGCCATGGTATCCACCCATGAAGATCAGCACTCGCCAATCGGGATGGGCCCGCAGTGTCTTTCGGAAGGATGCGGCCATCCACTGGTCCCGGTTGACGAAGCCACCAGTTGCCATGTGCGGCGTCAGTGGAGCGATGGGCCAGCCGAGCAGGTCGGCGGCGAGAATGTGGATGGGGCGACCGGGATGGGCAGCGTTCCAGCGATATACTGAGCGGTAGATCTCGAGGTATTCCGCGCTGATGCCCCAGTGCGCCCGGAGAGTGCGTGGGTGGTCCAGCAGGATGCGGGTGTCTTCCGGATCGGACTCGAGGTAGCGATCGATCCACTCCTGCTGCTCGCTAGCCACCTCCAGAGCCAGAAGATCGATGGCGCTCGCTTCCTGCTGGCCTTGGAGCAGGCCCACTACCAGCTTCTTCGGCTCAGCCAGCGGGTGGATGTCACCCAGAAAGACGATTCGGTGGCAGGCGAGTGCAGTTCGGAGAAACACCAGCGGGGTGACAGGAAGGTCGGAAGCAACTGGAAGGAGAGGAAGGCAGGGAGAAAAAGGAGCGGGGCGGGCAAGAGCCAGATGTATAGCCACAAGCAGAGCAACCATTAATCCATCATCTCCGGAACAGCCTGCCCAGCACTCCCCCGCTTACGCTGCTCTCCAGCGCATGCGCCATCTCTTCCATCGAGCCGTAGCGCTCGGCAGGATTGACGGCCAGAGCCTTGTTGATGACCGTCTCCAGCTTGGCGGGGAGATCGCCTTTCACCTCTCTCAGCTGCGCCGGGGCTCCTCGCAGCCGGGCGATCATCGTCTCCTGGGCGCTTTTCCCGGTGAATGGCAGTTGTCCGGTAAAGAGCTCGAACGCCAGGACCGCCAGGGCGTAAATGTCACTCCGGCCGTCGAGCGGTTTACCCCGGATCTGCTCCGGACTCATGAACTCGGGAGTTCCCAGCACGATTCCGGTTGCGGTCAGCTTGACCACGTCAGGACCCGCCCGGCGCTCCTTGGCGAGGCCGAAGTCCATGACCACGGCTCTAAAGCCGGTGGGGATATCGGAATCCGGTACCAGCATAATGTTTTCGGGCTTGAGATCCCGATGCACGATCTGCAGGTCGTGGGCGTGGCCCAGCCCCTGACACATCTGAACCAGCAGGGGAATTCCTTCCGAGGCGGTGAAGGGGCCGCGGCGGGTCTCGTGCTCGCTGAGCGGCTCCCCCTCCAAGAAAGGCATGACCAAGTACAGCAGCCGGTCGGAGGTCTCGCCCAGCCGAAGTATGGGGCAGACATTGGGATGGTTCAGTCGGGTAGCGATGGTCGCTTCCCGGCGGAGCCGCTCCACCGAGGCGGGATCCCGGGAAAGTCGGGGGATCAGGATCTTGACCGCCACTGCCTGTCCGGTTTCGATGTCCTGAGCCTGGTAGACGTACGACATGCCGCCTTCGCCCAGCTTACGCGTGATGTGATAGCGGTTGTCGAGAACCTGGCCGGTGAGGGACGCTAGGCTGGAGGGGATTGGCTCTCGCAGACCCGAACCGCTGGAGGCATCAGCCGAGTCCCGCGACGAGGCGCGAAGACCTGGGGCTGGAACTTTCGGGGCTTCCGGTTGATCGGTTTCCACCAGGAGCGACCCGTCCTTGACGCAGAACCGGGCGGGGGCCGCGTAGGCGGTCTGGCAGCGGGGGCAACGCCGATTGCTCAATCCCGGAACCGGTTCCGGCCGTCGCTTTTGGCCCTATAGAGATGGGTGTCCGCCAGACGAAGCAGCGACTCGCCGTCACTCACTCGTTCATCAGGAAATGTGGCGATACCGATGCTGATCGTCACCCGAACGGGGTTGCCCGGCTCACCGAAATCATGGGTGGATACCCGGCGCAAAATGCGTTCGGCGAAGTTGCGCGACTCGATGCTGGTGGTTTCCGGCAGCAGTACCACGAACTCCTCGCCTCCGTAGCGCGCCACGATGTCTACCGAGCGCTGCTCTCGCTTCAGCAGATTGGCCAGTTGCTTCAGCACCCGGTCGCCCACCAAGTGGCCGTAGGTATCGTTGATCTGCTTGAAGTTATCGATGTCTACCATCATTCCGGTCAGCATGGTGGCGTAGCGCGCGGCGCGATCCATTTCCTGCTCCAGCTTTTCCATCAGTGCCCGGCGGTTGAAGCAGTTGGTCAGCGGGTCGGTCTCGGCCAGGTGGCGCATCTGTTCCTGTCCCAGCACCGCATTTTCCAGATCGTAGGCCCGCTCCAGCGCTGCCACCGCGGCGCTGGTCACCTCCTCGGCGAACTGCACGTCGTGCTCGTTCAGCGGGGGGTCTTCACTGGTGGTCCGGAGAAAGAACACCCCGACCGGCTGCTGCCGGAGGGAAAACCGGAGCGCTACGGCCGACCTGGTCTCAACCGGACGGCCCTGGGTTTCCCACTCGGCCCGCACTCCTCGGTAGAGGGGATCAGTCTGGACGTCTCGCACCAACACCACCTCACCGGTCTTGAGCGCGTGGCGGATTTCGGGATAGCGCTTGAGGTCGACCTGAAGATTGTGGAGCATGGGATTCTCGAACGCCGCCACCACAGTCCCGGTCTCGTCGTCCGGGCCGGCCATGATGATGGAGCACCGGGCTATGCTGAGCGCCTGGGCCACCCGCCGCACCAGAATGCTGTAGATCTCCTCCGGCTTGAGTGATGCCGTGACCTCCTGCATGATGTCCATCATCTCGGAGCGGGACCGGGCTTCCGCCTTGGCCTGATTGAGCTCCCGGCCTACCCTGAGATGGGCCTTGACCCGAGCCAGCAACTCACGCACCCGAAACGGCTTGGGAATGAAGTCGGCGGCACCGAGACCCAGCGAGCGCACCGTGGCCTCTTCCGGCGGCATGGAGGAGATCATCAGGACCGGCAGGTCCTTGAAACGGGGGTCGGCCTTTACCCGCTGCAGCAGCTGGAGCCCGTCTACCTTGGGCATCATGATGTCGAGCAGGAGCAGGTCGAACTGCTCTGCGGTGAGATGCTCGAACAGGTGCTCACCCCCCGGGGCGGTGAACACGTCGTAGCCGTTTTCTTTGAGGATCCAGGAGAGCGTACGCGAGAGGGCTTGATCGTCGTCCGCCACCAGGATCTTGGGTGCAACGGTCATTCAGCCGGGCTCACCCTGGTTGCAGAGTCTGCGCCCATCAGGCGCTGGAGCAGCGTCGGGTCCACGTTCCCGCCGCTTACGATGGCAACCGTCGGCCCCCCGGGTGTCACCCGGCGGCTGAGCAGCGCGGCAGTGGTGACTGCCCCGGAGGGTTCGGCGGGAACACCAGACTGGTGGAGGAAACGAAGCCCCGCCACGATCTCGTCTTCATTTACCAGCACCGACTCTCGCACCCGGCCGGAGATCACTCCGTACGGTATCTCTCCGATAGCGAGCGGCAGGAGCCCGTCGGCCACGCTTTCGGTATGCTCGAGCTTGACCGGGTGGCCCGCCTCCAGTGCTCGAGTCAGCTTGGCGGCCCCTTCCGGCTCGACGCCCACCACCCGGACTTCAGGCTTCAGAGCGGCGACGGCCGAAGCGATGCCGGCGATGAGACCGCCGCCACCCACTGGGACCAGGATGGTCTCGACTTCGGGGTAGTCCTCGACGATCTCGATTCCGCAGGTGCCCTGCCCGGCAATGACGTCGAGACTCTCGAACGGCGATACCATGGTGAGCCCTTGCTCTTCGGACAGCTGCCGGGCGCGCTCGTAGCGCACGGCGGAGCTGTTGCCGGCGATCACGACCTCCCCGCCTAGCCGCCGGACACCTTCGACCTTGACAGTCGGAGCCCGTTCCGGCATGACCACGACGGCCCGGATGCCGAGCCGCTGGGCCGCGAATGCGACGGCCTGCCCATGATTGCCACTGGAGTAGGTAATAACTCCGCGGGCCCGTGCCGTGGCAGGGATCCGGGAGACGGCGGTGTAGGCGCCACGGATCTTGAAAGCTCCGATGGGCTGGAGATGCTCACACTTAACCACGATGGGAACACCGGCGATCTGGCTGAGAGCCGGCAGAGAAACCAGCGGAGTGCGAACTGCAACGCCCTGGAGTCCTTGCGCGGCGGCCCGCAGTGCCTCGAGCGACACTGCGGGAGGCGGTTCAGAACGAACCTGGGATTGGGCCGATCTACCGGCCGAGAAAGCCATCGAGAATGATACTTACTCCAGCGCGGCTGTTGGAGTCACCTCGTCACCCGAGGCTGCTTCAGCTCCACCCTCATCTTCCTTGACCACGCGCGCCACGTCGACCACCGCATCCCCGGCGTCCAGGTTCATCACCTTGACCCCCTGGGTATTCCGGCCAATGACCCGGATGCCATCCACCGGCAGCCGGATGATCACCCCGTGGCGGGTGATCATCATCAGCTCGTCATCCGGAATGACTTCCTTCAGGGCCACGATCGATCCGGTCTTGTCGGTCTTCTTGAGGGTGATGATCCCCTTGCCGCCCCGCCTCTGCACCCGATAGTCGGCGAGCTCGGAGCGCTTGCCGTAGCCCTTTTCGCTGACGACCAGCAGGGTGGCGTCCCGGCGAACAACGACCATGCCGATCACCTCGTCGCCCTTCTCCAGCTCGATTCCTTTCACCCCGGTGGTGGCGCGACCCATGTCCCGGACGTCGCCCTGGTGGAAACGGATGCTCATCCCATCCTTGGTGGCGAGAATGATGTCACTGTTCTGGTCGCAAACCTGGACATCGATCAGCTCGTCGCCCTTCTCGATATTGATCCCGCAAATGCCGCTGGACCGCACGTTCCCGTAAGCGGAGAGCACGGTCTTTTTCACCGTACCCTGGCGGGTGGCAAAGATGAGACACTTGTCATCGGTGAACTCCCGCACCGGCACCAGGGCGGCGATTTGCTCATCCGGCTTGATGGCGATGCAGTTGATCACCGGCTTGCCCCGGGCAGCGCGGCCGGCCTGGGGAATCTCATGCACCTTGAGCCAGTAGACCTGTCCCTTGTTGCTGAAGAACATGAGGTAGTCGTGGGTGCTGGCTATGAAGAGGTGTTCTACCCAGTCATCCGCCTTGAGGTCCGCGCCGTTCAGGCCCCGGCCACCGCGTCGCTGCCGCTTGTAGGTCGTGATCGGAATTCGCTTGATGTAGCCGCTGTGGGAGATGGTGATGACCATGTCCTCTTCGGCGATCAAATCTTCGACCGTAAACTCGCCCTGATCGGCCACGATTTCGGTGCGTCGGTCATCGCCGAAGGTGCCCCCGATCTCCTCCATCTCCTCCTTGAGGATGGCCATCCGCTTGGGTTTGGAGGCCAGGATGCCCTTCAGCTCCTTGATCGTGGCGCGCACTTCCTTCAGCTCGGCTTCGAGCTTTTCGATCTCGAGCCCGGTGAGCTTGGCCAGGCGCATGTTGAGAATGGCATCGCTCTGCTTTTCGCTGAATCCGAACCGCTTCCGGAGCTTGGCGTCAGCCTGGGCGGTATCGTCCGACCCGCGGATGATCTTGATGACCTCGTCGATGTTGTCCACCGCGATCTTGAGGCCGTCGAGGATGTGCTCCCGAGCCTGCGCCGCGTCGAGGTCGAACTGGGTACGGCGGGTGATGACACTGTGGCGGTGATCGATGAAGTGCTGCAGCAGCTCCTTCAGGTTCATGATCTTGGGCGCCCCGTTGGTAAGCGCCAGCATGATCACGCCGAAGGTGGTCTGCATCTGAGTATGCTTGTAGAGCTGGTTCAGCACGACGTTGGGAATGATGTCGCGCTTCAGCTCGATGACGATCCGCATCCCGTCCTTATCGGATTCGTCATTGATCCCGGTGATCCCCTCGATCTTCTTCTCGGCTGCGAGCTCGGCGATGGCCTTGACCAGGTTCTCCTTGTTGACCTGGTAGGGAATCTCCGTCACCACGATCTGAGACCGGTTGCTGGTCTCCCGCTCCTCGATCTGGGCCCGGGCTCGCATGACCACCCGCCCCCGGCCGGTCTCGTAGGCTTCCTTGATTCCCTCCCGTCCATAGATGTAGGCGCCGGTAGGGAAATCGGGCCCTTTTATGACCTTCCGCAGTTCACCGATGGTCGCGCCGGAATTGTCCACTAGGAGCTGAACCGCCTTTACTACCTCCCGCAGATTGTGGGGCGGGATGTTCGTCGCCATCCCGACCGCGATGCCACTGGACCCGTTGACCAGGAGGTTCGGGATCTTGGCCGGAAGAACCGTGGGCTCCTGCAGGCGGTCGTCGAAGTTCGCCTGGAAGTCCACGGTGTTGCGGTCAATGTCCTCCAGCATCGCCATGGCGACGCGGGTGAGCCGGGCCTCGGTATAGCGGTAGGCCGCGGCAGGATCGCCGTCTACCGATCCGAAGTTCCCCTGGCCATCCACCAGTGGATAGCGCAGCGAAAACTCCTGAACCATGCGAACCAGCGCGTCGTAGACCGACCCATCGCCGTGAGGGTGATACTTCCCCAGCACGTCCCCTACTACCGTCGCCGACTTCTTGTATGCCCGGCCGGGTACCAGCCCCAGTTCGTTCATGGCGTACAGAATCCGCCGGTGAACCGGCTTGAGACCGTCTCGAACATCGGGTAAGGCTCGGGAAACAATGACGCTCATCGAATAATTGATGAACGACTGCTGCATCTCTTCTTCGATGAGCCGGGGCAGAATCCGTTCGCGGGAGTTCGGTGCAGTCATGGCAATCCTGTGCTAGGGCGATGGCGGCCGGGGGATGGCGTCCAACCGCGAAATATAGCCGGGCTACGAGGCTGCAGGCAATTGCAGGGCGGCTACCGAACCCCTGACAAGACAACTAGTTAGTGAATGCTGCCGAGCCTCCGAGCGGGCCGGACTCAAGCTTGGCCGACGGCCGGTCGAAACTAGGGGCATGCCCTTTCAGCATCATTGTGCCCGGACCCCGATGTTTCTGCTCCTTGCACTTCTGGCCGGGGCACCCGAACTCGCTGCCCAGGCCAGTAAGGCAAGCGGGTTTGACAGCTTCATCATGTTGGTCCCACCCCGAGATAGCACCACCCTCAAGAAGCAGATCCGAGCCGTCACCGACGCAGGGAACACGGCGGAAAAGGGCCGTCAGGTCGCCGAGACCATGCGGCTGGGGGCCAGTTCCCGAATCGAGTTCAAAAAGGTCGAGATCAGTCGGATCAAGGAGCGGATCAGCCTGGCGAAAAAGGAGAACCGGGAGGCGGATCGGGTTGGGCTCGAAGCCGAACGCAAGGCTGCGGAGCGGGAGATCGAGCTCCTGAAGCGCCGGGAAGAGCTCCGGGAAGCCGAGATCGTGCTGGAGACCAAGCGGGCCGAGCTGGCCGGGCTGACCAAGCAGGCGTTGGAACTGGAGTTACAGCTGGCGGTCAGGCGAGCCGGGCGGCGGCGGGCACCGGTCGGGGGTGCGGGAGGGGCCAGCCTCGACCGGGTGATCGGAGAGCTGGAAAAGCAGACCCTGGAGGCGCAGCGAGCCCAGGCCGCTGCAGCCATCGACTTGTCGGATCAAGAGATCCGAGTTATCGACCGGCGCCTCGAGATGCTGGACGCGCAGCAGCGAGTGCTAGCTGGCACGTAACACCTGGTCCCTGACGAACTCCCCACCCGTTGTAGTCCGCACCAACAGTACTGTTCTCGCGCCCCGCCCCACGACTGGAGCCGCCCTCGGCTGAACGACCTGGCCGATCGGCTGACCCTCCCGGTCCAGTACTCGAAAGATCCCCACCGGCGTGCTGCTCGCCTTTTCCACCATCGGAACCTCCGCATTATATGGTTGATGCGGGGACTGCATCATCTCGTATCGTTGAGATGCCTCCCGGGGCTCCAGGGTTGCTTTGAGCGCCGGAAGTCGGAGGAAGCAACCCTCCAGGACTCATTGGTGTCAGAGTTGCAGTTTTCGACGACCTCACGCTCCGGAGCCGGGTGGAAGAACGCGAGCTCATTGGCCGAGTCCTGGCAGGCGACCCAACCGCCGAGCGCGCCCTATATGATGCCCATGTCGATCGGGTCTTCCGACTGGTGTATCGCATGGCGGGCGACCTCGATCGAGCCCAGGACTACACCCAGGAGACCTTCATCCGGGCGTTCAATCGGTTGGCGGAATTCCGGTTCGAAGCGAAGCTTGCTACTTGGCTCGGCTCAATCGCGATTTCGGTCACCCTGAACGGGCTGAGGAAGGTGCGGCGACAGCATGAACGCGAGGTGTCTCTGGATGATGGAATGCCGATTGGGGGGTTTTCCCGCCAGTCCGATCCGGATCTCAAGACTCGGCTCGCCCGGGCCGTTGAGGACCTCCCCGAGGGCTATCGGGCCGTGTTCGTGATGCACGACGTCGAGGGATACACCCACGAGGAAATCGGCGCCTCGTTGGGGGTGCACCCGGGGACCTCCAAGGCCCAGCTCTTTCGGGCCCGGGCCCGGCTGCGCGAGGCGCTGGCCGACTTTGCGAAGGATTGAGCGATGGACGACCGATTCGACGACCTGCTGCGGGATGCTGCCCGCGAGTACAACGAGCCGCCGGAGACCCCACGGGAGGAAATGTGGGCGAGGATCGTGGCGGAGAGGGCGACGGAGAGGAAGGAGCAATCGGAGAAGTCTGCGGATGGAGTCATACCTATCCGACGTTTCCCCCATTTTCGACATTTCCGACCTTTTGCGCTCGCCGCAGGCATCGCCGCGCTGCTCGCAATTGGCATAGGCCTGGGTCGGCTGAGTATCCCGGCCCCCACGCCTACACCGGCGCCCGTTGCTGTGACCTCCGAGCCCCCGCGGGTCAACAGTGCCGCCTATCGGGTTGTCACGACAGAACACCTGAGCCAGTCGGAGGCGTTTCTGACTCTCTTCCGCGCCTCGCTCCGCCAGCCAGGGAACGAACGGCTGGCGTCCGCTACCGCGCGGCAATTGCTGGCGACAAACCGCCTGCTGCTGGACTCTCCCGCGGCCTCGGATGCAAGGATGCGGCTTCTGCTCCAGGACTTGGAGCTGGTGCTGGCCGAGATCGCGCAGCTCTCCCCCCAACCCAGGTCGCGGGATCTCGAGCTCATTACTGAAGGATTGGAGCGGGGCGGCGTACTGACCCGGCTCAGGACCGCCGTGCCGGCTGGCGCGAGCGCAACTCAAGGAGCGTTGTAATGCACTACACGCAGGTCGGGCTCGCCCTCGCGACGATGGGGGCCCTGTGGGAATATCGTAGCCCGCTCATCGAGAGCGCGGTGCGGCCCGCGAGCATTGAGTGGGTAGCGGACTCCGCTGTCCCCTCAGTTCCGGCGCCTTGGCTGCAAGGAGATCCGGCAGACTCGCTCTATCGCATTGCCCGGGAGGCGCTCAGCCGTCGCGATTACCGGGAGGCGGCCAACCTCTTTGGCCAGATTCCGGTTCGATTTGCTCGGTCGGGTTACGCCGGAGACGCGCTTTACTGGCAGGCGTTCGCGCTCTATCGCCTGGGCGCAGACCAGGACCTCCGGCGTGCCCTCGAGGTATTGCGACGGCAGCGAAAGAAGTATCCGGCTGCTGCCACCCGCGGCGATGCGACGGCGCTCGAGAGCCGGGTCCAGGGCGAGCTGGCCCGCAGGGGTGACAGCCAGGCGGCGGAGGAGATTGCGCGGACCGTTGCAACGATTGCACCTCCGACTCCCCCGACTCCACCTACCCCACCGACGCCCCCCACACCGCCGACTCCGCCCACGCCTCCGACTCCGCCGACTGGGCGCTGTGAGGCTGCGGATGACGATGACATGAAGGTCGCGGCGCTGAACGCCCTGCAGCAGATGGACGAAGCCAAAGCCCGCCCCATCCTGCAAAAGCTGCTGGCTCGGCGGGACCCCGCTTCGGCCTGCCTCAGGCGGAAGGCCGTCTTTCTGATTGCCCAGCATAACCGCCCCGGCACCGAAGACATCCTCTTGGAGTCGGTTCGCTCCGATCCGGATATGGAGGTTCGTCGGCAGGCCGTATTCTGGCTCTCTCAGGTCGGGACCGACCGCGCGGTGAGCGCGCTCGACTCCATCCTGCGCTCGTCGCAGGACCCGGAGATCCAGGAGAAGGCGGTCTTTGCCCTCTCCCAGCAGGACAATCCGCGGGCCCAGGCGGCGTTGCGGGCCTATTCCGAGCGGGCTGATATCCCGGAGAACATCCGGGAGAAGGCGATCTTCTGGCTGGGGCAGCGCGGAGGCGCCGACAACGCGGCATTCCTGCGCAGTCTGTTCGGCAAGTTGAGGCACGACGAGCTGAAGAAGAAGGTGCTCTTCTCGCTGTCACAGATGGGAGGCAACGAGAACGGCCGCTGGCTCATGGCAGTAGCTCGGGATACGACGCAGACACTCGAGATGCGCAAACAGGCGCTGTTCTGGGCCGGCCAGGGCGGGGAAATCGCTATCACGGATCTGACCCGGCTGTACGACACCATGAACGACCGGGAGATGCGCGAGCAGCTGATCTTCGTCTATTCCCAGCGGGATGAGCCTCAGGCTCTGGATAAACTCATCCAGATCGCCAAGAGGGACTCCAACCCTGAGCTGCGCAAGCGAGCCCTGTTCTGGCTCGGGCAGTCGGACGACTCCCGGGCGGTCCAGGCCATCCAGGACATCATCGATCAGCCCTGAGTCTCCCATGCGCGCAACGCTACTGGTCGGCTTGACCACTCTAGTCTGCTCCCAGCTCTCCGGACAAACGCTGGAGCAGCGGCTGGAGGCCGCATCCGACGGCACAGTGCATCTGAGCTTCGCCGCCCGGCCGGGCGTGTGCGGGAGTGGGGCTGGTAACATCAACATCAGGGAAGCCACCGACGAATGGGAGACTGACTGCGAGCACCAGCCGGTACGGGTATCGCTGGAGCTGGCGGGTGGACGGGTCATCGCACTTCGAACCTACGTGGGCGGGCGCTGGCGCACTGGCGGCAAGGCCGCCGATCTGGGCACGGTTCGGCCGCAGGACGCGGCGAGATACCTGCTGGATCTGGCCTCCCGACCAAGTGACCTCGATGGAGACCCCGTGCTTCCCGCAACTCTCGCCGACAGTGTCGTCGTCTGGCCTGCGTTACTCCGGATTGCTCGCACCGACCGGCTGCCGGAGGAGCGGCGCCGGACTGCGGTGTTCTGGCTGAGCCAGGCAGCGGGAGACGCCGCAGCCCGCGCGCTCGACTCCATAGTTGTAGATGAGCGGGGCGACCGCGAGGTGCGGAAACAAGCGGTCTTCGCTCTGTCGCAGCGGTCCGGAAACGAAGGAGTTCCCGCGCTCATCCGAATCGCCCGCAGCAACACCGACCCCGAGCTTCGCAAGACCGCCCTCTTTTGGTTGGGCCAAAGTAACGACCCCAGAGCTATAGACCTGTTCGAGCAGATTCTCCGCTAATCGAGGGGCGGACGGGGAGCCGCACCTCTTGACGGCGGGGGAACTGCGGCGCCCATCGTCGGCCTCGCCCTGGCAGGCGTGGCAGTCCTGGCTCTCGCCGTAAACCGCTATCACAAGTCCGCGGCGTGAGCGCCATTACCTTTCGGCCATGCACGCCATGGTTCGTCTGGGAAGCTGGGTCTCTGGAGTACTGCTGGCAGCCTGTGGATCCTCGAGTCCACCGGCTACTGTCGTGGAGCTCGCCCTGTCGGGGGATACGGTCCTCGCGCCATACGGCGAAGTCTCCGAAGCTGCCTGGCTGGGCGGCGAGCGCTGGGCCGTACTGGCCGTAGCCGATGAGTTAGTCGGTATCGTCGATTTTAGCCGACGAACTGCTGCCCCCCTGGTACGCCGAGGCTCACCCGACCTGCGGAACCCCTCCAATCTCTTTGTGGCGGAAGACACTCTCCATGTTGGGGATTGGGGGCTGCGTCGGCTGGGCCTATGGCTACCTTCCGGCCGTCTGGCCCGAGTCATTCCGGCGCCGAGAGTTACCCGGGGCACTCTTCCGCGAGCTCGGGACGGTGCGGGCAACTTCTATTTGGACCTCTACCCTATGCCCGGTCCCGACGGCAGCGGCAATCGCGACTCCGCGGCATTGGTTCGTACCGATCCTGCTTTGACCCGGGCCGACACCATTGCCCGGCTGGCTCCGCTCGATATCGCCGAGGTCGTCGGCGAGGCCGGACGGCGGTTCGAGCGCCGGGTATTCAGTGGAGTGGATCGGTGGGGAGTACTTCCCGACGGCTGGGTCTGGGTCGCAAGAGTGTACGAGAACCGGGTGGACTGGCGCTCGCCGGAGGGAAAATGGGTGCGAGGTGAGCCGCTGCCCGATCGAGTCCTGGAGGTGACCCGGTATGACAGGGAGCTGTTCCTGCGCCGATTTCCACCCGAGCTGCGTCGCACCGCGCAGGAACTGCCCTTCGCCGTGGTGAAGCCGCCTTTCGAAGCTGGATTTACCAGCCCTTCGGGCGAGGTCTGGCTGGAGAAGAGCCGCGCCCCAGCTGATTCTACTCGCAGCTACCACATTGTGGACCGCCAGGGCAGGTTAGTGCGGGACGTCAGGGTGCGAGGTCAGGGCCGGATCACCGCGCTGAGTGAAACTAGTGCGCTCCTGGCGGAGCCGGTCCCCGATGGAACCCGGTTCATCAGTATCACCGTTCCGACCACAATCGCCAGGCCATAGGACCTTTCGATGAAGGTGATCCAGTTTGTCGTTCTCTTCGGTATTGCCAGTGTGGGGTGCCACTCCGCGGAGAGTCAGAGCGCCTTGAGGCCGGAAGCGCGACTGCCGGGCAGCTTCGGAGCACTCAGCAATGTGGTGGAGCTGAGTGATGGGAGGGTGATCTTTGCCGACACCAAGGGGAAACTCTTCGTCCGGGGCGACTTCAAGTCCGGACGGGTCGATACCCTCGGCAATCGAGTAGACTCGGTGACCACCAGCAGCGCGGCGGGGCAATACAAGTTCCCGGGGTGGGTGGCCCACTTGGCCGGAGATACCGTAGCGCTGGTTGACTTCAGCGCGCTCCGGACCACCCTCTGGAACGAGGCGGGGCAGCCCTTGAAAGTGCTGCCGATCCAGCAAGTCTCGGGGCACACTCCGGTGTTGCTGTACGACACCCTCGGTCACGGGTACAAGGTTGATTATCAGGCGGTGCTGGGAGGCGGAGAGCCCGGGCGCGCCCTGCGGCCCGATAGCATCCCGGTACTGCGGCTGACCCTGTCAGGCAAATCAGTCGATACAGTGGCTCAGTTGTCCTCACCCGAGTATGGCGATGCCATCTTTGGGGAGGAAGTTCAGCAGGCTGCCAAGGTCTTTGCGCCCAACGATTTCTTCGGTGTGCTCCCGGATGGAACAGCCTGGGTAGCCCGGGCCCGGCTGAACCGGGTGGATTGGCGTGCGCCGAACGGAACCTGGATCCGAGGGGAGACGCGGTCCTATACCAGAGTACCGGTCACGGATGCCGACAAGGAGCGGGTACTAGCCCAGGTCCGCCTGCAGGGGAAGCAGTTCGGGATGCCGCAGGACCTTCGTGTCGTCTATCCCTTCGCCGAAACGAAGCCGCCGTTCGAGCACGCAGTTGGCAGACCGTCCGGTGAAGTCTGGCTTCAGCGGCCACGCACCTCGGACACTGCACCGCTTACTTACGACGTCTGGAATCGAAAAGGAAAGTGGACTCGTGAGGTTACGCTGCCTGCTGGTGCCACCCTGGCCGGTTTTGGTGCGAATGGTGTCCTTTATGCCGCTATGAAGAATGCGGATGAGACTCGCACGATAGGACGATTTCGGCTGTAGCTGAAGGGCTCAGGACGACCTGGAGTCGTCGAGACTCGCGACCCGCGCATCGCGAGGAACTACTTCCAACCGGTCGGTTTCCCTGCGGTTTTGACGCTGGCCCTGCTCGTACCACCTCCGGGTGATCTCGCCAGCGAGCTCGCGATTGCCCAACCCGAATGCCAGACCCACTGCTAACGCTGCCGCTCCTAGAATAAGGGTGAATGCCGCGGTTACGATCTCTTCCGCCACCCCGACCTGCTGCAGCGCCATGAACAGCGCGATCACGATGACCGCACCCTTGGCCAGCTTGGCGACTGTGGGCACACCTGAGAGGCTGCCCGCGGAGGCGACGATCAGTCCGCGAACGAACTCGCCCACGATGATGCCCAGAATGACAATGACGATGGCGGCAATCAGGGTGGGAATAAACGCGAGCATGGCGCCGAACATCTCGTTGATGCTCTCGAGGCCCAGCGCCGTACTGGCCAGCAGAATCACCACCAGCATTACCAGCCAGAAGATCAACTTGGCCAGAGCCCGTACCGGATCGAGCCGCGAGCCGGTCCGCCCGACGACTTCGTCCAGCCCGCCGACGCTAGCCACCCGATTGAAGTTCAGCCGCTTGAGGGTCTCGTCGGCCCAGTGCTGGACCTGGCGGGCCAGGAAATACCCGGTGAGCAGGATGACCGCCGCGCCAACCAGTGCCGGCACCACACTGCCGATCTGTTCGGCTCCGATGAGAATCCGCTGCCAAAGCTCCGTCACGCTGTAACCTCGATGACGAGTTTTCCGACCTGTTCACCTCGAGCCAGCCGCTCGATCGCGTCGAACGCTTGATTCCAGGGGACCACCCGATCGACCACCGGCCAGAGCTTCCCTTCGCCGGCAAGCCGGACGATCTCGGCGTATTCCCGGCGATTTCCCAGCGTCGACCCCAGGAGGGACCACTGATGCCAGAACAGCCGCCGGAGATCCAGGGAAACCTTGGGCCCCGTCGTCGCCCCGCAGATCAGGAGTCGGCCCCCTCGCCGGAGCGCCCGGAGCGACTGCCGCCAGCTCTGCTCTCCGTTGCTGTCCACGATCGCGTCCGCGCCCATTCCGCCGGTGAGCTTCCTGGTTTCGGCAGCCACGTCGTCCCGCTGGTGGTTGAGCGCGACGTCGGCGCCGAGTGACCGGGCCACCTCCAGCTTGGCGTCGGTTCCGCTGGTGACAATCGTCCGGGCGCCGAGGTGGCGGGCTACTTGGAGGGCCGCCATCGAGACCCCTCCCCCGATGCCCCAGATCAGGACCGTCTCCCCGGCCCGGACCTGGCCCCGTGTCGTCAGCATTCGCCAGGCCGTGAGCGTCGCCAGCGAAAACGCGGCTGCCTGGGGCCAGGGCATGGGGTCGGGTACCCGTGCCAGATTGTCAGCCGGCAGCACCAGGTACTCCCTGGCTGTTCCAGACCGGTGCTCCCCGAGGACCTGAAGACTTCCGCAGAGCGAATCCTCGCCTTGCAAGCACCATGGACAAGTGCGGCAGGAGAGAGTGGGGTTGATCATCACCCGGTCACCCGGCTTCAGTCCCGTCACCGAGGCACCGACTTCGACCACGGTTCCGGCTCCATCGCAGCCTACCACGTGGGGAAAGCTGTAGTTGGCCCCGGGGAGCCCTTCGGCAACGAACAGGTCGAGCCGGTTGAGGGCCATGGCGCGAACGCGGACGAGCACGTCACTAGGCGTTTCGATGACTGGCTCCGGCAACTCCTGTACCTGGAGGTGCTCGCGGCCACCCACCGCCGTCAGGGTCAACGCCTTCACGTTGTCACTGGGGTCAAAACGAAGGGCTGGAGATCTGCTCGCCTGGTTGGAGCGGCACATTCGCCGGAGGACTACCGCTCTGGAGCGGCTGAAGGACCAGGCCGAACTCGTACCGGCCCTTGGCAGCATCCCTGATCCTGCTGGTGAGGTAGGCCAGACGGTCGCCACCCCGTGACACGGCGATAGCGGCTACCGGATCTTCGGTCTGGAGAACCTGGGAGGGCGATCCGCTGGCGGCAGGCATCCGCATGATCCGTGAACCGCGCGAGCTCCCCCCTCGCTCCAGGACAAAGAACAGATCACCATTGCGACCGTATCGGGGGCTGGTCTCCCGGGCGGAGCCTCGGGTAAGTCTCCGCTGTCCAGTGCCGTCCAGTCCCATGGTGTAGATAGCGTGATTCCCATCCCGGGCGGAGACGAACACTATCGCTCGACCGTCGGGAGCCACCGTGGGAGAGTGATTGCCTCCCGACGCAATGGTCAGCTGCCGGTTCTGACTCCCGTCGCTGGCCATGATGGCTATGTGCGTGCTGGTGCCACTGGTCGCAGTGTAGACGATTCGGTTGCCGTCGGGGGTCCAGGCGGGCTCGCCTTCATTGCCCGGGCTGCTGGTAAGGCGGCGCAACTGGCCGCCGTCGGGGTCCACCAGGTACAGATCGAAATTGCCGTTTCGATTGGAGCTGAACACCACGTGGGTACGATCAGGTGACAGCACTGCCTGGATATTGCTGGCGCTGTCGGCGAGGATCGGGACCGGTGTCAGAGGGCCGGGCACGCGCATCTGGTAGATCCCGAAATTGCCACCCCGGTTGGAGCTGAAGAGCAGATCGCCAACCACGTACACATCGGCTATCGCCCTCTTGCCCCAGGGCATCGTCGCCGTAATCTCGGCATGTCCCAGACCGACGCCGTCGACCTGTCCGTTCTCGCGCACCGTGGCAACCTCCGCATTATCCGAGCTCCAGCGGGCGCTGGGCGTCCGGGTGCCCGAGGCCGCATCCGGGTCTCGGAGAATTGCGGATAGTGTCATGCGCTGGCCCACCAGCAGTCCAGCCCTGAATGGCTCTATCGTGATCTCCCCGGCGACTACCTGGATGGTCCACACGGCTGGTTTGATTCCGGGAAGCCGGGCTGTCAGGGTCGTCGTTCCGACCAGCTTAGGGGTGACTACGCCGGTGCCGGGATCGAAAGCTGCAATAGCGCTGTCGCCCAGCTCCCACTGGACCTGAGCCTCGGGTATGGGATTCGAATCGGCCGACTCGGCGACGGCGGTAAACAGGCGGGTCGAGCGCAGCGGCAGCTGGATCGTGCCCCCCTGGGGCGGAGAGACCACCAACGCATCGGGGACCCGGTACACCGACACGGCCGTTCGTCGCTCCTGACCGTACCCGGCCGCAATAATCTCGGCCTGCCCCGCGGCACGGCCGCGGACCACCCCGCCGCTGCTTACGGTAGCGACCGTCGTATCGGTGGACCTCCACTTGAGGACTCCCCGAATCTCTCGATTCCCCTGACTCGGAACCACCGCGCGCAGCGTGTCGGTCTCATTCGGCGCCAGTTGGAGCCGGCTCGGCGCAACGGCGAAGTCGGTCTGCACCACTTCCACCGGCAGGGTGGCCATGAGCTGGCCGGAGGTGGCTTGCACAATCGTGCGGCCCGGTGCAACGCCGCTTACCATGCCTCCGGAGTCGACCCGGGCGATCTCGGGCTTGAGTGACTTGATCATCACCCGGCCAACCGATACCGGGGTGCCGTCTTCTTTCTGAGCGTGGGCGGAAATTCGGACAGTCTCTCCCGGATAGAGGCTCAAGGAGGACGGCTCCAGGGTGAGGACCGAGGCCGCCGCGGGGCGGGAGGACGACTCGCCTGGCGCTCCTCCAGTTATCAGCACTGCCATCGAGGCCCGCCGTCCCTGGGAACGAGCCTCGATCTTCGCCAGGCCTGGCTTCACACCGATCACTGTACCGTCCTTGTGGACCTGGGCGATCAGCGTATCGGAGCTCCAGAACGTGAACTTGGCGGTGGGAATCAGATTACCGCGTTGATCGAACGCGGTGGCGAACAGGACCTGTTTCTGCCCCACGCCGAGGGTCATGGTCTCAGGGGTAACCTGAACTTCGGCCACCGTCTGTGCCGCCAGCGGGGGGGCTGACGCCAACGCTGTAATCATAAGAGCAACATGCGCATAGCGACTCAGCGCAGGGTGGGGACCGAGGCCGCCGCTGGCTGCTGGAGGAGGCGCTGAGGGCACTGGGCGATGGGTTCCGGAATGGTTTGGTGGTGGCGTAATAATAGCGCGCTGCATCCACTGCATACCACAAGCTGAACTTGTGTCTTGCACAAGGCCTCCGGATGTGCAAGTTATATGTCGGTTCACTGGGAGGCGCCTCATCGCCTCAAGACCGGCGGCGGGTGGCGCCGCACATGCGTTTGGAGGGAGCGAAGATGGCCGAACTTCATTTTATGGAGATGGGCTGGTCCGGCTCAGGGTGGATGGACCCACTGCCCTCGGAATCCCCCCCGTCTTCCACTTCCGCATCCTCATCGTCCTTCGGTTTCGATGAGCCGGCTCCCAGCCGTCGCACTGGTCGCAAGACCGCCAGGAAGGCTCGTCGTACCGCCCGTAAAGCGGCCAGGTCAACTCGGCGTGGGGCGCGCAAGACTGCCCGCAAAGGTCGGAGAACCGCTCGCAAAGCCGGCAGGGCCACCAAGCGTGCGGCCCGCAAGTCCGGTGGGGCTGCCCGACGCTCCGCTCGTACGACCGCGCGCAAGGGGCGTCGGACCGCCCGCAAAGCGGCCAGGTCAGTTAAGCGCTCCGCCCGTAAAGGAGCCAGGTCAGCTAAGCGCACCGCGCGAAAGAGCGCCCGCAAGACCCGGAGATCGAGCCGGCGGAAATAGGCTCAGGCGCCCCGTTCCAGCCCGGCCAGGGCCGCGGCGCAGTTGATCAACGCGATATGGGTGAAGGCCTGGGGGAAGTTGCCCAGGAACTCCCCGGTTGCGGGATCGATCTCCTCGGAGTACAGGCCCACGTGATTGGCGTGCCGGAGCATGCGGCGGAATACCCGATCCGCGCGCTCCCGCTCGCCGATCATGGCAAGGGCTTGGGCCAGCCAGAAAGTACAAATCGAGAACGCGCCTTCCTCCCCTTCCAGACCATCCGAGTGCCGGTAGCGGTACACCAACTCGCCGTCCTGGCTGGTTAGCTCCCGAGCAATCGCGTGGACGGTGCTGTGAACCCGGGGGTGATTCCAGGGTAGAAACCGAACCATCGGGATAGCGAGGGCCGCGGCGTCCAGCGAATCGTCGTCGTAGGACTGCACGAATGACTGTCGTTTCTCGCTCCACCCACGTTCCATGATTTCGGCGTAGAGCGCATCGCGTGCCGCTCGCCAGGTGGCCGTGTCCGACTCGAGGCTCAGCTCCTCGGCCATCCGGATTCCCCGGTCCAGCGCCACCCAGCTCATCACCTTGCTGAACACATAGTGCCGAACTCCTCCCCGGACTTCCCAGATGCTGGAGTCGGGGAGATGCCAGTTCCGGCTGACCCAATCCACCAGCCCCCGAAGCACTCGCCAGGTCCCCTCGGTCATCTCGTGGTTACGGCGCCAGATGTCGGCCGTTTCCATGACCTCGCCATACACGTCCAGCTGCAGCTGACCGACGGCTCCGTTGCCCACCCGCACCGGGCGGGAGCCGCGGTATCCACTCAAGTGATCGAGCTGCCGCTCGATGAGGTCCCGCCGGCCGTCGATGCCGTACATGATCTGCAGGTGACCGCCGCCTTCGTGCCGGCAGACCTTCTTCAGGAAGCGCATGAACTGGTCGGCCTCCTGGTAGTGACCCACCGCATCCAGCGCCGCCAGCGTAAACGCTGCATCCCGAAGCCAGACGAACCGATAATCCCAGTTTCGCAGACCGCCGATGGCCTCCGGCAGCGAGGTGGTGGGGGCTGCAATCATGGCTCCGGTGTCGGCATGGGTGAGGAGCTTGAGTGCGAGTGCCGACCGCTTCACCATGCCCCGGTAGGGCCCGCGGTATCGGACCCTGGCCGACCATCGCTGCCAGAACTCGGCAGTATTGTCGAGCTTGCGGTTGCTCTCGTAGCGGTCCACCGGGTGGATGTCGTCGTCATCGTAGCGAAGCACCACCCAGCGCTCCTCACCCTTTTCCAGCTCGAATCGGGTGGTGGCAATCGACTGTTCGATGGTCCAGTCGAAAGGCTTGGCACTGGAGAGCGTGAGCACCTGGTCAGTTCGGTCGGTTGCGAAGATGCCGGTGCGAAGCAGCTCCAGCCGGGTCGTACGAGCCCCATACTCGAAGCGGGGCATGAAGATCATCCGGATCGGAACCCGGCCTCGGGTGCAGCGTAGCCGCCGGTGAATCTCGGGATGGGGTCCCGACGGCCGGCCGTCCTCGGCCACCGGCATGAAGTCGGTCAGGGTAACGGTGCCGCCGTCGGGCATCCGGAAGGTGGTCTCGAGAATGTTGGTGCGGGGAAGGTATCGCTGAGTGGAAGTCCACCGCCCTTCGGGCTGGATGGTCCAGGTACCGCCGCGCTCCGTATCCAGGAGAGCAGCAAAGACGCTCCCGCTATCGAACCGGGGCAGGCAACACCAGTCGATCGCGCCGTCCAAGCCAACCAGGGCGGCCGTTCGCATGTCGCCGATCATTCCGTAGTCGGAGATGGGCTGGTGGCGAATGGCGCCGGAGCGCCGACCGGAAGTTTCGGTCGACGGCTGGGGCTGGACTTCGGTCATCGCCCAAGTATAAGCCGAGCGTGTCGGATCTTGCATCGTTGGTGAGAGTTCTCCACCTTCCATCACCCTACCCTCAACATTCATGCGTGCGTTCACTGCTCTGCTGGCGTTCGCGCTCGTCGTCTCCTGCCGGCCGGCCGGACAGCCCCCTGCTACCGCGGAGGGTGCCGCCGACGACCGCGAGCTCACGCGCCAGATCGTCGCTCAACTGGATCGCGCCGCCGGCGACTGGAACCGGGGCGACCTGGACGCGTTCGTCTCCGATTACGCGCCGGAGAGCACCACCACCTTCGTCGATGGTCGGCGGGCGCGGCACGGGTTCGACTTTATCCGAAAAAACTATGCCCCCCGATTTGCACCCGGTGCCCGGCGAGACACCCTCCACTTCGAGGAGGTGGAAGTCCGCCAATTGAGTCCGATCCTGGCCCTGGTGACCGCTCGCTACATTCTCCAGCGAGGAGGTAGCACCAGTGCGAGCGGTCCCTTCACCCTGGTGATGGAGCGGAGAGCCGAAGGCTGGAAGATTCTCCACGACCACTCCTCCAGTGATCCTCGGTAGCCGCTGGGCGCCCGCGCTCCTGGTCGGATTCCTCCTCCTCGGGTGCCAGCAGGGAGCCGCGGACGGCCTCGCGCTGGTGGGCGCCACCCTGATCGACGGCACCGGGGGTCCTCCGCTGCCCGATGCCGCTGTGGTGATTCGCCGCGGCCGAATAGAGTCGGTCGGGTCTCATGCGGCCTTTGAACTGCCCCGACGCACCAGCCTGGTGGACTTGACCGGCCGTTGGATCACTCCCGGCTTGATCGACGCGCACACCCACATCAGCCAAGCCGCCACCTGGGCACCCTCTCGCTATCTGGCCTGGGGCGTCACCACCGTTCGCGACGCCCACGGCGAGCTGAGCACGGTAGTGGCATTCCGCCGCAGGTCCAACGGCGAACGCAGCCAGGGGCCCAGGGTATACGCGGCCGGTGCCATGATCGATGGTCTGCCCACCACCTACCCGGATGCCATCGGGGTCAGCAGCGACGATGAGGCTCGTAAGGCCGTGGACCGGCTGGTGAGCTCCGGGGTCGACTTCATCAAGATCTATACCCACGTCGATGCCCCGTTGCTCCGAGCGATCATAGACGAGGCCCACACCTTCAATGTCGCCGTGGCCGGACACCTCGGCATGACCGATGCCGTCGCGGCGGCCAAGGCGGGGGTGTCCTCAATCGAGCACCTGACCGGGGTGCCCGAGGCGCTATCTGGGCAGCGCTCCTCGCTCATTGCGGCTCACTATCGCGGTTTCTTTCCCGGGTGGACCAGCTTTGAGCGAAGCTGGGCGAGCCTCGATCCCGGATCGGTCAGGCAGCTGGCCACCCGCCTGGCCGACGCCAAGATCACCCTGGTCCCCACCCTGACTCTGCACGAGACACTCAGCCGGCTGAACGATCCCGCTCTGCAGCGCGACCAGGCCATGGCGGCGGTTCCCGAAGCCCCCAAGCGGGACTGGGACGTGCCCGGGATGATCACCCGCGCCGGCTGGAGTGAGAGCGACTTCGAAGCATTCCGCGCGTCGCGGGCGATGCAGGATCTCTTTGTCCGAACGTTTGCCGCTGCCGGGGGGCGAATCGCGACCGGAACCGACTCCCCCAATCAGCTGCTGGTCCCCGGGTACAGTGAACATCGCGAGCTGGAGCTGCTGGTTCGCGCCGGGCTCAGCACCCGCGAAGCCTTGCGGGCGGCGACCCGAAATGCAGCGGTGCTGCTGGGTGTCGATTCAATCGGCTTGCTGGCGCCCGGCAAGGTCGCTGATCTGATCGTCCTCACCAAGGACCCCCTGGCCGACATCCGTAATACCCAATCGATCGAGGCAGTCATGAGCCGCGGCCGCCTGGTCGATATCGACTCCATTCGAGCAACCTGGTGATCCTCTGACCGCGCCGACCCATCCGCAGGAAAGTATCGACCGCCTGGCTCTTTTCTTCGCCTCGGAGCCCACCCGCCAGGGTGTTCTGGCCCGGAGGGACCTGGGGCAGCCGGCAGCCGATGATGAAGACCTGGTTGAGCAACTGGTGGAGGAGATTACCGAGGCCCAGACGATGGAGACCGCCGTGGTGCCGACTATCTGGCGGGCCCACGAGCTCCTCGATCTCGAGGCCGGCGAAGAACACGCATGGAGGCGGGCCATCGACCTCATTCTGTCGCTCCAGGGCAGACCGGGCGCCTTCGACCAGGGATGCAACCGGATCCGGCATGGCCATCGCATCTGCGAGCATTTCATTTCCGGGTTCTTCTCTCCCGCTCCTCCGGAGCAGCGGGTTGCACCGGTCATGTTTCCCAACGGCAAGGTGTTTCGCGCCGACCCGGCGGCCCGGTTTGCGCTCAGCTGCGGGGCCCTGCGCGTCGCCCTGCGGAGCGGATTGGGATTCCGGCCACTGATCGAGCGTCATCTCGCCAGCCTGCTGCAGCTCCAGCAGCAATGGACCGACTGGAATGGCTATTTCGCACCCGACACCATTATTACTGGGATTCACGCAATCGCCTGCGGGTCTCACTCCCGGGAGGTTCGGGCCAAGCTCTCCTCGGTGATCGCGGCCCAGCAGGGCCAGGATGGAAACTGGGCCAATGCCGATCTCTTCCACACCCTCGAAGCGCTGTTGGCTCTCGGCACACCCGAGGCGCGGGAGGCCGTGCGCCGGGCGGTGCCGGCCCTGCTCTCCCGGCAGCGGCTCGACGGCAGCTTCGGATCCACCGCTCAGCAGGAGCGGGCCTTGATTGCCCTGCGCGCGTTGCTTTGGGCCGAGCCGGAGAGCTAGACTGCTCGAAGGAGGTCTCCGATGTCCAACGCGCCAACCGACCAAAAGCCCAGAATCCGGCTCACCTCGCTCTCCCACGGCGCTGGTTGAGCGTGTAAGCTCGGCTCCGCCGATCTAGCGCAGGTCCTGCGCTTTCTGCCGGAGGCATCGGACCCCAGGGTCCTGATCGACGCCGCCACTAAGGATGACGCCGCGGTTTTTCAGCTGTCGCCCGACCGCGCCCTGGTGGCGACGGTGGATTTCTTCACGCCTATCGTCGACGATCCGGCCTCTTGGGGAGCTATCGCCGCGGCGAATGCCCTTAGCGATATCTACGCCATGGGCGCGA
Organism: uncultured Gemmatimonadales bacterium; assembly: GCA_965652025.1. GTDB lineage: Bacteria > Gemmatimonadota > Gemmatimonadetes > Gemmatimonadales > GWC2-71-9 > CAVVWJ01. The sequence goes on from CBFGTM010000014.1 coordinate 24,359, forward strand.
CACCGTTGTTTGGCCTCAACTTGGTGGGGTGGCCTCGGGAGCGCCTGCCATTTGACGTGCTGGGACAGGTGCTCCGCGGGGCTGCCGAAGTTGCCGGCCGGGCCAAGTGCCTGATCCTCGGTGGCCACTCCATCGACGCCGTGGAACCCACTTTCGGCATGGCCGTGATCGGCGAGGTGCACCCCGACCGGATGTTGACGAACGCCGGCGCCTGTGCCGGGGACGTGCTGGTCCTCACCAAGCCGCTCGGCACCGGGATATTGGCCACGGCTCTCAAGCGCGATGCGCTGCTGGAGACCGGAATGGCCGAGGCCGTTCGATCGATGACCACCCTGAACGACGGAGCGGCTCGAGCGGCGCTTCAGATCGGGGTGAGTGCTGCCACGGATATCACCGGTTTCGGACTCATTGGCCACCTGACAGGGATATTGGAGGCCAGTAAAGTCGCTGCCGAGGTGGCGTTCGAGGCCATTCCCATCTTGCCCCACGCCAGAAATCTGGCGTCTCGAGGAGTAATTCCGGGCGGGACCGAAAGAAATCTTGAAGCCGCCGTCCGGGTCGAGTGGTCTCCGGACCTGAGTCTCGAGGAACGATATCTCTGCGTTGATGCTCAAACCTCCGGCGGTCTCCTGCTGGTGGTACCTTCCGAGAACGAGACGGCTCTCCTGGCCGCGCTGCGGGAGGAACACACTCCTGCCGCCGCTATCATCGGCCGCATCGTGGCCGGTGACCCCGGCGCTATTCGGGTGGTGCGACGACACCCGTGACAAGTCAGGGAAAGGTTAGATCTAGATGGCGACGCTGCGTTGGACGACAGACCGCATGGATCAACTGGAGCGGGCCGCTCGTGATGGGCTCCGGGTCGCACTTACGCGGCGTGGCACCGAGTACGTGGTAGTAGCACAGCGGGTCACCTCTATCAACCAGCATGATGCCCTGATCGGATGGCTTCCCATGACCGGCGAGGAGCTCACGTTCCGGCTGGATGAGATGGAGAGCTTCCAGGTGATCGAGTGAGCCGAGTTGCCATCGTGCACCTGGACGAGAGCTGTCTCGGGAACGGGCGGGAAGGCGAGAATCCAGGGGGCGCCGGTGGCTTGATCGAGGCTCGGAGTGGCCGGCGCGTTCAGCGACGTGACTTTTATATCGCTTTACCAGCCACCACCAACAATCGGATGGCCCTACTCGGCGCCACCATCGCTCTGCGGCTGCTCGCCGCCAAAGGCAATCGCCTGCGAGTCCTTATGGTCTCCGACTCCGAGTATCTGGTAAAAGGAATGCGAGAGTGGGTGTCCGGCTGGGCCGCCCGAGGCTGGACTCGGAAGACCGGACCAATCGAGAACCTGGCGCTATGGCAGGATCTGGCGCAGGCGGTGCGCTTGCACGAGGTGCAGTGGACTTGGGTGCGCGGGCACGCCAAGCATCCAAAGAACGAGTACGCGGACTGGCTCGCGGTAACCGCCGCCAGGGAGCAGAAGAGCTCGGATGGTGCTGTCCAATCGGAATTTCTGGAGTGGCTTGCTGGAAGACAGGCCAAAGGGGCGTATGCCGGTTATGAGCCGGACGCAGAGTTCGAGCGGCTGGAGCAGCGCATTGCTGCGGGAGAGAGTTTCGCGCTGGCGGAGAGTTAGTGGAATGAGGCCTTGATCGATCTGCAGCGCTTCTTCGTACAGCTGGTCCGCAACGTCGCCGCCGAGGACAGCACTCGACTGCGGAAGCCACTCCTTCTGGGGGACATCCGCAATTCCATTCTTCCCTACCGCGGCAACCGGCGAGCCCTCGGTCTGGAGAGCAGCGAAGATTACGAGTGGGTGCTCCTGCGGCTCTGCGCCGGCGAGGGTGGGTTCGCCCGAACCGGGCCCGACGACGTAGCCGACGACTTCCGGAACGAGGTTGGCACGCCAAATCCTGACCTGACCGTGGTTCAGCGGCATGAGAACGCAGTCGTGCATCTCGATCCGGGCGCAGTGGCGAAGGCCCTGGATCGGAACGCCGAGCTGGCCTTTGCCCCCCCACGAGCCGACCTCTCAGTCGACGGCGCAGCAGCCAGTCGCCCCCAAGGGCAAGCGCCCGGTTCGCGAGCCTCGTCCAGCCACTCCAGCGCGAGAGATGAGGCTTCGACCACCGGTTCACGCTGCCGCCGTTGTGGCATCACCCTGCCAGCCCGACGATCGGTGAATTTCTGCCCGGGGTGCGGTCAAAACCTGTCCCGCCCACGATGTGCATCCTGCGAGGCTGAACTGGAGCCTACCTGGCGGCATTGCGTCAATTGCGGGGCTACGGTCGATGCCAAGTAGGGCCCACAACTTGCAAATCATCGAGACATCCCCCGGTTCCAAGGTCATGAGATGTCTCGATCCGCGATTATTGCCGCATGGTTCGCGGTGGGCCTGGCTTCATCTCCGCATATCCAGGGCCTTGCTGCGCAGACCCCCGACGAGAACTCGAACGTACTGGTTGTAGATCACGACTTCAGCGCTGCTGGAGAGTACGTTCGCGTGTTCCTTCAGGAAGGCCAGGTGTACCGGGCCGAGCTCAGCTCTCCTGACCTGACGCTGCAGATACGCGGGCTGGTCGATGGGGTGATTCGGCCAACTCAGCTACCTCGGGTCTACCCTTTCCTGACATCGGATACCCCGAGCGGCACGTCTGTCGCTGAGATCTACCCCGAGATCGACGCCGAATACGAGATTCGTGTCATCGCGCTTTCAGGTCAGCATCTGGCCAGCCGGTTGCGACTCTACCGGGACGTCAGGGCCTCGAGCCGCCGACAAGAGGTGCGCAATACACCAGGTTGGGAAATGGGGATCGAGCTGGCCGGAGGCTGGCACAGCGGGTACTTCCAAAGCAGCGCGCCAGCTCCGTTGGGAACCAGTCCACCAGGGGGCACCGATGTCGAGGGCTGCTTCTCGGCTCGCGGTGCACGGGGCAGGTCCCGTGTGGGCCTCTGCGTTGTGGGTCTCAGCTACCAGTCGCAGGAGGGAGCGAGGAGCATTCTATGGATTTACACCGAACCGCGCGTTCGGCTACTGGGCCGGAGCCAACCGGGGCAGTCCAGTTGGGATCTCGGCGCTTCATTCCGGTTCGGGCTGGGTATGATCTCAGCTGCCTCGGAAACGCCGGTAACCCTCGCTCCGGGGGCTTACGTCGCTCGGCACATTCGCAGGAACGCCAACGGCGGTGGCTGGAGCTTTCAGCTGTCCTACGCCCGTCCCTCATATCTCGGATTCGGCAAGCCGTTCGGTGTGATAGGAAACGTGCACCCCTCCAGCAATCGGGTTGCGCTTGGAGTAGCCTGGTATCAATAGCTTAGTGTTTGCTTGAAAGTGTCCCAGGCTCAGGGTGATATTTGCGTATCCCCAATGTTCCGCACACCCAGTTCCCGCCGGAGTAGCGCTCCATGACCGCTTCCGTCCCTGCCCGCGAGATTGTCTTCCTATCCGGCGCCCGCACCGGTTTCGGGACCTTCGGCGGCACCTTGAAGGATTTCTCCGCTACGGACTTGGGCGTCTTCGCAGGCCAGGCAGCGCTCGCCCGAAGCGGCGTGGACCCCGGTGAAGTGGATCACGTCGTATTCGGGAACGTGCTCCAGACCTCGGCCGATGCGATCTATCTGGCCCGCCACGTGGGCTTGCGTACCGGCCTTCCGACAGAAACGCCGGCGGTGACAGTAAACCGGTTGTGTGGCTCCGGCTTCGAGGCGGTGGTCCAGGCCGGCCAGCAGATCGTAATGGGTGAATCAGAAGTGGTCCTGGCCGGTGGGACGGAGTCCATGAGCCAGGCGCCTCACGTCGTTCGAGGCGCCCGATGGGGCCTTCGTCTGGGCCCCGCCGCGCCGCTGGAGGACAGCCTGTGGGAGGCGCTGAGAGATCCCAGCTGTGGGCTCTCCATGGCGGAGACCGCCGAGAAGTTGGCCGAGCAGTATCGGATCAGCCGCCACTCGGTCGATTGCTATGCCGCCCGAAGCCAGGCCTGTGCCGCTGAGGCCTGGAAAAGCGGTGCCTTCCAGGATGAGGTCATACCGGTTCCGGTGCAGAACCGAAAGACCAAACAGACGGAGAGTTGGGCCGCCGACGAGCACCTGCGCCCCAGCACCACCCTGGAGGGTCTGGCCAAGCTACCACCTTACTTTAAGAAGGATGGAGTGGTGACAGCCGGAAACGCCTCCGGGATCTGCGATGGTGCCGCAGCCCTGGTGCTGGCGAGCTCCCGTTTCGCCGCCGAGCGGAAGCTCCGTCCACTGGGCCGGCTGATCGCATGGGCCAGCGCCGGAGTCGATCCCAGCATCATGGGGATCGGTCCAGCTCCGGCCGCGCGTAAGGCGCTATCCCGAGCGGGGCTCAAGCTCGAGGACATGGATCTGGTCGAGGTGAACGAAGCCTTCGCCGCGCAGTACCTGGCCGTAGAGCAGGAGCTCGGGCTCGATCGAGAGCGCACCAACGTCGACGGCGGAGCCATTGCCATTGGCCATCCGCTCGGCGCCAGTGGTGCCCGCATCACTCTGCATCTGCTGCACGCCCTGCGGCGCCGCGGCGGCAGATATGGCTTGGGCAGCGCCTGTATCGGTGGCGGTCAAGGAGCAGCGGTAGTCGTAGAAGCCTTTTCCAGCTGAGAGTGATCCCTATGGACTTTGCCATTCCCGCCCTCGCCATCGCGGTGCTCTATTCGTTCATGAGCATGCGAGTGCTGCGTCAGTACGAGCGCGGCGTCGCGTTTTTCCTGGGCAGATTTTGGGGCACTAAGGGGCCCGGACTCATTTTTCTGCCGGCCGGCTTCGCCAGCCAGAAGCGAGTCTCCCTCCGAATCGTCGCCATGGATATCCCACCCCAGGACGTGATCACCCGGGACAACGTGTCCGTGAAGGTGAACGCCGTGCTGTACATGCGGGTGAGCGATCCGTCCAAGGCCGTGTTGGAAATCGAGGATTATCTCTACGCTACCAGCCAGTTGGCCCAGACCACGTTGCGGTCGGTGCTGGGCGAGGTCGAGCTGGATGAGCTTTTGTCCGACCGGGAGAAGATCAACGCCGTGCTCAAGAAGATCATCGATGAGCGGACCGATATGTGGGGCATCGAGGTCTCTGCGGTGGAGGTCAAGGATGTCGATCTTCCCGACCAGATGAAGCGCGCCATGGCCCGCCAGGCGGAAGCCGAACGGGAGCGGCGGGCCAAGGTGATCGCCGCCCAGGGGGAGCTGCAGGCTTCGGAGACGCTGGCCCAGGCCGCCCGAACCCTGGCTCGAGAGCCCAGCGCGCTCCAGCTGCGGTACCTTCAGACGGTCACCGAGATCGCTGCCGAGAACAATTCCACCACGATCTTTCCGATTCCCATGGAGCTTTTCCGCCCCTTTCTCACCGCGGCCGCGGGTACCGCGCCTCGGACCGAGGGCTCAGCCGAGCCCCCTGGCCCCGCCCTGCCAGCTTCGGATATCTCTTCCTTAATGTCCCAGCTCCGAATCCAGGCGGCCAAGGCCCCCAAGCAGGAGTAGTATGAGCGAGGCTGTACCGGCTCGGGTCGATCGCCAGGCTTTGGAGCGGATCATCAAGCGCGCGGCAGAGCTGCAGACGGCGGAGCGAGAAATTGGGGATACGCTCACGTCCGACGAGCTGATCTCACTCGGCCGCGAGGTCGGCATCCCAGTGCGGTACCTCCAGCAGGCTTTGCTGGAGGAGCGCGCCCGGTCGGGGCAGGCGGGGACACCGGGCATTCTGGATCGGGTGGCTGGGCCGGGTGAGGTGACCGCACAGCGGGTGGTGTCGCTCGACGCCGAGATGGTGGAGCAGGAGCTGATTCGCTGGATGGAGCACAACGAGCTGTTCTGCATTCAGCGGCAGCAGGCAGGGCGGATCACCTGGGAGCCGCTCAGTGGATTTCAGGCTGCCATCCGCCGGTCTGCGGCGGCGTTGGGAGCCGGCAAGCGTCCCTTCATGCTCTCGCGGGCTGCAACCGTAACCGCCGCCATCCTTCCCCTCGAGTCCGGCTATTCCCATGTGACCCTGGTAGCCGACACCCGCAAGGTGCGTAACGAGTATCTCGCCAGCAGTAGCGCCATCACGGGAGCGGGAGCCGTCAGCACCGCGACCATGGTTGCTCTGGGCGCGCTGCTTCCGGTTGCTCTGGTGCCACTCCCGTTGGCCCTGGGAGTGAGCTACGCCGTGTTCCGGCGGTATCAGCCCACTGTAGCGCGAATTCAGCTGGGGCTGGAGCGGGCCCTGGACTCGCTGGAAAAGGGCCGGGGGAGAGCATCGAGTCAGCTGAGTGAGCGAGCGGGACTCATGGGCCTCCTGGCCGACGAGCTCCGCCGGGCGCTGAAACCGTGACGGAGCCAGCCGCCGACAACCCAGGAATCCAATGACGATCAGAAAAGTGGGCGTGCTCGGCTGTGGTCTCATGGGCAGCGGCATCGCCCAGGCAGCGTCTAGCGCGGGCTTCACCACCCTGGCTCGGGATGTGGGTGAGCCGATGCTGGCCAAGGGTCGCGCGGGGATCCTCAAGTCACTCGACCGCCTGGTGGAAAAGGGAAAGCTCACTGCGGCGGATCGGGATGCCTCTACCGGCAGGCTGAGCTTTACCACCGAGCTCGACGACCTTCGGGAGTGCGACATCATCATCGAGGCCGTCACCGAGGACCTCGACCTGAAGAATCAGCTCTGGCGCGATCTGGACCCGATTTGTCCGCCGACGACGATCTTCGCGTCCAACACCAGCAGCCTCACCATCGCCGCGATGGCCGTCGCCACCACCCGCGCAGACCGCTTCGTTGGGCTGCACTTCTTCAATCCCGTGCCCCTCATGCAGCTGGTGGAGGTGGTGCGCACCGTCACCACCAGCCAGGACACCTTCGACCGCGCCTACGCCTTTGCCCGGAAGCTGGGAAAGGTGCCAGTCGCCGCCAACGACAGCCCCGGGTTCATCGTGAACCTACTACTGGTGCCTTATCTCCTGGATGCCGCCCGGGCGCTGGAACGGGGGGTCGCGTCGACCGAAGATCTCGACCGCGCCATGCAGCTGGGCTGCGGCCATCCGATGGGGCCACTCACCCTGCTGGACTACATCGGGCTGGATACCGTGGTCCGTATTGCCGAGATCATGTTCGACGCGTACCGGGAGCCGCGCTATGCCGCTCCCCCGCTTCTCCAGCGGATGGTGATTGCCGGCTTCCACGGCCGCAAGAATGGCCGGGGGTTTTATGATTACTCGGTCGATCCACCAGCCCCCTCCAACTTAGGGCTGGGGAAAGGGTGAACAGTCAACTGTTCACCCCTCACCGTTCACGCTGTCGGAGAAACTATGCTCGGCTACGACTGGCCTCGTGTCCACGCTGCCCTCAACGACCTTCCCACGGCGCTCCTGCTCGTAGCCGTCTTGTTCGACCTGGCTGCGCTGGCGACCAAGCGGGAGGGGTACCGGCTGGTCAGCTTTTGGACTCTGATGGTGGGGGCGGTTGGAGGAGCGGCCGCCGTACTCTCCGGGCTCCAGGCCGAGGAGCACATCGAGCATGGAGAGGCGGTACACCGGGTCATGGAGACCCACGAGAAGCTGGCACTGATCACACTCGGAGTCTTTGCAGCCCTGGCCCTGTGGCGAATCGTGCGGGAGCGGCGCATGGGCCAGGGAGAGCGCGTTCTCGTCCTGCTGCTTTCCCTGGGAGGCCTCGGTATCCTCTTCGTCACCGCCAATTATGGAGGACGGCTGATCTTCGAGCACGCCGCCGCCATTCCGAGCCGGGTCCTCCAGACCGAGCTGCATGAGCGCACCGAGGGCCACCAGCACGGCGGCGGCGAACCCGCTGAGTCGCCGATGCGGGACACCACGGCTCCGGCCCCTGCCGGTCACGTCGATCCACCCGGAACACCACCACACACCCATCCACCTGGCACTCCGCCGCACAAGGATTGATCGTGCGGCGAAGTCATCTGCTCCTGGTCTGGCTGGTCGCTTGCCAGCCCAACACCTCCCGACCCAGTTTCGCTCCACTGCCGGACGCCGCCGGCACCGAGGTCCGCCTGCCGGTTCGCGACGCCACTCGCCACCTGGCTGAGGACCTGAAGGCGAGCGCCATTCCGATCCGGAAGGTCATGATCCGGGATGGGTATCTGGAGAGCGGCTGGTTTTCTGCCCAGACTGGCCGTCCTACCTCTGCCCGGCCTCTCGGGCCTGGCACCGTTCGGGTCAGAGCCTGGGCCGATCCCACGCGGCCGGGCAGTAGCCTGCTCTCAGTCGAGACATCCTACCGTCCGGCGGTGGATCCCTCACTGCCGGAGCGGGAGCTGGACCGGCAGGTCCCCGGCGATCATCCGGTGGCTCGGAAAGTCAGTGATGTTCTGAAGAAGATGGTCGAACGCTACGGGGGGCCGCCTTCTCCGAGTCAGCCCCCCGCGACACCCGCCGCAAGCCCCAGCGATCAGTAGCTCAGGCGAAGCTCACAGCACGTAGGCCTGTACCCACCGCTCCAGCTGGCCGAGGTCGAGCGAAGCGTCCTTGCAGGGGCCGGAGGGGAGTGTCATGGTCAGGCCCAGCACCGGGATCTTTCCGGCGACGTCGTGCAGGCCGCTTACCATGTCGCGCTCACAAGCCACCGCCACGACTGCCCGAGGCCGCCGCTCCCGAATGACTCGCCGGGCCAGCTGCCCGCGAGTGGCGACGAAGACCGGGACCCCGTACTTCCCCGCAATTCCCAGCACCCCGTCGAGCGTCACCTTGGAGAGGCAGCGGGGAATCAGGAGCAGCAGCTCTCCCTGACCCACCTTTCGGCGCCGCATCATCGCGAGCGCGTTATATACCTTGACCGCGGCGTTCTCCACCCAATCACGCCGGCCGAAGCGGGCAGCCACCTGGGAAGTCAGCCGCATCAAGCGCAGGAACGGGCCCCGCTCCCCGAGCTGCTCCGGCAGCAGGGGGCGCTCGAGCTGGTGAGAGAGAAAGAGCAGACCCCACCAGACCCATACCAGGGCGCCGGCCAGCAGCAGCCCGGTCCAGAGAACGACCGGAGCCCGATGGTAAAGCGCACCGAGCCTGGGCGAGAGCAGAAACAGGCCCAACGCCACGACTCCGAGCAGAATGACCAGGGTGGCGGCCGACCAGGCAAAGAAGAGGGCCGGTGGCGAGTCGTAGTTGCCCGAATTGGGAAGGGGCCGGCCATCCCACTCGTCCCACTCGTGTCCGAGTCGGCGATCCACGTCGATGTGAATCAGTTGAGCGCGGGGATGCTCAGCCATAGGCCAGAAGATAGTTACCTTAGGGCCATGCTGCCTCTTCCCGTGCTTCGAGGTATCTACCGCACCGATCAGCGGGCGCGGGCGGCCTACTCCGAGGCGGCTGGGATCTATCGGATCATGCCCCGCGCGGTTTGCCTGCCCGCCGATGTTTCCGACCTCCAGCGCCTCGTCTGTTGGGCCGCCGAGCACCGAGTCCCATTGATCCCTCGCGGCGCGGGCAGTGCCATGGGTGGCGGCAACGTGGGTGACGGCGTCGTGGTCGACCTCACGCGCATGACCGGCCAGCGGTTTGACCTCCAGCCGTTGAAACGCCGGGCCCTGACCGGCACAGTTGTGACCCTGGGAGATCTCAATGCTGCCGCCGCTCACGCCGGCCTGCGGCTTCCACCGGACCCCTCGAGCGCACGGTGGGCCACCCTCGGTGGAATGGTGGCCACCAATGCAGCAGGGGCCAGGTCGGTTCGCTACGGCAGCGTGCGACGCTGGGTCGAGGCGCTCGCCATGATCACCGCGGATGGCGAGCTGCTCACCTTGCGCCGCGGAGTACCACCGGATGGAGGAACCGCCGTCCTGGCTCGCTTCGAGCGGGACGCTGCACCGGCCATCCAGGAGGCCGAGCTTCAGATTCGGAGCCGCTTTCCCCGCACCCGAAAGAACTCCTCAGGGTACGCCCTCGATGCCTTCCTGAGCAGTGGTGATCTCCTCGATCTCGTCATCGGCGCCGAGGGCACTCTCGGCATCGTGACCGAGATCGAATGGCGTCTCGATCCGATTCCACCTTGCCGCGGTGGGCTGCGGGTCGCGCTCGGATCGCTTGATCTTCTGAGCTATGCAGTGGACACACTCGCGTTCTGCCGCCCCTCCGCTGTCGAACTGCTGGACCGCACCTTCCTGGACCTGGTCTCGGCCGACCGGATTGCGGGGGCGGGGCTCAGGTTTCCCGGCGCCCAGGCGGTGCTGCTGGTCGAGCTGGAACGCGATGATGAAGCGTCGCTGCGCGCCGCGCTGGAGGAGGCAACAGCCCGGGTCCGTCCCCTGGGCCAGGCGGTGGATACGGCGTTCTCACCGGTCGCCGCCGAACGCCTCTGGGCCATCCGCCATGCCGCGAGCCCTATTCTCGCCGGCTTACCCGAAGGCCGCCGCTCGCTGCAGGTCGTCGAGGACGCCTGCGTGCCGCTGGACCGAATGGGCGAATACATCGCTGCAGTACGAACCGCCGCGGGCTCCCGCGACATCCCCGTGGTCATGTTCGGTCACGCGGGGGACGGTCACGTGCACGTGAACCTCCTGCCGGAGGTATCCCGTCCCGGCTGGGAAGAGCAGGTGGCCGGTCTCCTGGCAGAGGTGACCGCCGTGGTGATCGAGCTCGGCGGCACGCCGTCGGGTGAGCATGGCGACGGGCGGCTTCGGGGCCATGCCCTGGGCCGGCTGTATGGCGATGAAATCGTAGAGCTGTTCCGGCGTCTCAAGTCGAGCTTCGATCCCAATGGGATCTTCAATCCCGGCGTGATCCTTCCTGGTACCGAGCCTCCGATCAGCCGGCTGAAGGTGGGCGAAGGGGCAGTCTCTCTCCCTGAGGATATCGAGCGAGGTCTCCGGGAGATCGAGGTGAGCGGAGGGTATTCGAGGTCCAGGTTGGAGCTCGCGGATTAGCTCCGCATTCCATTACTCTATTGCGTGATTCATTCCCCGTTCCCGGTCCCTGGTCCCACCTAAAGTCACCATGGAAATCATTCGCCAACCCCGCGTCACTCTCATTGCCCGGCCCCAGTTCCTCGAGCCGGCCCACCTGCCAGTTCAGTGGAAGGGCGACGCCGGCGACGGCGAACGAATCGCCGAGTTCGCCGGCCGGCTCTGCTACATGAGCCAGCATAATCCCGCCGGCCGAAGCACCGCGGAATACCTGACCAACATCCTCAAGCAGGGCCACGGCTCGGTGTTCGAGCACTCGACCTATGTCATGCTGATCGAGGGGATCTCCCGCTCCTGCAGCCACGAGCTGGTCCGGCATCGGGCCGGCTGGGGTTACTCCCAGCTGTCACAGCGCTATGTCGATGAGTCCCAAGCAGCCTTCGTAATGCCGCCGGCCATCATGGGCGATTCCCGCCTGGAAGCGGAATGGACCAGGCAGGTCGAGGCAGCTCAGGAGGCCTATGTGGCAGCGGTCGAACAACTCATGACCCGTTACGAGTCGGTCGAGAACAAGGTGCATCGCCGGAAGATGGCACGGGAGGCCGCCCGGAGCCTGCTCCCCAACGCCACCGAGGTGAAGATCGTGGCCAGCGCCAATGTGCGGGCCTGGCGCACCATGCTCGAGCTTCGCCTGGGTGAAGGGGCCGAGCTGGAAATCCGCCGCATGGCGGTCGCCTGCCTGCGGGTGCTCCAGCAGGAAGCGGCGTCGCTCTTCGCCGACTTCGAGATCTATCAGTCTTCAGAGGGCGGCGAGGCTGGCCGGGTCGGCTTTCATAAGGTGTAGATGCTAGTCACTAGTCACTGGTCGCTAGTGACGACCAGTCAGAGCGCGACTAGCGACTAGCGACCAGCGACCTTTCCAAAACTCATCTCCACTTTTTTCCAAAAAAGTATTGTGCCCCCAAAACCTTTTTCTTACTTTTGTTGCGTCGATCGTTCGACTCGTCCCTGGCTCGTCTCTCGCGGACGGCCTTTTTTGTAGAAGGGGATCATTTGGCAGTTCGGATCGGACTAGCCTTCAATCTCAAACCCGAGGCGCCGGCTAACCCAGCCGGGGCGAACTCCGACTCCCCTTCGTCCGACGAGCCTCCCAGTCGGGCCCTCCGACTAGACCTCTCTCAACCAGACCTGTACGCCGAGTGGGATGAACCCGCCACCATCGATGCGGTGGAGCGGGCCCTCAGCTCTGTGGGTCAGGTGTATCGCCTCGAGGCCGACCACCGCTTCCCCGCGCGGTTGGCGTTGCTCCGGCCCGACTTCGTCTTCAACATTGCCGAAGGCCTCTACGGTCCCAGTCGGGAGGCCCACGTTCCTGCAATCTGCGAGTTCCTCGGGGTTCCCTATCACGCCTCCGACCCGCTGACCTGCGGGCTCGCGCTGCATAAAGGCCGCGCCAAGGAGATCCTCTCCTATCACGGCGTGCCGACCGCTCCCTTCGTGGTGGCGCGGTCGCCGGCCGATGCGCGCCGGGTGAAGCTCCCCTTCCCGCTCTTCGTGAAGCCCGCCTTCGAAGGCTCGGGCAAGGGCGTCACCACTCGGAGCCTCTGCAGGAATCGCTCGCAGCTGGTTCGTCAGGTCTCTCATCTGCTGGCCACCTACGCCGAGCCGGCCATCATCGAGACCTATCTCCCGGGACAGGAGTTCACCGTCGCCATCCTCGGAAACGGCGACGAGGCGCGCTGTTTGCCGATTATCGGCATGCGATTTGATATGCTGCCAAAGGGTGCGCCACCGATCTATGGCTATGAGGCAAAGTGGATCTGGGATACTCCGAGCAATCCCCTGGAGATCTACGAGTGCCCGGCCAGGATCTCCGAGAGGCTCGCCAAGGAAATTCGAGCGGCTGCCCTCGGAGCCTATCACGCCCTGGAATGTCGCGACTGGTGCCGCGTCGACGTGCGCTGCGATGCGGACGGTCGCCCGATGGTCGTCGAGCTCAACCCGCTGCCGGGCGTTTTGCCTGACCCGCGGGATCACTCCTGCTTCCCTAAGGCCGCTGCGGCGGCCGGCATGGGCTACGACGATCTCATCCGCTGCGTCGCCGACATTGCCTGGCGGCGGATCAGCGGACGTTCACTCCTGGCGGAGGTGGCCTGATGAAAGTCGCGATCCTCTTCGATGCCGGCAGCGAAGAGTGGAGTCCCCAGGACGTGGCCGCTGTGGTGGCCAACGTCCACGAGGTGCGCGATGTGCTCCGGCGTCGGGGGCATGAGGTCGAGCTGCTGCCGGTGCGCTATGGTGATTTCCGCTGGCTCTCCCGGGTTCGCCGGGCCGACCTGGTCTTCAATCTCTGCGAGGGCATCAACGGCCACGCCCGCTTCGAGGACCTGGTGGTCGGCACCCTCGAGCTCACCGGTGTCCCCTTCACCGGCTGCCGGACCTGGCCCACCACGGTCTGTCATCGGAAACACGTCGCCAACACCCTGCTCTCCTCCGCCGGAGTGCCGGTGCCCGCCTTCGTGCTGGCCCAAGCCAACAAGACGCCGGCCGACTTCCCGCTACCGGCCATCGTGAAGCCGGCCGCCGAGGATGCCAGCGTAGGGATCGACAACAGTGCCGTGTGCACCAGCAAGCGGGCGCTCAAGCGGCGGGTGGCCCAGATGCTGGAGCAGTTCGAGGAGGTCGTAGTCCAGGAGTACGTCGCCGGCCGGGAGTTCAACGTAGGGTTTGTCGGCAAGCGGATGCTTCCCATCGCGGAGATCCGCTTCGATACGCTGCCACAGGGCACCTGGCCCATCGTGAGCTACGCCGCCAAGTGGATCCCCGGCAGTCCCGAGGACGAGGGCACCGTTCCCGTCTGTCCCGCCGAGCTGGATGCCGAGTTGCAGCAGCGCATCGGCCAAGTCGCCCGCAAGGCCTGGGAGCAGATGGCCGAGTGCGAGGGCTACGGCCGGATCGACATGCGGCTGGGCGAAGACGGGCAACCCTACGTGCTCGAGGTCAATCCCACCCCGGACCTCTCCAGCAATGCGGGCCTGGCCCGCATGGGGCGGGCCCTGGGCTGGAGCTACGACGACCTGGTCATGCAGATTGTGGACGAGGCGCTGACCCGCTCGCAGAGCCTCCAAGCCGCCACCGCCCTCGTCAGTGGGGTGTCCGCCGCGTGAGCGGCACTGTCGTCTCCCTTCATCTCCGCCAGCTGACCCTCGCCGACCGCGGCCGCATCGAGGAAATCAACCGTGCGGTCGGGCTCTTCCGCGAGGACGAGATTACCGTGGCGCTCGAGGTATTCGACGAGGCGGTCTCCGGCCGGCCCGGCAACACCTATTCGCTGCTTGGGGCCGAGCTCGATGGACGCCTGGCCGGCTGGATCTGCTGGGGCCCCACCCCCTGCACCCTGGGCACCTATGATCTCTACTGGATGGCGGTGGATCCCGGCTTCCAGGGCACCGGCATCGGCACCGTCCTCCTCACCGAGATGGAGCGGCGGCTGGCCGGGTCTGCTCGGCTCATCATGATCGAGACCACTGGCCGGCCGGACTATGGCGGAACGCGGGCTTTCTACCAAGCGAGAGGGTATTCCCCGGCGGCGACGATCGCGGATTTCTACGCCCCCGGAGATGACCAGGTGGTGTTTGTGAAGAAGATGAGCGGTAGGCGGTGAGCAGTAAGCGGAGTTAACGGGAGGCTACTATGGCTGAAACCTGGCAGGAAGTCCTCAAAAAGAACTCGATCGCCTCGCTCGAGGCGTTAGCTCAGAAGTTCGGTCCGGAGAACTTCCCCGAGCTCGACCGGTTGCGGCAGGCAGCCGAGAACTTCGAGTTCCGGATCTCTCCCGCCATGGTGGATCTGATCAAGTCGCCGGACGATCCGATCTGGCGGCAGTATGTCCCCTCGGTCGAAGAGCTAGACGTGGTGGACGGCCTGGTGGACTCCCTCAATGAAGATGCCGACAGCCCGGTCCCCAACATCACCCACCGCTATCCCGACCGGGCCCTTTTCCTCGTGTCGCCGGTCTGCGCCACCTACTGCCGGTTCTGCACCCGGCGCCGAAAGGTGGGCGATCCGGAAAAGATTCCCATGTCCCAGTTCGAGAGTGCGTTTCAATACCTCGAGGCCCATGCCGAGATTCGGGACGTTATCATGTCGGGGGGCGATCCGCTGCTGTTGAACGACCGCCGGCTCGAGGCCATCCTCACACGGTTGCGGGCCATCCCCCATCTCCAGATCATCCGGATTGGGAGCCGGATCCCCTGCCATCTGCCGGAGCGGATCACGCCCGAGTTGTGCGCGATGCTAAAGCGGTTCCATCCGCTCTTCATCAATACCCACTTCAACCACCCCGACGAGCTGACCCCGGCCGCCGTTGCGGCGCTGGGCCGCCTGGCGGATGCCGGCATCCCGCTGGGCTGCCAGACGGTACTGTTGAAGGGGGTGAACGATACCCCCGCGGTCATGATCGAGCTGATGCATCGGCTGCTGATGGCCCGGGTTCGCCCCTACTACATCTATATGGCCGACCAGGTGGCGGGCGCGGAACACTTCCGGACCACGGTCCAGACCGGGATCGAGATCATGCGGGCGCTGCGGGGCTGGACCAGCGGGCTGGCCATCCCCTACTTCGTGATCGACGCTCCGGGAGGTGGCGGGAAGATTCCGATTCTCCCCGAGTACGTCGAGAGCATGAACGAGGACGAGGTGGTGCTCAAGAACTTCCGGGGCGAGCGTTACGTCTATCGCCAGCCGCGGGAGGAGGTGGGAGTGCTCGAGCTCCAAAAGCCGAGGAAACGCGCAGCCAAGCAGCCCAAGCGGAAGACGGCCTGAGTCGTCAAAGCAAGACCACCCGAGTCATTGCGAGCGGCGCAGCCGCGAAGCAATCCCGCCGCAGGGCAACCGGATCGCCCCGCGGACCTGCGGCCCGCTCGCGATGACTCATCTGGCTCCAACTCCAGCTAGTTCCTGAACTCGCACTCCACGCCCCGGCGCGCCACCACGTCACCCTGGGCGTTCAGCAGGATCCCGACCACATCGGGGCCGGTCCGCCGCTGGATGAAGTTGGCGGGAATCCGAGTCGCTCCTGCTTCAGTGTTGCTGTCGAAGTCGAACTCCACCTCATCACCCACCGCCCGCTTCAAGCCCGACGTCACCGTTCCACCGGCTGCCCGGACCCGAGCCCGGAACAAGCCGTTCCGGGGAGCCACGTCATTGGCATCCACCGAGATCTTGGAGCGGCCCGGTCGGCGCTCGCAGCGCACCCGCAGAGTAGCTGTTACAGCCGAAAGGTTCTCGGCTCCGGTCATAGCGACTTCGGTCGGCAGGGAGGAGGACGAGGAGGGATTGACGAGGTCGTTGCTGCAGGCGGCGGTGACGCCGACCAGCCCGGCCAGTACCAGACCACCGAATGCCGATTGAAACGATTTCATCGTTTGCGTCTCCAGGAAGAGATTGATCAGGACGTTTGCTGCAGCCGGCTGAGCCGACGTGCAACGCCCTGGGCAAGCGATGTGCCTTTTTGCACTCGTGATGGTAAACGGCAACGCTGAAAGGTCTTACTGCGCAGGATCAAGCCGAGCTGGATGCTCGTTTTGATATAGCTGGAATATTTTGTTGCAACGAGGGCTATCTTGCCCCGGCCTTCCACTGCGGTAATCCACTCACCCAGGAGTAGGGGTCTATTTCCACCCCCTCGAGTCTGCGGCTCACCGCGGCGACGTTGGTCAGCGCGTAGAGGAAGATCGCCGGCGCGTCGGCGTTGAGAGTATCCATGGCTTCCCTCCACTTCCGTTTGGCAGCACCAACATCGGCCTCGCGCGAGGCATCATTCAGCAGCGAGTCGAAGACCGGATCGGCGTAGTGGCCATAGTTGGTACCTGCCCAGCCTGCTCGGGTCCATTGGTCGGTCAAGCCGCGTGGGCTGGGCTCGTCCAGATAGGTCCCGATGTAGCTGTCGAACCGGCCTTTGGCGAGCCGCTCCTGAAATACTGGAAAATCCACCGTGGTCACGGTGGCCGGCATGCCGGCCTTTCGCCACGCCTCCTGGACCGCAACCGCCAGCCGCCTCCGTGTGGCGCTGGTGGATGGCACCAGGATGTCCACGCTGCGGAGCCTGCCGCCGGACTTGAGCTTCGAGATCGTCGCCCGAGCCTGAGCCGAGTCATACCCGATTGTTCTGGTGCCTTCATCCCAGATCCAGAGCAGCTGTGACATCGGACCCGGCGGCGCCTTCGTGTCCGGTCCGAAGACCGCGTGTGCCATCGTGGGCCGGTCCAACGCCTGTGCCAGGGCGCGACGGAGCTCGCGGTTACCCAGCACCGGATGCGGATTCCCGGCGGGACCGGCCACGCGGAACGCCAAGAACCCATATCCGGCGGCCGGGTAGCGCACCAGTTTGAAGCTGGTGTCTGCCGCTATACGACGAGCCCGCTCCTCCGACCCCACGGTCTCCATGAGATCAGCCTCGTGCCCGAGGATCAGGTTGAGCGCCGCGTCGGGATCGGCGGCGAACCGCCAGACCGCCCGGCGCAAATTGGGGCCATCCTCTCCGGTGCGCGCGGTATCGGCGGCGAGAGTGAGGAAGCTACCCCGCTGCCAGTTCTGGATCCGGTAGGGACCGCTCCCGATGAGATGCGCCAGATTGGTGTCTGCCGCCCATCGCGCCCTTGGAATCGTGTCCCACACATGCCGCGGCATCACCCGCACGTGATAGGTCGCGTCGTACAGCTGCTCCGGTGATGGCTCACCGAACCGGATTTGCACCGTCGCGGAATCTTCCGCCGATGCCCGTACTCTCCCGGCGAGATAGGTCAGCGCTCCCGCTTCAAGGGTGGAGTCGCTGAATGCCTCGAAGGAGAACACCACATCCGCCGCCGTCACCGGCCTCCCATCCTGCCATTTAGCGCCCGGCCGGAGATGAAACCGCCAAGTGAGTGAATCCACCCGCTCCCACCGCTCCGCCAACCCCGGCCGATAGGCTCCCGCATCGATCGGCGATCCTCCCCGAGAGAGATACGCCAGCCGCTCATAGATCTGATCGCTGATGTCCCGGCCGACGGTCTCGTAGATGAGTGGCGGCACCAGGGTAGTCGGCTCACTGATCGCGGCTATGACCACGGTATCGCAGTTGGGACAGGTGGCCTCCCGATCCCGGCAGCCAAGAACCAGGGTCAGTGAAGCAGCTATTACGCGGAGAAGGCTCTGCAGACGCGGTGGGATCATCTCCCTAACCCTTATTAAAGGAAGGAGACAGCGGAATCGTACATTCCTTTGGGTTGGCCACAGCTGTATCATGACGGATCAGCGTGGATCGAAACGTTACAGACACCGGACTCATGCAGTTGGCTGCATCATTGCAAGCTATGCTGTCGCAGGCACTTAGAACACAGCCTCCGAGGGCATACCCATTGCCTTGGTTGGGGACGGCTCTTCCGAATTGCCCTCAACCAGGAGTTATCAATGCCCCGGTTTCCGAGCCGTCTGAACCTGCCCCTCGCGGCCCTGGCCCTTGCCGGGGCCTGTAGTGACTCGGGCGGCCCGTCCAATCAGGCACAGGTGAACTTCAGTGTGGCAACCCAGCCGGCTACCACGCCAAGTGGTGTATCGCTGGCCATGGCGGGCACGCCGGAGACCTTTACCGACGGCAGCAACACGCTCGTCATCACCGGAGTCCAGCTCGTGTTGCGCGAGATCGAGCTGCATCGCGCGGGTGCCCTCGCCGACTGCGCCGACAGTGCCTCCGACGACTGCGAGGAGCTGGAGGTGGGGCCACTGTTACTGGACCTGCCGCTCGGAACGCCCGGCGCTGCCCGGACCTTCAGTGTGCAGCTGGCGCCCGGCTCGTATGACCGGATCGAGTTCGAGCTCCACAAGCCTTCCGACCCTGAAGACGCTGCCTTCATGCAGGCGCATCCGGACTTCGAAGACATCAGTGTTCGGGTTACCGGAACCTACAACGGTGAAGACTTTACCTACACCGGGCGATTCAATGACGAGCAGGAGTTTAACCTGGTTCCCGAGCTCATCATGGGTGACGTGGCCGCGGCCGATCTCACCTTGTTCGCCAATCTGGACCGCTGGTTCCGGGATCCCGCCGGTACGCTGGTCCATCCCAACTCAGCGAACAACGGCGGCCCGAATCAAGGCCTGGCCGAGCAGAACATCAAGGCCTCGCTCGATGCCTTCGAGGATGAGAATCACGATGGCCGTGACGACGGTACCGGCCACCATTGAGAAACTGATCAAGGGGCAGTGGTGACTGAGCGCAAGTGGTCCATCGCAGTGGTGCAGCTGTCGGACAGCTTTCGTGTTACCCTGAGCGAGCTGGCCCGGGACCTCCGGGCCAGTGTCGTTGAGTGGGTTCCTGAAGCGGGGCAAGGTGTGCCCGGTGGAACTGGCATGCTGGTCATCATGGCGGGCGGATCCGAAAGCGCTGCGCTGGACCTGCTGGGTGAGCTCCCCCAGGCCACGGTGCCGTACTACATGGTCGGTGCTTCGACCGACCACCGGATTGCGGCGGCCGCAGTGCAGCGGGGGGCGAGCGACTATTTCGCGCTGCCCGACGATCTGGAACTGCTCCGCCGCTCTCTGGAGCGGGAGTCGCGCGGGGTGGAGGGGCGGCTCGAGGCCGGCCGGTTTGCCGACTTGGAGCGGCGGGCCAATGGCTTCGATACCATCCTCGGGCGCAGCGCCGCGCTTCGGCAGAGTCTCGACCAGGCGGCGCGAGTGGCTGCCCTTCGAGACGTGACGGTGATGATCGGCGGCGAGACCGGCACCGGAAAGGAGCTGCTCGCCCGGGCCATTCATTACGAGAGCCCGCGGGCGGCGGAACCGTTCGTCGAGGTCAACTGTGCCGCCATTCCGGCCAACCTGCTCGAGAGTGAGCTCTTCGGTCACGAGAAGGGAGCCTTTACCGGCGCCATTGCATCGAAGCCCGGGCTCTTCGAGCTGGCTCATGGCGGCACGCTCTTTCTCGACGAGATCGCCACCCTGCCGATCGAGCTGCAGCCCAAGCTGCTGCGGGCACTGGAGACCCGGGAAATCCGCCGCGTCGGCGGACAACAGAGCCGGCGGGTGGATGTGCGCCTCATCGCCGCTACCCATGCCGACCTGCGCGTGGCCGTGAAGCAAGGCCAGTTTCGGGAGGACCTGTTCTATCGGCTCAACGTGGTGGCGCTCACCCTGCCGCCGCTGCGGCAGCGGGAGGCGGACGTCGAGTTGCTGGCCGAGACGTTCATCGCCCGCATCGCGACCAGCCACGGACTGCCGGTGCCGCCGCTGACCCCGGAGCTCCGGAGCGCGCTGAGGGAGTATCCCTGGCCAGGTAACATCCGGGAGCTTCGCAACGCAGTCGAGCGCTCGCTGGTCCTCTCCCCCCGCGGCACACTGCGCGTGGAGGAAATGGGCATGCGCCAGGACGCCACCCGAAGCGAAGGGGGACTGATTCCGTTCCCGGCTACTCTGGTGGTGCTCAATCGTGCGGCAGCGCTGGCCATGCTCCAACTAACCGAAGGCAATAAGAGCGCTGCGGCGAGAAGGTTGGGCATCTCACGCCCCCGCCTCCAGCGGCTGCTAGAGGGTACCGATGAGACTAACGAGACCTGACCGGTCCGGACCATACATCATGTCCAAGGAGAACCTGATGCATTTCCGTCATTCCATCCTGCTCGTCGGCTGGCTCCTGGCCGGTGCCGTGGGCTGCTCGGACTCGACGTCACCCGGCGGTACCGACGGGCCCTCGGGCGAGCTCCACATCATTCGGCTCTCCCCGGCCAGCCCTCCGATCTTCAATCCGAAGCAGAGCTTTTACGCCGTGCAGGGGCAGGACCGGGAGATTCGGATCTCCTTTCAGGACGCCGCGACCGGCGGGGAAGGGGAGGAGTTCTTCCGGCTCCGGGTTCGGCCCGGCTCGCTCCACGCGCTGCCCGATGGAACTCCCATTCCGGCGGGTGACTCGGTGCTGATCACGGTACGGGTGGTGGACCCGGCCAATATTCTGTTCGAGCTGGAACCGTCCGGGCTGACCTTCAATCCGTCCGAGCCGGCCGAGCTCAAGATCCATTACAACCATGCCGACCACGACTTCAACGACGATGGCAGCGTCAATCTGTTCGACGATCAGATCAAGAGTCGTCTGGCCATCTGGCGGCAGGAGACCTTGTCCGATCCGTTCGTCAAGCTCGGATCGGTCAACATCGAGGAGTCGGAGGAGATCAACGCCGACATCCTCGGGTTCACCCGATATGCCATCGCGTACTGATGTCATCCTGAGCGGAGCGAAGAGCCTGCCCCGAGCAGCGCGAGGGGAGCTCATCTAATGGCCGCCGAGCAGGCTCTCCGCACCCTTCTTGGAGCGGGACGGTTCCAGGATGCTCTGGAACAGTACCGGGGGCTGGCAGACGCCCCGGAGAGCCTGCGGCCGGATGTCCAGCTACTGGCCGCAACAGCCGCTACGAGGCTGAACGATCTGGATCTGGGCAGCTCACTCGCCTCCGAGGCCTTGGAGCGGTTCCGGAGCCGGGGCGACTGGGATGGCCGGATGCGGGCCCTCAATTTGCTCGGCGCCATTCACTGGGAGCGGGGACAGATTGCCGATGCGGAGCGCTGCTTCGGAGAAGCGATGCGGCTCGCCCGCCAACTTCCGGACAGCCTGATGTTGGCGCGCGCCTCCAACAATCTCGCCTCGGTGGCCCATCTTCAGGGCCGATTCGACGAGGCGGCGGCGCTATTCCGGGGAGCGCTGCTGGCCTATCAGCGCGTCGGCGACCGTCGCGGGACCGCCGAGACCTACCACAATCTGGGATTCGCCTACCGTCAGGCGGGCGAGTGGGGGGAGGCGGAGAGTGCCGCCAGCAACGCGGTGCGCCACGCCGAAGTGGTGGCCGAGCCCGGGCTCCTGGCTCTGGTGCTGGGCGCCAAGGCCGAGCTCAGTATCGAGCGGGGCGATACCTCGCTGGCCGAGCGGGAGCTAGAGCGAGCCGCCCGCTATGCCACGGAGTCGGGCGACGAGATCGGACGAGCCGAGGTGCTCCGAGTGCAGGCCCTGAACGCCTTGCATCAGAGCAACTGGCAGCTCGCCCTATCGTTCGCGGAGACGGCGCGTGGCGTGGCCGTGGCGCACGACAGCGCCCTGCTGGCTGCCGAGTGTGCCGGGATTGCGGCGCGGGCTCTCTCGGCACTGGGCCGGAAGGACGAGGGGAAAGAGCGGAGGCTGGAGGCCGAGACCCGGTTCCGCCAGCTTGGAGCAGGCTGGCACCTGGAGCGCCTGCAGCGGGACGTGACCTAACGTGCTTACGCCGCCGCAGCGTCCCCCTGAGCCAGCCCGGGTAGGCTCCGCGACACCCGGTTGAAGGCCTCATAGACATCGGCTCGCCACCAGCTGCGGCTGGCCGCGATCTCCTTGATCGCCTCATCGTGCGAGAGTGCGGGACGGTAGCTGCGGGTCGTGGTAAGGGCATCGTACACGTCCACAATGCAGATGATCTGGGCGTTCACCGGGATCTCCTCGCCCTTGAGCCGGTCGGGGTAGCCGGTGCCGTCGTAGCGCTCGTGGTGCCAGCGGATGATCGGCTTGATGTCCCAGGGGAAGTCCACTGTGGCCAGCAGTTCGATGCCCCACACCGGGTGCATCTGAATGGTCCGGAACTCCTCCGGTGTGAGCCTCGTCGGCTTATTCAGGATCTCGTGCGGCACCCGCACCTTGCCCAAGTCGTGCAGATAGGCACCGATCCGGATGGTGGTCTGCTGCTCCTCGC
The DNA here is from genome assembly GCA_965652025.1 of uncultured Gemmatimonadales bacterium. Classification (GTDB taxonomy): domain Bacteria; phylum Gemmatimonadota; class Gemmatimonadetes; order Gemmatimonadales; family GWC2-71-9; genus CAVVWJ01. Next base: position 46,955 of record CBFGTM010000014.1, read on the forward strand.
CCAGTCCCAGCTGCTGCGCGACGGCGAGAGCGTAGGCGGCGACCCGCTCGCAGTGACCGAACGTGTAAGTGTCCGAGGACTCGATCGACTGACCCCAGTTCCGGACCACCGCAAAATAGGTGTCCTCCAGCCGGGTGACCTTGGTGGAGACATCCACCAGGTCCACCCTCGCATCCAGTCGCCCGAATAGCCGGTGCGCGGTGTTGAGCAGCCGCAGCGCGTCCTGGTTGCGGCCCATTCCCTGATACAGGATCGCCAGTTCCCGGGAGGCTTCGGCCTCACTCAGCACCGACCCGGTGTTCACCGCCAGCTCGACCGCGGACCGGAGGCGAGCCTCGGCCAGCGCGTGCCGTCCGGTCTCCCGGTACACCCGGCCGATCACCTTGTACGCATCGGCCTTGTCGAGACGCGACCCGAGGCGGTCGAAGATGGCGAGCGCATTCTCCGCGTTCTGCCGGGCTTGCTCGTAGCGCTGGCGGGCAAGGAGGACCTCGGCGTGGTTCAGCAGACCGAGTCCCTGGAGATGGACGTCGCCGATCAGTTCCGCGATCTGGAGGCTGCGGCGGAAGTACTGGTCAGCGTCGTCCCACAGCTCGCGGTCGGCGCTGACCATACCCAGGTTGTGGTAGGCGATGGCACAGCCGCGGTCGTCGGCGATGCTCTCGAAGGCCCCCAGGGAGCGCTGATAGTGAGCCAGGGCCTCGGCCAGGTTGCCCTGGATGTTGGCCAGAATTCCCAGGTTCTGCTCGGTGCGTCCGCGCAGCTCGGCGCTGGCCCCACCCAGCTCCAGCGCACGATAGAACTTTTCCCGAGCCTCCTTGATCAAACCGGCCTCGAAGTCGAATCCGGCCAGCGCATTCAGGGCCTCCGCCGCCAGCACCGGGTCCCCCATGGCTATGGCGGTCTCGTAGCTGCGCCGGCACAGGGCCAGAGCCTGCTCGCTCTCGTTGCGGTGGTGGTGAGCCACCCCAAGGCGGCGCAGCGCTTCGGCCAGCAGACCCCGTTCTCCGTCGCGCTCGGCGGTCTCGATGGCAGCGTGATACTCCCGGAGCGCATCGACCATGGCTCCGGCACGTTCGTGGGCCCGAGCCTGCTGGAGCAGCTCTGCCGCGGTCGCTGCCTTAGCCAAGGCTCTCCTCCACCTCGTGGATCCGCTTGGAGACGTCGGCCAGGTCGAGCCTGGCGTTCAGGCGGCCGAAGAGTGTCCGGGCGGCATTCAGATAGGCGAGCGCCTCTTCACTCCGGCCCATCGCGTGGTACAGCAGGCCGATCTCGCGCGCCACCTCGGCTTCACTCAGGAGACACCCGGTGTTCACCGCCAGCTCCATGGCGCTCTTGAGCCGGGATTCCGCCACCGGGTACCGGGCGGTCTCCCGGTAGGCTCGGCCGATCACCCGGTATGCATCCGCCTTATCGAGCTGGCTCCCCAGCTGGTCGAAGATGCCGAGCGCGCTCTCGGCGTTCTGACGGGCTTGTTCGTAATCCTGGCGGGCCAGGTGCACTTCGGCATGATTCAGCAGCGCGAGACCCTCGAGGTGGATATCTCCCAGAGCCCGGGCCTTGCGCAGGCAGAGCCGGAAGTACCGGTCGGCATCGTCCCACTGGCCGAAGTCGGCGCTCACCATGCCCAGGTTGTGATATACGATGGAACAGCCCCGCTCGTCGCCGATGCTCTCGAACGAGAGCAGCGCCTGCCGGTAGTGAGCCATCGCCTTGCCGGTATCCCCCTGCATGTTGGCCAGGATGCCCAGGTTCTGCTCGGTGCGGGCCCGGAGGGACGGGTCCGAGCCGCCGAGCTCCAACGCCAGCTCGAACTTCTCCCGCGCCGCCTGCATGGCCCCGCAGTCCAAATCGAATCCGGCCAGCGCGTTCAGCGCTTCCGCCGCCAGCACCGGATCATCCAGGTCCAGGGCGATCTTGTGACTCCGTTCACAGAGCTGCCGCGCCAGGGCCGGCTCGTTGCGCCAATGGTGCACGATGCCGGACCGACGTAGTGATTCGGCTATAATCGCGCGCTCGCCGGGGCGCTGGGCCGCCTCGACCGCCGCGCCATAGCACTGCAGGGCCTCGGCGATGCAGCCGCCCTGCTCGTGCGCCCGACCCTCCCGCAGGAACTCGGCGGCGCGGTTGGGGCCGTGTTCCTCAGACCAGCGAGCGAGGGGTAACGAGCGCAGCTTCATGGTTAGTAGGCCACCGCGTAGCGGGAGAAGTGATCGATTTCGCCGGTGACGTAGTCGTATTTGGGGTAGTCCTCGGACGACGGCATTTCCAGAATTCGAAGGAGCTCGTCGGTGTAGGCCACCCGCTTGCGCAACCGCGTCGCACCACAGTTGCGATACTCCAGGGTCAGGCGCGCCGGCCTAGCGAATTGCAGGCCCTCAGGGCTAAGCCGTACGGAGTTCACCGGGCCGGTGACCTGTTCCGCCGTGATGGTGACCCTGGAGGAAAGGGCACCGCGTGGGATCTCCAGCCGGTGTCGGCCGAATCTCAGTGACCCGCCTTCGGGCCCGATTCTTTTGGAAGCTGAGGCGTACTCCTGAGGCTCACAGAGCAGAAGCACGGGAATAACGGGAGAGATACCCGCACGCTCGCCCCTCAGGCTCACTACCAGAGGCGGCTCCGTCGGTGCGCTCTCACCGGCCGTGCAACTCACCCCCAGCAAGAGCACCAACAGCGAGCCTAAGACACGGGACGAACGAGGCCACTTCATTCAATGTCTCCGCAGAAGGGACCGCCATGTGGTCACCGGGTGAGCCCGGTGACCACCTCACGTCGGGTAGAGCTCAGCGAATCAGTACGCCACGGCGTAGCGGGAGAAGTGCTCAATGGGGCTGGTGACACTTTCCGTCCGAGCCTTGTCGTCTGAGTTCAGCAGCTCCAGTACTTTGAGCCGCTCGTCGGTGTAGACCACCTTCTTGGGCTGCGCTATGCTCTGGCAATTGGCGTAACTCATCTCCAGCTCAGCCGGCACAGCGAAGGTCAGCCCCTCGGGACTGAAGCGTACCGAGTTTGTTGAGCCGGTGAGCTGCTCAGCGACAATCGTGACGTTCTGCGACAGGGCCCCGGCAGGAATAGTCAGAGCATGGCTGCCGACCCTGATCCTGGCGCCCTTGGGCCCCACCTGCGTCGTCGTTTTGGCATAGCGCTGCTCCGAACAGAGCAGCAGGTTGGCGACGGTGATGGTGTCGATCGAGCCCGGGGGCGTGCGCAGTCCGATGGACTCGCTGGCTGGAACGGCAGCCTCGGTCGGACCGAGGTCGCCGGGCGTGCAGCTTACCCCGACTATGAGCGCCATCAGAAGGCTGAGCGATGGCCATCTGCGATGCAGTCTCATGGGAGAGTCCTCGAGTGGGTTACCTGCCCAGGGGGTACAACCCGAGCCATGATCGGTGGAACCGTCAGCGCCCGGGTCCGGTAGTTCTCATTCACCTCAGTAGGCGACGGCGTAACGAGAGAAGTGATCGATGCCGGCCGTAGCCTGCTTCCGCTGGAACAGGTCCAGCGTCTTCAGGACTTCCAGCACCCGAAGCTTCTCGTCCGTGTACACGATCTTCTTCTGCAACAGCACCAGCGCGCAGTTGCCATAGGTCATTGTCAAGACGGCCGGCTTCTCGAACCGAAGCCCCTCGGGGCTGAACCGGATCGAGTTGGTGTTTCCAGGGATCTGCTCCGCCGTGATGCTGACTGGTGACGACAGAGCGCCGCTGGGGATAAACAGGGTGTGGCTTCCAACCCTGATGAAGCCGCCCTCTGGGCCGATGGTCTCCGTCGCTTTGTCGTACGGCTGAGCCGAGCAGAGCAGCAGATCGCTGACCGAGCCGAGCGTACCTACGAGCCCATCGGTGAGATCACCGATCAGCCCGAACTGCGGCGAGCTTTGCTCAGGAGTCGAGGTGACCGGCGCCGTAGTGTCGGTCGAGGTACAGCTCACCCCAACCGAGAGCAGCAACGCCAAACCGAGTACGGAGAACCTGCGAAGCCGACGCATGACGCCACTCCGGATAAGGGTGAGAGTGTGCGACGTTACCGCGACCGAATACGGTCGCCGAACAGCCGCGCCGCCGTCCTCCGATACCTGGCGGACTTGACAGGCGTGGATCTGTTCGGTACGCGGAACACCAAGTCAGGCACGTGGTTAGCAGGCAAGGAGCATGCCCCTGACCGGCTGCCGTGTCACACAAATTGACGGCTAAAACCTGCGCGATTCGGAGTTGGTGGAGTGGTCAGATCTTGGTAGGAGTCGGGACGGAGCGGCTGTCGCCATTCCCGACGACGTGCAAAGTCTAGCGATGGGATCGTTCGACCCGCAGCGATCGATTTTTCCTGCGATTTGCGGGAGAGCGAGTGCTGCAGCGCGGTGCACTCAGACCAGTTGCACTGAATCGCGCCGCCGGTAGCGCCGGGCGATCATACAATAGATCAAGAGGTTCACAACGATCACCACAGCACCCAGCACCAACTGCACCCCGCGGGTGAGCCCCGCCGGATACAATACCGGCAGAATGTAGTGCTCCACGAATCCCCCCTCGTAACCCTCCAGGCCCGCGCTCGCGCGCAACCGTTTCTCCAGTGGCGTCAGCGGACAGATCCAGCCGACCAGCTCGATCAGTGCACCGTACAGCGCCACCGGCAGATGCACGTACGCCACCTTCGGCCACCGCAGCGCGAGCAGCCCGCCGAAAACCACGAAGATGACGAAGGCGAAGTGAAGGAGGACTACGAGGTCAGCGAGCATTCGTCAGCGGGGATGCGGGGAAGTAGGAAGCGGGGAAGCAGGAGAGCGCAGTCGGTACGCGTCCCCGCTTCCCCTCCTCCCGGCTTCCTACGCTGTAACCAGCTCCCGCTCCTTTTGATTCTCCGCCGCAACCCTTGCCGACACCTCCGGCGGCGCTTCGGCGTAGCCGCGGAACTTCTGCCGGTGAGTGCCCCGGCCGTGGGTGATCGAGTGCAGCGTGGTGGAGTACTTGTACAGCTCCGCTTCGGGCACGATTGCCCGCACCTTGGTGAGCCGACCGTCGTTCTCGGTACCGAGAATCTGCCCCCGGCGCGAGCTGAGATCACCCATTACGTCGCCTAAGGCATCGTCCGGTGTCCACACCTCCACGTCCAGCAACGGCTCCAGCAGCACCGGCCGGGCCTTCGGAGTCACGTTCCGGAAAGCCAGAATGCCGGCCATCTTGAACGACATTTCGTTGGAGTCCACGTCGTGGTATGACCCGTCGAAACACTCCACCTTGAAATCGACAACCGGATAGCCGGCTACGATCCCCCGGACCGCCGCTTCCTGAACGCCGCGGTCCACCGCCGGGATGTACTTGCCCGGAATCACGCCCCCGACGATCGAGTCCTCGAACTCGTATCCGGACCCCCGGGGAAGCGGTGACACCCGGATCCAGCAGTCGCCGTACTGGCCTCGTCCTCCGGACTGTTTCTTGTGCTTCCCCTGGCCCTCGGCCCGGCCCTTGATCGTTTCCCGATAGGCCACTCGCGGCCGCGCCAGCTCGGCGTGCACCCCGAACTTCCGCTCCAGCCGGTGGAGTATGGTGTCGAAGTGCCGCTCGCCCATGCCGTGGATCAGGGTCTGTCCCAGCTCCGAACTGTACTCGAAGTGGAAGGTGGGGTCCTCCTCGTGCAGCTTGTGGAGGCCGGCGGCGAGCTTATCCTCCTCGCCCCGCTGCTTCACTACCACCGCCGACGTCGCCACCGAGTCGGGGAACGGGATCGGCGGCAGATGGACGGGCTCCTCCCGCCAGCAGAAGGTGTCGCCGGTATGCGTGTCCTTGAGTTTGGCCACCGATCCGATGTCGCCGGCCATGAGCCGCTCGATCTCGAACCGCTCCTTGCCCTGCTGGGCCGACAGGTGGTTGAGCTTTTCGACGGTCTCGTGCTCCGCGTTGAAGACCTCGCCCCCGTTTCTGATCTCTCCGGTGTAGAGCCGGAACAGGGTGACATCGCCGACGTGCGACTCCGACAGAGTCTTGAACACCCGGCCGACCAACGGGGCATCCGCCGGCGGCTTCACCTCGGCGGGGGAGGGGAACAACTCCACCATCTTCTTGAGTAGGGTCCGGGTTCCATAGGTGAGCTCACCGCTGCCGCAGAACAGTGGTACCACGGCCCCGTCAATGACTGCCTTCTTTACCGCCTTGATGAACTGCTCCCGAGGAATCTCCTCGCCGCCCAGGTAGCGCTCAATCAGCTCGTCGTCGGTAGAGGCAACCGCCTCGGTCAGCTGCTCGGTGTACTGCTGGAAGAGCGCCTGATACTCGTCGGGGATCGGCACCACCTCGTACTCCCCGGTCTTGGTGCCCTTCTTGTAGAAGTGGCAGTGGCCGGAGAAGAGGTTGATGATCCCGTGGAAATCGTGCCCGTCGCCGATCGGGATTTCGACCGGAACGACCTTGGGCGTCAGATGGGCCTTCACATCGTTGAAGACCCGCTCGAAGTCGGCGTGCTCCTTATCCATCAGGGAGACGAACAGGACTCGGGGCAGGTGCAGCTGGTCGCAGACTTCCCAGACCTTTTCCGTGCCCACCTCCACCCCACCCGTTCCGCTCAGGACGACGACGGCGGCATCGGCCGCGTGCAGGCCGGTGACGACCTCGCCGAAGAAGTCGAGGTATCCAGGGGTGTCGATGAGATTGATCTTGGTGTCGAGCCATTCGGCGTAGCCGAGGCCCAGGTTGATAGAGTGCTTGCGTTCGATTTCGTCGGGAGAGTAATCGGTGAGCGTGGTGCCGTCTTTGATCGAGCCGTGGCGCCGGCTGGCGCCGCTTACGAAGGCCAGGGCGTCAACCAGGGATGTCTTCCCGCTGGCCCCGTGCCCGACAAACGCCACGTTTCTTATGGCGTTGGAGCCATAGACCTTCATGGCCTCCACCTCCTCGGAATGGTTGAATTTCCAAGGTGGCGGCGTTCAAGGCGCTTGTCAAATTGTCAAACAATCATCGACCCCGCTCGAGCCGGGTCAGCGCCGCCGCGGTGCAGCCGGCGAGCAGGGCGAAGAAGAGCGCTCCGCCGATGCCTCCGACCAGCAGACCCGGGACCAGTCCCGAAGCAGCCCCGCAAACCACCGGCGGCAGCAGCCAGCCCTTGGGACCGCGGGTGTCCTGCTCGTACTGCAGCCGCCACTCTTCAGTCCCCATCAGGAGCCCGGCGTAGAGGACCCCGATGCCGAGCCCCCCGGCGGCGGCCCCCAGGCCGAGGGCCGGAACCCAAAACGCGTAGAAGGAGAGATCGTCGGCCCGGGCTCCGGACTCCAGCATCATCTTTAAAAGCATCAATGGGACGCCAAGCACCACGCCGGCGACTCCCCAGGCTACCGTCCACTGCACCGCCGACCGCATCAGCCGCTGCGCCGGAGTGACCCGATTTTTCACCGTCCTCATCCTTACCCACCGTTTGGTTGAAGTGAACCCACTACAGCTCGGCGGTGGAAGGATCGGCCGGAGTACGAAAAATCTTCAGTAGTGGACTACTTCAACCAGTTCACAAACAAGGTGATGATGATCGCGTTGGTAAAGTCGATGAAGAACGCACCCACCAGCGGCACCACCAGAAAGGCCCTCGGTGCCGGCCCGAACCGCGCCACCAGCGCTCGCATGTTGGCCACCGCATTGGCCGTGGTCCCCAACACGAACCCCACGAACCCACTCGCCATCACCGCGGAGTCGTAATCCCGGCCCATGAGCCGGAACGACGCGGTCACAGCGAACAGGAGAACGATAAACACCTGGACGATCAGGATTACGGTGAGCGGCAGCGCCAGATGGGCCAGCTCCCACAACTTGAGGTTCATCAGCGCTACGACGAGGAAGATGTTGAGCGCCAGATTCCCCACGAACTCCATCGCCCGCTGGTCGATCCGAAACCATCCAGTCCGGTCGTCCAGGTTCCGCAGGCCCGACGCCACCAGCATGGCGCCGATGTAGGCCGGCAGGGTCACCCCGAGTGATTCGATGTAACCGCTCACGATGCTCCCCAGCCCCATCGCTAGCGCGAGCACCACGAGATTCCGGATCAGCCCCGAGTCCTCCTGCTCCACTTCCACCACCAGCGTCTCCGCCCCGCTCTCGAGCTCCGCACTCAGCTCGGCGGTCGACCGGGTGGCCGATCTCAGCCCGTATCGCCGGATCAGCCAGGTCCCAGCCGGGCCGCCCACCAGCCCACCGCACACGATCCCGGCGGTCGCCGAGGTGAGCGCCAGCGGACCGGCCCCACGGAGCCCGGCCTGCTCGAAGATCGGCGCGAATGCCATTCCGGTTGCAGGACCGCCGACCAGCGTCACCGATCCCGCCATCACCCCGAGCAGCGGGTTCTGATCGAATCCGGTGGCGATCCCCATTCCCACGAGGTTCTGCACCAGGCAAAACACCGTGGCGAAAAGGAGGAAGATCAGCACCTGGATGCCACCGGCGCGGAGCAGGGCCAGGCTCGCCCCCATTCCTATGGAAGTGAAGAAGGCGACGCTGAGGGTGGACTGCAGCGCAGTATTCAGCTCCAGCGTCACGCCTAGTTGGCGGAGGACCAGCACCAGCAGGGTAAAAAGCAGCCCACCCACTACGGCAGACGGGATGTTGAGCCGGTCGAGCACGGCCATCCGCCGGCGCAGCTGAATTCCGGCGAAGTAGACCAATGCCGCCAGGGCGAGCGTTTGTAGCAGATCGAGCTGGAGATCGGTCAAAGTGGGGAATCCTCGTGGGCCAGGCGGCAGGCCTGCGAGACGGCGCCCAGGTCCCGGCGCACCTCGGCCTCCTCATGACTCCAGAGCTGCGACAGCAGCAGGACCCCACCGTCGCGCAGCCGAACCCGGGGTCGCCAAACCGGATCGCCGTCGCTGTCGGCGCCCCGCTCCAGCTCGACTCGCTCCAGCTGGTCAAAGGTGTGCTGCCGAACTCGCCAGCCTGTGATCCCGACCCGCACCAGAAGGAAACTCCGCCGGGAGAGATCCAGCGTTACCTGGGACCGAGGATTCCGGGCCAGCCACCAGAGGGCGCCGGCACTGACCGCGACCCCTATCACCATGCTCGTTGCTCGTTCCCAGGGCTCCAGCCGGGCGGAATCGCTCGCGAGCCCGAGCGGGAAGGCGAGACCCAGAAGGCCGCCGGCCAGCAGGAAGACTCCCAATGCCCAGTAGGGACCAACCCGATCAGTGAGGCGAATCACGCCGCCATCCCGGATGATGCGCAGGATTCGCTCCCCTTTTGGGATCCAAGTTCCGCCGAGCTATTACGCCCGGGCAGCAAAGCGCGCCAGCACGCTCCGGGTCATCGCCAGGGCCAGCTCGTGCTCTCCCATGAACACGTCGCCCACATTCTCCTGCCGAAGCAGGTCCGCTTCTTCATCGCTGTGGGTCCGAAGCAGGATTTCGATGCGGGGGTTCAACGTCCGGGCGATATCGATGATCCTCCTGAGCTTCACCATGTCGGGCGTCGCCACCACCAGGAGACTGGCGCGGACGATGTGCGCCTGCACCAGCACTTCCGCCTCGCTGGCATCGCCCAGTACCGCGTGGGCCCGGTTGCGGCGGAGCTCCTCCACCGCTTCCCGGTTGATCTCCACCACCACGAACCGGATTCCCTGCTGACTCATCGCCTCCGCGATCCGGGTGCCCACCCGTCCGTAGCCCACCAGAACCACGTGGCCGGTCAGAGTCTCCACATCCACCGACGCCGGCAGCTCGGCCAATGGGTCGTCTCGCCGCTCCAGCTTCCGCGCCAGCTCGGAGCGCGACCGGGCCCAGCGCTGCACCGGCTCGATCGCCGCGAAGAAGAGCGGATTGAGTGTGATCGAGATCAGGGCGCCCGCGAGGATCAGGCTCTGGCCCTCTTGGGGCAGCAGCCCCAGAGTTACCCCCAAGCCCGCCAGAATGAAGGAGAATTCCCCGATTTGCGCCAGGCTCGCCCCTACGGTGAGGGCGGTGTTGAGCGGATAGCGAAGCGCCAGGACCAGAGCGACGGCTGCGGCGGTCTTTCCCACCATGATGACGGCGACCACCGCCAGCACCTTGAGCGGCTCGCGCAGCACGATCTGGGGTTCGAACAGCATGCCGACCGAGACGAAGAACAGCACGGCAAATGCATCGCGCAACGGCAGCGACTCTTCCGCCGCCCGGTGGCTGAGGGCCGACTCCCGCAGCATCATCCCGGCGAAGAAGGCACCCAGGGCAAAGGACACGCTGAACAGCTCTGATGCGACATAGGCGATGCCGACCGCGGCACTGATGATGGCCAGGGTGAAAAGTTCCCGCGAGCCGGTTCGCGCCACCGCCCAGAGTAGCCGGGGGAGTAGCCGCCTGGCCACGATCAGCATCAGCGCGAGGAATGCCGCCACCTTCGCCAGGGTCACGGCCAGAGCGAGAGCCAGGTTCTCCTGCCCCCCAGCCGGCTCGGCCCTCCCACCGAGCATCGGCGAGAGAGCCGGGAGCAGCACCAGCACCAGCACCACTACCAGGTCTTCCACCACTAGCCAGCCCACCGCGATACGCCCGTTGAGCGACTGCAGCTGGTGCCTCGTTTCCAGGGCCTGGAGCAGCACGACCGTGCTTGCAACCGAGAGGGAGAGGCCGAACACGAGCGCTGCGCCGAGACTCCATCCCCAAAGCATCGCAATGGCGGCACCGGCCAGGGTGGCGCTGAGGATCTGGACGATTGCGCCGGGGACGGCGATCCGGCGAACCGACATCAGATCGTCGATCGAGAAGTGCAGTCCTACACCGAACATCATGAGCATCACCCCGATCTCCGCCAACTGTCCGGTGAGATGGACGTCGGCTACGAAGCCCGGCGTCGCCGGACCGGCGATGATGCCGGCCACCAAGTAGCCCACCAGCGGCGGGACCCCGACCTTGGTGGCCAGGAATCCCATCACCAGCGCGAGGCCCAGCCCCGCGGCTATGGTGGTGATCAGGGTGATGTCATGAGGCACACGTACCCCCTAGCTGGTACTATCGCCTTGCCGGCTCGCCCCGCCGGCGGTCACGGTCAGCACAAACACGGCGTGAGTAATGGTGCCTGGACGTCTCCGGAACAGGAGAGCACCCGGGCTCGATCGTCAGCCCGTCTGGCCGGTGCGCCATGCGCACGGTCAGCCGTGAATCGGAGTGGGAGGACCGGTGGGAAAGAGCGGGAAGGGCCGGGCGGAACCGCCCCAGGGCGACCAGCCTTGCGGCCGATTCAGCTGGACGATCGGGGGCAGCGCGATTCCATCTCGCTGGTCGGTCAGAGCCGGAAGCCCTGACTGGCCGTAACGGTCGAGCGGGCCGCGCGGATGGAGCACCCGCTGCCAGCGCAGCGCCGGGAGCGACGAGGCGGCAACTGGGGCTTCCAGCTCCTGGACCGAGGTCCAGCCCGACAGCGCGCCAGCCGGCTCGGGCAGACTGCGGCCCAGCAGGGAAACGAGGAGAGGAATCCAGAAGAGAGTTAACGGTCGGAGCATGTCCGCCATTCTACGCGGCCGGACGCGGGATTGGTACCCCGAACTCGCTGGCGTCTGTACCGAAACAATACAGGTCGTATTGCGGCACTACAACATCTCGGGCCTGCGGGAAGGAGCCCTGAACGCTAGGGCTCACAACCTCGTAGGACTTAACTCCACAACTTCATCGAGTGGCGCACGGTCTGCAACGCGCACCTGGAGGACTGGAGTGTCGTGTCGGAGCGGCCGCTCACCTGATTGTCGGTATCCCCTGCTGGAGTTCTCCTGCATGCGACGTGTTTCCTCACTCTACATCGTCATCTTCCTGGGCGCCGGCGGCTGCCTGGACGTGCCTACTGCCCCCGTGGGGGAAGAATCGGCACCCCAAACGGTGACCGCAACCGCCACTCCACACTTCCTCCGCGCAGACCGCAACGCACCACGATCGCCAATCCGGTAATCAAGTTCTATGCGAAGAAGGGACAGCGCCGGACGGTCTTCATGTTCTACCATGCCCGACCGGGCCACAGGGACTCGACCGATCTAGTCCGCTTTCGGCTGCGGGAGCAGTCTCTGCTCCGGCGGCCCGACGGAACCCCCATTCGCGCCGGTGACTCGGTGCTGATCACGCTTCGGTTGGTGGATCCGGCCCGCCTGGTCGTGGACTTCCAGCCCGCCGGGCTGTGGTTCAATCCCAATGATCCCCCAGACCTGCGCATCAGGTGGAACGAGACCAATTCCGACATCAATCGTGATGGCGTGGTGAATCAGCAGGATGAGGCGATCAAGCCGCGGCTCAAGATCTGGCGCCGGGAAAGTTTCTCCCAGCCCTGGATGCGAACGCCGAGCGTGGTGAATGTGCCGGATGAAGAGTGCGAGCTCGATCTCACCGGCTTCACCCGCTATGCCATCGCGTATTGATCAGGAGATCACAGCGACGACAAGCGGGTGACGCCCGCTCAGGGACGTTCTCAGGTGTGATTGGCCGGGTCGTCCGCACCTCCCCGCCCCTGGCCGCCACCAGTATCCCCACCACGATCATCGCCGGCGGGATCGTCGGCGCCGTGACCACCCGACCCGTGGTCATCGACACCGGCAGTGTCGGTAGCCTGACCGGTGAGGCCGCTGTTATCACCGGCCGGGACGTTCACGCCCCCCTGCTCGGCAGCTCCGGGGTCGGTCAATTGGAGAGTAGAGTCGCACGCGGCCGTGCCCAGCGCCAGCGAAGAGACCACAGCGAAGAAAAGAATACGACGAAACATGATTGCTCCAGAGATTGAAGGAACGTTTAGCCTGCTCGGCCCTCCCTAGAGCAGACTCCGCGCCGGTTTTCTCCGGATTGTCTTGTAGCTTACAACTACTGCCCCAGCACTCACTTGCTCTGAAGGAGGATTGGTGAGCCCGAGGGCGTTACGCACGTTTCATTACAGGGCTGTATTGCCCCGTATCATCCTCCTCCTGCTGCTGGTCGGCTGCGGCAACAGCCTCGGCGGTCGGCGCCAGGAGCAGCGAGCCTCTTATCCAATCGTGGTACTGGTCGCGCTCGACGGCTTTCATCCCGACTACCTGGATCGCGCCCCGAGCCGCCACCTCAGGGAGCTGGCACGGCAAGGGGTTCGGGCCCGCTGGCTGGTGCCGGTCTTTCCCACCCTCACTTTCCCCAACTTCTACAGCATTGCGACCGGGCTCTACCCCGAGCACCACGGCATCGTGTCCAACACCATGCGCGACAGCCTGCTTGGCAGCTTTGCCCTGCGCGACACCGTCGCCGTGCATGACCCCCGCTGGTGGGGCGGCCAGCCGATCTGGGCGACCGCGGTGAAGCAGGGCAAGCGCGCGGCGACGTACTTCTGGCCCGGCTCCGACGTAGCGATCGGTGGCGTGCGGCCCACCTGGTACCAGAACTTCAATCCTCAGGTCCCCAACGCCGAACGGGTGCGCCAGGTGCTGGAGTGGCTCTCGCTTCCGGCCGACAGTGTGCCGGCGCTGGTGACGCTCTATCTGGGCGACGTGGACGACGCAAGCCACGCGTTCGGTCCCCAGGCACCGGAGACCGACTCGGCGATCGCCCGGGTGGACAGCGCCGTCGGTGCCCTCCTGGCTGGAGTCGAGCAGCGCAAACTAGATGGACGGGTGAACCTCCTGATCGTGTCGGACCACGGCATGGCCGAGGTCACGCCCGAGCGACTGATCTATATGGATGACTATTTGGAGATTGGATCGGCCGATGTGGTCGAGCTGGGGACGATTGTATCGCTCGCGCCCCGAGCTGGAGCCGATGAGGCAGTCTACCGCGGGCTCCGCCGCGCACCTCACCTCAGGGTCTACCGGAAGTCGGAGATTCCCAGGCGCTACCATTATAGGGCCAACCCCCGGATCCAGCCGATCGTCGCGATAGCGGACGAGGGGTGGATGGTGACGACTCGACCCATCGCCTCCCGCACCGGAGGACACATGCCCCGGGGCATGCACGGCTATCCTCCCGATGTCCCCTCGATGAGGGCCATCTTTCTTGCTCGCGGTCCCGGATTCAAGCGAGGAGCGGTGGTCGAGCCATTCCAGAACATCCACCTCTACGAGCTCATCGCCCACCTGCTCCACCTCACCCCTGCGCCGAATGACGGAGTGTTGGACTCGGTCAGGACGACTCTAGTCCAATGACGACCTCTGATAACTAGTGACTGGTGACTAGCGACCAGTGACTATTCTCGCCTTCGCGATCATCTACTTCGTCTGGGGCTCCACTTTCCTCGCCATCCGGTTCGGTGTGAGCGAAGTGCCGCCCTTCCTCTTCGCGGCGATGCGCTTCCTGGCCGCCGGACTCATCCTCTATCTGTGGAGCAGTCTCCGGGGCGAGCCGCAGCCCAGCCGGCAGCAGTGGACCTCGGCCTCCCTGCTGGCCGTGCTCATCTTCGTATTCGACTACGGGTTGTTGTTCTGGGCCGAGCAGCGGGTACCCTCGGGCGTAGCGGCGGTGATGTTGGCGCTGATTCCGGCCTTCACCGCTCTGTCGGAGATCGTCCTGCTCGGGACCCAGCGGCTCACCTTGCGGCTGGCGCTGGCGCTCGGCATCGGGCTCGCCGGTGTGGCGGTGCTGATGAGCCGTTCGCTCGACCTGGGCGGGGCGCCGATCGACCGGCTCGGCGCCGGCGCACTGATCTTTGCCGCCGCCAGCTGGTCAGTTGCGTCGGCCTTGGCCCGGAAGCTCCCGCTGCCTCCGTCGAAGGTGATGACTTCCGGCACCCAGATGCTGCTGGGCGGTGGGTTCCTGGCCGTGGCGGCCGCGCTGCTGGGCGAGATGCGCGGCTTCGACCCCTCGGTCGTGTCCTCCCGAGCCTGGCTCTCGCTCCTCTATCTGGTGGTGCCGGGCTCGGTGATCGGGTTCACGGCCTATGTCTGGCTGCTCCACCGCGAATCGCCCACCAAGGTCGGGACCTACGCCTACGTCAACCCGGTCGTGGCGGTGTTGCTGGGGTACTTCTTTGCCGACGAGCGACTCGACCTGCGGACCGTGCTCGGAACACTATGCGTTTTGATTAGCGTCGTCCTGATCACGACCATGCGCGCCAAGTCACCAATCATTGCGAGGCCGAAGGCCGAAGCAATCTCGTAGTCAATCAGTCGACTTGTTCCCGGTCCAGGTCAAGTGAACGTCGGTGGGCCGGAGATCAGCCCCTGCACCGATACTCCAGTCACAGGTCCCACCGGTGGCCAAGAGTGACACCGTGAGCTGGTCATTTACAACCATACCCGACGGCGTCGCCGTCGCATTGGAGAAATCGCACAGGCCCAGTAGCACCGATGAGAGGAAGTCCAGGCTGGTCTGCTGCACGAATCCTGGAAACCCCATGGCACCATTCTGGTCTATGGAGACAGCCGTATTCGAGCCACCTGCGCTGGATGTCGCGGAGAAGTGATACAGATTGCCTTCAGACCGGGTGAGAGTGAGTGTCGCTTCTCCCCCTGGAATGGAATCTCGGGCATCTGGCATTGTAGCGGTAACTATTACGTAAAACTGTCCGGGATAAGTGCCACTGTGATCGACTCCGTCCGGCCCCGAGGAGTCATCCCCGCACGCCACGACTCCTGCAAGGACAGCGCAGCACCACAGAAAACGCCAAAAGGATCTCGCATATCTTTCCCGCATAATGTCTCCGAATCAGTTACGAACGGCGGGAGGGTCAAGGCGCCCGCCATCCGGCTCCAGCGTCCGTCGATAATCCGGCATCATCACGATCAATCCATGGTCCTTGGTGTTTCGGGAGTATCCCGCCACCAGCTGGGCGTTATAGTGATCCAGGAAGAAGTCGAACGGGTCCTTGGGTTCCGCGTCCACGATCATGAGATCGGTCTCGTGCATGGTGAGCTTGCCGAACCGAAGTACTCCACCGCGATAGAACATGTAGTTCTCCGACTTGACCTCCGGCACCTTCAACAACTTGACCGCGCCGCTGTCCTGCGGCTGAAAGGTCAGCACCATCGCCGAGTCGGTCACCTCGACCCCCCCGACTTTTCCCTTCACCAGCGGCGGCGGCAACAGCTCCGGCGGATTGAGATAGAAGTCGTCCTTCTCGATTCGGACACCCCGCACGCCGCGCAGCTTCACCAGCTTCTCCAGATGGAGCCCGAAGAACTTCATCAGCCCGCCCACCTTGATCCCGACCGCCTTGACCGAGGTGGGATGCAGCCGCAGCTCGCCCTCCTTGGTGAGCGACATATCGGCCAAGATGTTGAACGAGACCCCCCGCAGGGTTCCGCGCTGCCGGACCTGACCCTTCTCTACGCTCACCTTGAGTCGCCGGATGGGAGCGCCCGGATAGTCGAAGGTGTAGCGGTTGAGCAGAGTGCCCAGCTGGCTCGGGGCGAGGGCGATGCGGGCCGAGTCGATGTTGAGCAGGAACGACTGCTTGTCGTCGAAGTAGGGCGCGTGGCCGGCCTTGGTGGGCCGCAGCTCGCCCCGGAGAAAGTCGATCCGCATCACGATGCTGGAGTCGACGTGAAAGTCGGTGTGCCGCATCTGCACCTGCACCGGAGTGCCCGCCTCCTGCGCTGCGGCACCGACGGGCCCAGCCGCCACGGCCAGCACCGAGACCAGTCTGGTCACCAGATAGCGCCGACGGAGCTCCGGCGCTCTAGGAGCGCTCTGCCGGCTGGAGGTCAAAGGCGTAGAGGATGAAGGTCTCGGGCGAACTGCCAGTTCCCTCATAGAGGCGCCGGGCCGGCGCGTTGTCGGGCTCGGTACCCAGCCAGGCCTCGGTGCAGCCAAGCGTGCGGCCGTGGGCGAGCAGAGCCTCGAGCAACCGCCGGCCAATGCCGCGCTGCTGATGCGACGGCGCCACGCCGACTTCGTTGATCCAAAGCTGTGGCGCCTTGTCGGGGTGCACGTAGTCCACCGCCGATGCCATGCCGACCACGCGACTACCCTCGAGGGCCACCACCATGTGATGTCGCTCATCGTCGAGGAACGCCCGGGCCCAGCGGGACTCCACCGGGTTGTCGAACACGCCCTCCGCCACATCGTTCAAGACCTCGATGTCACCTCGGCCCAGCAGGCGGATTTCTATGGCGGTTGGATTGCGAGGATTCACGGCAGCCTCGTCGGCAGCTAGGACGATTCGTCGGTTCGCAACAGGGAGCGCAGCATCAGCAGGACGATCAACCCCGTAAGTAGGGCCCCGGCACCGAAGACCAGGCGGCAGACCCACTCCCCGGGTAGGAATGGAATGTTCCCGACACTCCCTCCGCAACGGCGGCTTCCGGAACCAAATCCAATCCACCCGCCGATGCCTGCCAGTGCCGCGGTTGCGAGCATCGCCGTCACTCCGGCCGCCCGGGCGAAGCCGGCACCCTGAAGAAACAGGGATATGCCCGCCGCCGCGAATGAGCCCGCGGCGAGGTAACCGACGGCTGGGGGTACCCGCAGCCCCGGCTGCCGGAACCAGACGACATAGGCGAGCCAGAGGCCAAGGCCGAGACACACCAGGGCGGCGAAATGATGTCGCGTGCGCGGCTCGATCATTCGTCGGTTACTCCCGCTGCTCGCGGCTCTGGCCGGCCGGCCTGGGCAACAAGCGCTCCGCGAACTCCAGCCGCTCCTCCAGCTCGGCCACTCGGTCCTCCAGCCTCCGAACCTGACGCAGCCTTCCTTCGAGTTGGTCCAGCCGCGCCGATAACTCCGGCTCTGCTGCCGGCCGGTCGAACCGGCGGGCAAGGCTTCGCAGAAATGGCCACGCAATGGCGACCACACCGGCGAGCACGACGATCAGGATGAGGGCGAGCTCCCAGCCGTTCAAGTCCCCCTGAACTACCACCTGGGGGCGCGAAGGAGCGGGGACCTGAAGCACCTTGTCCCTACGAGGGCAGCCAGGTCCGGGTTTAGAGCCTGCGAAGTCCCAGCACCCGCTCGATGTACACTCCCTTTTCCGTCGTATACCGGCTGCGCTCGGCCCCATGGCGCCTGGCCAGCTCGCGCTTGAGTGCGCCGTAGGCATCTCGGAGCCCTGCATCCCTTCGCAGCGCATCGCGAAAGGCCAGGGCCCGGTGCCAGGCCTCGCCCCCGTAGCGCACCACATGGACCAGGTGCGTGCGCTCGGTACTCCGCCCGAAGACCAGGTGGTCCGGAACTCCGGCCTGCTCGGCGTAGTCGTAGCCCAACGGGGCCAGCGCTTGGATGTAGGGAGACGGATCCTTCGCCTCGGGGCCCCCGACCAGAATGTCCAGAATCGGCTTGGCGACGAGCCCCGGCACGCTGGTGCTGCCGTAGTGCTCGATGGCAAGAGCCAGGTCTCTCAAGGCGACGCGGAGGCTGGAGGCCTCCGCCCTGAACAGCTCGGCCCAGCGGGGAGTCCATTCGGCCAGCAACACGGTGCCATGAGGCAAGCCCGGCAAGGCGGGGTCGTTCATTTCAGGGGCGGTTGCGAGGGCGCTAGTGGCGCTCAGAGCACAGGCGGCAATCCAACAACATTCCCAGATGAGCCTCTCGCCCCTCCTCCGTGGTGACCCAGGGGCGAGTCTGCCAGGGCGGATCATGGCGCACGTGCTGGGTGTGGCCGCATTCCAGGTCTGCCACCCAATGCCGCTCATCATCCTGATGGAAGTCAATGACGCGGCGCTTCACCGAACCAGATTCAGGATGACCATGTGGCTCCCGCGGAGCGTTCTACTTCACGAGGTGGAGATCGAAAGCTCCGTTGCTCTCCACGAAGAACACACAGTCCGAGGCCTTGTCGCAGCTCGTGGTGTGCCGATAATTGTCTCCCGGCTGCATCAGGTACGAGCCTGGGCCGAGGCGGAACTCCGGCTTCCCGTCTGGAGCTTGAAGATAGGTGCCAGACACGATCACCACCTTCATGGGATTGGTGTGGGTGTGAAGCGGAACAGCGAATCCGGCCGGCAGCTTGAAGAATGCACCGAACCCGCCCTTCGTGGGATCGCCCCACAGCGTCGCAATCTTGGCTCCCGGAGCCCCAGTAGGATCCAGGTCGACCCACTGTAAGTCCGACGTCGGTTTGGGGATTGGGGTATTACCCCAGGGCTCTTCGGTCTTGTTGGCCTCCTTCGCGCACGATGTCAGAACGCACAACACCGCGACGCCGATCCCGATCCTCGTTCTCATACAGCCTCCTTTGGGCCAGCCTCCTCTGCTTTTCCAGCCCTTACCACGCACGCGTTTCACGCACCGGCGCTTTCACTCCGGGCGAGCCCGGCTTGCCCAGCGGACCAGAGCTGTGCCAGCGACGACTCCGGCCAGACCAGCAAGCATCCATCCGGGCCGAACTGCCGTTCCAGTCAGGTAACCGCGACCTCCTGCCGCCAGGGCGGCCACGCCGAGCAGCGTCAGCAGCCAGCCCAGACCTCGATGCAGCGAACCGAACCCAAAGAGCATGCTTAGCCTCAGGATGTGACCGAACTCACCGCCTGCTCCAAGCCATGGATTTACGCTGAACTCGGTTGAAGCTCAGCACTTGGCCTCATTGGCGAGGTATCTCTATGGCACTCCGCAGCGAGTCCTTCGACAGCCGCCCGGCTCGCACCCGGCGGTATGAGCCGACCGCAGTTTACGCGCTGGCCAAAACCCTCAAACGGGAAGGGGTCGACCTCCATCAGCATCCGGGTCCCTGGCGCCCGATTCGGCGGGCCCTGCGGCGGCCGGGACGCAATGCTGAACGAACCCTTCCTCTTATCACCAATGGTACGGTCGAGATTGCGGTAGATACGGCCGAGCATGCGGCCGACCTTTCGGGATTTCTCAATTCAGCAGGAGTAGAGCATTTGGACCCGGTTCCGCAGCTGCGGCCGCCGGATCAAGATCTGGTACCTGAATAGAACGGTCTGTCCTCAGGATTCAAGCGCGGCCATCCCCATGCACCTCCTAGGAGGCAACTGGGGGAAGTAGGTCCTGAATGCGTTGCTCGAGATCCCGCAGGGCAGCCGCAGTTTGTTGGTCATCAGCCTGCCCGGCGGCACGATGGACCAGCTCGACGTCTGCCGACGTGAAACCAAATGGCTGCTCCGCCAGAGCGAATGCGGCCAAGGGAGCCCGCGCTGGCGGCGGAATCAGCACCCGGTCGTGGGCCCGGTTCATGACGATAACGGAACCACTCGGACTCACTCCCAGCTTTGCCACGTACTCGGTGGAGTCATCGTCGCGTCCTCCGCCGTGGGATTTCGCCCATTCGTCCAGGTCGCGCGC
>CBFGTM010000015.1:0-63992 GCA_965652025.1 uncultured Gemmatimonadales bacterium
CTCAACCTCATAGCGATCGCTCTTGTCACACCGCTCGCGGCGCAATCAACCGTCGACACCACCGGCGTCGGCCGCTTGCTGGACCAGGCGATGAACCGCTCCCAGGTAATGCGGAACCTGCAGCACCTGAGCGATGTGATCGGACCCCGGCTCTCCGGCTCGCCGGCCATGCGCCGGGCCAACGAGTGGACTGCCTCCCGCTTCAAGGCCTACGGGCTCACCGCCGCACTGGAGCCCTATCAGTTCGGGGTGGCCTGGGAGCGGGGCACCGCTTCGCTCCGGCTCACTGCGCCGTTCCAGCGCGCCATGACCGCGCACAGTTGGGCCTGGACCGCGGGAACCAATGGCAAGACCATCGCCGGGCCGGTGGTGCTCACCGATCTGTCGACTCCCGAGAGCCTGGCCGTCTATCGCGACAAGGTGAAGGGAGCCTGGGTGCTGCCGAGGGCGCCCTATCCGGTCTGGAATCCGGACGGGCCGGAGATGACGCCCGAGGACTCGCTCCGGATCGACGCGTACCGCAAGGCGCGCCAGGCCCTCGTGGCCGATACTTCGCCCCCTGCGGTCACCGCCCGTCGCCAGTTCCAGATCGATCTCCCCTACCTGCTCCAGGCCGCCGGGGCGCTGGGCACGCTGGTGGATGGCAGCAAGGAGCACGCACTGATGACCATGAGCGGCTCGCCCAACCGGCAGTCGCCCTTGCCCAACCTGGTCATCTCCCACGAGGACTACTCTCTACTCGCTCGGCTGATCGAGGGAGGTGATCGGCCAGGTGCTTCCGACCGTCTGACCGACCGCCCAAGACTGGAGGCTCGGGTGGAGAACCGGATGGGCGACAAGCCGGTGCAGCAGTGGAATACCGTCGCGCAGATCCGGGGCAGCACCTGGCCGGGGCAGAGCGTCATCCTGGGCGCGCACCTGGACAGTTGGGACCTGGGCACCGGGGTGACCGACAACGGCACCGGCTCCATGGTGGTGCTGGAGGCGGCGCGGATCATCGCCCAGTCGGGGCTCAAGCCCAAGCGTTCGATCCGATTCATTCTGTTCAGCGGGGAAGAGCAGGGGCTGCTCGGCTCCAGGGCCTACGCCGAGGCACACCGGAAGGAGGCGGACAGCATCCAGGCGGTACTGGTGCTGGACAATGGGACTGGAGCGATCACCGGTCAGGCCCTGCAAGGACGCAATGAGCTCAGGGGACTTTGGGAGCGGCTCCTCGCCCCGGTGGCCAAGCTGGATGCCGACAGCGTGCGCGAGGCCGACAAGATGGGCACCGATCACCTCTCGTTCCTGCCCTATGGAGTACCGGGGTTCAACTTCGATCAGCTGCCGCGAGGGTATGATCATACGCATCACTCCCAGACCGACACCTACGACCATGCGGTCGAGGGCGATCTCAAGCAGGCAGCCGCCGTCATGGCGATCACCGCCTGGGAGCTGGCCAACCTGCCCGAGCTGCTGCCGCGGGGACCGAAGAGCCCGGTACTGCCGGTGCCGAACAAGCCGTCACCAGGAGTCGCAGCGAGAGCACAAGCCGCAACCCGGTAGAGCCTGGTCGGCCTTTGAGGGGAGCCCAATTGCACTTTGAGACCCTGGCTGTGCATGCCTCAGCCTCTCCCGATCCAGTCACGGGCGCTCTGGCGCCCGCAATCCAGCCATCAACCACATTTCAGCGGTCGCCTGACGGCTCCTTTCCTTCCAGTTACGAGTACATACGCAATGCAAACCCGAATCGGCGAGCGCTCGAAGCGGCTATTGCGAGCCTCGAAGGCGGCGCTTCGGGGGTAGCCTTCGCATCCGGAATGGCAGCGACCATGGCGGTGTTCCAGTCGCTGGCGCCCGGAGACCACGTCGTGGCGCCGGTCGATGCCTACTTCGGGACCGCAAAGCTGCTGCGCGAGCACTTCGGCCGGTGGGGTCTCGAGGTCTCGTTCGTGGACATGACGAGCCTGTCGGCCGTTCAAGCGGCTGTTCGGCCTGCGACTCGACTCATATGGACGGAAACGCCCTCGAATCCCACCATCGCGGTTTCGGATTTGAAAGGGATCGTGAGCATAGCCAAGTCAGTCGGAGCCCTCACGGCGTGCGACAATACCTGGGCGACGCCTTTCCTGCAGCGACCCCTGGCCCTCGGAGTCGACTTGGTGATGCACTCGACGACCAAGTATCTCTCCGGCCATTGCGACGTGATGGGGGGAGTCGTTGTGGCGGGTGAAGCGGGCCCAGTTGCAGAGCGACTGCGGGCAGTGCAGGTCCATGGTGGTGCGGTGCCATCGCCGTTCGACTCCTGGCTGGTACTGCGCGGAATTCGTACTCTGCCCGTGCGGATGCGAGCGCACTGCAGTAACGCCGCAGCCGTAGCGGCTTTCCTGTCGGGAGACCGTCGGGTCGAACGGGTCCACTACCCGGGATTACCAAGCGATCCCGGCTACCATCTTGCCTCGACCCAGATGGCGGCGCCCGGCGGCATGGTGTCGTTCGTGGTGCCCGGCGGGCGCCCCCAAGCGTTCGCCGTCGCTGCCCGCCTTCGGCTGTTCGCCCGGGCCACCAGTCTTGGCGGCCCGGAGAGCCTCGTTGAACACCGCGCCTCAATCGAGGGCAGCGAGACCCGGGCGCCGGAGGGCCTGCTTCGCCTGTCGGTCGGCCTCGAGCATCCGGAAGACTTGGTCGCCGACCTGAATCAGGCGCTCAATGGGTAGTCACACCTGCCACCATTCGGGAATCACGCCCTATCCCCTGGAGCAAATGATGAAGATGAAGACGTACGGGAGCTTCGATGAATACCTGAAAGACCAGAGCCCCAGGAATCAGGCGATCATTCGCGGGCTTCGGCGGCTGGTAAGGCGGGTTGAGCCCGGGTTGAGCGAAGCGGTCAAGTGGGGAAACGGGTGCTGGATCGGCAGTAATGGGCCGGTAGCGTACGTCTACTCTGCTCCAGAACATGTGCAGTTCGGTTTCTTCAGGGGATCATCCTTGAAGGATCCGAGAGGGTTGCTTGAAGGTAAGGGCCGATACGTGCGCCATACCAAAGTCCGTGAGCCCTCCGGAATCGACGAGCGGTCCTTTGGGGCGCTGCTTAGGCAAGTCGCGGGTTCACGCTAGCGTCCTTCAATCCGCTGAGGCGGGTCGGGATGAGTGACACATCTATCATCGACCTGTACGAGAGACACGCTGTCAGTTTTGACCGCGACCGCGGCCGGTCGCTTATGGAGCAGGCGTGGCTCGATCGGTTTCTGCATCACGTCCGACCGGCCGGGCAGCTCCTGGACATCGGTTGCGGGATGGGCGAACCCATTGCCCGCTACTGCCTCGAGGCCGGCTTTCCGGTCGTAGGTATCGACTCTTCTCCGTCGCTGATTGCGATGGCCCGCGCCCGCTTTCCCCAGGCCGAGTGGATCGTCGCGGACATGCGGGATCTCCAACTGGATCGGAGCTTCGACGGGCTCCTTGCGTGGGACAGCTTCTTCCACCTCAGCCAGACCGATCAGCGGGCGATGTTCCCCCGCTTCGCCGCCCACGCACGGGATGGTGCGCCGCTCCTGTTCACCAGCGGCACGTCGGCCGGCGAGGTTGTTGGCTCCTATTGCGGCGAGCCGCTCTACCACGCTAGCCTCGACCCTGCGGAGTACGAGCACCTCCTGTCGAGTAACGGATTCTCAGTGCGCCGCTACGTTCCGAACGATCCGGCCTGTGGAGAGCATACCGTTTGGCTCGCTGTTTTCCGACTCTCGTGATCGGCTTCTAGTCTTCTTCATCGATGGGGAACTTTTGGGTAGTCCCATGACCCTCACCGCGACCCCCAACCGTGCCGCCGCCGACGAGGCCGAGCTCCGGCGCCTGACCGACGAGCTGTTCATCATCACCGACCTGAAGGACTGGAACGCGGCGCGGGCCTTGTTCGCGGACGGTCCCATAGAGGTCGACATGAGCTCACTGGTCGGCGGCGGTCCGGTCCAGCTCACGGCCGACCAGCTCATCGCCGGCTTCCAGGCCGGCCTCCACTCCGGCAAGCTGAGCCACCACTTGACCAGCAACTACCGGATTCAGGTGAATGACGGCCGGGCCGAACTCTGGGCCCACGGGTACGCCTGGAACCGGGTACCAGAACTGCCTGCCGGCACGGACCTGTGGGAGACCTGGGGGAACTACCGGCTGAGCTACCGCCGCGTCGCCGGACAGTGGCGGCTGGATGGGTTCCGCTACTACTCGAAGCTCACCCGGGGCAACGATGCAGTCCGGACTCACAGCGAGTAACTCGGCCGACCCTCTGAGTTGGGAGCAGCATCCGGACAAGTCGCAGGCCGCTCGATCCGAACCTTGTAGGGAAGCCGGTGGAACCGGCTAGACCCTAGACGAAAGGATCGGCCATGCAGCCCAATTCCAGGGAAGCTTTACAACGTTACCTCGCGAGGTACTCTGCTGCGTCCGAGCCGGCCTCGGTTCAGGGCGGGCCGCTTCCTATGCACCGACGCCGCACCCTGCTGCTGATGGTGCTGGCGATGGTAGGCGTAGAGTGGTGGGTCTGGACTCTGATCGGGCCCTGGTTCGGCCAGACGGTCGGGCAGGGGAAGGCCTACGGGTTGACCCCATCGACCGGCATGGGCTTCTTGATTTCAGTTCTGGCGCTCACGGTGATCATCGCCGTTGCGGTCCAGCTCTTCACCGATGTGGACAGCAGGGGCATTCACCGCCCGGACTGGGCCGGCGGGGAATCCATCCCCTGGACCTCGGTGACCCGGGTCTCTGCGGGGCGCTCCCCCGAGCAGCTCCAGCTGATAGCTGGAGACCGGAAGCTCAACCTGAACCTGATGCTGTTTACCAACCCTGCGGCGGTCGTGGCCCTGATTCGTCGCCATGTGCCGGGAGACCGGCTCGAGATCTAGTCTTCTTCCTTGCGATCCCCATCTGCTGTCATCGCCGGGATTGGCGTCGCCGCGGCGGCTGCAGCCGTATGGCTGTACCCGCACGCCACCCCCATCATCGCCCTCGACCCGACGCTCACCCGTGCCGCGGCGCTCACCCGGGCCGACTCCTTCTTTAAGACGCACGCGCTCGCGCCGACTGGGGCCCGCACTGCGGTTCAGTTCGAGAGCGACGATTCGCTCCGCACCTTCGTCGAGCTGGCCGGCGGGGGACTCGACTCCCTCAATGCACTGCTTCGGGGCGACGACGTAGCCCCGTTCACCTGGTCGGTTCGCGCGTTCGCTCCCGGCAATCCACGGGGAGCCTGGGTGAGCTTCGCCCCCGATGGACGTATCATCGGGTTTGAGCGCAAGCTCGCGGAGACCGACAAGCGCCCGCCGGTCACCGCGGACTCCGGCCGGCGGCTCGCGGAGCAGGCGCTCGACGTCTGGATCGACGAGCGGGCCGAGCGCTGGAAGCTGGTCGCTGTGTCCTATGAGACCCAGCAGGCCAGCGGCCGGATCGACCGGACCTACACCTTCGAGCGCAATGACCGGCGCATCGGCGGCGCGCCGATCCGCGCCGAAGCCGTCATCGCCGGCGACACGCCCACGCGCCTTCGGCCCTTCGTCGAGATCCCCCAGTCGTTCCAGCGGCGCTACGCCGACATGCGGGCCTGGAACCAACTGCTCGCCCTGCTCGCGGGGTTGAGCCTCCTGGGCATCACGATCGCCGGGGGCGTGGCACTGGTGCGATACGGGCGCCGGCGCCAGGTGCGGTGGCGCGAACCGCTGCTGATCGGCTCCGCGATCGGCGGGCTGATCCTGGTGGCGGCGCTCAACGAGATGCCGGGCAACTGGTTCTCCTACAACACCGCGGTTTCGCCGGCCACGTTCATGGCGGTGCAGGTTCTCTTCGCCCTGATGGGCGGTGCAGCAACCGCGGCGCTGGTCGGTCTCACGCTGGCTGCGGCCGAAGCGGCCACCCGGCACGCGTTCCCTGATCAGCTCGACTGGTGGAAGCTGTGGCGCTATCGGGGCACCAGGGAAGTGGCCTCGCTGATCGGTGGCGGCTACGTGGTCGCCGCTCTTGCCCTGGCCTATGTCGCCGCGTTCTACCTGGTCACCCGAACGCTGCTGGGCTGGTGGGCTCCGGCCGAGCTGCTCGACAATCCCAACCAGATCGCCACGCCCCTGCCGTGGGTCTCCGGAATTGCGGTGTCGGCGCAAGCCGCGGTATGGGAGGAGGCGCTCTCCCGCGCGCTGCCCCTGTCGCTCCTTGCGGTCTGGGCCGGACCCCGCCCGACCCGGCGCTGGTGGATGGCTGCGGGCGTGGTCGGGTCCGCGCTCATCTTCGGATTTGCCCACTCGAGCTACCCGTCCTGGCCGCCCTATTCCCGCGGGGTCGAGATCTTTCTCGATGCTTGCTTCTGGGCCTTCCTGTTTCTTCGGTTCGGCCTGCTGGTCACCGTGGTCGCGCACTTCACCTACGACGCGGTGCTCTTCGGCCTCTTCGCCGCCGCCGGAGACGCCGCCGCCTATCGGATTTCGGCTGGAATCATCGTCCTTGCTCTGCTCGCGCCGGCTTTGGCCGTCCTCTGGCGGGTTGCGCGTCAACGCGGATTCACCTCGGCGCCGGACGATGCTCGGTTTGCCGCCTGGACCCCGCTGCCAGCCGAGGAGCCCGTGCCGGCGATCCAGCCGCGACCATCCGCTGCCTACCCTCAGGGCTCCCGCCGCGTGGCACTGGCCGCGGCCGTGGCCGGCCTCGTCGTCGCAGTGGCGGATCCGCCGGCGCCCACGCTGGGGCCGGAGTTCACGGTACCGCGGGGACGTGTGGTCCAGACGGCCGATTCGCTGCTGCGTGCCCGAGGTGTCGATCCGGCCGGTTGGGCCCGTCTGTCCCGCATCGGTGCGAACTCGGGGGAGGAGTGGGATCGCTTCGTGCGCCGGTATCAGATCGAGGACGAGGCAGAGCGGCTGGCGTCGAGCATCAGGCCGCCGGCATGGTGGGACGTCCGTTACGTCCACACGGCCGGCAGCGTGGCGGACCGCGCCGAGGAGTGGAAGGTCCGGGTCTGGCCGGACGGGAGGCCGCTGGACGTGCAGCACACCATCCCCGACTCCGCGACTCGAGGTGTCGCCGACACGGCGGAGGTGCGGCGCATCGCCAAGGCGGCTCTCCTCCGCGAGGGGCTCGACACGTCCACCTTGGAGGAGACGGAGTTTCGGGAGAGACCCCGGCCGGCGAGACGCGATGTCCGGGTGACCTACCGGGATACCGCCATCACGCTTCCGGCCAAAGCGGCGGTGCGGGTAGGCGTCGATGTCGCGGGTGACGAGCCTCTCTTGGTCTGGCGCTGGGTGGAGCTGCCCGAGGCGTTCCTCCGGTCCGACCGGTCCCGTCAGGCGCGCAGCATGTTGATCGCCGGTGTCAGCCTGCTACTCCTGACTGGGCTCCTGATCACCGGGGTGGCCGTCGTGAGACGGCGGCTTCCCGTCGCCGTGTACGATGGGATCCTCGGCAGGGAAACCTGGCTGTGGCTCCTTGGTGGGCTCGGGGTACTCGCGGTGCTCGACTATCTCAACGCGCTGCCGTTGCAGCTCTATTCGTATGACACGGCGCAGCCGTGGAGCACGTTCGTCGGCACCACCGCACTCGGCCTGGTAGCGACGGTCATAGTCGCGCTGCTGCTGGCTGGTCTCTGGCTGGTGCTCCAGACGCTGAGACGCCGGGTGGGAATCCCCCTGCTGGACGATGAGCCGTCGAGAGCGGCTGCGGTGAACGTCCTGATTGCCGGCGCCGGCATCGGCGGCATGGTCTATGGGATTACTCTGCTCGATGGGCTCATCCCGCCGGGTCCTCTGCCCTCCACTCCCTCGAGCTCGCTGGACCAGCTGGTGCCCTGGCTGGCGGGGATTCCCGGCATCCCGGCGAGGGCGATCGGCACCGTCGCGACGATGGCGATTCCGATCCTCGTGGTGGGTGGGCTGACGCCGCGCTGGCGCTGGAGAGCGCTGATGGGCCTGATAATGGCAATGCTGGTGGCCGCCATCGCCTGGCCCTTCGTGCCAGTGGGTGACGTCCGTCTGGCGCGTCTGCCGGTGCTCATCGCCGGCCTGCTGGGGGTGGTAGCCGCGATGGTAGTGTGGGGCCGACGTTCGGCCTGGTCATGGCTGGTTGCCGCCCTGTGGTATCAAGCATTGGAGGGTGTGCACGAAGCGGTGTACGGCCCGGAATGGCAGGCACGCGCCGGAGGAGCCCTTACCGTTCTCGTCGCCGTCGGGCTCATCGCCCTGATCGGGCGGTCAGTGGGTCAGTCGGTCAGGCGGTCTGCCGTCATTGCGAGGGAGTGAAGCTCCCTCGCAATGACTATCCTACCCCGGTGCCATTCGATCTGCAGCCCACCCTAGCAGGGCCGTTGGTCACTCTGCGGCCTCTCGACTCCACCGATCACGACCGGCTCTATGCGGTCGCGGCCGATCCGCTGATCTGGGAGCAACATCCGGACAAGAGCCGCTCCCAGCCCGCCGGCTTCAAGGCCTTCTTCCAGCAGGCGCTGGATTCAGGGGGCGCGCTGCTGGCGCTGGAGACTGACTCAGGACGAGTGATTGGGTCCTCGCGCTATCACGGTTACGATGAAGTTGCCGACGAGGTCGAAATCGGCTGGACCTTCCTGGCCCGGTCGCACTGGGGTGGACGATACAATGCGGAGATGAAGCGGCTCATGCTGGAGCATGCCTTCCGCTTCGTGGGCCGAGTCGTCTTTCTCATCGATCCGGCGAACTATCGCTCCCAGCGAGCGATCGAGAAGGTGGGCGCAGCCCGCATCGGCATGCGAACCGATGGCTCGGGCCGCTCGAGTGCCGCCTTTCAGATCACGGAGCGGGAGTGGCGCACCAGGCTCTAGCGAGACCGGCTCCCTGCGCGCAGTATCCCTCCTATGAAGGAACCCAGCATCGATCATCTGCCCGTGATCCGCGAGGTGTATCCCTACCTGTGCGTGCGTGGGGGCGCCGCCGCGATCGACTTCTACGTCCAGGTCTTCGGGGCGCAGGAGCTCATGCGGCTGACCTACCCCGATGGCCGCATCGCCCATGCCGAGCTGAAGCTGGGTCCCGTCACCCTGATGCTATCGGACGAGCATCCGGAGTACGGCCTCCTGAGTCCGCTGGCCTACGGCGGCACCGCGATCGGGATCCATCTGCATGTAGACGATGTGGACGCGCTGACTACGCGGGCGGTCGAGGCCGGTGCCACCGTGCTCCGGCCTCCTACTGACGAGGGACACGGCGAGCGGCAGGCCAAGCTGCGCGACCCATTCGGGCACGAATGGCTGCTGGGACATCAGCTCGAGGCGTTATCGTCGGAGGAGATCCAGCGCCGCTTCGCCGATGGGTTCGCGAAACCCACCGGACCTTAGCTCATAACCCCAGGGAGGATCCCCTTGCACCAGAGGCTCGTCACCGCGGTCGTGCTGGGCAGCTGCCTCACAGTTTCCGCTCCTGCCACTGCGCAATCGCAGCAGCCGGCTCTCACCTTGGAAGCCGCAACCCGGATCGCCGACGCCGCCCAAGCCGAGGCGACCCGCAACAAGTGGAATGTGGTGATCGCGGTGGTGGATGACGGCGGGTACCTGGTGCATCTCCGCCGGCTGGATGGGACCCAGCTCGGGAGCGTGGCCGTGGCAGAGGAAAAGGCCAAGTCGGCCGCTCTGTTCCGCCGTCCCACCAAGGCGTTTGCCGATGCCGTCGCGTCGGGCAGGACCGCCGTGCTCCGGCTGCCGGGCGCGATTCCGATCGAGGGCGGTGTTCCACTCCTCGCTGGCGATCAGATAGTTGGTGCTATCGGGGTGAGCGGCGTTATGGCGGAGCAGGACGGTCAGATCGCCCAGGCGGGAGCCAAGGCCTTCACGAAACCTTAGGTAGCCTCACCGTACAGGTGGTCTCGAATCCTCCCCGCACGTTGTACACGGTGCTGACCTCCAGCTTCTGGGGCTCCAGGAGCTTGTACAGGTCCTCGGCGATCCGCGCCGTGGCGTGCTCCTGGAAGATCCCCACATTGCGATAGCCGGTGACGTAGTACTTGAGGCTCTTGAGCTCGACGCAGCGGTCGGAAGGGATGTATTTGATGGTCAGCGTAGCGAAGTCGGGGAGGCCGCTGTAGGGGCAGACCGCGCTGAACTCCCGGGTCTCGGTGACGATCTCCTGGTCCGGGCCCGCGTACTCGAAGGTCTCCAGCACGGCGACATCGATCGTCTCCGGACCGACGAACGGGATGGTCCTGCCTTCTGCGATGGCCATGGGTTTCCGTGAGATCTAAGGTCTGCTGAAAGATCGGCGGTAAGGCGGTATGGCGATAGGGCCTGTAACAGCCGACGAGTCATTGCGAGGGAGCGAAGCGACCGAAGCAATCCCGCTACCATTTAGCGAAATCTGCTGGATTGCTTCGGGCTTACGCCCTCGCAATGACCGCATGACCGCCTGACCCTGACCGTCTGACCGCCCGCTCACCCGCCCTTCACCATCCCGGTTTCCATCCAGGTGTGCTCGTTCCGCAGTACCTGCTGCGCCACCTGGTACGTTGCCACGTCATCATTATCGAAGACCGCGGCGAACTTCTCCTCCACTCGTCGCCGGGCCTGCCGGCTGAAGAGATCGGCCAACTGGACCGGGCCCGGATTGCTGGGATCCTTTTTCGCCATGGCGAGCGCACGGGAGCAAGCCGCCGTAATCGCCAGCAGCTCTGCCCCGATCTCGACCAGCCGGCCCAGCACCGCCTGCCGTTTCTCCAGCTTGGGCCCGAAGCGGACCATGCAGTGGAACAGGGTGCGGGCCAGCCGGCGGCTGGAGCGGGATGCGAACCGCACATGCTTGGCCAGCGCGCCGAACTCTCCGTAGCTCGGAGCCCAGCCCCAGCCCAGCCAGAGCTTGGGATACCAGAAGGCGTAGTACGCACCCGAGCGGAGCAGGGCCTGAATCTTCTTGCCCATCGGGGCCTTGGGATCGATCAGGTCGCCCGCCAGCTTGAGGTGGGTGTCCACCGCCTCGCGGGCGATGAAGAGCCGCATGATCTCGCTCGACCCCTCGAAGATCAGGTTGATGCGATAGTCGCGCATCATCCGCTCCACCGCATCGGGCCGCTCGCCCCGACTCCGGAGGCTGTCGGCGGTCTCGTAGCCCCGTCCGCCCTTGATCTGCAGGGTGTCGTCCACAATCCGCCAGCCGATTTCGGTGTTCCACATCTTGGCCATCGCGGCCTCGAGCCGGATGTCGGCGTTGCCCCGGTCGGCCATGAGCGAAGCCAGATCGGAGACCGCCTCCATGGCAAAGATGTCGGCCGCCATGCGCCCGATCTTCTGGGCGATGGCATCGTGCTTCCCGATCGGCTGGCCCCACTGGACCCGCTCCGCGGCCCAGCGGCGCACGATCTCCAGTGCGCGCTTGGCCCCGGCCACTGCCGACGCCGGCAACGTCAATCGTCCGGTGTTCAGAGTGATCAGTGCCAGCTTGAGTCCCTTGCCCTCACCCCAGAGCACGTTTTCCACCGGCACCTTCACGTTGGTGAACCGGATGATGCCGTTCTCCAGCGCCTTGAGTCCCATGAAGTGGAGCCGCTGCACCACCTCGACCCCGGGCCAGTTGGCCTCCACGATGAATGCCGAGATCTTCTTGGGCCCGGTCCGGGCCATCACCACCATCAGCTCGGCGATGGTTCCATTGGTGCACCAGAGCTTCTCGCCGTTGAGGATGTAGTGCTTGCCGTCCTCGGAGAGCGTCGCCGTGGTGCTGAGCCCGGCCGGATCGGAGCCGACGTGGTTCTCGGTGAGGGCGAAGGCCGACACCGCACCCTGGGCCAGGCGGGGCAGATACTTCTTCTTCTGCGCCGGAGTGCCGAACAGCTTGAGCGGCGTGGGAACGCCGATGGACTGCGCCGCGGAGAGCAGGGCAGTGAGGTTGCCGTCTTGGCTGGTGACCAGTCCGATGGCGTGGGTATAACTGTATTGGCTTAGACCCAGACCGCCGTACTCGGTCGGGATCTTGATGCCGAAGGCGCCGATCTCACCCAGTCCCTTCACGATCTCGGGTGGGATCTTCCCGTCGCGATCGATCTTGTCGCTATCCACCCGCTCCCGCATGAACCGCTCGAGCTTCTCCATGAACGGCTTGGCCCGGGCCAGGTCGGTCGGATCGGGCTGAGGATAGGGGTGCACCAGGTCGAGGCGGAACGAGCCCTCGAACAGCTCGCGCACGAAGCTGGGCGCCTGCCAGTCCTTCTCCCGTGCGGCCTCGGCGACTTCTCGGGCCTCCTGCTCGGTGGCGAGCGGGCTGTGCGTACTCCGTACTGGGGGCGTGAGAAGATCAGTCATGGTCGGGGGACTCGGTTGAGGTGGTGGCGACGGCTGGGCCGCGGAGACCGTGCAGCACCAGCGAGATCACGTGACGCCTGCGGCGTTCCAGCTCCTGGGGATCGCTCAGGCTCACGCCCACCGCCGGTGCGACGGTGCGGGCGTGAATCAGAGGAAACCAGCAGAGCGAGATGATGCTGAGGAGAAGCTGAGCGGCTTCGCCCGACGGCGCGTCCTCCAGGCCCAGCTCGGCGCTGATTGCGGCCAGCGCTTCCTGTCCCGCCGAGAGGTGGTCCACGCCGACCGGTGGCGGAGCGTTGCTCAGCGCTTCCCGCTCGATCAGGCGAATGAAGTAGGGCCGGGCCGAGAGAAAGTCGAAGTAGTCGGAGACCGCGCCGGCGAGGATCGTCTCCGGGCTCTCGTTACTGGCGAGGGCGCGCTCCCGGCCGATCCGGACCGCTTCGCGGACCTCGGCCAGGGAGCGGTCCAGCACGGCTCGATAGAGCTCGGCTTTGGTGCGAAAGAAGTAGCCCGGAGTGCCCCGGGAGACGCCGGCGGCGGCGCCGACCTGGGTCAGGCTGGTGGCGTCGTACCCCTGTTCCGCGAACAGCCGTTCGGCGGCGTCGAGGATGGCGCCCCGGCTTCGTTCGGCGTCTCGGATGCGATCGGGCCTGGATTCCAAGGGGCGCTCGCGCAAAGAGTTGCAGCTTGCTTGCTGATTAGCAAGTTAGCCACTGGCTACGACTCCGTCAACGGCGGCGTCTACCCTTCAGAGCCGTTGGTCTAAACGCGACGCGGTGAATGGCTGCAGAATGTGATTTAGATCACAGTCCGAATGCCGCTCACCTTATCAGAGTAGCGGTCCCCATTTCCAGGATGGTTTGTCGTGAGTGAGCTCCGTCGAGCAAAACTCAACCCGAAGTTCGGATCGGTGTACCCCGAACTCCCTGCCGGCGAGTGGCTGCCGGCATGGCAGGCCGCCATGCAGGTAGCGGAGCGGCTGTGGCATGAGGACGGAAGCGAAGCTCTGGTACGAGACCGACTGTTGTCCCCCGAACACTTTGACTTCCAGGGCGGTACCTCCCGGTCGGCCGATTGGTATGTGACCGCCGAACGTCTGTCCGATGCCACCGAGGAATACGCCTTGACCCGCTAGTTCGGCAACAGTTTGTCGGGCGGGAGATGGTTCTATTGGCTGGGGGTCTGCACCTCGAGGAGTCTCTCCACCTCTGCTATAAGGGCGGCTGGGGAGAACGGTTTCTCCAACAGGGAGGCCGGAAGCTCCGTGTAATCCTTACCATACGCTGATATGAAGAGGAGTCGAGTGCGCGCCGAGGCGCCTAGTTGCTGTGCCAGCTCGACGCCGTTCATCCGGGGCATAACGATATCGGTCACGACCAATTCAATGTCGGGATCCGCCGCCAGTTGGTCGAGTGCTTCTATGCCGTCGGCAGCTTGCAATGCCTTGTACCCCCTCGCCGACAAGGTACGCGCCATCAGAGCGCGGAGCGCGGGATCGTCCTCGACCACAAGCACAGTGTGCATGATAGGCCAGCCAGCTGAGGAAGTGCTAGCATAAGGCTCAGTCAGACTTCTGGCTAGGGTAGGAAATGCGCTTTTCTGACCCTGAACCTGCGCGGCACACCTGCTAGTGTAAGCCGCACGACACCATCGATATTCATTCGAAAGTCGCCGCAGCTGATGCGCGGTCCGTTAGGCGGCATACACGGCTCCTCTTTAATACGACGGGCCCAAATGCGATGGGCTGGCGCCTGGTTTCAGCAAGACGGGGGCCCACATAATGGTGGGGTGTAGGTTGCCGCCAAGTAAGGACACGGTGGGAGGACAGCGATGCACGCCGCATTGATGCACTTGACCATTGACCCGGCGTTAGCGCCAGCCGCGGCCGCGGCGTTTACCAATGAGCTATTGCCTCGGGTGCGGATGGCACCGGGCTTCGTTGCCGGTTACTGGGTGGATCCGGTCGACCGCCAAGGCTTCGGGTTTGTGCTCTTCGAAACGGAGGAGCAAGCCCTGAAAGCAACGCCGCCAGCCACCACATGGTCAGCGCCCGGGGTGGCGATCGTGCGGGTAGATGTCCGACGGGTCGCAGTCGCAATACCGTAATGTGTGAGTGGGCTCTCCACCTGGTTCATGGCCTTCTGAAGTTCCAGCTGCTCGCTATCACCCCATCATCCTCGGAGCCGGTCAGCTCGACGACACCAGGAGTATAGGGACCATCACCTTGTGCAATCGGGACGAGGAAGCCTCTGATTTCGGTGGTAACGTCGTCCTCACCGGGGCACGAGGCGACAGACGTGAAATCCACCATTTGGCTGCCCAACATGCTGTAGATCGGAGGGGTCACCCCGTTGTCGATGATCGATAGCCGCGATGGAGTCAGCGGGTCGTTGACGATCTCGAAGGTGTGGGGCGTCAGGGTGAAGGTGCAGCCGCTCGTGCTGCCGAATGAAAGGTCGAAGCTGCCGCTGGCAGTATAGTTGATGACGCCGTTGCCGCTCGTGGTCGGGTCATAGGTCCAGGTGATATTCGAGTGGGTGGTGATGTTGTCCTGTGGCGACCCCGGGGTTTTCAGGGTGACGCTGGAGGTCCCGATCCAGGTATCGGCGCAGACCGGCGTCGCCCCCGAGGCGACGAGCGCGGCGGCGCCTCCGGAGAAACAGCTCACCTCGACTGCTTGAATCGAGTTCGGGCCCACCTCCAGCAATGGGGTCACGAGCTGGGTATTCACCAAAGCCGCGAACTGATATTTGCCGGCGTCCGCCTCGACCGGGATCCACTGGTACTGATACGTGGTATTGTTGCTGGAGATCAGCGACATCGACTTCCAGCGCGTGAACTCGGCCTCGTCCTCCCGCTTCCGATAGAGCTCCACTCCTTTCACGTTGTAGTCGAGAAGGAAGTAATTGATCGTATTGGGCGTGAGCTCTACGACGAAGTTCACCGCCTCGTTGGGCCGGACCAGCGGCTTGCTTGCGGTGAGGCCGCCCTTGGGCGATTCGGAAATATCGGTCGAGAACTCGGCCTTGAATTTCACTCCCACCGCGTCGTCATCGATGACCTTCTCGATCGCCTTTTTCAGCGCCGAACCAGGTTCCACACCCACTTTCATCTTCAGGTCATACGCCGAGGCATAGTCGGTACGCACGACCTGATCGTTCTCGAACGCGAGATTGAAGGACTGTTCCGGACCGGCCTTGCCCTCCAGAATTTCGGCATTCAGCAGACCGAGACCGAATGCGGCATCGAGTCGTGCGATGAGATAGAATTGTGCGGAAACCTCGGCCTCCAGGCCGTGCTCGTCGGGGATCGCCGACTTGGTCTTGAACTCGTTGATCGGTTTGAGACTGTCCAGAGCGCGGCACGGTGGGGTCGCACCGCCACACTCCCAGCCGACGAGCAGACTAGCCCCGACCTTGCCCTGGACTCCCAGCTCGCCCTGGACCAGGGTGACCTTTCCTTTGGCCTCGGCGCCGAGTCCGACTCGGACCGCCGGCATGACGACCAGGCTCGCCCAGCCTAAAACCGGCAGGTTGATGGTCGCGAGGGCATTACAGCTGCCGGAAGCCTCGAATCCGGCCTTCAGTTTGAGTCCTGCACTGCCGTCCAGTGCCGCGGACCCCTCCAACGCATGCTTGCTGTAGCCCGGCCGGTCGTCGATGATCAGCGTCAGCTTGTTCTCCAGCGTGAGATTGATAGGCGGCTCACCGATGAGCTGGGCCTTGAGGCCGGCGTCGCAGTCGAAGGCCTTAAAAGGCTCCAGGTCGGCCCGGGCCGTCCTTAGCCTGCCCGGTCTACCCTGCGGTCCTCCCTTCCATACAGCGCCCCGCCTGAGCTGCGACGATCCCACGGGCACGGCTTCGACCGGGAACGCTGCCAGGTCGATGCTGAGCGCGATGTCGTAATCGGTGAACAATTGATATAGCGGCGCAAGCGCGAGCCTGACCACGGTACCCGCGGGATCCTGACGGGTGGAGACAGCCTTGCCGGCCACCGGAGCGGTCTCGGCGGCGAGCACCACGGTGCCCGGCGCCGGCGCGTCGACCCCTGTGAGAGTGACCTCATATTCGGTTCCGACGC
Source organism: uncultured Gemmatimonadales bacterium (assembly GCA_965652025.1). GTDB lineage: Bacteria > Gemmatimonadota > Gemmatimonadetes > Gemmatimonadales > GWC2-71-9 > CAVVWJ01. The sequence continues at coordinate 16,349 of CBFGTM010000015.1, forward strand.
CCGGCGACTCACCGGGAGGCACACTCAATGGCGGGCCGACGGACACCACCTGGGCGTCGGTGACCAGTAGCCCCCCCGCGGCCGGCTCGGCAACGAAGACCAGGGTCGGCGGGGATCGGAGCCCGGCGCCTTCTGCAAAGATCTGAGCGGAGCCGATCGCCTTCGCCACTACCTTGCCTGTGGCATCGACCTCGACCTTGTCGGGTGCGCTGGACGTCCAGGTGACCGCGCCTCCCGTCGGCACGCCCTGCGGGTCCAAAATCTGGGCCGTCAAATGTGCCGACTCGCCGGTGCCGGGCAGGAGCAGCGAAGCTTTGTCGATGACGACGCGGCTGGTAGGGCCGCCGCCGCCGGCGGTTACAGTGAGACTCACCGCGTTGCTGGTCACGCCGCCGCTGGACGCCGTAATGCTGGCGGTTCCAGCCGAGACTCCGGTCGCGACCCCATTGGCGACCGTAGCGACGCCGTTATCCGAGGAGGCCCAGGTGAAGCTGAGCCCGGTCAGCACGGTGCCGTTCTGGTCTTTCCCTTCCGCGGTGATAGTCTGGGTTTGACCGACGCCGAGGCTGGCGCTGGCGGGTGAGAGGGTGATCGAGACCAGCCCTCCGGGGGCTACCGCGTCGTCGCCACTGCACGCCGCCAGAAGCAGGCAGGAGATAGCACCGAGCCGGCACAGCATACCCGAGGGCAGCGTGACACCAGTCCGCGATGCTTCCATGTCGAACTCCTACCGCCTGGGGCGAAGGAGGTCTGACAAACAGAAATTTCAGCAGGGACAAGGTAGAGTATGCAGCCCGCCGAAGCGGTGCGCTAGATCGTTTGGGGCACCATTTCCCTGTCTCCCCGCGGATCTTCGAGATACCGGGTTCGAGCCGAGGCAACCAGCGCGGCGGCATCCTTCGGGACCACCTTCCGGAACAGCGGTACGTAGTCCTCCCAATTCACCAGAATGGTGCGGGCCCGGGCGCTCACCGTCTTCTCCTCGTGCTCCCGGACCAGCTTGCGCAGCAGCTCGAGGTCGGCTGCCTCCAGATCGCCCAGCTCGACCATCTCCGGATTGACTCGGCCGGGAAAGCTGCCCGCCTCATCGATGACGTAGGCTACCCCGTTGGACATGCCGGCCCCGAAGTTTCGCCCGGCCCGGCCGAGCACCAGGACGATGCCGCCGGTCATGTACTCACAGCAGTGGTTGCCGGCGCCTTCGATCACCGCGACCGCTCCTGAGTTGCGTACTGCAAAGCGGTCCCCCGCCTGGCCGGCGGCAAAGAGCTTCCCGCCCGTGGCGCCATAGAGCACGGTGTTACCCATGATGAGATGCTGATGGGAGGCGTGAGCGTAGCCGGCCCGGCGGTAGGGCCGGATCGTGATCTCCCCACCGCTCAGTCCCTTGCCGACGTAGTCGTTGGCCTCACCCTCCAGCTCCAGGTGCACCCCGCGACAGAGGAACGCGCCGAAACTCTGGCCGGCTGCACCGGCAAACCGGAGTCGCACCGATCCCGACGTCAGGCCGGCGTCGCCCTTCCGCTCCACGATGGCGCCCGACACCCTGGCACCCACGGTGAGATGATGGTTTTCGATATGGTAGGTGCCGGAGAAGGGCAGGCCACAGTCGAGATACGGCTCCAGGTCGCCCAGGATCTCCTCATCGAGCGACACCAAACCCGGCCGTTCATTCCGCTCGACCATTCGTCGCCGCGGAACCTCCGCCTGCTGATCCATCCCCGCCTCCCCGCTTCCCTCCGTCCTCGCCAATAACACCGACAAGTCCAGCATTTGCGCCCGCGGGACCTCCGGCCGTTCCACTCGCTCCAGCAGATCGTTGCGGCCCACGATCTCGTCCACCGATCGGAAGCCCAGTCCTGCCAGGATGCGACGCACTTCCTCAGCGATGAAGGTGAAATAGGCGACCACCTGCTCCGGCGTCCCCCGGAACTTGGCCCGAAGATCTTCCCGCTGAGTGGCGATCCCGGTGGGGCAGGTGTTGAGATGGCATTGCCGGGCCATGTCGCATCCCATCGCGACCAGCGGTCCGGTGCCGAACCCGTAGCTCTCGGCCCCGAGGAGTGCCGCGATCACCACGTCACGTCCGGTCTTGAGTCCGCCGTCGGTGCGCACCTCGATCCGATGGCGCAGTCCGTTCCGCACCAGCGTCGCCTGGGTCTCCGCCAGGCCCAGCTCCCAGGGTGAGCCCGAGTGTTTGATGGAGGAGAGCGGGGAAGCTCCGGTGCCGCCGCTGTGCCCCGCGATCAGCACATAGTCGGCGTACGCCTTGGCCACTCCCGCCGCAATGGTGCCCACGCCGCTCTCGGACACCAGCTTCACCCCGATCCGAGCCCGCGGATTCACCGTCTTGAGATCCTGGATCAGCTGGGCCAGGTCCTCGATCGAGTAGATGTCGTGATGCGGCGGTGGTGAGATGAGCTGGATTCCCGGCACCGCATGACGGAGCCGCGCGATGAGGTCGGTCACCTTGTGGGCGGGCAGCTGACCGCCCTCACCCGGTTTGGCGCCCTGCACGATCTTGATCTCCAGCTCCTCGGCCCGGATGAGATACTCCGTGGTCACGCCGAACCGTGCTGAGGCAACTTGCTTGATCCGGTTGTCGGCTCGATCGCCATTGGTGATTCCGTGATAGCTGTGCGGGTCTTCGCCGCCTTCGCCGGAGTTGGACCGGGCCCCAATCCGGTTCATGGCGATGGAGAGCGTGGCATGCGCCTCCGGCGAGAGAGCGCCCAGGGACATCGCGGAGGAGACAAACCGGCGGCGGATCTCCTCCATCGGCTCCACTTGCTCGAGCGGTATCGGATCGCCCTGACGGAAACCGAGCAGGTCGCGAGGAGTGGCCGGACGGCGGGAGCTGTGCTTGGCCAGATAGGCCTCGTACCCGGTGACCGCGGCGGACCCACCCTCCAGCTTCTCCGGCTTCTCCGCCCTTGCCCCCGTGGCCTTCTGGAGCGCCACCACGATCGGAGGCGCCCAGGCGTGATCTTCCCCGTCCTTCCGGAAGCGCACTCGGCCGTGATCCGGCAGGGAGCCGGCAGCCTCTGCCGATCCGAACGCCGCGGTATGGCGAGCGATCACATCCTCCGCAATTTCCTCGAAGCCAACTCCGCCGATGGGAGATGCCGTGCCATCGAAGCATCCGGCAATCACCTCGTGACCCAGACCGAGGACCTCGAAGATCTGGGCCCCGCAATAGGACGAGAGGGTCGAGATCCCCATCTTCGATAGGATTTTGAGCAACCCCTTCTCAGCGGCCGTCCGGTAGTGCATCCGTGCTTCCGCAGGGTTCTGCCCCGCTTCCTCGCTTCCCCGCTTCCCCTCGTCCCCTACCGTTTCCAGCGCGAGCCAGGGATGCACCGCCTCGGTGCCATAGCCGAAGAGCGTGGCGAAGTGATGGATGTCGAACGCGTCTCCCACCTCTGCCACCAGGCCCACCCGGGCTCGAAGCCCGGTATGGACCAGATGCTGTCGTACGGCGCCGATCGCCAGCAGCATGGGGATGGGCGCGCGGTGTTCTCCTACGGCGCGGTCGCTCAGGATCAGGATGTGGGCTCCTCTGCGTGTGGCCCGCTCGGCTGCGCGGCGCAGCGCCGTGAGCGCCGGACGCAGGCCGGACGCTCCCTTGGCTGGGTCCCATACCGCGTCGAGCGTGACGGTGGAGAACCCGGCGACATTCCGGAGTGCGCTCATCTCCTCGGCCAGGAGAATCGGGTGCTCCAGCCGGAGCATTCGCGCGTAGCTCGGCCGCTCCAGTAAGGGTGAGCCCCGACGGCCAAGGTGCATTCGGAGCGACATCACCATGGATTCGCGCAACGAGTCGATCGGCGGGTTGGTCACCTGGGCGAACCGTTGCCGGAAGTAGGCGTACACGCTCGGAGGCACCACCGCGAGCGGCGGTATCGGGGTGTCGTCACCCATGCTCCACACCGGATCTCCGCCCGAGCTGCCCATCGGCTCCAGCACCACACGCAGGTCTTCACTGCCGTACCCGAACGAGCGCTGCAGCCGGACCAGTGCATCTCCCTCATGAGGTGGCCGAACCCGACCCGGATCCGGAGCCAGCGTCGCCATGTATCGAGCTACCCAGCGGGCGTAGGGCCGGCGCGCGGCGACCCTGCGCTTGGCGTCCAGATTGCGGATCACCTCACCCCGTACCGTGTCCACCACCAGCACCTCACCGGGTCCGACCTTTCCGCAGGCAACCACCTCCCGCGGATCCAGGTCTACCAGGCCCACTTCCGATCCAGCAACGACGAGTCCGTCGCGCCGGACCTTGTAGCGGCAGGGCCGGAGTCCGTTGCGGTCCACGGCGGCACCGGCAACTACCCCATCGGTGAATGCCAGCGCCGCCGGCCCGTCCCAGGGCTCGAGGATGCACTGGTGGTACTCGTAGAAGGCCTTCACCGCGGGATCGAGGTCGGAATACTTCTCCCACGCCTGCGGCACCGTCATCATGGCGGTGTGCACCGGGTCGCGACCGGAGCGGACCAGCAGCTCCATCGTATTGTCGAGACTGGCGGAGTCGCTCCCTTCGGCCCAAATCACGTCCCGCAGCCGCTCTATCTGCGCTCCCCAGAGGGGGGACGCGAGCAGCGGCTGCCGCATCGTCATGGAGTTCCGGTTGCCCCAGAGGGTGTTGATCTCACCGTTGTGAGCCAGGAAGCGGAACGGCTGAGCCAGGGGCCAGCTGGGCAGGGTGTTGGTGGAATAGCGCTGATGGAACACCGCGATGGCGCTCTCGTACTCCGGGTAGCGGAAGTCGGTAAAGAACGCAGGTAGCTGGGTGCCGGTGAGCAGGGCCTTGTAGACCACGCTCCGGCATGACAGCGAGCAGACGTAGAAGCCGGGGAGCTGCGACTCGACGGCGCGCCGTTCCATCTCCCGCCGGGCCAGGTATAAGGCGCGCTCCCACCCATCCTCGTCGGCCGCGAGAACGGGACGGCCGACCAGGATCTGCCGGATGGTGGGGCAGGATGCCTGGGCAGTGGATCCCAGAGCGTTGGGGTTGGTGGGTACCTGCCTCCAGCCGAGGATTGGAATGCCGTCCTGTGCCAGCACCCTCTCGATCATGGCGATGGCCGCCGCGAGAGGCTCGCTCTGCCGGGGCAGGAAGATGGTCCCCACTCCGAAGGGAAGTCCCGGCTGCAGGTGGAGGCCGAGGCGATAGGAATCCCGGTAGAAGAGCCGATAGGGAATCTGGGTGAGGAGACCGGCACCGTCGCCCGAGTTGTCGGTGGATGCGGCGCCACGATGCGCTACCCGCGCCACCGCCTCGATCGCCATCTCGACGACCTGGTGGGTGCGGGCTCCCGATGCGGCGGCGATGAAGCCAACGCCACACGCATCGTGTTCGTGGGAGGGGTCGAGAGCGGTCCCCGCGGTGGTTGCGGCGTGGCGAGGATCGCACTGCTGGGAACCGGCCGGGTGGATCCGCTGCCCATTGGCGGCCATTGGTTTCTCCTGAGTTGTGGCGCCCCAGGCGGCCGGAGAGACCGCGTAGCCTTCGGGGCAACAAAAAGGCCCGCTCCCATGTGGGAGCAGGCCGGGTCGCGTGTGCGCGTTACCTCACCCGGGCGCTCCCCTGGAGCGGACGAGATTGAGATTCTGGGCGGCGGGAATGAGGAGCGCGTTCACGCTTCGCATTATTATGCATTGCGATGATTCCGTCAACCCAGGACCGGCTCCGCAGTTCTGCTCGACCTGCGATTTTCCCTCGGAACCGCCGAGGCTCTTGACAGGCTCCTGGCAATTTCGTAGGGTGAGTATCCGTCTCACGAATAAACTTTCGCACCGGGTCCAGGATTTCATGTCGCTCGTCCTTACGCTCGTCGTCGTTCTCAGCGTCCTGCTTACCGTCATTCCCGGTGAGCAAGAGGCCCGCGGCGCGCTTCCACGAGTGACATGAGAGCTTAGGTTCTCCCGATCTCCCCAACGCCGCGGACTCGATCCGCGGCGTTTTTGTTTTCTTCGACTCGAAAGCCGTGTATGACCACGCCGGATGTGCTGATCTTCGATACGACCCTGCGGGATGGCGAACAGGCGCCAGGCAACAGTCTCTCACCGGAGGAGAAGCTCCGACTGGCCCGCCAGCTCGATGCGCTCACGGTGGACGTCATCGAGGCGGGCTTCCCGGCGGCCTCGGAAGACGACTACCGGAGCGTGCGCGACATCGCGGCCGAGGTGAGCCGACCGGTCATTGCTGCGCTGGCCCGCTGCCGGGAGCGGGACATCGATCTGGCCGGCGAGGCGCTGGGGCAGGCCGAGCGGCGGCGGCTCCATGTATTCGTCTCCACCTCCGATCTCCATATCCGCGACAAACTGCGGACCACCCGTGAGGCGGTGGCCGCGATGGTGCGTTCGGGGATTCAGCGGGCCCGGCAATACACCGACGACGTCGAGTTCTCGGCCGAAGATGCCACCCGGACCAATCCGGATTTCCTGGCTGAGGTGGTTCGAATCGCCATCGCGGCGGGAGCCACCACCGTGAACCTGCCGGATACTGTCGGCTACGCCACTCCGGTCGAGTACGGCTCGATGTTCCGGCTGATCCGGGAACGGGTTCCGGAATCCGATGGTGTGGTGCTCAGTGCCCACTGCCACGACGATCTCGGCCTGGCAGTTGCCAATTCGCTGGCCGCCATTGCGGTCGGTGCGCGGCAGGTGGAGTGCACCGTGAACGGGATCGGCGAGCGCGCCGGGAACGCGGCGCTGGAGGAGCTGGTCATCGCCAGCCGGGTGCGCGGCAGCGCTCTGGAGTTTCAGTGCCGGGTCGACTCGCGGGAGATCTATCGGACCAGCCAACTGCTCTCCCACCTCACCGGCGTCTTTCCCCCACCCAACAAGGCCATCGTGGGGCGCAACGCCTTTGCCCATGAGGCCGGCATTCACCAGCACGGCATGCTGCAGAACGGCCTGACCTACGAGATCATCCAGCCGGAGATGGTGGGGATCCCCAAATCCACCCTGGTGCTGGGCAAGCATTCGGGGCGTCACGCACTCGAGCGCCGGTACCAGGAGCTGGGCTACCAGCTGGATGAAGGAACGCTGGGAGAGGTGTATCTGAGCTTCGTCGCTTTGGCGGAGCGCAAACGGGAGGTTCTGGACGAGGACCTGCTGACCCTGCTGCACGAGAGCTTTCACGACGCCCCGGAGGAGTTCCAGCTGACCCATCTGCGAGCGGTCTGCGGCAGCGTGACGGCCACGGCGGAGGTTCGGATGACCGGACCGTGGTCGGGCGAGCGCTCCGCTCGAGGGACGGGCGACGGTCCGATCGCTGCCGCCTTCGCTGCGGTCAGCGACATTCTGGGCCGCTCGGTCGAGGTGTTGAGCTTGAACCTCCGCTCGGTCACTCCCGGACGCGACAGTGTGGGACAGGTGTTTCTCCAGGCCAGGATCGACGGCAAGTCGCTCTCCGGTCATGGTGCGTCCACCGACATCGTGGAGGCGAGCGCCCGGGGCCTGGTGCACGCGTTGAACAAGGCGCATTACGCCGAGCGGCTGGAGGATAGTTCGTTGAACTCCGTGTACCTATGGGGAGTCTGATGGCGGGTGAGGGTCAGGAGTCACGAGTCACGAGTCACGAGTCGACGTCTGAGATGTCTGCCCGTCAGGGACTCGCGACTCGCGACTCGCGACTGACTCTAACCGGCTCCCAGATCCTCTGCCGCGCTCTCCTCGAGCAGGGCGTCGACCTGCTGTTCGGCTACCCCGGAGGCGCGATCATGCCGTTTTATCACGCGCTTCCCGAGTATCCGACGCTGCGTCACATCCTGGTGCGGCATGAGCAGGCTGCGGCCCACGCCGCCGACGGGTATGCCCGGGCCAGCGGGCGACCCGGAGTGTGTGTAGCCACATCGGGACCGGGAGCAACCAACCTGGTCACCGGTCTTGCCACCGCCCATATGGACAGCGCGCCTCTGGTGGCGATCACCGGCCAGGTCTCCCGCTCGATGCTGGGGCGGGACGCCTTTCAGGAGACCGACATCATCGGCATCACCCAGCCGATTACCAAGCACAACCGCCTGGTGGAGCATGTGGACGAGTTGGCTGATGCCGTCCGGGAGGCGTTCCAGGTGGCGCAGGAGGGCAGGCCTGGGCCGGTGCTGCTCGACGTGCCCAAGGACGTGCAGAATCAGCGGGGCGAGTGGTCAGTCGGTCAGTCGGTCAGTCGGTCAGGCGGTCAGGCAGGCGGTTCGACCGTCCGACCGCCCGACCGTCTGACCGCCCTCGCGGAGGCCGCTCGCCTGACCGCCGCCGCCCAGCGTCCTCTCATCATGGCGGGTCACGGGATCCTGCTGGCCGACGCCTACGCCGAGCTGCGTGCGCTGGCCGAGCTGACCGGCATTCCGGTGATCACCACACTGCTCGGGATCAGTGGCTTTCCCGCATCGCATCCGCTGCACCTGGGCATGCCCGGCATGCATGGGGAGGTGCACGTCAATCGCGCCATTCAGCAGGCGGATCTCATCATCGGCCTCGGGCTCCGGTTCGACGACCGGGTCACCGGCAACCTGGCCAGCTTCGCCCGAGGGGCCCGCGTCATCCACGTGGAGCTGGATGCCTCCGAAATCGGCAAGAATGTGCCGGTTACGGTCGGTATCCACGGTGACGTACGGGTGGTGCTGCAGCAACTCCTGCAGCTGGTGGCGCGCCGGGACTGTGATGGCTGGCGGGAAGAAATCGAAGCCTTCCGGCACTCGCGGGAGGAACACTTCCGAGGAGGGCTGTCGCCCGAAGCCATCCTGGACTCCATCAGCCGCACGACCGGCCGGTGCACCATCGTCTCCGATGTCGGACAGCACCAGATGTGGGTAGCCAAGCTGTATCCCTACCAGCACGCCAACAGCCACATCACCTCGGGCGGGCTGGGAACGATGGGCTTCGCCGTCCCGGCCGCGATGGGTGTGGCTCTCGCCCGTCGGGGCGAGCCGGTGTGGGCCATCTCCGGCGACGGCGGCTTTCAGATGAACATGCAGGAGATCGCCACCATGGTGCAGGAGGGCATCCCGGTGAAGATGGCCGTGTTCAACAACGGCTACCTCGGCATGGTGCGGCAATGGCAACAGTTCTTCCACGGGCGCAGGTACTCGGCGACACCGATCTGGAGCCCGGACTATGTGCGTCTGGCCCAGGCATATGGCATCGCGGGGTGGCGGGTGGGTCACTCCGATCAGCTGGAGGAGTGTGTCCAGGCCGCGGTGGCCGAGCCGGGGCCCTCACTGATCGAGTTCACTATCGAGCAGGAAGCCAATGTCTTTCCCATGATTCCGCCGGGCGGCTCTCTCTCCGAGCCAATCGAGGGAGATCCAGCGCCGCTGGTCCCCGCGTGACCGCGGCGCAGGCGGTCGCCGTCTTGCTGGAAGACCGGCTGGTGACATTCACTCGGGCCGTAGGTCTCCTCCGGCGGCGAAATCTTCCGGTGAGCAGCCTGGCGGTGGGGCCCACGGCTACTCCTGGAATCTCGAGGCTGACCCTGATGATCGATTCCGACAGCAGCACCGCCGACCGGGCCGTCCAGCATCTGCAGAAGATGGTGGGTGTTCGTGCGGCCATCGCCTTCGCCCCCAGCGAGGGCGTCACTCGCGAGCTGGCTCTGGTCAAGCTGCGGGCGCCGCATGACCGCATCGCCGAGCTGCTCGATGTCGCCCAACTGTATCAGGCCTCCATCGTGGACGAGTCTCCCGAGAGCGTGATCCTGGAGCTGAGCGGCTCGGAGGCGTTCGTGTTGTCCTGTCTCCGCGCGCTGGAACGCTTCGACATCATCGAAGTGGCTCGCAGTGGCACCGTCGCCCTCGGGAGCGGCACTGACCTTCAATCCGGAACTACGCCATGACTTCAGCACCCTTGCGGATTTACTACGACGCCGACGCCGAGCGGCGTCGGCTGTCCGGCCGCACCTTCGCGATCATCGGGTACGGCAGCCAGGGACACGCCCACGCCCTGAACCTGCGTCAGAGTGGCGCTGCCGTGATCGTCGGCCTGCGTCCCGGCGGCAGATCGTGGGATGCGGCACAGTCCGCCGGTCTCGACGTCCGCCCGGTGGCAGAGGCGGCGGACGCCGCCCACGCGATCATGCTGCTGGTGCCGGATCAGGATGCCCGGGCGGTCTATGAGGCCGACGTGGCGCCGAGCCTCAGTGGCGGCAAGACACTGATGTTCGCTCACGGATTCAACATCCACTACGGAGAGATCGCCCCGCCCGCAGCCGTCGACGTCTCCATGGTCGCCCCCAAGTCGCCTGGCCACTTGGTGCGGAGCGAGTTCGAGGCGGGACGCGGAGTGCCGGCGCTGGTGGCCGTACACCAGGATCCGAGCGGCGAGGCGCTGGCCAATGCGTTGGCGTACGCCGCGGGCATCGGCTGTACCAGGGCCGGGGTGATCGAGACCTCGTTTCGGGAGGAAACCGAGACCGATCTCTTCGGGGAGCAGGCCGTGCTGTGTGGGGGCGTCACCGCGCTGGTGAAGGCCGGATTCGAAACCCTCACGGCGGCGGGCTACCAACCCGAGATGGCCTACTTCGAGTGTCTTCACGAGCTGAAGCTCATTGTCGACTTGATGTATCGGGGTGGGATGCAGTTCATGCGCTACTCCATCAGCGACACCGCGGAGTACGGCGACTACACCCGCGGGCCGAGGCTCATTACCGAGGAAACCCGGGCCGAGATGCAACGAATCCTCCAGGCCATCCAGGACGGCTCGTTCGCCCGCGAGTGGCTGGACGAGAACAAGGCGGGACGCGCTCACTTCGACCGGCTTCGGCAAGCCGACCGCGATCACGAGATCGAGCGGGTGGGCGCCAAGCTCCGGGCGATGATGCCCTGGTCGGAGGAGGGAAAGGCCAGCGCTGGCAGCGCGGCAGCAAGGCCGCAGGTCAAGCGCCGCTCGAAGCGGCCGGTTCATCCGCTTCCCGGATAGGCCCGTCAGGATCATGGCCAAGACCTTATTCGAGAAGGTGTGGGACGCCCACGTAGTCAGCCAGGTACCGGGAGGACCGGTGCTGCTCTACGTGGATTTACATCTGGTCCACGAGGTCACCTCGCCTCAGGCATTCGAGGGACTTCGGCTGGCCGGACGACGGGTGCGCCGTCCTGAGCTGACGGTGGCGACGATAGACCACAATGTACCGACGACCGACCGGCGGCTCCCCATCGCGGACCAGCTCTCCGCCGATCAGGTGACCGCCCTGGTGCGCAACGCCCGTGACTTTGGCGTGCGGCTCTTCGATCTCAACTCACCGGAGCAGGGCATCGTGCACATCATCGGGCCTGAGCTGGGGCTGACCCAGCCGGGGATGACCATCGTCTGTGGCGACTCCCACACCTCCACTCACGGTGCGTTTGGCGCGCTGGCGTTCGGGATCGGAACCAGCGAGGTCGAGCATGTGCTGGCGACCCAGTGCGTGGTCCAGACCCGCCCGCTCACCATGGAGGTTCGCTTCTCGGGACTTCTCCAGCCGGGGGTTTCGTCCAAGGATCTGATCCTCGCACTTATCCGGCAGATCGGCACAGCCGGCGCGAGCGGCCATGTCATCGAGTACACCGGTGAGGCCGTCAGTGCGATGTCCATGGAAGGCCGGATGACGGTGTGCAACATGTCCATCGAGGCAGGGGCACGAGCGGGCATGATCGCCCCCGACGGTAAAACGCTGGCGTATCTCGCGGGCAGGAGGGAGGCGCCGAAGGGCAGGGAAAGGGAGCGCTCGCTCAGCCGCTGGAGCGAGCTGGTGAGCGATCCGGGCGCGCGCTACGATCGCCAGATCGTGATCGATGCCGGCAAGGTCGAGCCCCAAGTGACCTGGGGAACCAGCCCCGGCATGACAACCGACATCGGTGGCCGGGTGCCGGACCCGGCGGACGCCGGTTCCGCGGCCGAGCGGCAATCCTGGGAGCGTGCGCTCGAGTACATGGACCTCAAGCCGGGTATGCCGCTCGAAGGGATACCAGTGGATCGGGTGTTCCTCGGCTCCTGCACCAACGCCAGGATCGAGGATTTGCGCGAGGCCGCTGCGGTGGTGCGGGGAGGACGGGTGGCGAGTGGTGTGCGCGCGATGGTCGTCCCGGGATCGCAGCTGGTGAAGGCCGCGGCCGAACGTGAGGGGCTGGATCGCATTTTTATCGCAGCCGGGTTCGAGTGGCGCAATCCAGGTTGCTCGATGTGTCTCGGGATGAATGAAGATGTACTGGGTCCCGGTGAGCGCTGCGCCTCAACCTCGAACCGGAACTTCGAGGGCCGGCAGGGACGGGGAGGACGGACTCATCTGGTGAGTCCCGCCATGGCTGCCGCGGCCGCGTTGGCCGGACGGCTGGTGGATGTTCGTGGCTACGTACGGAGCGACCTCCAGACGGAACTCTCGCCGGCAGCCGAGTGTGCAGCCCAGATATGACCTTATATGGACTCCTGTTAGTTCCTCAAGTTCATAGACTTACAGATTTCACTTGAGAGACCGTCGAGCTATGCAGCCATTCATTGCTCACACCGGTCACGTCGCCGCACTCAATCGCAGCAACGTCGACACCGACCAGATCGTTCCCAAACAATTCCTGAAGCGGATCGAGCGCTCGGGCTTTGGCGCGGTGCTCTTTCACGACTGGCGCTTCGGTCCGGACGGAAGTCCCAACCTCGACTTCGAGCTCAACCGGCCTGCGGCGCGCGGCGCGACGATCCTGCTCGCCGGCGCCAACTTCGGCTGCGGGTCCTCGCGCGAGCATGCGCCGTGGGCGCTCGCCGACTTCGGTTTCCGCGCCATCATCGCACCCTCGTTCGCCGACATCTTCCAGAGCAACTGCTTTCAGAACGGGCTGCTGCCCGTCACGCTGCCGCAGGCCGCCGTGAACGAGTTGTTCCGCCGCTGCGCCGCGGCCGACCGCTACGAGCTGACCGTGGACCTCGGAGCCCAGTCGGTGAGCGACCAGTCCGGCTTCCACTCGCAGTTCGAGGTGCAGCCGTATCGGCGGGCGATGCTGATGAACGGCCTGGACGAGATCGGGCGGACCTTGCTGGAGGAGCCGCGGATCGCGGCATTCGAGCGCGGGCGCGCCAGGTGAAGCGCTTCAGCGTAGCGGTGCTGCCAGGAGACGGCATCGGTCCCGAGGTGACCCGCGAGGCAGTGCGGGTACTTGAGCTCGCGGGCGAGCTGTTCGGCTACCGGATCGATCTCGCCACGTATGCCATCGGCGCCGAAGCCCTGGTGGAGGATGGCCACCCGCTACCCTCGCGCACCCGTCAGGGGGTGCTGGATGCGAATGCGGTGCTGCTTGGTGCCGTCGGCGATCCCAGGTACACCGGCCCCGCCAGTCGAAGCCCCGAGGCAGGACTGCTCGGGCTCCGCCGCTTGCTGGGCGTTTACGCTAACCTGCGGCCGGTGGCGGTGCATCCGTCCCTGAGCCAGATCTCTCCGCTACGGCCCGAGCGATTGCACGAAGTCGATCTGCTGATCGTCCGAGAGCTCACCGGTGGACTTTACTATGGCACGCCCAGGGGTCGCGATGGCACCAGTGCCTGGAACACACTTCGGTACAGTGAGGAGGAAGTGGAGCGGGTGGCGCGAGTGGCCTTCGAAGCCGCCGGCCAGCGGCGGGGCAAAGTGGCATCGATCGACAAGGCCAACGTGCTGGAAGTATCTCAGCTCTGGCGCGAGTGCGTGAGTCGGGTGGCCAAAGACTATCCCGAGGTCACGCTGGAGCATCTGTACGTGGATTTTGCCGCCATGCGCCTGGTGGCCGATCCAGCAAGCCTTGATGTCCTTCTTACCGAGAATTTGTTCGGCGACATTCTGAGTGATGAGGCCGCCGTGCTGGCCGGCTCGCTCGGCCTCCTGCCCTCGGCCTCCCTGGGTGATGCGCAGGGACTCTTCGAGCCAGTCCATGGATCGGCCCCCGATCTCGCGGGCCGAGGTCTGGCCAACCCAATCGGAGCGGTTCTCTCGGCGGCCATGTTGCTCCGATATGGGCTCGGCCTCCCCGAGGCGGCAGCTCTGGTCGAGCGAGCGGTTCGCGAAGCGCTCGTGGTCGGTTGCCGTACCCGTGACCTGGCGCGGCCGGGAGAGCCGGTGCTGACAACAGGAGAGATGGGTCAGGAGATTGTTCGAGCGCTGGCCCGAATCGAGGCAACCGCCACTACAGGTCGGTAACCGCTCCCAGGCTGGCGCTGGATACGAGTCTGGCATACTTGTGGAGCACCCCGGCGGTGTACCGCGGAGCCGGCGGAGCCCAGGCACCTCGCCGGCGCTCGAGCTCGTCGGCCGGGACTTCGAGCTGAAGCAGACGGCGCTCGGCATCAATGGTGATAGAGTCGCCCTCCCGCACCAGGCCGATGGTGCCGCCGGCGGCCGCCTCGGGCGCTACGTGCCCCACGACCAGCCCGTAGGTTCCGCCGGAAAACCTGCCGTCCGTAATCAGGCCGACCGAGTCACCCAAGCCGGCTCCGATCAGCGCTGACGTGGGAGCCAGCATCTCGCGCATGCCCGGACCTCCGCGGGGCCCTTCATAGCGGATCACGACCACATCTCCGGAACGGATTCGCCCCGCCAGAATTGCTTCCAGGCAGCGCTCCTCGGAATCGAAGACCCGCGCGGGACCGGTCAACTTGGGAGACTTGACTCCGGTTATCTTCGCGACCGCACCTTCCGTCGCCAGATTCCCCCGCAGAATGGCAAGGTGTCCCTCGCGATAGAGTGGCCGGTCCCAGGGCCGAATGACTTCCTGATCGCCGGGAGCTTCTTTGGGTACGGCCCGCAGCGCCTCGGCGACGGTCTCTCCGGTGATGGTGAGAGCATCGCCGTGAAGCAGCCCGCGCTCCAGCAACATCTTCATGACCAGCGGCACACCGCCGGCCCGGTGGAGGTCGGTTGCCACGAAGCGGCCGGATGGCTTGAGGTCGCAGAGCACTGGCGTCCGGGCCCGGATCGCCTCGAAGTCGTCGAGGGAAAGCGGGACGCCGGCGCTCCGGGCAATGGCGAGCAGGTGGAGCACGGCATTGGTGGAGCCGCCCAGCGCCATGACGACTGCGATCCCGTTTTCAAACGCCTTGCGAGTGAGGATCTGCCGAGGGCGGAGCCGCTTTCGGACGGCTTCCACCAGTACCCGGCCTGATTCCGCAGCGCTCTCCTCCTTTTCCATGTCCTCGGCTGCCATCGTGCTCGAGCGCGGCAAACTCATTCCCATGGCCTCGAACACGGCCGACATGGTGTTGGCCGTGAACATGCCTCCGCACGAGCCCCGGCCGGGGCAGGCCCGGCGCTCGATCTCGAGCAGCTCGCGGTCGTCTATGGTGCCGGCGCTGTGCTGACCGACGGCCTCGAATGCGCTGACGACGGTGAGGTCTCGCCCGGCGTAGTGGCCGGGCTTGATGGTGCCGCCGTAGACGAAGATCGCTGGAATGTCCATTCGGGCGATGGCGATCATGGCACCGGGCATATTCTTGTCGCAGCCGCCCACGGCCACCACTCCATCCATGCTCTGAGCCCCGCAGGCGGTCTCGATCGAATCGGCAATCACTTCGCGGGAGACCAGCGAATACTTCATTCCCTCGGTGCCCATCGAGATCCCGTCGCTTACGGTGATGGTGCCGAAGGTCTGTGGCATGGCGCCGGCCAGGCGGATTGCCTCCTCGGCTCGCCGGGCGAGTAGCTCGAGGCCGGCGTTGCAGGGCGTGATGGTGCTGTGCGCGTTGGCAATGCCGATGATCGGCTTGCTGAAATCCCCATCGCCGAAGCCGACTGCCCGCAGCATGGCGCGATTGGGAGCGCGCTCCACTCCCTGAGTGATGGCGCTGCTTCGGAGTTGGTGGGGCATTGGCGGAATGTATTGGAAGGAGCGGAGCGAGCGGAAGGAGGTCGGAGAAGCGGAGGGACGGAGAGGTCGGAGGGGCGAAGAGGCAGACGAGCGACAAGAAGCAGTCATTGCGAGGCGCCCAGCGCCGAAGCAATCCCGAGGGCACACACGGAACCCACCGGATTGCTTCGGGGGCTTTGCCCCCTCGCAATGACGGCCATATTCTTCCCGCCTCCCGCCTCCCGCCTTCGGCCTCCCGCTTCCCGCTTACCCGCTTACCGCTACCGGCTCTGCGGGCGTGACTGCAGCTTCGTTCTGTTCGCCGGTCCGGATTCGGAAGACCTGGGCAACATCGAGCACAAAGACCTTGCCGTCTCCCACTTCACCGGTCCTGGCGCTCTTGAGAATCGCATTTACCGTGGGCAGCACGAACGGCTCCGAGACGCCGATTTCCAGACGCACCTTTTCCTGCAGGTCCACCTTCACGGTGGTGCCCCGGTAGGTCTCCACTCGCTCGGTCTCCCCGCCGTGGCCGAGGACCCTGGAAACGGTGAGCCCTCGGACCTCGCTGCGGTAGAGGGCCTCCAGCACTTCGTTGAGACGGTCCGGCCGGATGATGGCAACGATCAGTTTCATGGTTCCGGTCTCCTCTTACCGCGAGGCCATTTGGGGAGTAAGTGCCGGCAGCGGGTCGGGGACGAGCGCGTCCGGAGGGACCAGGATCGACCCTTCGCCGCTGGCATAGGCCTCTTCGCCGTGCTGGCTCAGGTCCATGCCCACACCTTCAATGCGGGGGACTGCCCGGAGTGACATCACCAACCCGAGCACCTTCAGGATCCCAAAGGTCATGACCGCGGCATACAGCGCTGCGCTGAGGCAGCCGAGCGCCTGCAGGCCGAGCTGGGCCGGATTTCCGAAGAGCAGCCCATCGTTGCCCGCCGGGTTCCAGAGCTTCTCTGCCAGAATCCCGGTGAGCAGCGCGCCGGTGAGCCCCCCCATGCCATGCCCGGCGAATACGTCGAGTGAGTCATCGATCCGGGTGCGGGACCGCAGCGCGATCACGAAGTAACTGGGGAACGCGGCGACGCCTCCCAGGGCGAGCGCCCCTGCCGGGCTCACGAAGCCGGCAGCGGGAGTGATGGCTACCAGTCCCACCACGATGCCCGTCGCGGCCCCGACTGCGGTGGCTCGGCCGGTCCGGAAGTAGTCGAGCAGGGTCCAGACCACGAGGGTAGCCGTAGGCGCCAGGAAGGTATTGGTGAAGGCCAGCCCAGCCAGCTCGTTGGCTGCGAGCGCACTGCCGCCGTTGAAGCCGAACCAGCCGAACCAGAGCAGGCCTGCTCCCAACAGAGTGAACGGCACGTTATGCGGGAGCACTGCCTGGCGGCCGTAGTCCTTGCGCGAGCCCAGCACCAGCGCCGCCACGAGGGCCGACACTCCGGCGTTGATGTGCACCACCGTGCCGCCGGCAAAGTCGAGTACCCCGCGGGTCATCAGCCATCCGCCACCCCAGACCCAGTGGGCCACCGGAGCGTAGACCAGCAGGGTCCACAAGGTGATGAACGCGACGTAGGGCCCGAATCGCATGCGCTCGACCACCGCTCCCGAGATGAGCGCGGCGGTGATGATCGCGAAGGTGGCCTGATAGGCCATGAACAGCACGTGCGGGATAGTGCCCTTGGCCTCGAGGCCCACTCCGGTGAGCCCAATATGGGCAAGGCTGCCGAGCAGGGGGCCACCTTCACCGAAGGCCAGGCTGTACGCCGCCATGGCCCAGGTGACTCCGACCACGCCCAGCGCCACGAAGCTCATCATCATGGTGTTGAGCGAGTTCTTGTTCCGCACCAGGCCACCGTAGAAGAAGGCCAGCGCCGGCGTCATCAAGAGCACGAGCGCGGTCGAGACCAGCATCCAGGCGGTGTCGGCTTTGTCGATTTGCGCCACGGGATACTCCTTAGTGTCGGTTCCTAGTCGCTAGTCGCTGTCGCTGGCTCATCTCAGCCAGGACTAGCAACTAGTGACTAGTGACTAGTGACTAGTGACTCGCGACTCGCGACTCTCTCACGCGTCATAGTAGAGGAAAAACTCGAACGGGTGCGGCCTCAGGCTCACCGGCGCGATGTCCTTGGAGCGCTTCATGGTGATCCAGGTTTCCAGCACATCCGGTGTGAACACGTCGCCCTCCAGCAGGAACGCGTGGTCCTTCTCCAGCGCGTCCACCGCCTCGCTCAACGTGCCGGGTACCTGCTTGATGAGCTGCTTGCGCTCGTCGTGGATCTCATACAGGTCCTCGTCGATCGGCTGGGGCGGCTCGAGCTTCCGCTTGATCCCGTCCAGTCCCGCCATGAGCATCGCGGAGAAGGCGAGATACGGGTTGGCCGTCGGATCCGGCGCCCGGAACTCCACCCGCTTGGTCTTGGGATTGCTGGAGTACATCGGAATCCGGCAGATGGCCGACCGGTTCCGGGCCGAGTACATGAGATTCACCGGGGCCTCGAAGCCGGGGACCAGACGGCGGTAGCTGTTGGTGGTCGGGGCGCAGAGAGCCAGCAGGGCGGGCGCGTGGGCAATCAGGCCGCCGATGTAGTGGCGCGCGGTCTCGGAGATCAGCGCGTAGCCGTTCTCGTCAAAGAAGAGCGGCTCATCGCCCTTCCAGAGCGACTGGTGCACGTGCATGCCCGACCCATTGTCGCCGAACAGCGGCTTGGGCATGAACGTGGCCGTGAGCCCGAGGTTGTGGCATACGTTCTTGACGATGTACTTGTAGGCCAGCAGCCGGTCGGCGGTCTGCACCAGGGTCCCGAAGCGGATGTCGATCTCCGCCTGGCCCGCGGTGGCCACCTCGTGATGTTGCACCTCGACCGGCACGCCGGCCTCGATCAAGGCCAGCATGATCTTGGACCGGACGTCCTGCAGCCGGTCCGCCGGCGGCACCGGGAAGTAGCCTTCCTTATGCCGGGGGCGGTGGCCCAGATTCGGCGTGCCATTCCGTCCCGAGTTCCAGACTCCTTCCTCGGAATCGATGAAGTAGTAGCCCTCGTTGGCGTTCTGGTCGAAGCGCACCGAGTTGAAGATGAAAAACTCGGCCTCCGGTCCCCAGCACGACGTCGTGGCGATGCCGGTAGTCTTGAGGTATTCCTCGGCCTTGAAGGCAATGAACCGGGGATCGCGGGTGTACGGCTCCAGCGTCACCGGATCGTAGATGTCACAGGTGAGCGAGAGTGTGGGCACCGAGAGCACCGGGTCGACAAACGCCGTGCTCGCGTCGGGCAGCAGCAGCATGTCGCTCTCATTGATGGCCTGGAAGCCGCGGATGGATGAGCCGTCGAAGCCGAGCCCCTCCCGGAACATGCCCTCATCCAGCGTGCTGGCAGGAATGGAGAAGTGCTGCCAGGTGCCGGGCAGGTCGCAGAACTTTACGTCCACGACCGCGATCTTCTTTTCCTTGATCAACTCCAGCACGCGCTGGACGTCGCTGCTGGTCGACTTACTCGGTGAAGCAGTGGGGCGGAGGGTGGTCGCCATGTGAGGTCTCTCGGGCTCAGGTTCGGGTTTCGGTCGTTGGGTCCATTAAAGACGATGCCCCCGCGCTGGATCATCGAACGCGGGGGCATCGGGTGAGCACATTGCCTACTCAGGCCAAGGTCCAGACGGTTCGATCAGGGGCAGCCTCCAGTTTCGCTGGAGCTGCACCCGCCGGGGCGGTGTCGCGTTGGGATGGATTGTGCTGGTGTGGTTCATGAGAGGCCCGGTTTCGAAGCGCTGTTATCCTGCCGAAACCAGTATACGTGCCAGTGGGCTAGCTGTCAAGCAAATTCTGCAGATTGTGCAGCCTTTCCCGAGCAAATCTGCAGAAAGAACGGCAATGCGCTAGGAAAAGCCACCTTTGACTGCAGATTGTGCAATATTTGGCGTTCACGAGGGCTTCAGCCCACGGTTATCCCCTAAACCGATTCCCGAAAAGCCGTTACCTTAGGCGACCTTTTCCCTTGGCCGAGTCATGACGGCTCCCACCTCAGAGGAATTTCCGGTCACCCGGCGGCGCCAACGCCCCTCCAGGGTCGTCCCCCTGTTGGCTGCCACGCTCGTGGTCGCTGCCGCCTTGATCACCTGGTACCTGCTACGCCGTCCCCGCCTCGCGTTCACCAATGAGCTGGCCGCACCGATCTGGCTCGCGGTGGGGCAGGGTGGCCCAGTGTCACTCGCGCCCGGCGCCACCCAGACCCTGAGCCTTCCCCGGAGTGGGTCGGTGGTGGTGCAGTGGAATCTGGCGCGCCCCCTATCGGCCGATGAGCGGCCGATGGGAGAGGAGCTACGGGGCTCCATGGTAATTCGAGCGCCGAGCGGAACCATCCATCAGCGGGCGGCGGCGCGAGCGCCGGGGGTGGAGTACTTCGCCCCGCTGATCACCAATGCCGCGGCGGACCTGCTGCGCGTCACCGTGAACGCGGGACTGGAGGGTGCGGTGGATTGCGGCTGTGCCGTAAGGCCGGGGGCAACCCGGGTCTTCATCGGGTACTATCGTCTATACCAGAACAGCACGGTGCGGGCGCTCGACCCGGCCGGACGCACGGCCAGCTTTCGGGACCTGGGACCGCAGGTGATCAACCGGCAGGGTACCGTGGGGCTCCGGTTCGAGGACAAGGACTTCCACTAATCAAGCCCCGGCCGCCTCCGCTTCCGGCGCAGCTCAGCGATCGAGCCGGGCGTGACGGCGTCGAACCCATACTTCCCGCGGACCTTGTCCACCGCCTCGGTCAGCTGGCGGAGCCGGATCCGCTCCGGAGATTCGAATAGATCGGCTTCAGCCGCGGTGTCGAGGTTGGTCGCGGCGACACCGATGAGTCGGACTGCCCGGTTCCGCCTGCGGACTTCGTCGAAGGCGCCGCGGAAGAGCGCTCGCGCGGCGGAATAGATCTCGGCATCGAGATCAGTCGCTACATCCAGGGTCTGCCGGCGGGTGACGGTGTGAAAGTCGTCGTGGCGGAGCTTGAGGGTGACGGCTTTGGCCAGTAGCAGCTCATCTCGCAGCTGGGCGGCGACCCGGGCCGTGAGCAGGGCCAGGATCCGCTCCAGCTCTTCTGGGTCCCGGATATCGCGTGAGAGCGTCGTCTCTCGGCTCACCGATTTCGGCAGCCGATGGGGACTGAGGACCGTCCCGCCCTGGCCCTGGGCCCGCAGCTTGAGTGACCGGGCATCAGCGCCGATGAGCCGCTGGATATCCTTCTCTTCCATTCGCTGGATCTGATAGACATCCACCAGGCCGACCTCCGCCCAGCGCTGCGCCGTCTTGGGTCCGACACCCGGCAGCGCTGACAACGGAAGTCCCGCCAGAAAGCCTTCCTCCCATCCCGCCCGCACCTCCATCAGCCCTCTCGGCTTCGCACAGTCGGACGCGATCTTGGCGATCATCCGGTTGGGGCCGATGCCGATGCTGGCATCGAGACCGGTGCGTTGCTTCACCGCATCTCTGAGCTGCTCCGCCACCGGCAGGAGTGAGACCGGATACTGGCGTTCGGTCCCGGCAAAATCGAGATACCCTTCGTCCAGAGAGGCCATCACTACCCGGGGAGAGAAATCCTCCAGCACCGCGCGGACAGCCCGGGAGGCATCCCGGTAGTGGGCAAAGGCGCCCTGGAAGAAGGTGGCTTGGGGGCAGAGCCTCACCGCTTCCGCGATTGCCATTCCGGCGTGGATACCGAAGCGCCGCGCGGCATGGGAGGCGGACTGCACCACTCCCCGCTGATCCCGGCGGCCGCCGACTACCAGGAGCTCGATGTCCCGGAGCTCCGGGTGATACTGACGGCAAACTTCGACGAAGAACGCATCCAGATCCACATGGAGCAGGCGAGCCGGCATCGATCTACACCAGGAGAATGGCGGTAGCCTTGAGCGCCAGGATCACCCGCACCCCCGATCGCAGGTCCATTTCCTCGGCGGACGCGGTGGTCACCGACGCGATCAGCGGCCGGCCCACGTCCAGGTGAACCTGGGTAACGGGTCCCAGCCGTTCCAGCCGGGTGACCACTCCTTCCATATGATTGCGGGCCGAATCCGAGTGCGGGGTCAGGCTCAACACGATGTCTTCGGGGCGGATGACCGCGTGGACCGGGCCTTCCCGCTCGGCCACGACGTCGAGGGTGAGGTGTTCTCCCCGGAAGCGCCCCCGGAATGTGCGGCCGGGACCGCCTGGCTCGGTCCGCTCCACCACTCCGGCAATCACGTTGCCACTCCCCACAAAGCGAGCCACGAAGGCGGAGTTGGGATAGCGGAACACTTGCTCCGGAGTGCCGCTCTGGACCACGCGACCTTCGGCCAGCACTGCTACCACGTCGCCGAGCCGCAGGGCCTCGTCGAAGTCATGGGTGACCTGGAGCGTGGTGATTCTCTCGCGCTGGTGCAGCTCTCGAAGCTCCCGCCGGAGCACCTGACGGCTGGCGGGATCTACCGCCGCGAACGGCTCATCCAGCAGCAAGATCGAGGGCTTGGGGGCCAGAGCCCGGGCCAGCGCCACCCGCTGCTGCTCGCCCCCGCTCAACCCCCGCACGGGCCGATCGAGCAGCGGGGTGACAGCGAGCATGCCGGCGATCTCCTCCACCCGTTCGCGGAAGCCGCGGCCGTCGCTGCCCTGGCGTCTGAGACCGTAGGCGATGTTCTCCCGTACGCTCAGGTGGGGAAATAAGTGATACTGCTGATACACAAAGCCCAGGCCGCGCTGTTCCGGCGGGAGCCCGGTCACCTCCTCGCCATGCAGGTAGATCCGCCCGGCCCGGAGCCGCGCATTTCCTGCGACTGCCTCCAGTAGCGTGGTCTTGCCGGACCCGGTGGGTCCGATAATTAACGCGTATCCACCTTGAGGCACCTGGAGGTTGATGTCCCGCAGCTCGAAGCTGCCTACCTGGACCTGCAATCCCTCCAGCCGGATCATCGCTGTTCACTCGATTGCAGCAGGCGCACCAGAATGAAGACGGTGAGCGCTATCAATAGTAGGATGACGGCAGCCGGAACCGCCGCCTTCAGGCCGAATGCGGTGAACCGGTCGAAGATATAGATGCTCGCCACCTTGGGATTGTACGTCAGGATCACGATGGAGCCGAACTCGCTGATGCTCCTGGCCCAGGCGAGAATGGCCCCGGCCAGGATCCCTCTTCCGGCAAGCGGAAGGGTGACGCGACGAAACGCACTCCAGGCCGTGTCGCCCAAGGTCCGGGCCACCCGCTCCAGCTGGGGATCGACGGTTTGAAACGCCTCGCGCGCCCCGCTGACCAGGATCGGGGCCGACACGAACAGCATGGCCGCCACGATTCCCGGCACGTGGCTGACGAACTCGAGCCCCAGGTCGGCAAGCGGGCCGCCCACCGCGGAGCGCCGGCCCAGGAACAGCAGCAGCGCAATACCAGCGACCGGGTGTGGTATCACCACCGGAAGGTCGATCAGGCCCTGCACGATTCGACGCCCGGGAAAGGCGCGGCGGGCGAGGAGGTAGGCCAGGGGGATGCCGAGCAGGGCGGCCAACACCGTCGCCAGCGTGGCGGTGAGCAGGGTGAGCACGATCGAGTCCCGCAACTCCGGGTCGCGAAGCGACTGGACCAGGCCGACTGGCGAAGCCTCGACGAGGAGCCGCAGGAGCGGCCCGACCACAAAGAGCACCAGGCAGGCCCCGAGACCGGCGAGTACCACACGGGACCCCAGAGAGCGAACAGCCAGAGAGCGAACAGCCATAGAGCAATCGTTGCTCCCGCTGGTGCCTTTGTCGAGGGCTCCACGGCCGCCCCACTTGCCGCCGTTGGTCTGCCTCGTTCAGTTTCCGGCCCTATGCACCGAACAATTCGATGAGCGACTGGGGCGCCACCCAGCAGGCTGCCGCCAGAGTCGTGCTTGCTGAAGGCGTAGTGCTGGCGGGCCACCTGCACCTGCTCGCGCGAACGATGTCTCCCTCCGATGCCGAGAGCCCGCTCGAGATGTTGAACCGGCAGGAGCCGTTCTTTGCCCTGACGCTGAATGGCGGTGGGGTGGCACTGGTCTCCAAGGCTCAGGTGGCAGTGGTCGCCTGCCGGGAGCTTGCTCCGCCGGACGATCCGGACCGCACGTCGGTGGCGAAGCTGGTGGCGCTGGCCGTCGAGCTGACCGACGGCGTGGAATATCGGGGCCACTGCAGCTTCGAGCTTCCGCCCAGCCGGTCGCGCGCGCTCGACTATCTGAATGGACCAGGTCGCTTCTTCACCTTGGAGACGGACGGCATGATGCAGTACATAAACAAGGCGCAGGTTCGTCACATTCGCCCTCTCGACTGAGACAGTACCGTGGCACGACTCGATAAACTCATCCAGGTGATGCAGGAGCAGCGGGCCGATGCGTTGCAACTCACGGTCGGCAAGCCGGCGTCCTTGATGCAGAATGGTTCCCCCCGGCCCATTACCCGAGAGCCGTTGACCGACACCCAGATTCAGGGCCTGTTGCGGGAGATCGCCTCGGCTGATGCCGCCTCTCAGCTGGGAAGCTCGGAGGTGACGTTTGCCTACCGCTCGCCGTTTGGCGAGGTGCGGGTGGAGATGAAGCCGGGTGCCAATGGCGTCGCGACCCTCCGGCCGGCGTCGCCGGCGCCCTCCGCCCCGGGAGCCGCTTCGGTCGCCAGCGCTCCGCCCGGCCCCCCACCGGCCGCCACTCCACCGCCTGCTCCGGCCGCGCGCGCGACCCAGGATGTTTCCGAACAGCGCGCCGCCATGGAAGCTCTGTTCCGAAACCTGGTGCAGTCCGGCGCCTCCGACCTTCACCTCAGATCGGGTGAGCCACCGATGCTTCGGGTCCACGGTGAGCTGCGCCGCCAGGAACAGTCGCCGCTCACACCCGAGCGGCTGGAATCCATGCTGCTGAGCATCATGGCCGCTAAGGAACTGGGCGAGTTCCGCGAAGGTGGCGACACCGATTGGGCCTACGAGATCGAGGGACTCGCCCGGTTCCGCTGCAACGCCGGACGCGACCGGTTCGGGGCTATGGGCGTGTTCCGGGTGATTCCCAACCAGATCCGCACCGCGGATGAGATGGGACTCAGCCGGGAAGTGCAGAATCTCTGCTACCTGACCAAGGGTCTGGTGGTGGTCACCGGGCCCACCGGATCGGGAAAGAGCACCACCCTGGCTGGTCTGGTGGATCTCATCAATCGAACCCGCACCGATCACATCATCACCATCGAAGACCCGATCGAGTTCGTGCATCCCAGCAAGAAGTGTCTGGTGACGCAGCGGCAGGTCGGTCTCCATACCCGTTCTTTCAAGCACGCCCTTCGCGCGGCCCTCCGAGAAGATCCGGACATCATCCTGGTGGGCGAGATGCGGGATCTCGAGACTGTCTCCATTGCCATCGAGACCGCGGAAACGGGCCACCTGGTCTTCGGCACCCTGCATACCACGACGGCAGCATCGACCATCGACCGCATTATCGATCAGTTTCCGCCCGACCGGCAGGCACAGGTGCGCGTCATGCTGTCGGAATCGCTGCGCGGCGTCATCGCCCAGACTCTCTGCACGAAGATCGGCGGTGGCAGAGTGGCGGCTCGGGAGGTGCTGCTCACCATACCGGCGGTTTCCAACCTGATTCGGGAAGGGAAGACGTTCCAGATTCCTTCGATCATGCAGGTGAATCGGAAGGGAGGCATGGTCACTCTGAACGATGCGCTGATGGAACTGGTGGATGCCAAGCTGGTCGAGCCGAAGGAGGCGTACATGAAGTCGGTGGAGAAAGCCGGCTTTGCCGCGGCGCTCAAGGCCAAGCGGCACGACCTGTCGTTCCTGGGAGAAGCCTGAGGGCTTGGGGCGCCCACCCATTCTTGTCCTCGTGAACCCGCAGGACATTGTCAACATCGCGAGTGCGGTGCGGATTGCGAAAAACTTCGGGATCCAGCAGATGCGGCTGGTCAACCCGGAGGTCTTCGATCCCTACCGCATCGAGGGTATCGCGCACAACACCGCGGACCTGGTGGCCCGCATCGAGCTGTTCGACTCGCTCGATGGCGCGATTGCAGACTGTGTGTTCACGGCCGTGCTGACGGCGCGGGAGCGGGCGGCCAAGCGGCGGGTGCGGCGACCGAGCGAAGCGGCCCAGGCCCTGCTCGAGGAGAGCGCCGCCGGGCCAGTGGCCATGGTGGCCGGGCGGGAAGACAGTGGGCTCACCAACGCCGAGCTCGACCTCTGTCATGCCGTGGTGACGATATCCACCGATCCGGCCCACCGGTCGCTGAACCTGGCGCAGGCGGTCGCCATTCTGGCCTACGAGAGCTGGAAGGCTCGGGGCGGGGAAGAGTTGCCCTTGAAACCGCCCCGGAATCAGGCGGCGCCGGCCACCTCGCAGCAGCTGGAGGAGTTGTTTGCCGACTGGAGCCGGGCGCTCTGGGCCATCGATTTCTTCAAGACCCGATTGCCGGACAACGTGATGCGTTCCTTCCGTGAGATCGTATTTCGGGCAGCGCCGGACGGGAGGGAGGCGTCTCTGCTCCGAGCCATGGGCATCGAGGTGGTCCGGTTTCTGGATCGCACCCGCAGCAAGGACAGCTAATGGGACGATCGAACGCATACTGGAAATCCAACCGCTACATGGCCGAGGCCGAAGAGCCCGAGCCCACCGCTCCGCTCAAGGATCTCCCGCCGGCGCTGGCCTCCCGTTTTCGAGCCCTGCGCGATGGGCTGCTGGAGGTCTCCGGGGTCGCTGAGCAAGTGCGCTACATGGGCCCCACCTGGCGATGGGCCTGGGAATACGCCCTGGGAAATCGAAAACTGTGCTGGCTGCACATCATGCAGCACGGGCTGGACGTCACCTTTACGCTTTCCGAGGGCGACGAGAGCCGGCTTACCAAGGGCGCCAAGGTGGCAGGGGTGATCGCGCGCGCCCTGGTCGAGGGTCAACGGACCGGCCCGGTCAAATGGTGTTGGCTGGAGTTGAGCGATCGACGTGCCATCGATGCCTTTCTCAGTCTGGCCCGGCGCAAGGCGGAATGGCTGGCCGAACGTCCCGCTCCTCGGCGGGCACCGCGGCTGCACGGCGGAAGAGCGGCCGACAAGAGCGAAGCCGACTGAAACAGTCGGATTAGGCCAAGGTCGGGTTGTGCAATGAAAAGGGTGGACTATACTTCGGCGCGCGTTGGCCGAGGGCGGGGCCAGGGTTCTTTTTTACGGTGAGATGATGATGCGTAAGCTGGCATTCGTCGTCGGTGGCGTTGCAGCCGGAGGCGTGGCTGCTCTCCTTACGCTCGGCGAATCAGCTCCGCGGGCCCAGCAGCCGGCATCGGCTCCCGATTCCATTCAAGCTCCGGTTATTTCTGCGTCGGACAGCGGCAACCTCAAAGGACCTCGCCAGCCGATTTTCTTCCGGCACGATATCCACGCCGGCCAATACAAGATTCAGTGCCAGTACTGCCATTATTCCGTCGCGGTGTCGTCCGAGCCGGGCATCCCGTCGGTGCAGACCTGCATGGGATGCCACCTGGTCATTGCCGGGCGGGACAGCTCGCATCAGGCCGAGATCGCAAAGCTGCGGAAGGCCTGGAACGACAAGAAGCCGGTCGAATGGGTTCGGATTCACTACCTTCCGCGCCATGCCCACTTTCCCCATCAGCGGCACATCAAAGTCCTCGGTCCTAATGCCTGCGGGACCTGCCACGGTGAAGTGCAGCGCATGCCGCAGGTATTCAAGGTGAACAACGTGGACCGGATGGGCTTCTGTGTCACTTGTCATATGGAGCGCAAGGTCTCGCGGGATTGTTCGGTATGTCATTACTGACCGTGCGCAGCACGGTCATCCTGAGCGCAGCGAAGGATCTCTCAGACGGTGCAGGGATACTACGCTTCGCTCAGGATGACAGACCAGGATTTCGAAATGGCTGACGAAGATCATCAGCAAACCTCAATCGACCGTCGTCGGTTCCTGACGGTGCTCGGGGCCTCAGGCGCCGGCGCCGTGGCCCTCTCGGGCTGCTCCACGGACAAGGTGGAACGCCTCATCCCCTACCTGGTGCAGGCGGAAGATCAGGTGCCAGGCGTCGCCACCTATTACGCCAGCAGCTGTACCGAGTGCTCGGCCGGATGCGGCGTGCATGTGCGTACCCGGGAAGGGCGCGCGGTGAAGCTGGAAGGAAATCCGGAGCACCCCATCAATCGAGGGAAGCTGTGCTCCCGGGGCCAGGCTGCCCTTCAGGGACTCTACAACCCCGGTCGCCTCAAGGGCCCGATGGCGCGAGGGGCCGATGGAAAGCTGCAGGAGATCACTTGGGACGACGCGGTCGCTCGCCTGGCGACGAAAGTCAGCGGGGCAGGCAACCGCGTAGCCGCCATTTCCGGCGCCGCCCAGGGCACCTTCTCCGACCTGCTTGGCGACTGGATGGGAGCGCTCGGCGGGCGAGTGGTCCGCTATCAGCCGTTCGATGCCGAGCCCCTGCGCGCCGCCAACCGTGACGTCTTCGGCCTGGATCAGCTGGCAACCTACGACTTCGGGCGGGCCCGGTACATCGTCTCCTTCGGCGCCGATTTTCTGGAGTCCTGGCCCGGCTCGATCGAGCACCAGCGGGGCTTTGCTCAGTCCCATGGGTTTACCCAGGGTCAGGTGGCAAAGTTCGTCTACCTGTCCTCGCGTCGCGATCTCACCGGGCTCAACGCCGACGAGTGGCATCCGATTCGGCCCGGCTCGGAGGCGGCCCTGGCGCTCGCCATGGCCAACCTGCTGCTCGAAGAGCGAGGTGGAAACGCCGGACTCCGCTCGGCGGTGGCGTCGTACACCCCGGATGTCGCCGCCCGGGAAACCGGCCTCCCGGTTGCGACGATCCAGCGCCTGGCGCGAGAGTTTGGCGAGACCCGTCCCAGTCTCGCGGTAGCCGGCGGCATCGGAAGCCAGCACAGTGGAAGCCGGGAGGTCTGTGCCGCCGTCAACCTGCTGAACTACGCGGCGGGCAACCTGGGCGAGACGGTCCAGTTCGGGAGCAGTCCCGACACCGGCGATGGCTATGGTGCTCTCGACAGCCTGCTGACCGCGATAGACGGCGGCCAGATTGCGGTCCTCCTGGTGCACGACAGCAACCCCGCCTACACCCTTCCCAAAGCCAGCAAGTTCGCTTCCCGGCTGCAGAAGGTCGGCTTCAAGGTCTCGACCTCGATGTATCTCGACGAGACTGCCGCGCTCTGCGACCTCCTGCTCCCCCAGCATCACGCGCTGGAGCGGTGGGACGACGTGCGGCCGCGGGCGGGGGTGTACAACCTCATGCAGCCGGTGATGGAGCCGGTGTTCAACACCCTTCCGGCGGGTGAGGTGCTGCTGCGGACGGCGCGCAAGGTCGGCGGCGCACTTGGGCGGTTCAGCGCCGCAACCTACCAGGCGCATCTCCAGTCCCGCTGGCAGGCCTTGGCCACCCAGCGTCGCGAGGGCGACTTCAACGGTTTCTGGCACGCGGCGCTGCAGCGGGGGGGTCTGTTCGGCGAATCGCCGTCGGTGGCGGCACGGCCGGCCGACGGTGCCGGTCGGGTCAAGTACACCCGCCCCACGTTTGAGGGCAATGGGGAATTCGTGTTCGTGCCCTATCCCCATGGAATGCTGCACGACGGACGCGGAGCCAACAAACCCTGGCTGCTCGAGAACGCCGATCCGGTCACCAAGATTTCCTGGCATTCATGGGTGGAAATCCATCCCGACGTGGCCCGCAAGCTGGATGTGCGCAACGGGGAAGTACTGCGGATCACCTCGCCCCATGGCACGGTCGAAGCACCGGCGTACGTCTATCCTGGAATTCACCCCGAGGTGGTGGCCATGCCTCTCGGGTTGGGTCACACAGAATACGGACAGTTTGCCCGCGGTAGGGGAGTGAACGCGCTGGATCTGCTGGGCTCCTCGCGGGGAACGTTCCTGCCCTATGTGTCCGCCCGGGTCTCGCTGGAAAAGACCGGCCGGTTCTATGACCTCGCCACCCAGGAAGGCACCCCTCGGCAATTGGGGCGCGGCATTTCCGAGGTCATTCCGCTGGAGGCTGCTCGCCAGGGCCTGACCGTCGAGCAGGCCTACCTCGCTGAGGGCCACGGCAAGCACGAGGTGAACACCGAGCGCGAGCTGGAGGCGGTCCGGGGCTGGAGCGGGGAGCAGATCGAGGCAACCAAGCACGGGGACTACGCGGCAGCCCATCCGCGCTGGGGGATGGCCATCGACCTGGCGAAGTGCACCGGATGCCAGGCATGCGTCACCGCGTGCTACGCGGAGAACAACATCCCGACCGTGGGTGAGGGGGAGATCCGCAAAGGCCGGGAAATGACCTGGATGCGGATCGAGCGCTACTGGGACGATGGTGATGATGGCCAGCCGGCGGCGAGCGCCCGCTTCATTCCCATGCTCTGCCAGCACTGCACCAACGCGCCCTGTGAGCCGGTCTGCCCGGTCTACGCGGCGTACCATACGGCCGACGGCCTCAACGGCCAGGTGTACAACCGCTGCGTGGGAACCCGGTACTGCGCCAACAACTGCCCCTACAAGGTGCGGTACTTCAACTGGTACAAGTACAACGAGCTATCCTGGCCGGAACCGCTCCACCTGCAGCTCAACCCCGATGTGACAGTGCGGGCTCGCGGCGTGATGGAGAAGTGCACCTTCTGCATCCAGCGCATTCGGGGGGCCCAGAACCAGGCCCGGCTGGAGGATCGGCCGCTGCGGGATGGCGAGTTCACCACCGCCTGCGCCCAGGCCTGTCCCTCCGACGCGATCGTCTTCGGGAACCTGGTCGATTCGGCCAGCAGGGTAGCGCAGCTGCATCGCGATGCCCGCGGGTACCGGGTGCTCGAGGACCTCAACACCCGGTCGGCCATTACCTATCTGGCCAAAGTCGTGCTCCCGAAGGAGGGGTAGGAATGGCCGTCGTCACCCAGCCCGCGCCCAGCATCCACGACACCCACACCGTGCCGCTTACTCACGCGGAGGTCACCCGTGACGTTGTCGGCACCTTGGGGCCCGCCAGTCGCGGATACGTGCTCCTGCTGGCCTTGGCGGTGTCTCTGTTTTTGATCGGCCTGGTGACTTTCCTCTTCCTCGTCAAGGATGGCCTGGGTCACAGCGGGTATAGATCGCCAGTCTTCTGGCTGGTGTACATCACGACCTTCGTTTTCTGGATCGGCATCGGGCACGCCGGCACGTTGGTCTCGGCGATTCTCTTTCTGTTCCGGTCACCCTGGCGCACCGCCGTTTACCGCTCCACCGAGGCGATGACCGTTTTCGCGGTGATGACGGCCGGTCTCTTTCCGATCATCCACATCGGACGCCAGTGGATCTTTTACTGGCTGCTGCCCTATCCCAACCAGCGGTTTCTCTGGCCTAACTTCAAGTCGCCGCTCTTGTGGGACGTCTTTGCCATCTCCACCTATCTCACTGTCTCCACCACCTTCCTGGTCTTCGGGCTGTTGCCCGACGTGGCGGCCGTGCGTGACAAGGTTTCCGGTTGGCGGAAGACAGTGTACGCCTGGAGCTCGGTTGGATGGCGAGGTACGGACAACCAGTGGCGCCATTACTCGCGGGCGTATCTCTATCTGGCCGCACTGGCGACCCCGCTGGTACTCTCGGTGCACTCGGTAGTCTCCTGGGACTTCGCGGTCAGCATCGTTCCGGGGTGGCATGGGACGATCTTCGCCCCGTACTTCGTTGCCGGAGCCATCTACTCCGGTCTCGGCATGGTACTCACCCTCATTATTCCGTTGCGCCGGGCTTTTAAGATCGAGCACCTGCTGACCGAGTACCACTTCGACAACGTGGCCAAGCTGACCCTGTTTACCGGCTCGATTCTGCTCTACGCCTACGCGATGGAATACTTCGTCTCCTGGTACAGCGGAAACACCTTCGAGCAGACGACCTTCTATCGCCGGGCCTTCGGGCCGATGTGGTGGGCCGGGTGGACCATGATCATCTGCAACGCCTTCGTGTCGCAGCTGCTCTGGTTCCGGAAGATTCGAACCAACCTCACCTCGCTGTTCGTGATCTCGATCTTCATCAACATCGGGATGTGGTTCGAGCGCTACGTGATCATCGTATCATCGTTGAGCAATGACTATCTGCCCTGGGCCTGGGATCAGGTGAATCCCACCTGGTCCGATTGGGGCATCCTGGCGGGCTCGTTCGGCTGGTTCGGGATGTGGTTTCTCCTCTTTGCCAAGAACTTCCCCATCGTGGCCATCCAGGAGATCAAGGAGATGATCCCCATGCCTCGCCGGCGGGGAGTCCACCACTGATGGCCTTCCTCAAGCCGTCCCGACCGCAACCCGGCATTTTGGCCGCATTCGCGCACATCGACGCCGCCGTTGATGCCATTCGGGCGCTCCGGGCCATGGGCCTGCGCAACCTGGTGGTCTACAGCCCGGCCCCGAACCATGAGCTGGAGGAAGCACTGGCTCACCGCGTCAGTCCAGTGAGGTTGTTCACTCTCATCGGCGGTCTGACCGGGTGCGCTGCGGGCTTCGGCATGACCATCTGGATGTCCTACGACTGGCCGGTGCTCGTGGGCGGAAAGCCGATCGCTTCGATTCCGCCCTATGTGGTGATCGCCTTCGAGCTCACCATCCTCCTCGGGGCTCTGAGCACGGTTGCGGCGGTGGCTCTCTTCTCGATTTTGATGGGAAGACGGGGCGTGGCCTACGATCCCCGCTTCAGCGACGATCAGATCGGCATCTTTGTGCCGGCCCCAGCCGACCAGGTCGGTTCGGTGGAAAACATGCTACGCTCGGCCGGAGCGGTGGAGGTGCGGCGTGAGGCCGCATAAGTCCCGCCGCCGAGTAACACTCGCGATGCTCCTGTTACTCTGCGGAGCCTGCGACACCTACTATTACCGGATTCCATCGCCGGACGACCTGTGGCCACTGATCCCCTGGCTCGACCATATGATCCACGCCCGGTACATCTGGCCGTATGAGACCCAGAGCGTCCCCCGCACCACGCCTGCTGGCACGGTGCCGGTCAGCGGGAGCGAGCCCGACTGGTCCGCCGAGTGGATCGCGGGCAACCCCGCGACTGCCAATGCCCTGCGGAATCCGATCGCGGCCCGAGTCCCCAGTAGTCGGCCCGGCCCGGCGGTGCCCGAGATCCCCCGGGAAATCGATGCCGCCGGTGACACTCTGTACCAGAACTTCTGCAGCGTCTGCCACGGGCCGACCGGGAATGCCGACGGCACCGTGTCCCGGCAAATCGGCGCTCCCTCGTTGCTGACGGCCAGGGCGAGGGCGTACACCGACGGCTACATCTACAGCATCATTCGCTACGGTCGTGGTGTCATGCCGCGCTATGGCGACAAGGTGTACGCGCCGGTCGAACGCTGGGCCATCGTCAATCACGTGCGGAAGCTGCAGCGCCAATCTCCGGCTCCTCCAGGTCCCGCAGCCGCAGCCGCACCAATTCCGCCGGGTCCCAGCGCCACCGGATCGACCTCTCAGGTGGGACGATGACCCCCACCCTGCGTGAGCGGCTGGCCCAACAAGCTCTCGCCGGCCGATACAGCCTCTTCCTCGGTGTGGGTGGCGGGCTGGCTGTGTTGGGACTCATCCTCTTCGTGCAGTCTCTTCTGGCCGGACCGGCCATCGCCGACCGGGCCTGGCAGCTCTTTCACGTGAATTGGATCTACTTCAGCGGGCTGTCTGCCGGCGGGGTGGCCTTCGTTGCGGTGCAGAAGATCAGCAATGCCAAGTGGTCGGGCATGATCATCCGCTTTGCCGAGGCGCTGGTGGCGTTCCTGCCGGTCTCTTTGGTGGGACTACTGCTGATCTTTACTGCCGGCTATGAGTCGATCTACGGGCCGATGCAGCACGCCTTACCCGAGTTGCAGCACGGCAAGGCAATCTGGTTGTCGCATGGCTTCATGTTCGCTCGTCTGGCGCTCGGTCTTCTGGCCCTGACCATCGTCGGCTGGAAGCTGGTCTGGGCCGATCTCAAGCCGGACATGTATGCCGTGGCACGGGCTGCGCCCGAGGAGCGGCGACTGCATTACGAACGTTGGAGCCGGGGGTACGAGCAGAGCGCTGCAACCGTGGCTGCGCAGGAGGACCGCATTCACCGTCTGGCCCCCATCTACGCCGTCCTATATGCCTACGTGTTCACGCTCGTGGCGTTTGACGGCGTAATGGCCCTTCAGCCTCACTGGTTCTCCAACCTCCTGGGTGGCTGGATCTTTATGGGGGCCTTCCTGAGCGCCCACATGCTCCTGGCCCTGCTCATGATCTACGGGTCGGCCCACCTGGGTGTGAAGGACCTGGTCTCGCCGAAGCAGCGTCACGATCTCGGAAAGCTGTGCTTCGGCTTCACGGTATTCTGGACCTACCTGATGTGGGCCCAATTCCTGGTCATCTGGTACGGCAATCTGGCAGAGGAAACCGGGTTCGTCTTCGCGCGGCTCTGGGGCCATTGGCTCCCGATCGGCGTCGCAGTGCTCTGGGGCATGTTTATCATCCCCTTCTTTGGACTATTGGGCGTGCGGCCTAAAAAATCCAAGATCACTCTCGGCTTCTTTGCCACCCTCAGTCTGGTGGCGCTCTGGCTGGAGCGATATCTGCTGGTGATGCCTTCGATCTCCCCCTTGCCCGGCCCCCTCTTCGAACGCCATGAAGCGGGACCGACGCTGCTGTTCGCTGGGCTCTTTCTCCTCACCTATGCCATGTTTGGTCGAACCTTCCCCATGATCTCGCCCCGTCTGGCTGAGATCACTCTGGATCGGGAGCGGGGCCATGCCACCGTCGCCGCCGAGTTCGACCACGAGGAGGGACCCGGCGACTATGTACCGGATGAGCTGTTGGAGAGGCGGAGTAGGCCGAGGTAGTCGATGGTCGTTAGTCGCTAGTCATTAGTCGCTAGGGTCAATTGAACTACTGAAGCAAAAAGCCTCCTCGAGCGGGAGGCTTTTCTTGAACTCGCACAGGTGAAACAACTAGCGACTAGAGACTAGCGACTCGCGACTACTTGCTCCGCATCTCCGCATTCAACCGCCGGATCATGGCGCGAAGGCTGTCCGGCGGCAGCGCCCCGGTAATCACCAGCATGCGATCTCCCCGCTGCATGGCCATGGTTCGATCGAGATTGATGGGCTCGGCCCCGGCATAGCTGGAGTCAGCCCTGACCGAAGAGTCCGGGTCCGTCATCGTGCGCCGGGCCAGCAGGTGAGAGACGTCATTCATCGGCCCCTCGATGGTGCGGATAACCTCTCCTGAGGCGAGCTGCTGAGCGACCACCATGAGCGGCTTCTTGCCTTCTTCAACGGTCTGCAGCTGCACCTGGACCACAGGCAGACCATCGATATGCGGCAGCTTATCGCCGGCCTCCGCCTGAGCTCCGTCCCACGACAGGGTGCGCCACATGCCGCCCAGCTCCATATCGAAGTCCGCCCGGGAAATGTCGATGGAGGAGAGCTCCAGGGTTGGCAGCGCAATGAGCGGAAGCGTGTCGACCGGGCGAAGCGAATCGGCAGGAACGATTGAGTCGCGGAGCACCGCTGCGGGTCGCCGAGGCGACTGGCGGCGGGTGACACGGGCGGGCACCGCGGTGGAAGGCCGAGGCCGGAGCACGACCGGGTCCACCCGAGGAGTCGGCACCGGGACCGCCACCGCCGGTTGCGCCGGCGCCGGCCGCTGGATCACCAGAGCGCTTGCCGTCCATCCAATTCCCAGCGCGGCGACCAGGCTGGCAGCCCAGGCTGCCGCCTGGACCCGCCGCCGGCGGGCGGTTGCCTCGAGAGCGGCACGGCGTCGAAGGGAATCAAAAGGCGGGGGGAAGTTCCGCGGAGGAGCGAGCTTGGCCAACAGTGCCGTGGTCCGGTCCCGGAGGGCTGCAATCCCATCCCGGGCAGCCTGACAGGAAGGGCAGGAAGCCAGATGGCTCTCGATCTCCACGCATTGAGATCGGCTTAGCCCCTGGTCCAGATAGGCGTGCAGCTCCTCTTCAGGAATGTGCCGCATGGTTTCCTTTGTCGGCATGCTGCCGGTCGTGAGCCTCCACCAGCCTTCTTCTCGCACGCGCCAGCGTCGTTCCCACCGCCCCCAGCGCCAGGCCCGTCTGGGCCGCTATCTCGGGGTAACTGAGGCCGGCGTCCCACAGGAGCAGGATTTCCCGATCCCGGGGGGTCAGCACGCTCAGCGCCTCATGGACCGCCGCGACTCGCTCGTCGTGCTCGACCAGCGTGTCCGGAGCCGGTTGGATGGTGGGGTGCGCCACCGGATCTCCCTTGAGCAGCGTGAGGTGGCGCTTCCGCCGCACCGCAGCGCGAGCCTCGTCCCGCGCCAGGTTGGCCGCTACCGCAAACACCCAGGCTCGAGGCTTGTCCGGCCGGTGTGCCAGAGCCCGCACGAACACTTCCTGAGCCAGATCCTCGGCCCGCTCCGCGTCCCACACCTTGCGGTAGAGGAATCGCACCACCGCGGTGTAGGTCGACTGGTAGAGCGACTCGAGCTCATCCATAGACAGGCGCTCCGGGGGCTCCGGCATCGTTCGGCCGGGTCGTTCTTGAGGACGGCCAATCTGAGGACGGCCGACCAGGCGTAACTTGCACAAATACCGTCACGTGCGCATTGCCCGGCCGGCAAACACGCAGCCAGGATGGAGGTTCCGCTTCCGCTCCGGCCACTCGCTGCACAGGTCGGGCTTGGCCGGACGGCCATCGGACCGCCGCCGGTTGTGCAGGGTGCAGCCGATCCCGTCCTCGTCCAGATAGGCGCAGGCGGAGATCACCTCGGCCTCGATCGAGAAGTCGCCAGCACGCTCCACTTTGCAGAGATACGGCGAACGTCGGGATCGCACCAGTGCTTCCAGCTTTCGCTGCCGTTTGGTGCACATGATCTCGACCTGCAGGTCCCGGCAACAGGCCGCGCCGCGCAGGTTGTCCGCGGTGCGGCAGGCGGCCAACGCGCAAGGGTTACCACTACTGAGCACGGGCAGGCTTCGGGAGGGGGACGGCAGGGCCCGGATCGCGGTCCTGCGTCCCTCCACAATGAGGAACCGCTCCCGGCCGAGCTGACGCGGTTGGGGCGGTCGAGCGGGCCCCCGGGGGGTCCGGCCCATGAACCCATGAGCGGAGCAGCGGGCGGTGCTGCCGTTGGCCTCTAGATAACGGCAGGGGACGTGGATCATCGCATCCACGTACAACTCGCCTTCGTCTTCCCAGATTTCGTAAAAGGTGATTCGCTGGGTGTGCCCAATCAGCCAGGTGGCCTCATGGTCGAGCGACGTCGTGCCTTCCTCCAGCGCGCCGATGCGCAGCGTTACCGGAACCGCCTGGCACTGGGATCCCAGCCCCCGGCAGGGCGGAGCAGCCTTCGGAGGAGTAAGCGGCGCAGTTGGAAGCTCAGAGCGCATGGTGACCGGAGGGAGAAGGTCAGAGCAGTGCGGGTAAGTTAATCCCGCCGCCTCTCCGGGTACACGGCGATAGCGTCAGCACTACCATTTGGGGGTCCCCCGCTTATAGTGAAGGGTTCACAAGCGAGACACCTTTACCGTTATGGAGACGGAGCAGCGACAATGCGGATGACTTCGATGGTGGCGGGGCTGGCGGTGGTCTTGGCGGCCTGCGGCGGCGAAAACAAGACCGGAGACCAGCAAGCGGGGACCCCTGATACCGCGGCGACGAACGCGCCCGCGGCGAATGCTCCTGCGGCCGCCCCGGCACCCGGAACGGGCAAGACCCATGACGTCAACATGGTGCTCGACGGATCCAAGTACAAGTACGATCCGGAGACTCTCACCATCAAATCGGGCGACGTCGTGCGATTCCACAACAAGAGCGGTGGTCCGCACAACGTGTCCTTCTGGGCCGACAGCATCCCTTCGGGCGCGCCCGATGTCCTGAAGAAGAACATGCCCAACCAGATGGCTCCCCTGGAGGGCCCACTGCTGACCGAACCCAACGCGTCCTACGAGGTCAGCTTTGCCGGGGCGCCCAAGGGCGAGTACAAGTTTTACTGTCTTCCCCATCTGGCGCTGGGAATGAGGGCCAAGCTTACGGTTCAGTAGAGCGTAAGCCGGAACAGCCGAAGGCGTGAGCGGTGAGCGGGAGTCACTCTCTGGAGGACCACCGCTCACCGCTTACGCCTTTTCGTTTCCCCTCACGGGTATTCTGGTAAACGCCCACGCCACGGCCGCGCCCACTACCAGCCCCGCCAGCGCATCCACACCGTAGTGCATCTGGCAGTAGACCACGCCCACTGTCAGCAAAAGCGTGGGGATGAACAGGATAAGACCGGCACGACGGGAGATCCTGCCGGCCGCCAGCGTTGCCGCCAGCGCTGCGGCTACGTGGGAAGAGGGGAACGCGGCCCCAAAGGAGCTCCCGCTCGCCAGGACCCGGTACACCAGCCGGGCCGGGCCGTTGTCGGTGAACCAGTGCGCGGGGCGGGGGAAGGCATAGTAGGGTCCCGCCACCGGAAAGAAGATGAAGATCAGATAGCAGAGAACGAAGGTCGTCATCACCACCAGCACATAGCGGCGCAGCGCGACCAGATTTCCCCGCCAGGCTAGGTACAGCCCCGGGACTGCAACGATGAAATAGTACGAGAGATAGGCGGTATGCAGCAGGGCGGACCAGAAACGGCTGGGAGCGGCCTGCCACCATTCCCGGCTGATCTGACGGCCGAACACCAGGTTCTCCCATCCCTGCACCACATGATCGTAGACCGGCAACGTCGCCGAGTTGAGCAGGTCCAGCTCTCGGTAAAGCGCGAGCAGCAGGAACAGCGGGTAAATGGTGCGGATAGTCTTTCCCACTCGGCCTAATCCCGGCTGGCTCAGCAGCCCGAGGAGCAGCAGGAACCCCCCGTGCGCCAGGAGTAGCCATCGGGTGGCCGGTTGATTTCCCAGCCGGATCACTGCCACGACTGAAACAACTGCCAGATATGCCAGTAGCAGAATATCTACCGCCTGGAGCGACCTGGCCCCAGGAATCGATCTGGCCCTGGCTGACATGTGCCGGACTACAGCCATCCGGCCTTCCGATACCAGTCGTAGGTGTCGGCGAGACCGCTCCGGAGATCGAACGTGGCGCGCCATCCCGAGTCACGCATCAGCGGAGTCGGGTCGCCGGTCCATGCCGGCTGGAAGAATTCGTTGGCTTTGTCGGTGGTCAGGATGGTCGGCTGTCCGGTGACTCGAGCGGAAGCTTCGGTGAGCCGGAGAAGGATGCGCCCCAGGCCGGCGGGGATCCGCAGGGCCTTGACGCTCCGCCCCATTACCGAGCCAATGATGCGGCTGAACTCTGAGCTGGTAAACACCTCCGGGTGGCAGGCATTATAGGTCCGCTGCACGCTCTGAGAATGGGTGCCCACGGCCAGCAATGCACTTGCCAGATCCGCAGCATGGATTGCAGACAGCTCCTGATCTCCGGTGCCGAACACCGGCGCTACTCCCAGCCGGGCAATGCGAAACAGCTTCAGGACCTCCCGGTCGCGAGGCCCATAGACGACTGGCGGGCGCACGATCGACCAGGACAAACCACTGGTGCGCACCACCTCTTCAGCCGCCAGCTTGCTCCGACCGTAGGCGGTTACCGGGTGGGGCTCCTCACTCCCACTGAGCGGAACACCCCGGGGCGATGGCCCGCCCGCTGCCAGAGATGAGACCAGGACGAATCGGGAGCAGCCGGCCCGCTGTGCCGCGGCGGTGACGTTTCGAGTCCCGTCCCGGTTGGCTTGCAGAAATTCGGCTTCGCTCCGGGCCGCAATCGCACCGGCTACATGATAAATGATGTCCTGGCCTTGAACAGCGTCCTGAAGAGCCGATTCCAGGTGGAGGTGCCCGGAGATTATCGTGACCCCGCGCCCCGTCAGCGTTGCTGCCTTGGAGGGCGACCGGGCCAGGGCCGTCACCGTCCACCCATCGCGAAGCAGCGCATCTACCAGATGACTTCCCACGAAACCGGTGGCGCCGGTTACCAGTGCCTTCATAGCGGGCGGTCGTACAGCCGATAGGTCTTGTAGACGGTAAAGGTCATCTTCTCCAGGCCGGCCCTCATGACCGGATTGTCCTCCAGGATCCAGCCCGCCTCACCCCAGTTGATGCCATGCGCTCCGGCCTTGGTCCAGATCCAGTGGTAGAGCACGGCATCGATTCCCTTTCCGCGAAACTCAGGCACCACGCCGAGCAGCAGAATCCTGGAGCGGTTGATCCGCCTGGTCTTGAGAGCCCAGAGCAGACGCAAGATCATGGGAAAGAGCCGCCCCGACCGGTTGGTTCGGAAGATGACGTTGAGGTCGGGCAGCGTGAGGCCGAAGCCGACCACTTTGCCGTCCTTCTCGGCCATCGGAACCAGGTCGGGGATCACCACCGGCTTGAACTGCACCGCCAGATGATCGATCTCGTGATCGGTCAACGGGACGAACCCCCAGTTCTTTTCCCAGGCGGCGTTGTAGAGTTGCTTGATCCGCTCCACCTCACCCTCGAAGTCCTTCATGTTCAAGGGCCGAAGCGTGATGCCGTGGCGTTGGCGGATCAGCTCGACAGCCCGGAACAGCCGCTCCGGTGGCCGGACGTAGCCCTCCATGCTGCCGCCCTGGTAGACCAGAAGGTCCTTGGCCTTGGTGAAGCCCGCCTGCTCGAGCAGGCGGACGTAGTAGCGCGGGTTGTGGGGCATCATCAGCGTCGGCGGGGTCTCGAATCCGTCTACCAGCAGCCCGCATTCGTCATTGACCGAGAAGGAGGCGGGGCCGCGCAACACATTGTGCCCCCGCGCCCGGCACCAGTCGCCGGCTGCGGTAAAGAGCGCGTCGGCCACGGCCTGATCGTCGATCGACTCGAAGAAGCCGAAGAAGCCCACCCGGTCCGCGTGGGTCTCGTTGTGCAGCCGGTTGCTGATGGCGGCGATCCGACCCACTACCTCGCCGTCCCGCTCGGCCAGGAAGTACTCCGCCTCGGCGTGCTCAAAAAAGGGGTTCTTGCGGCGGGAGAGGAGTGTCTCCACGTCCCGACGCAACGGCGGGACCCAGAGAGGGTCCCGCGCGTGGAGTCGGTAAGGGAGATCGATGAAGCGCTTGAGGTCCCTTCGCTCGCGCGCCTCGCGGACGCGCAGGCGATCGCTCAGATGACCCCCAGGTCCCTGCCTATGGTGGCGAACTGGTCCAGGGCAAAGTCGATCTGCTCGAAAGTATGGGTCGCCATGAGACTGGTGCGCAGCCGGCACTGGGACGGAGGCACCGCGGGCGGAGCCACCGGGTTGGTGAACACGCCAGCGTCGAACAGGCGCCGCCACATCAGGAAGGTCTTTTCCAACGGCCCGATCAGTACCGGCACGATGGGCGTTTCGGTGGGTCCAATATCGAAGCCGAGATCTCGGAACCCGTCCTGCAGCCGCCGGGTGTTGGCCCAGAGGCGGTCGCGGCGTTCCGGCTCTCCCTGCAGTACTTGGAGCGCGGCCAGCACCCCGGCGGTGTTCGCCGGAGGCAGGGACGCGGTGAAGATGAGGGGGCGGCTGTGGTGGCGCAGATAATGGATCACGCTTTCCGAGGCGGCTACGAACCCGCCGATGGACGCGAGTGACTTGGAGAAGGTGCCGGCAATGATGTCGACCTCCTCGGTCATGCCGAAGTGGGCGGCGGTACCGTCACCATTGGGACCGAGGACACCGAGGGCATGGGCGTCGTCCAGCGCGAGGGCGACCCCATGCTTACGCGCCAGCCGGGAGAGGGCCGGGACGTCGGCGATGTTGCCCTCCATGGAATACACGCCGTCAACCACGATCAGGGAGCCTCGTCCGGAGCCATTCCGATCCAACCGGCGCTCCAGATTGCTCAGGTCCCCGTGGTTGAAACGCTCAGTCTCGCCATAGGAGAGCTTGGCACCGTCCACGATGGACGCGTGGTCGAGCTTGTCGAGGTAGACGACCTCGCCTCTGCCGACCAGCCCGGAGATCAGACCCAGGTTGGCCGAATAGCCGGTCGAAAAGACCAGACAGTCTTCCTTGCCCACGAATTCGGCGAGCGCGGCCTCCAGCTGCTCGTGCAGGTCGAGAGTTCCGTTCAAAAACCGGCTTCCGGTGCAGCCGGAGCCATAGCGATGGAGGGCCCGAGAGGCGGCTTCGAGGACCTTGGGGTGATGGGTCAGACCCAGATAGTTATTCGACCCCAGCATGATCCGCTTCTGTCCGTCAATGACGACGACAGTGTCCTCCGATTCGGAAATCGGATTGAAGTAGGGATAGAGGCCAACTGCCTGCAACTCCCGC
Organism: uncultured Gemmatimonadales bacterium; assembly: GCA_965652025.1. GTDB lineage: Bacteria > Gemmatimonadota > Gemmatimonadetes > Gemmatimonadales > GWC2-71-9 > CAVVWJ01. The sequence continues at coordinate 58,307 of CBFGTM010000015.1, forward strand.
GCTTTCGTGAACTGGCGGCACTTTTCGAAGAGGGCAACCTGCTGGAGTTCTTGGGTGTCCACAGCACCTCGGCAAAAAAGAGGTCAGTAAGGCCACATCACTATGTCACTGAATGGCTTAAACTAGTGGTGCGGGGAAGAGGGCACAAGCCAGACTTTGCCCTCGCTCCAGGACTGGCCTCTCCCTGCGCAAGGCCTGCGCCGCGCTGGACCCTGGGGAACTTGCGATTACTTTTCGGCTTTCATTTCCCAGGTGCACATTGCTGCTCGGAGTGTCCCGCTGGGTGACGGTGGTGTGCGTCCTCTGGACCCATCTCGCTACCCCGGTTCAAGCCCAGTACCCTCGCGCTCAGCGGGGGCAGTTCGAAGTGCGGGGCATGGATTTCCGGCCCCAGGGTGCCTGGCGCAAGCGGGTGGGGGCGGTCCGCTCCGCCCGCCACGGCTGGCTCCGCGCCGGCGCGGTTGGCGCGCTCAACCTCTCTTCCCCGACCGCCACAGGCGGGAGCCGAGTCACCGGGCGAGTCATCGTTCCGGTCATTCCCATCTCTTTCGTCAACGTTCAACCGCCCTATCCAGTCGAGCGCTATCAGGAGCTGTTCTTCAGCTCCGCCCGACCCGATGGCTCCTATAGCCTGAAAACCTTCTACCAGCAGCTTTCCAACGGGAACATCACGGTGGACGGCCAGGTGTTCCCCTGGGTCACTGCCGATTCCACCGCCGCGTACTATGAGGATGGCTGCAACGGCATCGGGGTCCTGGCTCCTTGCCCCGCGCGGCCGGTGAATCGATTCGGACAGCTCCTGCTGCGAACCCTGGATCTGGTCTCTCAAGGCACCTCAGGCACGTCGCTCTGGAGCCAGTTCGACAACGATGGACCCGACGGGGCTCCGAATTCCGGCGACGATGACGGGTTTGTGGATTTCGTCACCTTCCTTCAGTCCCTGCGGGATGGCGCTTGTCCCAACTCAGTCCACATCTGGGCCCACCGGTTCGTGATTCGGGCCTGGAACGGCGGCTCTCCCTACGTCACCCGGACTCCCTGGGTGGGCCACCCGGGACAGTTCCTCAAAGTCGACGACTACATCATGCAGAGCGCGGTAGGAGGCCGCAGCTCCTGCGACGGCACCTCCATAATGCCGATCGGCACAGTCGCTCACGAAACTGGCCACGCGTTTGGTCTTCCCGATTTATATGACACGGATTTGGCCAGTACCCAAGCCACTCAGGGGATCGGTGAGTGGGGCCTGATGGGAAGCGGCAATTATGCCCGCCCCTACAGTCCGTCGCGGTATGAAGCCTGGTCGCTGTTCGAGCTGGGATGGGTTGCGGTGGACACCCTATTCTCTGGAGAAGAGGTGCGGCTGGGTCCGGTCGCCAGCTCTGATACCGTGCTGTATGTCCCGGTCTCCGGCACCGACGAGTTCTACTTATTGGAGAACCGCCAAGCCCTGGAGAGTGACACCGCCCAGATGAACCCGGCATTTGGCAGCCACCAGAAGTCTCCCGGACTGCTGGTGTGGCATATCGATCAGAGCCAGGTGGACGCACACGGATTCGAGGGCGACAACCGGGTCAACGTCGGGCCGATACACGGGGTGGCGCTGGTACAGGCGGATGGGCGCAACGACTTGGGGCGTTCCGGCGGAAATCGCGGCGACCTGGGCGATGCCTACCCCGGCTCGTCGGGCAACACCGAGCTGTGTCGGACGACGATTCCGGCCGTGACCGACAATGGAGGCACCTTCGCCCATTTCTGCCTCAGCGGTATAGCTCAGATCACGCCCGGCGGGAGCATCGGGTTCCGATACGTCTCCTACAATTCAGTCTTCGCGGCTGACCACCCGGGTGCTTTTATCACTGTTGACGGAGCCAGAGTGGCGCGGCTGGAGCAGTTTTTCCCCGCGGGGACCCGGATCGAGCTGTCGGCAGACTCGGTGCAGCAGGACGAAACCGCCCGCAGCCGCCATGAGTTTCTCGCCTGGAGCGACGGTGGCGCCCGGACTCATGGCATTACCGCCAGTGACAAGCCGGATACCGTGATTGCCCAGGTCGCGACCTCCTACCGCCTTCGCACCGGGGTCGAGGGTGCCGGCATGGCGGCCATCACCAATGGCGCCAGCGGGGACATTCAGGCTGGGGTCTACCTCGCGGAAGGGTTGCAGGTCAGTCTTCGGGCCGCCCCGCAGCCGGATGCTGTGTTCGTCGGCTGGACCGGCGACACCACTGCGAGCAGCGATTCCCTGACCCTGGTGATGCGCCATCCCTTCGACCTGATGGCAAACTTCGTCACCGCCCAGGCTGTCGCGCTGACCAGTGCGGCCGATGCCCTCCTCGGCACCGCGCTGCTCCGGCCGGAGGAGGCTGCCTATCTCGATGCGGTGGGCAACCGAAATGGGGTCTACGATCTGGGCGATTTTCTGGCTGCCGCGGATCGGGCCGGAGGCCAGCCGTGAGCCGCTGGGGCGTCCTGCTCGGGCTCGGCCTGCTTGGAGTGGGCGGTTGCTCGTCCGAAGCGGGACCAACCTCCACCACACTGGGCTTGTCCCTCTCATCCCCCGCCCAGAATGACGGCGCCGTGCTCCTCACGATTACGGGAGGTCCGGTGGATTCGATCGAGTCGACGGGATTCCAGGTCTACTCCACTTCGCCGGGGCTCAATACTTACCGAGTCATTATCGCGGGGCAGCTTGCCGCAGGACCGATAGCGCGGGTTCACATTCCGGATGAGCGCCGATCGGCCGACTATGCAGCCGCAGTCGAGCAGGTGGCCGCGCGCGAGAGTTACCAGCAACAGGACCCGGCCGGTTATGGCCTAAGCTTCACCCGATGAGTGATGGCCTTCGCTTGACTTGGCGAAAACGGGGGCCGAGCTTCTGAGGTATGAATGGTCGCCGGGCATTTTTCCGCTCTCTCGCTGGTTCCGCAGCCGGGCTGCTGGTGTCACGCACCGAGCGGTTGGTCGCGTCCACCGGCATTTGGCCGGACGACCCCGAGGTGCCGAACCAGCAGGTCGCCCGGATTCTCAAGGGTCTTTTCGGAGACCGGCCGATTCGCCGGGGACACGTCGCCCTGGATATGCCGCTCGTGGCCGAGGACGGCCGGGTAGTGCCGGTGATGATCGAGAGCGATCTGCCGATGAGCGCCGACCAATATGTCAAAGCGGTCCACCTCATCGTGGATCATAATCCGGACCCCCACCTTGCCGCGTTCCATCTGACTCCCGCGCTCGGCTCCCTCTCCCTCTCCACCCGGATCAAGATGAAGCGAACCACCTGGGTCCGGGCCATTCTGGAGACCAGCGGGGGTGAAGTCTGGGCCGGCTACGCGAAAGTACTCGTCACCTTGAATGGATGCGGATGAGATGAACGATACCGGCGACGCCCGGATCCGGATTCCCGGCCGGATCAAACAGGGCGACCTGATCACTGTGAATGCGATCGTCTCGCATCCCATGGACACGGGTTTCTTCCGCACCTCGGCGGGCGAGCCCATTCCAGCCTATTTCATCAAGGACGTGCTGGTTACCTATGGCAGCCAGGAGGTGGCTCGTTTTGAATGGACCTCCGGCATCAGTCGGGATCCGGTGGTGAGCTTCACTCTCAAGGCCGATCAAGAGGCTCCGCTTACCATGACATGGACCGATAACAAGGGAGCCATCTTCAAACAATCGGTACCCGTCGGTTTCGAATCCGCCTGACCCTTCGTCCTCTCTCCGCTCTGATCCTGCTCGCCGGGCTCGTCGAGAGCGCCGGTACCAACTCACCGCCTCACCTTCGCCGCCTGGCTCCCGGGGTATACGCCGCTGTGGGCGACACCGGGCGAGGATCCGAAGGACAGCCCAACGCAGGCTTCGTAGTGACCCGCCAAGGCGTCGTGGTCATCGATGCGCTCGCCAGTCCGCGGCAGGGCCGCGAGCTGCTGCAGGCCATCCGTAGCGTCACCCGGCAGCCAGTGAAGTGGCTGGTGCTGACCCACCACCATCCCGACCACCACTTCGGGGCGGTGGTGTTCAAGCGCGAAGGGGCTAAGGTCATCGCGCATCCCGACCGAGCCACCCTGGCATCGGAGGGCGGGGAAGACGCGCTGATGGCAGACTGGGTCCGCGTTGTCGGGCTCGACGCCATGCGCGGGTTCGAGTTTGCCGACTTCCCCGACCGGCCGGTCACCAGGACGGATACGCTGGTCCTGGGGGACTTCACCCTGGTGATCGTCCACCCCGGGGCCGCGCATTCACCGGGAGACCTCGTGGTCTGGCTTCCCCGGGAACGAGTCCTGTTTGCGGGTGACCTGCTGGTAGAAGACGGTGTCACTATGGTAGTGGACGGCAACTCGGGCGTGCTGCTCGAAGCGCTGAGCCAGCTGGACAGCTTGCAGCCGAGAGTTGTCGTCCCCGGCCACGGTGCTCTCCCGCCGCGTCCTGCGGACCTGGTGGCCCGGACCCGTCGGTACCTTACCACCCTCCGAGCGGAGATGCGCGCTGCGGTGGAACAAGGCGTGCCCATGGGCCGAGCACTTGCAGCCCTTCCGCCAGCCGATCAGACCCGGCCGGTTTCCTACAACTCGCGCCGGCGCCGGAATGCGCTGCGGGTGTATCTGGAAGAGGAGCGGGCGTACATGGGACTGGATTCCACTCGGTGAACCCACGTCCGATTGTCATCTGCCTGCTCGCCGGGGTGCACCTCTCCTGTGCACAGGGGGGTCGATCGCCTGCGCTCCCCCGTCTGGTGTCCACCGACCAGCTCGCCGGTTGGCTCCAGGAACGTCGAGTGAATCTGGTGGACGTGCGAACCGACGTATTCACCTATCTCAAGGGCCATCTGCCGGGAGCGGTGTACCTGAATCCCGAGACGCTCCGGGCCAGTGAGGGCGGCATTCCTACGCAGCTCCTGAGTTCCCGCTCCTACAGCGAGCTGTTCTCCCGCCTTGGCCTGAGCTTCGAAGTGCCCGTGGTGATCTACAGCGCGGGCGAAACGCGGAACATCGATGCCACGTTTCTGGCCTGGCTGCTCGCCGGATTCGGTCATCCCAATGTCTATCTGCTGAACGGTGGCTTCTTCAAGTGGCAGCTGGAGCAGCACCCGATCGCCCTCCGCTATCCCCGGGTCCTTCCGGTCAGCTTCCCTGGATCGTTCGCTCCGGAGCGGGCAACCCTGGAGGACGTGCGGCAGGCAATGAAGGAGCAGAACGCCATTGTGGTGGATGCGAGACCACCCGACCAATTTGCCGGGGAAGCCGGCGCTCAAATGCGGCGAGGTCACATCCCCGGTGCCGTCAATCACTATTGGCAGGACGATCTTACCCAGGAGGGCTTTGGGCACGTCTGGAAGCCGGTGCAGGATCTCCGAGCGGTCTATCTGCAGCAGGGGATCAGCCCGGATCGCAGAGTCATCGTGTACTGCAACAGCGCGACCGAGGCCAGTCACGTCTACTTCACATTACGCTACTTGTTGAACTATCCCAGCGTGCGGGTGTACGTGGGTTCCTGGACCGAGTGGGCGGAACGGGACGAGCTGCCGATCGAAGTAGGTAAGCGGGTAGGCCGGTAGGCGGGTAAGCGGGTAGGTGAGTAGGTGAGTAGGTATGAGGTAGGGGAGATCCAAGAGGAAGCAGGTCCTGAATAACAAAGCCTTTCAGCTCCGAAGGGCTTTGCAGATTTTCCAATTGTGTGCCGGCTTCCCTGCTTACTC
>CBFGTM010000016.1:0-58588 GCA_965652025.1 uncultured Gemmatimonadales bacterium
CCTAAGCCCCCGCTGGGGTAATAACCCCAGCTCCGGCTGTGGGGCCAGGTGGGCAGCGCGCCGATCAGGAGCAGCACCAGGATCACGATCAGGATCGTCGACATGGGGCCTCGCCATCGGATTGAGCCCAGAAAGTACTTCGGGCAACCGACGGTGGCCACCTTCCGCTGACAGCGCCCCGGAACCATTTTTGGGTACCCGTCCGTTCTAGCTCTCTTGCCCTGGAACCTCCCGCCCGGCCGGCGCGGGAAACAGGGCCCACCCCATAGGAGTTGAAGCATGCACCGACGTGTACTGGCCCTGGCTGCGCTCAGCTGGGCTATCGCCGCCTGTAGTGACTCTCCCTCCGACCCCAGCTCGGCCGACTCCCCGGCTCTAGACCCGTTAGCCGACGCCGGTGTGGCTGCGGCAGTAGGACGCGCTCCCGACGTTCAGGGCCGGTTCATCGTGACCCTGGCCCCCAAGGTGAGCCCCGGGGCGCTGGCCCGGGAACATAGAGTCCAGCCCGACTTCGTCTACACCCACGCCCTGAACGGTTTTGCCGGCCGGATCTCGGACGCGGCAAAGGCCGGCCTGCTGCGGGACAACCGGGTAGTCCGGGTCGAGCGCGACGGCATCGCCACTATAGTGAGCACCGAGACCGGCGCGACCTGGGGCCTGGACCGGGTGGACCAGCGCAACCTGCCGCTCAGCACCACCTACACCTACAGCAACACTGGCAGCGGAGTGACCGCGTACATCATCGACACCGGCCTCCGTCTCACCCACTCGGAGTTCGGGGGCCGGGCCGTAAAGGGCTTTGACGCGGTGACGTCAGGCGGGACCGCGGCCGACTGCAACGGCCACGGGACCCACGTGGGCGGGACTGTAGGCGGCAACATCTACGGCGTCGCCAAGAGCGTGTCCCTGGTCGCGGTACGGGTGCTCGACTGCAGCGGCTCGGGTACTTGGAGCGGCGTGATCGCTGGGATGGACTGGGTGACCGCTAACCATGCAGCCGGCACGCCGGCCGTCGCCAACATGTCGATCGGCGGCGGGGTCAACGCTTCGGTTGATGACGCGGTGCGGCGGATGATCGCCGACGGCGTGGCCACCGCGGTCGCCGCCGGTAACAGCTCGCGCGATGCCTGCAAGTTCACGCCGGCGCGGGTGGCTGCGGCGATGACCATCGGAGCAACCAACAAGTCCGACCGTAGGCCCTCCTGGTCCAACTACGGAACCTGCGTCGACTGGTTCGCCCCCGGCGTCGGCATCACCTCCTCGTGGTACACCAGCAACAGCGCTACCAACACCATCAGCGGCACCTCGATGGCAACCCCGCACACGGCCGGGGTGGCGGCGCTCTATCTCCAGAGCCACCCAGCGGCCACTCCGCAGCAGGTGAGGGACGCGCTGTATGCCGCCAGTACCAAAGGGATCGTGACCAGCTCGAAGACCGCCAACAATCACCTGCTTTTCAGCAACTACTGAGAGCAGGCGTTACCGCTTATCCAGAGCGCCACCCGAGATCTGGGTGGCGCTTCGGAGTACCTCCCCTAGCCTCCGCATCTCCTCGCCATACGTCGCCCAGTCCAAGTCCCGCTGGGCCTGGATGGCGGTGTTGTAGTGCCGCCGTGCCTGGCCGATCAAAGTCTCGAGTCGCGAGTCGCGCGTCGCGGCATCGGGTACACTTACCGTGTCAGCTGCTAGAACCGGAGCTCGGCGGCCGGGCCTGCCACCGAACATCTCCGCCAGTCCCTCATCGAGCGTCTCCCGCATCAGCACCCGATTCTGATACGCCACCACGACCCGTTTGAGCTCGGGAATCCGCCCGCCCTCCGCCCGGAGATAAATCGGCTGCACATAGAGCAGGGCCTCCTCGATCGGAATCACCAGCAGGTCCCCCCGGATGACCTGGGAGCCCCGCTGGTCCCATAGAGTCAGTTGCTGAGAGATCTCCGTGTTCTGGTTGATCCGGTTGACGATCTGACGGGGACCGAATGCCAGCGTCTGGCGGGAGAGGCGGTACACCCGAAGCTTGCCGTACTCCTCGCCGTCGTTCCGCGCCACCATCCAGGCCGCCAGGTTGTCCTTCCCCCTCGGCGTGAAGGGGACCATGTAGATGTACTCCGCGTTCTTCTCCTCCGGCAGCCGCATGACGATGTGCCGCATGAAGGGCACCCTGCCCTCCGACTCCGTCGCCTCGGGGATCTGCCATTGATCCTCCCGATGGTAGAAATCCACCGGGTCGTCCATGTGGTAGGTGGTGTAGAGGCCGGCCTGGATCCGGTATATGACATCGGGGTAGCGGATGTGCGCCCGGATGTCGGCCGGCATCCGGTCGAGAGGGACGAAAACGCCGGGAAAGATACGGGACCAGGTCTGGATGATGGGGTCGCGCGGAGCGCTCACGTAGGCGGTCAGGGTGCCGTCGTACGCATCGATCAACAGCTTGACGCTGTTCCGCATGTAGCTGGTGCCGTCTCGCAGCCGCTCCGAGTAGGGATAGCGGTTGGTTGCGGTGTAGCCATCGAGGATCCATTTGAGGGTGCCGTCAGCGGCCACGATCAGGTAGGGATCCCGGTCGAAAAAAAGGAAGGGAAGCGCCTTGCGGGCGCGGCCCATGATGTCGCGTTGGTAGAGCACCCGGCTCGAGTCGGTGATGTCGCCCGAGAACAGGATCTTGGACGAACCGAACTGGGCGGCGAAGACTGCCCGCCGGACGATGCTGCCCATCGGCACGCCTCCCTTGCCGGCGTACGAGGCGTAGACGTTCTGCTCGCCCGAGGGATGATCGAACTCCCGCTGCCGGGTATTCACGAAGACATACTCAGCCGTCAGCTCACCGTAGTAGAGCTGGGGGCGGGTGACCTTGAGCGACGTGGTGGAGACCGGCGGCAGGTCCTTGATAAAGAGCATCGGCAGTCCCTCGACCGTAACCTGGTTCACCGGACTCAGGGTCAGCCCCATCCCATGGGTGAAGGTGAGATGCTCGTTGATGAAGGTGCGGGTCGGGAGCGCCCGGGGGTTGAGTTCCCGGGGGGTGAGCAACACCTGGCGGTACTTCCCATCGATCCAGTAGCGGTCGTCGTCCACCGAGATGAAGTCGTAGTAGGTACGGATCTCCTGCAGCTGGCCGAAGGTCTGCAGCAACGGGTCCCGGTCCCACAGCCGCACGTTCTCTATCGTCGGGGCGTTGGCCCGGATGTCGGCCAGGGTGAGGTTGCTCTCTCCGGTCAGCTCCCGGGTCTCCACCCGATCCAGTTCCCACGCCTGCCGGGTGGCCGCGATGTGATTGCGGAGATAGGGAGTTTCCCGGGTTAGCTCGGTTGGAGCCACCAGAAACTTCTGCATCACCCCGGGCACGATACCCCGGCCGATGAGGGCAACCGCGAGATACGCGCCGATGGCAAGCAGGGCGTACCGGATCAGCTCGCCTCGGAAGGCGCCGAAGAAGACAGCAATGGCGGCGAGAACAGCGGTGAGGGCGGACAGCTTGAGCGCCGGTAATCTCGCATGCAGATCGGTGTAGCTGGCCCCCACCATGGGACCGGTAGTGGAATAGAGCAGGTTGGGGACATCCACCAGCCAGAGCCGGAGGGCAGTCAGCAGAAACAGGGCCCCGATCAGGACGGCGATATGCAGCGCCGATGAGGGCTCTATTCGGAGCCGAGGCGCTCGACGGGGACCGGAAACAGTCAGGAGATCGCCTCGGAGCAGGTAGAGCACGATCACCAGAATGATGGTCACGAAGCCGAGGGCCGACAGGATGCCGAGTCCGGTCGCGAGGGCGGGGAGAGTAAAGACGTAGAACCCCACGTCGCGAGCGAAGATCGGATCCCTGATGCCGAAGGGGGTCGCGTTGAGCAGCTGAAGCACGGTGCTCCAGGCGGGCGTCGCGGCGAAGCCGGCCAGCACGGCTATGACGAGTGAGACCGGCAGAGTCAGCCGGAGAAGTGGACCGGTGAGATTGATCCGCGGCCGATTCTGGGTGAACTGCAGGGTTACCGGATAGGCCACCACGCCGCGCTGGGCCACCCGGAGATTGCCATACAGCACCGCGAAGGTGAGTCCCGCCACCAGCAGGAAGAGCAGCCCGCCGGTGAGCAACGGCCGTATGAAGACCGCCTGGTAGCCGATCTCCTGGAACCACCACCAATCGGTGAGGAGTCCGGTCAGGGCCGGAAAGAGCACCACCGCCAGGAAGGCGAGGGCGGCGAGAGTCAGGACCAGCCGGGTTCGGGACATCGAGAGGAGAAGTATGGTGGCGCGGCGGGGAAGCGGTAGGCCGGGTGTGACCTAGACCGCTTCCAATGCCTGGAGAAACTCAGCCGCGCCGGGCCAGCGATCATCGGGCTTCCGGGCCAGTGCCTTCACAATGGCCCTGCTGAGTGATACCGGCACGTCCGGATTTAGTTCCGCCGGATCGGTGGGTGGCGACTCCTCGTGCTTCAGATGGTGTGCCACCAGCGCCATGGTCCCGCTGGCCTCGAACACCCGCCTGCCGGTTACACACTCGAACAGTACCGCGCCGGTGGCATAGATGTCGGTCCGCCCATCCACCGGCTCGCCCAGGAGCTGCTCCGGAGCCATGTACGCCGGAGTGCCCACGATCATCCCCGTCCTGGTGAGCGCACCGTCGGTCTGTGCCCCTGCCAGCCGGGCGATGCCGAAATCGGTGACCTTGAGGAAGCCGGTCGGGTCGACCAGGAGGTTCTGCGGCTTGATGTCGCGGTGCACGATCCCCGCCTCGTGAGCCACCTCCAGCGCTCGGCAGACCTGCTTGCCGATGGTGAGGGCGGCCGACACGTCCAGTCGCCCTGCCTCCTTTATCAGCGATGCGACGGTGGTGCCGCGGACGAACTCCATGGTGATGTAGTAGATCCCGTCTACCTCACCCAGATCGAAGGTTCGGACCACGTTCCGGTGGGTGATGCGGCGGGCCAGGCGGAGCTCCTGCTTGAATCGCTCCAGCAGAGTGGAATCGAGCTCTCTTACTTCGGGGCGGATGGCCTTGATTGCCAGGGTCTCGCCCACTTCCCGGTCGAAGGCCCGATACACCACGCCCATGCCGCCGGCGCCCAGCTGCTCCTGGATCTCATAGCGGTTGGCAAAGAGGCGGCCGACCGAGAGTAGATCTTCCCCCTTGCCGGTCTTGCCGTCGCCCGTCACCGTGGCTGCGGCTCCGGTCCGTAGGTACCGGACCAGGCGATCCTTCTCCCGCAGCTCCTCCACCATAGTTCCGAAGGCGTGGGCCAGATCGCCGATCTCGTCCCTGGTTCCTACCTCGATGGATCCACCGTACTCGCCCTCCTTCACCTTGCGAGTGGCTGCTACCAGACGCTTGACCGGCCCCACGATGTGGCGCGCCGCCAGGAGAGAAAATCCGACGGCGAGCAGCAGCCCGATCAGAAAGGCCCACCGGATGGTGCGGCTGAGCTGCTGGTAGGCGGCGAGATCGGCAGCTCGAGAATGGAGTCCCAAGTAGCCACCGACCGGCACGCTGTCCGCGGTCGTGAGGGATCCGACGGTACCCTCGTAGTCGGTGTCACCGAGGGTGAGGCGGATGCGAGATGGAGCGACGTGGGCGCTGTCGAGCCGGACGGTACGCAGGGCCTGGGTGAGGGTGGAGTCGAGGGATTGCTTCGTCGCCGGCTGGCGGCTGGCAATCACTGTGGATGCCGCGAGCTGGGGCGAGCCCAGGGTGTCGATCGAGAAGAAGACAATCTCGGAATTGGTGTGGCGCCGCAGCCCCCCAGCGAACGCGGTGTCGATCTGGAGCGCGGCGGAGACCACGGCCAGCGGAGTCATCGTCCCCGGACTCATGACCGGCATCGCCACTGCCTGATACAGCTGGTCACCGGAGTCGGTGGGCTCGATCCAGAGTCCGGCGGTGGTCTTCCCTTCCAGCGCCCGGCCGATCAGGGCGCCGCGGGAGAAATCCTGGTCGAAGAGGTCGCGCTGGGAGGTCCAGGCCTGGAGCACACCGGTGGGATCGGTGATCAGCACCCAGTCGGCGCCGATCTGGTTGCGCAGCTCGTCGGCCTGGTCCAGGAGATCGGCCCGTTTGCCGCTCCGCACCGACTCGCCGATGCGGGAGACGTAGACCGGCACCTGGACCAGCGCCGCGGTGAGCTGGCGCAGGGTCTGGCTCCGGCCATCGAGCGCGTCGCGGATGGTTAGCTGAGTGGCCTGGAGCGCCTGGAGTGCGGCGGCGTCGGCGGCCCGGTCGGCCTGGCGCTTGGTGATCAGCATGGCAATCCCGAGCACCGCGGTCACTACCAACGCGGTGCCGAGGAAGATGCGGGTGCCGAGGGGAACTCTCACACCTCACTCGGCGGCAGCACTGCCTCAGTCATTGCGAGGAGGCGGAAGCCTCCGAAGCAATCCCGCGGCATATCAATACCGACGCCCCTGCTGGGGATAGGGACGGCCGAACTTGTTGAGGTGAGGCTTGAACTTGTAGCCCCGGGCGTCGAGCTGGAGCTCGAGGTCCGCGACGCCGGCGGGCGGGAGGGTGAGGTCGCGGGAAATGTCCGGAGAGCGCTCGTGCCAGGCGTGCAGGGTGTATCGCCCGGGCGGGACCGCCTCGATGGTGAACGTTCCGTCGCTGGAGGGCTGGGCGTACCAGGGATTGTCCCGCACCACGACCAGCGCGCTCATCTGGGAGTGGACGTTGCAGTAGACCCGCACAATGCCGGCGCGCTCGAACTTGACCGCGGGAGTCTCGCCCCGTCCATACAGACCGAGGTCGAACGGGTTCTCCTCCGAAAGAGAGAAGACGTTGTGATTGAAAGGATCGTGGTTGGGAAAGGTGACGCTGGAGCCGACCGGCACCACCAGGACATGAGGGGAGAACTCTTTGTCGGCGGTGCTGATCTCGGCGCGCACCGGTGTAGCCGGCGAAACCCGCGATTTGGACTCGAGCCAGACCACGGCTTGGCCCACGTCCTTGGCTTGTTTGTCGTTTTTGTCGAGCAGAGTCAGGTGGCCGATGAGAGTCGCGAGTCGTGAGTCGTGAGTCGCGAGACTGGCCGGCGACGCAACAGAAGATTGGATGAGCATGAGCAGCCCTCCCGCTCCGAGCAGGGAGCGGAAGCCTGGAACGCTGAGTATCTTGGCTCGCATGCCGGAACGGTACCGTTCGCTACAGAGCGCGTCAACGCAAATTGTTGGATCCCTCCACCCGGCACAGCGGAGGAGCAGTGTACCTCTCCGGCCGCTGCAGTGAGCTCCGGACAAATGGATCGCGCAGAGGTTACAGTGCACACTGACGCGGCCGTCGAGGCCCACTGCTCCTCCGCTGCTCCCCCTGAGAAGAGGAAATGGGCCGCCCTGTGTGGCGTGGGGTGGGCACTAATAGTGACGGTACCGGCAACCAGGTCGCTCTGGGCTCAGGACCAGCAGCTTGATGCCAGCGTGCACGGGCTGCTCCTGATGAACGGGTTCTACACCAGCGACGACGTGAACAACAGCGACGTGCCCCAGTTCGTGGTGCCCGCCGGCGAGCCGGCGCGGACGACGACCAGTGCGACGGTGCGGCAGTCGCGGGTGACGGTGAAGGGGCTGGTCCAGGAATTTGCCGGCGGCACGCTGGCGGGTGAGTTGGACGTGGATTTCTACGGCGGGCAGCAGCCCTCGACCGGCGGTCGCACCTTTCCCCTGCTCCGAATCCGGAAGGTGTTCGCCGAGCTGACCTGGGCCCGATTCGCCGTCCTGGTGGGACAGGAGTCGCCCCCGATTGCGGCGGTGAGCCCGTCATCCATTGCCAGCATCGGGTTTCCGCTCTTTGCCGGCGCCGGCAACCTCTGGCTCTGGATCCCGCAGGTTCGCATGTCTGCCGATCTCGCCCCCATGGGTGGAGTCCGCCTCGGCATCGAGGGGGCGGCGCTGGCCCCCACTTCGGGCGAGCCGCAGCAGACCTTTCTCACCCAACCCGATGCGGCGGAGCGAAGCGGGCGGCCCTATATCCAGGGACGACTCCGGGCCCGCTGGGGCGCGGGCGACGAGCTGGGCGAAATCAGCTTCGGCGGGCACTACGGCTGGCTGCAGGACAGCACCGGCGGCGAGATCACCTCCGAGGCGCTGGCGGTCAGCGTGTGGACCCCGATTGCCGGTGGGCTCGAGCTTCGGGGAGAGGCGTTCGTGGGACAGGCGCTTGCGGGACTGGGTGCCGGCGGCATCGGGCAGAACATGGTGCGCAACGGAGTGCCGGTGGAGACCAAGGGCGGATGGGCCCAGCTCAACTATCGAGCCGGGGAGTGGGAGCTGGGAGTCGGCGGAGGACTCGACGATCCCGACGACGAAGATCTGGTCGCGAACTCCCGGCTCCGGAATCTTGCCTACGGGGGACACCTGATCTGGCGCCGGCGTCCGGCAGTGGTGGGTTTGGAGGCGCGGGAGATCCAGACCCGTTATGCGGCACCAGTGGGAACCGAATCGGCGGTGCATGTGAATCTGGGGGTCGGGTTCGAGTTCTAGGAGGCGGGACGCGGGGACGTGGGGAGGCGGAGGAAGTCGCCGGGGAAACATGGATGGGCATCGGGCGTAGTGTCCCGATGCCCTTCGCATTTTCGGTGATTGCCCGATGTTACATCACGGGGGGCGAATGTCACCGTGAGGCGATTGAACTTACTGTTCCGCAACTTCTTCGTGCGACCGGCGGTGCAGGCCGCGGACGCGGGATTCAGCCGCCGGCCACTGCAAGGACCACGGTAATCTCATCGCCCTCATTGACCCGGGCATCGAATCCGCCGAGGAATCGGGTGTCCTGATCATTGAGATAAAACCCCACAAAGGGATAGGGGCCGCCGTTCTCGTCCTTCAGCCGAGGCGCCAACTGGGGATATCGGTCGGCAACCTGGGTCACTACTTCTCCGACCGTGGTTCCGTTCGCCTCTACCGTCGCGTGGCCATCGGTCAGCCGCCTCAGAATGGTCGGCAGGCTCAGGGTCACTGGCATCTCATGATCTCCTCAGGTTAAAGCCGGTTGGTCGACCAGCTCGGCGAGCTCACGCAGCCTCGGCGCGATGGTCGGCAGGTCTCGGATGAGGTCGCCAACTGCGTCCGCGGTCTTGAGGCCGTTTCCGGTGATGCAGAGCACCACCTCGTCATCGACTCTCAGCCGGCCGCGCTCGGCCAGTTCGAGTGCCGCCGCGACGGTCACGCCGCCGGCAGTCTCGGTGAACACTCCACTCGCCTCCGCCAGCAGCCGGATTCCGGCCACGATCTGCCGGTCCGAAACCGCCGCGGCCCAACCGCCGGTCCCCCGCATGGTGCGGGCGGCGAAGAGGCCGTCGGCCGGGCTTCCTATGGCCAGCGAGCGCGCGATGGTATTGGGGATCACCGGCTGAATCACGTCGCTGTTGTCTTGCACCAGGCGCACGATCGGCGCGCAGCCCTCGGCCTGGCCCCCGAACAGGCGGGGCACCCGACCCGTCACCAGCCCAGCATCCAGAAACTCGGTGAAGCCCTTGCGGAGCTTGGTCACCAGCGAGCCACCGGCCATGGGCGCAACGACCGCAGTCGGCAGGCGCCAGCCCAGCTGCTCCGCGATCTCAAAGGCAACCGTTTTGGAGCCTTCGCCGTAGTAGCCTCGCAGGTTCACGTTGACGATGCCCCAGCCGAAGCGGTCTGCCGCCTGGGTGCAGAGCCGGTTGACGTCGTCGTAGGTGCCGCGCACGCGGACCAGATGGGGGCCGTACACCGCGGTGGCGATAATCTTCGCCGGCTCGAGATCATGGGGGATGAAGATCCAGGCCGGCAATCCGGCGCGGACGGCCTGCGCCGCTACCGCATTGGCCAGGTTGCCGGTCGAAGCGCAGCCCACGGTATCGAGTCCGAGCGCATGGGCGGCGTTGATGGCGACGGCGACCACTCGGTCCTTGAAGGAGAGTGACGGGTGGGACACCGCGTCGTTCTTGAGCCAGAGGCGGGCGACGCCGAGCCGTTGGGCGAGAGCGGGCGACTCGATCAGCGGGGTCATGCCGCTGTCGCGGGAAAGTTCGGGCGGTCCGGCGAGCGGGAGGAACTCATGGTAGCGCCAGAGCGAGTGGTCCCGCCGCGAGATGATGTCGCGGGTGGGAGGCGCCGCTCTGGGGTAGACCGGTTCCAGCGGACCCAGGCACTGCTCGCAGACGGCGATGGGTGCGGGGTCGTATTGGGCGCCACAGAGCACACAGGAGAGCGGCAGAACTCGGAGATGGATCTGCTCAGCTTTGCTGGATTGCTTCGGGGTTGCCGGCCCATGAGGGCCGGCCTCGCCCCTCGCAATGACTTCGGGGAGTGACATCGGTGCTTCCTTCCCGCCCCGTCGCCTCCGTATCTGATTGGACCGGAAGAAAAAATCCCGGTGCCAAAAAGACACGCGGGATGCGAGGCTTTTTAGCAGTTATTTAACGTGGCCGCAATACGCCGCAAATCACCACGAGCGAGCAGTTGTGGAGCTACTATAGGACAATTGCCCGCATCGGGCAAGGTGGGGAAGCGGGGAGGATGGGAGGGGGGACAGTAACCTCAAGGACTTGAGATGCCGAAGCTGATCGTGCTCCTACTCGTGTTCGGCGGCACTATCGGTGGAGCAACTCGGCCGACGGCTGCACAGACTGCCGAGCCGGTCAGCTTTCCAAGCGACGCGGTCACCCTGTCCGGAACGCTGTACCTGCCGAAGGGCTCCGGCCGGCATCCGGCAGTCGTCGTGTTCCATTCGGCAAGTGGCCCCTCCCGCGACTACCCGACCTACCAGCATCTCACGACCGCGCTGCCCCGCGCCGGGTATGCCGTTCTGCTTTTCGATCGGCGGGGATCGGGGACCTCGACCGGCGACTTCGAGACCGCTTCCTTCCGGGACTTGGCGGCCGATGGGATCGCGGGGGTGCAGTACCTCGCCCGTCGAGCGGACATCGATCGCGGCCGGATTGGGGTGTGGGGAATCAGCCAGGGCGGCTGGCTCGGGCCGCTGGCGGCTACCATGAGCCGCGACATCGCCTTTGTGGTCGCGGTCTCCGCGTCGGGTGTCAGTCCCGCCGAGCAGATGGACTTCGCCGCGAAGTATACCCTGGAGCAGTCGGGACAGCCGGCGAACGTGGTCCAACAGGCACTGGCTGTAAGAGGCAAAGTGAACGATTACTATCGCGGTCGCATGAGTCGAGCGGAAGCCGAGCAAGCGGTGCAAACCATCAGTTCAGCGCCCTGGTTCGAGCAGGTCTACCTCCCTCGCGGTGGGGAGCTGCCCCCGGATCCCGCGGGCACCAAGTGGCGACTGGAGATGGACTACGATCCGCTGGCGGTGCTGAGACGGGTCCGGGTGCCGATGGCGTTCTTCTATGGCGAGTCGGATCGGTGGGTGCCGGTGGACGAGAGTATCACCAGGATCAGAGAGGCGACCCGGTCCAATTCCAAGGTGGCGATTCGCCGGTTTGCGGGGACCGATCACCTGATGGGAACGGGGACTCCGGATTCGGGAGGTCCGGTGCCCGAGGAGTATGTGGAGGCGCTGGTCGCTTGGCTCCTCCCCTACTCCTTTTAGCTTATATCTGATCTTCCAGCTCCCAGCTCTGGCTTCAGCTCATAGCGAGGCTCTTCCATCCCGCTCGACACCCGTCGCTCGTTTACCGTCCTTACCCCGTCCCTCCGCTCCGATGCCCGCGAGGATCTGCTCGCCGGCCCGATCCGCGGCGAGCTGCTCGGCGCCGAGCACTTGGCCGAACGGGCCCAGTCGCTCGCGGCGACCCAGCGGGTCTCGACCAAGCGGCGGGGCCGCCGGCGTACCCCGCTGCTCGCCCGGCTGGAGCAGACCCGCGGGATCCTGGCGGATGCCTACCAGCGGCTGACCGACGCCGCGGACAGCGGTACGTCGGTTGGCCCGGCGGGGGAATGGTTGCTGGACAACTACTACGTCCTGCAGGAGCACATCAGCGAGGTGCGGGAGAGCCTGCCGATCGGGTACTACCGCGAGCTGCCGGAGCTGGCTGCGGGCCCGCTCGCCGGCTATCCCCGGGTCTACGAGCTGGCCATCACGCTGATATCCCACACCGAAGGCCGCATCGCCCTCGACAACGTGAACGGCTTCGTGACCGCGTTCCAGCAGATCGCGAGCCTCACGATCGGTGAGCTGTGGGCGGTGCCGGCCATGCTCCGGCTGGGACTGATCGAGAACGTGCGCCGGATGGCGCTCCGTACCGTCCGGCGAATCGAGGAGCTCGAGCTGGCTGACTCGGCGGCGGCCCGGATCACCAGCGCTCGGGAAGCGGGCGAGAGCACCCTGGACGCGGAGCTGGTCCGGTTCCTGGCCAACCCGCCGCTGCTCACGCCGACGTTCATCTCCCGGTTCGTGCAGCAGCTCCGGCAGGAAGCCGGCGCGCTCCCTGCACTGATGCGGCTGGAGCAGTGGATCGCCGAGGAGGCGATGAGCGCGCAGGAGGCGGCGACCCGGACCACCGAGCGGATGGCCATTACCCAGGTGGTCATGGCCAACAGCATTACCAGCCTGCGGGCAGTGGGCCGGATGGAGTGGCGCAGCTTCGTGGAGGCGCAGAGCCGGATCGAGGCCGTGCTGCGGAGCGATCCATCGGGTTTCTACGCCAGCATGACCTTCGCCACCCGCGACAGCTACCGCCACTCGGTGGAGCGGATGGCCAAGCGGATCCGGCTTGCCGAGGAGACGGTGGCGCAGCGGGCGGTGGACCTCGCCCGCATCGGCCTGGAGCAGTATCCGGAGGACCAGCGCCGAGCCCACGTGGGCTACTACCTGGTGGACCAGGGGCTCCCTCAGCTGGAGCGGCAGGTCGGCTATTCAGCGGCGCCGGGAGAGGCAATCGACCGCTGGGTCCGCCGGCACCCCAACGCGGTCTTCGTCGGCGGAATCATCCTGACCACTGTCCTCGCGCTCGCCGCCGTGCTCTGGTTGGGCGGAGCCCCAGCCCGTTCGATCTGGCCCTGGGTGCTGCTCATCGGCCTGCTGCCCGCCGCCGACATAGCGGTCAATCTGGTCAACCAGCTGGTCACCGCCTTCCTCGAGCCCCGCCCGCTCCCCAAGCTCGACCTGCACGAGCACGGCGTGCCGCCGGAGTATCGCACCGCCGTCGTGATCCCCACCCTCTTCCCCAGTGTAGAGGCAGTCGAGGAGTCACTGGAGAACCTGGAAGTGCAGTTCCTGGCCAACCGGGAGGCGCACCTTCACTTCGCGCTGCTGAGCGACTTCACCGATGCCGGCACCGAGACCCGGGACGATGACGCCGCGATCCTCGAGGCGGCGGCGGCGGGGGTGCGGGCCCTCAACACGCGCTACGCCGCGGGGCGAGAGGACGCGTTCTATCTCTTTCACCGGCCGCGGCGCTGGAACCCGGTCGAAGGTGTGTGGATGGGTTGGGAGCGGAAGCGCGGCAAGCTGGCCCAGTTCAACCGCTTCGTCCTGGAGGGAGAGGAGCGGGCGTTCTCCGTTATCGTGGGCGACAGAGACCTGCTCCGCTCGGTGCGCTACGTGATCACCCTCGACGCCGACACCACGCTGCCGCCCGATACGGCTCCCGCGCTGGTGGGGGCCATGGCTCATCCGCTCAACCGCGCGGTTTACGACGAAAACCTGGGCCGGGTTGTACGGGGTTACGGAATACTGCAACCGCGGGTCGGAGTGTCGCTGCCCAGTTCGTACCGCTCCGTCTTTGCCTCGATCCATTCCGGCCATCCTGGGGTGGATCCCTACACCACTGCGGTGTCGGACGTGTACCAGGACCTCTACGGTGAGGGGAGCTTCACCGGCAAGGGCGTCTACGACGTGGTGGCGTTCGAGCGGGCCACCCGGGGCCGGTTCCCGGAGAATACGCTGCTGTCGCACGACCTGATCGAGGGCAACTATGCCCGGGCCGGGCTCGCCACCGACGTGATCGTCTACGACGACTATCCCAGCCGGTACCTGACCTACACCCGCCGCAAGCACCGCTGGATCCGAGGCGATTGGCAGCTCCTGCCCTGGCTCCGCAGCCGAGTACCAGGCCCGCAGGGCGACGAGCCCAACCGGCTCTCGATGCTGTCCCGGTGGAAGATCATCGACAACCTGCGGCGTAGCACGGTGGAGCTGGCGCAGCTCGCCTTTCTAGTGGCGGGATGGGCTCTGTTCCCCGGGTCTCCTGTCCGCTGGACGCTGCTCGGCATCGGCGCGATCGCTGCGCCCTGGATCGTGTCGCTGCTGCTGGCGCTGCTCCGCCCACCGCTGGATAAGTCGTGGCGGGCCTACTACGCCGCGGTGGGACGGGACCTGGTCACCAGCATTCAGCAGGTGGCGCTCGCCATCGTGTTCCTGCCGCACCAGGCCTGGGCCAGTGCCGACGCGATCGCCCGCACCCTCTGGCGATTGACAGTCAGCCGGCGGCACCTGCTCCAGTGGCAGACCGCGTCCCAGATCGAGCGAGACACCTCGAGCTCGGTTGCCGCCGTCTGGGGCCACCTGTGGCCCGCGGTCGCGTTGGCAGCCGCGATCCTGGCGGCGGTGGTGCTGCGCCGGGCCGAGGCGCCCGCAGCGGACTGGCAGTACGTGGTCGGAGTGTTACCGCTGGTCCTCGCCTGGCTGGCGTCACCGCTCATTGCGAAGTCGCTGGCAGCCCCGGCATTGACCAGGGAGCTGCGCCTGGGGGGCGAAGGACGGCGGCAGATGCAGCGCTACGCGCTGCTGCACTGGCGCTTCTTCGACCGCTTCGTCGGCGAGGCGACCAACTGGCTTGCGCCCGACAACTTCCAGGAGAATCCCAAGCCGGTGGTGGCGATGCGGACCTCCCCCACCAACATCGGCCTCCAGCTGCTGGCGACGGTGAGCGCGCAGGACCTGGGCTTCATCACCCTGGAGGACATGTCCCGAAGGCTGGAGCTGACCTTCCGTACCCTGGAGCGGCTCCGGCGGCAGCACGGCCATTTCTACAACTGGTACGATCTGGTCGACCTCCAAGTGTTGGAGCCGGCCTACGTGTCCACCGTGGACAGCGGGAACCTGGCAGGGCACCTGATCGCGTTGCGGCAGTCGTGTCTTCAGCTGGCGGAACAGTCGCCGCTGGAGGGTCGAGTCGGCCGGGGGCTCGACGTCGCGCTGCAGCTGGCCGAGGAGCGGAGGAGGAAACTGATCCCGACCCACCCGGCCACGAAACCGCTGCAGGTGGCGCGGAAAACGCTGGCGCAGAGCGGCCGCGAGCGTCCGTCGCTGGCACGTCTGGCTCGAGTGGCGGAGGCGCTCAGGCACTACGAAGCAGAGATCGGCGGGGCCAGCCTTTCGGGTGACGCAGCCGAGGCACTGACGGAGTGGACCTCGTGGAGTCTGCGCTTGATAGGGTCGCATCAAGCCTGGATCGAGGGTCTGGGCTCGTATGAGGGACCCGGGACCGGGGACCAGGGACTAGCAGCTACCACCCTACGCGAGATGGCATCCCGATCCAAGGCGGCAGCCGACGTGCTGCGGCGATTGGAAGCCATCGCCGAACGGGCCTATCAGTACGCCATGGAGATGGACTTCCGCTTCCTGTTCGACAACGAGCGCGAGCTCTTCACCATCGGGCTCGCCGCGAACACCCACACCCCCGACCCATCGTACTACGATCTCCTGGCATCGGAGGCCCGGCTGGCGAGTTACCTGGCCGTGGCCAAGAATGATGCGCCGGTGGACCACTGGTTCCGGCTGGGACGCACGCTCACCTACGCCGCCGGAGAGCCGGCGCTGGTGTCGTGGAGCGGAAGCATGTTCGAGTACCTGATGCCGATGCTGGTGATGCGCTCGTTCCCCACCACGGTCTTGGCCCAGACCACTCGAGGCGCTCTGCTTCGCCAGGTGGCGTACGGCTTTGAGCGCGGCGTTCCCTGGGGCGTAAGCGAGAGCGCCTACAACCTGCGCGACCGCTACCACACCTATCAGTATCGCCCCTTTGGTGTGCCCGACCTCGCCCTGAAGCGGGGACTGGGCCGGGAGCTGGTCGTCGCGCCCTACGCCTCGCTGCTCGCTGCGATGATCGACCCCCAGCGGGCCCTTACCAATCTGCGGGACCTGGAAAAGCTCGGCGCGCTGGGGGCCTACGGCTTCAGGGAAGCGCTGGACTACACCCGGCCCGATCCCGACACCAGCTATGCGCTGGTCGAGGCCTACTTCGCTCATCATATCGGAATGAGCCTGGTCGCCATGACCAATGTGCTGACCAACAATGCCTGGCAGGCCCGCTTTCACGCTGACCCAATCGTCCGCTCGGCCGAGCTGCTGCTGCACGAGCGGGTGCCGCGGCGTCTGGTGGTACAGCAGCCGCAGGAGGTACGTCCCGACGAGGCAATGCCGGAAGCCGACGTGGAGCGCCCCTCGGTGCGGGAGCTGGACACGACCGACACCGCGCAGCCTCACATCGCCCTGTTGGGTCACGTGCCCTATACCATCATGGTGAGTCACTGCGGGGCCGGATACAGCCGGTACGAAGAGCTGGCGGTGAGCCGCTGGCAGGCGGATGGCACCCGCGACTACACCGGGCAGTTCTGTTACCTGAAGGATCTCTCGACCGGGCGGGTATGGTCGGCAGCGCACCAGCCGGTGTGCGCCCCGGCCGACATCTACCGTGCGCTGCTGGCGACCGACCGGGTCACCTTTCATCGGGTAGATGGCGCGATTGAGACCAGCACCGAGATCGCCGTAGTTCCGGAGGACTCGGCCGAGGTGCGGCGAGTCACGATCACCAATAACAGCGGTGAGCCCCGCGAGGTGGAGCTGACCAGCTATGGCGAGATCGTGCTCGCGCCACCGGAAGCCGACCGGGTACATCCGGCGTTCGGCAACCTGTTCATCGAGACGGAGTGGCACGGCTGGTGTAATGCCATCACGGCGACCCGGCGGGCGCGCTCCTCCAAGGAGAAGCCGCTCTGGTGCGTCCACGTGGTGGATGGCGGGCGGGAACGGATCGGACCGGTCAGCTGGGAGACCGATCGCTCGAAGTTCATCGGCCGCGGCCGCTCGACTCGCGATCCGGTGGCCCTGGAGATGGACGGGTCGCTCTCGGGGAGCATCGGCCCGGTGCTGGATCCCATCTTCGCGCTGCGCACCCGGGTCCACCTGGCGCCGGGCAGATCGGAGTCGGTGGCGTTCACCACCCTGGTGGCGGGCAGCAGCGAGCGCGCGTTCGAGCTGGCCGACCGGTACCGGGATTCCCATGCGGCGCAACGGGCCCTGGACCTGGCCTGGACGTCGAGCCAGGTGGAGCTGCGAGAGTTCAACCTCACACCGGGCGACGCCGCGGTCTTCCAGGAGCTGGCGGCATATCTGCTCTACGGAAGCCCTGCGCTGCGGCCGGGTCAGGCCCACCTGCGGCGCAACCGCGGCTCGCAGCACCTGCTCTGGGGCATGGGGGTGAGCGGCGACTGGCCCATCATCCTGGCCACCATCGATTCGCCGGACGGACTGCCGACACTGCGCCAGGTACTGGCGGCCCACCGGTACTGGCGCCGCCGGGGAATGATGATCGACCTGGTGGTGCTCAACGCGCATCCACCCAGCTACCTGCAGAACCTGGCGGACCAGATCACCGCCGCAATTTTTTCGACCAGTGATCCGGCATTCATCGATGCACCAGGCGGCGTGTTCGTGCGGCGGCAGGACCTGCTCAACCCCGACCAGCTGCTCATGCTGCGCGCCACGGCGCGGGTGCACGTCTCCTGCCAGGGCCAGGCGTTGAGCCGGCTGCTGGCCACGGCGCTGCCCGATGAATCGCTGGACGAGGAGCTGGAGGAGATCTCGCCGCCACTCCGGGTTCCGGCTCGCAGCGACTCTCGGATGGCTCGGGTGGTGCGGAGGATTGGGGCGACGCTGCCGTCCGTGCTTTCGCCGCTAGCGTCCCCGACCGGTTCCCGGCCTTCCCGAACCCGGCCCGAGCTCGATGACGGCAGCTTGACGCTGGACAATGGCTACGGAGGTCTCGCCCCGGAGGGCGACTACCGCATCCGGGTAGCCGACGGACTGGTACCACCGGCCCCCTGGGCCAACGTCATCGCCAACCGCCATGGCGGGTTCATTGTTACCGAGCGAGGGGGCGGATGCACCTGGGCGGAGAACAGCTACTTCTTCCGGCTCACGCCCTGGCATAACGATCCGGTCAGCGATCCGGCGAGCGAAGTGATCTACCTGCAGGACGAGAACACCGGCGAGCTGTGGAGTGCCACGCCGGGCCCGATCGGAGGAGATGCCTTCGCCGTCCGGCACGGCGCCGGCACCAGCTCGTTTGCTCACCACCACGACGAGATCGAGAGCCACCTGAGCCTGGGGCTGGCACCCGATGCTGCGGTCAAGCTGTCGTTGCTGCGGTTGACCAACCTGGGCTCGGAGACCCGCCAGCTCCGGCTTACCACTTACATGGAATGGACGCTCGGAGTGCTACGGGAACATACCCAGCATCAGGTGCACACTCGCTTCGACCGCGAGCGCGAGCTGCTCCTGGCCACCAACTACTTCGATCCCAACTTCACCGGGTGGACTGCCTTTCACGTCATCAGCGAGCCGGTGAGTGCGTACACCGCGGGCCGCAGGGATTTCATCGGACGCAACCGCTCGGTGGCGGATCCGGCTGCGCTGCGAGACGGCGGCAACCTCTCGGGAATCACCGGGGCCGGGCACGACCCCTGTGCCGCGCTCCAGGCGGCGATCGAGCTCAAGCCAGGCGAGACTCGGGAGATTGTCGTCCTCCTCGGCGCTGCCGAGAGCGAGCGGCGAGCGTGTGAGCTGGCGGAGCAATACCGCGACCCGGGCCGGGCCCGCGCGGCCATCGATCAGACCGTCGCCGGCTGGGACGAACGGCTCTCGGTGATCTCGGTACAAACGCCCGAGCCCAGCTTCGATGCCATGCTCAACCGCTGGACCCTTTATCAGGCGCTCTCCTGCCGGATGTGGGGCCGCTCGGCGCTGTACCAGAGTAGCGGCGCGTACGGCTTTCGCGACCAGCTGCAGGATGTCATGGCGTTCGTCTACTCCGAGCCGGCGCTGGCGCGAGAGCACATCGTCCGGGCGGCCGGTCGGCAGTTCGTCGAGGGCGACGTTCAGCATTGGTGGCATCCTCACAGCGGACGAGGGGTGCGCACCCGCTTCTCCGACGATTTGGCCTGGCTGCCGTATGTGGTGGACCACTACGTCCGGGTCACCGGTGATGCGTCGCTGCTGGACGAGGTGGTCCCGTTTCTGACCATGCGCCAGCTGCAACCCGAGGAGCACGAGATTTACGACCAGCCGGAGGTGAGCTCAGAGAAGGCCACCATATACCAGCACTGCATCCGTGCGCTCCGGCGGGCCTGCACCACTGGCGAGCACGGGCTGCCGCTGATCGGCATCGGTGACTGGAACGATGGCATGAACCGGGTGGGCATCGGCGGCAAGGGGGAGAGCGTGTGGCTGGCCTGGTTTCTGGCCACCACCCTGCGCGCCGTCGCCGGTCTGGCCGAGACGCGAGGCGACGGAGGGACCGCGGCGGAATTCCGGCGTCAGGCCGAGCTGTATCTGCACGCGGTGGAACAGCACGGGTGGGATGGAGAATGGTATCGCCGGGCCTACTTCGACGACGGAACTCCGATCGGGTCGCAGGAGAATCAGGAGTGTCGGATCGATTCCATCGCCCAGAGCTGGAGCGTGATAGCAGGCGGTCAGTCGGTCGGCCGGTCAGACCGCCGGACCGCCGCCATGAAGTCATTGGAGAAGCATCTGGTGGACAACAATGCCCGGCTGATCCGGTTGCTGACACCGCCCTTCGACAAGACCGAGCGAGATCCGGGGTATATCAAGGGCTACGTCCCGGGCGTGCGGGAGAACGGGGCGCAGTACACCCACGGGGCGCTCTGGGCCGTGCTGGCCACTGCGCTTCAGGGCAACGGCGACCGGGCGTTCGAGCTCTACCAGATGATTAACCCGCTCACCCACACCCGGACGCCGGAAGAGGTCGAGGCGTACAAGGTGGAGCCCTACGTGGTGGCCGCCGACGTGTACACCGCCGAGGGCCAGCTGGGCCGAGGGGGATGGACCTGGTATACCGGCTCGGCGAGCTGGATGTACCGGGTGGGACTGGAGGGAATCCTGGGCTTCACCAAACGGGGGAACCGCCTATTCATCCGACCCAGAGTCCCGACCTCCTGGTCGGAGTACCGAATCGAATACCGGCATGGAACGGCCCTCTACCAGATCGTGGTCGAGAACGAGACCGGCACCGCTTGGGGCGTAGAACCGGTCGAGGTGACCATCGATGGAACCCTATCGGCCGACGGAGGCATCGAGCTGCTGGATGACGGGGTACCGCATCAGGTGAGGGTCCGTCGAGCCCAACGGGTGCCCGAGAGCGTGTCCGCCCTTCAGCGGGTCGAGGGCGAGGTCTGACCGACCATTTGAATCCGTGGTAACACGATTCGCGACTCGGGGCCGATGCGGATCTCGCCGGCCCGCACGCTGTCGTTCTCGAACTCCTGGGCGCCGGTTTGGGGATTGACCGAGAAGAGGGGATAGAACTGCGGCGTGATGATCACCCGAAGACGATGGCCCTTGGCAAAGCGGTTCGCGGTCACCAGTCGATCCATTCGCAGGCGCACGGTCTCACCCGGCTTCACCAGCTTTCGCCCGGGCCCGCCGTCGCGGTAGCTCACCCGCTGGAGGGCGGTGCCGGCGGTCGAGAGGTTCCAGGCGGTGCCGTCCGGAGCCACGTCGAAGAGCTGGACCCAGAGGTCGAAATCCGGCACGGTGCCCCTCACCGACAGGTCGACACCAACCCGCCCGTTGATTTCGAGTGGCGCAGCGAAGGGTTCGGTCTCGAACACTGCTACGCCCGGTCCAGCCTTCAGCGCCCGATAGTCGTGAGCGCCGAATTTCCCGTCGAAAGGATCGGTGACCGGGTGAGCCGGATCCGAACGGATGACGTGAGATACCAGGGAGGACGGAGAACGCTTGATTGGTGATCCCAGGTAGAAAGTATCCGGATGCAGGCCGGGTAGCGGCCACTGGTCCGACGTCCGCCATTCATTCGCTCCCATGACGAATACCCGTACCCGCGGTTCAGCCGCCGAATCCCTCTTCCGCAGGTGCCGGTCCATCCAGCCGAGCACCAGCCCAGCGTAGTCGAGCGCCGCTGAGGGTCCGAAATCGCGGTCGCCCGCCTTGCTCCGATGCACGGCCGCGACACCGTGGGTCCAGGGCCCGAGCACCAGCGCGTCGCCCGCAGCCTGAAAGTTCTCCACCGCCCCACTCGGTCCATACGCCTCGTCGAACCAGCCGGAGAGGTTGAGCACCGCTGCATTCACCGCGCTAGAGCGGCCCTCGAGCCGGGTCCAACTCCACCAGGTATCGCCCGGAGGATGACGCATCCACTCGTAGTACCACGGCGCCACGCCCCTGAAGTCGGGTAGCGCGAGCAGGGGCCGGAAGCGCCGGGCCGTCGCTCCGTCCTGTTCCCACGACCGGCCCGCCTCCTCGTCGGTGCGAGGTCCGGCGACTCCGAGCCTGCGGCGAAGGTCGGGAGCGATGGTTAACCACGTCCAATCGAGCCAGGACCCGTCCCAGACGCCCCCCTGATACCAGAAATTCTCGGGACGAGAGTACGTCATCGCCGGCACCATTGCCTTGAGCGAGGGCGGACGCTCGATGGCGGCGAGCCACTGGACCGCGCCGGGATAGGAGAGCCCGAAGGTGCCGACGGCACCGTTGGACCAGGGCTGGCGGGCGGCCCACTCGATAGTGTCGTAGCCGTCTTTGCCTTCCTGGCGATAGGGATCGAACACACCGCCCGAGCCGTAGCGGCCACGGACGTCCTGAACCAGGACAGCATAGCCTCGGCGTACCGCGGCGCCGACTATCCCAGTGTCGCCCACAGTGTCGCCTGCCCCGTCGGTTCGATTATAGGGAGTGCGGTAGACCAGCACCGGAAACCGCCCGTCACCCGCCGGACGATAGAGATCGGCGCGGAGGATGACGCCGTCGCGCATGGGAACCGCGAGGCCGGTGTCGGTCTGAATCCGGGACTGCGCGGCGGGAGCTATAGCCGGCGCAAGGAGTGCCAGGCTCGCGGCGAGAACTGCCTGATGGATCACTGCGCCAACATCAGCGGATCGATGCCCTTCCGCGCATCGAAGGACGACCCCACAGCCGCCACCACGGCTCGCTTCCGGCCCAGTGCCGCCAGCTCCCGGATCCGGTACACCGCTTCGATACCGGTGCAGTGCCCGCCGAGTAGGTAGCTGAGCTTGGCCTCTCGCAGCCGGCCGGCGGTCCAGGCCAGGGCCGAATCGGTGGCGGCGAAGAGATGCAGCCCGCCGATCAGGGCGTACACCGGCTCGGGGCCGAGAATCTTGCGGCCATACTCGACGGTGTTGATGGTGCCGGCGTGGCCACACCCGACGACCACGACCATCCCTCGATCGGTGTTGATGATCAGCGCCATGTCCTCGGGAATGGAGTCGGCGACCAGACCGCCATTAGTCACCAGGCTTGCCGGCGGTCCCCAGTTCCGCTCCGGATGGGGACGAGGAATCGGACCGGTGAGCCAGATGCCGGGATAGATCTCCTCGGCCGAACGGTGCTCGACGAACGTTGCCCCGGAGGCCTCGATCTCTGACTTGAGAGCGATGGTGGGATTGGCCTCCCCCTGCTGGTTGGGCCGGCGGCGGCTGGAGAAGATCCCCGGCGCCACGTGGACCCGGGAGAGCGCGGCGGGTGTCTTGCCGGAGAGCTCCCGCCGCAGAGCAACCAGCCCGCCGGTGTGGTCGCCGTGATGATGACTGAGGATCACATCGGTGACACCGGAGAGATCGATGCCGAGCTCGCGGGCATTCTGCAGCACGGTCTCGGGGCGCATGCCGGTGTCGAAGAGAATGCGCCGCCCGTCGGCTTCCACCAGTGCAGCGAAGCCCCACTCGCCGATTCCCTCCTCGGCGAGCATGGTCGAGAGGGTGATGACCTTGAGGGATTTGACCCGGTATCCCGATCGGTGAGGGACGGTGGGACCGCCAGTCGCTCCGGTGCTGAGAACGACCGCTATCGCCAGGTAGAAAACCCGGGAGCCTCGCATGAGCCCTCCTTGGCTGGCTTAACCTTATCGCCTGGAGCTAGTCATTGCGAGGGCGTAGCCCGAAGCAATCCAGTGGTTTCATGTCCTGGATTACTTCAGGCGGTTCGCGCCCTCGCAATGACTGGGCTACTGGTGCGAACCGGGCAGAGAGCTCAGATCCGGGAAGGAGTCAACCGGTGCAGGAAGGGTGTAGTAGGTCCAGCCCTCAGTCGCGCTGTAGTAGCGCTGATGATTAGGATCGGATTCGGGGCTGCCTGGGGTGCTGTCCAGGCTAGTGCTGTCCGAAGAACCGTAGCTGTGGTAAGGCTGGGGATTCGAGGTGGAGTCTTCAAGACCCTCCACGTAGATCCGGCTCTGTCCCACATACGCCGGCACGTAGGTCAGGGCCAAGGCCGTTAGCGAGAGCGTTACCGTGAATGAGAAAACCAGGCCCAAAATCCGCATTACCATATCCCCCAAAGCTTTGCCCCCAGGGTAATCCGGGGGAGTCAAGCGAGCGTCAAGACCACATGTATCTTGCGGTGTATGAATACCATAGCCGAAAAACGCAGAACCTTCCGTGAGCTGCACCACTCCGGCTGTTTCGTGATCCCCAATCCCTGGGATCTGGGCAGTGCCCGCACCCTGGCCCGGTTGGGCTTCCCCGCGCTCGCCACCACCAGCTCCGGATTCGCCTCGTCGCTGGGCCGGCGTGATCACCGGATCACCCTGGGCGAGGCGCTGGCCCACATCCAGACCATCGCGGCCGGAGTGGAGGTGCCGGTGAACGCCGACTTCGAGGGCGGTTTCGCGGTCGAGCCGGCCGGCGTCGCGGCCAACGTGACCGCCGCGACCGCCACCGAGATCTCCGGAATCTCGATCGAGGATTCGACCGGTGACCCTGCCAGGCCGCTCTTCGACTTCGAGCTCTCGGTCGAGCGGATCCGGGCCGCCCGCCGAGCGATCGACCGGAGCGGGACTGGGATCCTGCTCACCGGCCGGTCCGAGGGGTTCATCGTCGGACGGCCGGACCTGGCCGAGACCATCCGGCGGCTCACCGCGTACGCCGGAGCCGGCGCCGACTGTCTCTTTGCGCCGGGGATCCGCAGCCGGGAGGAGATTTCGACTGTAGTCCGGGCGGTGTCGCCCAAGCCGGTCAACGTGCTGGTCGGGGGCGACTTCACCACGGTGGCGGAGCTGGCTGCATTGGGAGTGCGAAGAATCAGCGTGGGCGGGGCGCTGGCTCGGACGGCATGGACCGGCTTTCTCCAGGCGGCCAACGAGATCGCGAGCAAGGGGACGTTCACCGAGCTGGCTCGGGCCGTGAGCTTCGACGAGATCAACCGATCGTTCTAAGAGCGCAAAGTGAGAGAGCCGGACGATCTGGTCGCCCGGCTCTCGTGTTGTTCTCCTACGATCTGGCGAGACTAGCGGACTCCGACCCCCGACTCCTTCAGCAGCAGCAGGTCGCCCTCCATCACCTCAGGCTTGCTGAACTGATCCTTGAGGGGATCCTTCGACACGAACTCCGCCGCCTTACGGGTGGATTCGGTCGCCCCCTGGCGGTCCTCGAAAATGCTGATGGAGAGGAGCTCCTTGTTGCCCGTGCTCAGGACAGCGTAGGTGTGGAAGCCGCGGATGTCCTGAATAGTGGGGACGAACTTTTCCTCGATTCGACGCTTGAATTCGTCCACGGTCTGCTGGGTCACTCCGGCTTTGGTTGAGTACCGCCGAATGGTCGCGTACATGGCTTCCTCCGCTTCAAACGTTGTCAACCAAGTGAATAGGACGAGCTGCACCCTTCCCTCCTTCCCCGGCAGCTCCCTAGTCGGCCCATCGCCGACGATGTGGAAAAATCAAAAACCGGCGGAGCAGGAGCACGCTCAGCCGGTTTCGCGATTTGCTCCACCCCGCGCGTGGGCGACCAGCATACTGCGCGAGGCTTCGTCGCATCTGAGGGAGAACCCTCAGGATAAAAAGGTGGCTCCGAGTGTCAAGGGCTTCCGCCCCTCGCGAGGACTCCAGCCTCCCATATTCCCAGGACCCCGTCGCGATAGCGCTGGTGGAAGATCGCTCTCGCGGTGTCGGACGGCGATCGCGCCTGGCGGATCACGACTCCTGACAGATGCTGGGCCGCCCAGCTAGGCAGCTGCGACTGAGTGATCGGGTCGATCGGATGACGCAGGCGGCCCAGGAAGTGAAATTCCCCCGAATAGTGGCCGACGTACGCCATGGGGCGGCCGGAGCTCTCCGCCCGACTCAGAGCCCGAGCCGTCGGCCGCAGATCGTACCGGGTAAGAGTGTCCCTGCCCACAACGTGCCCCAGGATCAGGAGTGCGGGGGTCACCAGGCTCAGTCTCACCGCCCGCCGCCCCGCGCCAACAGCCAGCAGCGCGAACCCAGGCAGCAGCGGAATCAGGTAATGAATCTGCTTGCCGCTGATCAGCGAGAGGATAATCCAGCCGGGCACCACCCAGGCGAGGGCGAATCGCGCTGAGAGCCCCCGGGGCCGGCGGAACTTCCCGGCCAACGAGCGCCACCACGCAGGCCACAGGGTCCAGGGAAACAGGATCAACGGAAAGAGCTGGAGATACCACCACCACGGGCGCCGATGAGCGAAGGCATGGCTGACCCGCCCGGCAGTCTGGTCCCACAGTATCGCCCTGCGATACGCTGGGCCCCCGCGGACGCCTGCCGCCAGGGCCCAGGCGAGTGCGAGCGCGGCGCCGAGCGCGACCGCTAGAAGCAGACCGAGATACCAGTGCCGCCACCGGGCACCTTTGGCCGGGTGAACGTGACCCTGGGACCACCAGGGAGCCAGCAGGGCGGTGGGCAGGACATGGACCAGGAGCACCGGACCCTTGGTCAAGAGCCCGAGGCCGATGCCCGCAGCGCACGCGCCCCAGCCTCGGCTGGTACGTCCTCTCGAGGCGTCCACCAGGCCGGTGAGGGCCAGCAGGACGCACGCCGTCAGTAAGGTGTCGAAGAGCACCACGGTGGAGTAGCTGACCCAGAGTGCTCCGCTCAGGAAGGGCAGTGGCCGATCCCCGGCGTCGGGTATGTCCGAGGACAAGCGACGAGCCAGTCTGGCGAGGAGAAAAACACTGAGCAGGCCGAAGAGCGGTGGAAGCAGCCGAGGCCACCACTGGTTGACGCCGAAGACACGCCAGCCCAGGAGCATGCCCCAGAAGAGCAGCGGCGGCTTGTCGCTATAGGGACTGCCGTTCAGGTAGGGGACCAGCCACTCACCCCGGTGCCACATCTCCCAGGCCACCGATAGGTAACGGGTCTCGTCGATGGGGAGCAGCGGGCGGGTAGCCAGGGCGATGGCGACCAGCATGGCCCACAGGACAACCCACCTCCAACCAGTCGCTAGGAGATTGCTTCGGACGCTACGCGTCCTCGCAATGACTCCCGGCCCCCCGGCGCTCACCCTGCGAGACGCCGCTGGTGATGGATTAGATGGAGGTTGCGGGAGTAGACCAGGATCCCCGTGAGCTGACCGACGAAGAATACCGGATCGTGCCGGTGCAGCGCGTAGGCCAGCAGCAGGAGGCCACCGCCAACGCTGAGGTACCAGAATTCGATCGGCACCACGCTCTGACCGGCGCGCTCGCTGCGCCACCATTGGACCAGGAATCGCATGGAGAACAGGGTCTGGCCCAGGAAGCCGAGCCCGAGCCACACGGCATTGATATCATGATGATGCATCGGGGTCCTCCACAATCGTCGCACGGATGGGCCGGCGCTGCAGCCAGAGCACGCCGGTGAGATCGAGGATGCCGACCCAGAGCCGATCGAGGATTCCATAGTGGGAGCGGCCGTGGCGCCGGGGGCGGTGACTCACCGGGACAGAGGCTACCTGCCAGCCGCTTCGCAGGAACAGGGCGGGAAGAAAGCGGTGCATGTGATCGAACTGCGGCACCGCGAGGAAGGCGTCCCGCCAGAATAGCTTGAGCCCACATCCTGTGTCCGGGGTGGCGTCGCCCAGCACCCGAGCGCGGACGGCGTTGGCAATTTTGCCGGCGGCCCGCTTGCCCCACTCGGCCTGCCGCGGCCGCCGGGGGCCGAGTATGAGGGGGAGGCCGGGCGGCGCCGCAGGGTCCCGGACCATGGCCAGCATCGACAGGAGGTCCGCGGGGTCGTTCTGGCCGTCACCATCGAGGGTGGCAACCCACGCTGCCCGGGCGGCACGCACCCCGTCGACTAGCGCCGCGCTCTGGCCCGCCTGCTGCCGGTGGCGCAGGATTCGGAGACGGGGAAACCCCGCCGCCACACCGCGAAGACGCTGGGCGGTGCCGTCATCGCTCCCGTCGTCAACATAGATGACCTCGTAGTCCACCCGATCATCGAGCGCCGCCCTGATCTCCGCCACCAGCTGGGCCAGGTTGTCGACCTCATTGTGTACCGGAACTACGAGGGACAGTTCGGGAGTCACTCGTTCCTCGGGAAAGCCGTACCTAGTTCTAGTATATAGCGAGGAAGCGAAGGGGAGGACATGGCGACCATGAAAGGTGATCTGTAGCACAAAACCGACCTGACCTCGGCCACGCCGCTCGCCTGCCGTCCACCCTAAACTCGGAGTGGACTCCAGCTGCGGGGAGGCGGGATGGATCGGAAGGCACTGCAGGGGACGAGGCTTCCAGGCTGCATCCTGTTCCTTGGGTGCGGAGCTGCGGCCCTGGTCCCCCGCTACGATCTGCCCGCCCAAGTTGTTCAGTTGCGCCCAGTTGCCGATATCTCCTTACCCACCAGATTTTCCCTGAAGAACGGATCGATTCACATACGGCAGAAGGTAGGCGTCACACTGGGCGCCCGCATGACCGTCACCTTCAGCGATCGCTTCGACGTGGTCACCGCGGTGAGCTACAGTCCGGGCTACGCGACGATGCACGCCGGTGGCAAGCGGGTCGTGTTCGACGCCGGTGCGCATTCATTCGGTAGTTCCACCGGCGCTCGGTACTGGATTCGCCCGCCTGGCAGGAAGCTCTCCTGGGAGTTGAACGGCGGGCTCGGCGTGGTATTCGGGGGTCAACCGACCTACGAAGATCTGTTCGAGACATCCACGGTGAGTGGCGTCTTGGGCAGCACCTGGGTGTATCAGATCGGGCGGATCGTGAGCCTCAAGCTCAAGCTGCAGGAACGCCTGTTCCGGCTCCGCTTCGGCATGCCGAACTCAGGCAGCTCGAAGCGGCCGCTCCAGGTCTCCTTTGGGCTGGGACTACCGTTCCTCGATGCGCTAAAAGCTTCCCCCTAGATCCCGCTCAGTGAGCGGCGGGCTCAGGGATAGGCGCCGCCACCTCCACCGCCGCTGCCGCCACCACCAGACCCGCCACCTCCGGTACCCCCCGTTGTAGCGGTGACCGTCACCGACCCAGCCATGCCCGCGTGAAGGGAACAGAAATACGGGTAGGTCCCTGCGGTGGTGAAGCTCCGGGCAAAGGTCCCCGATGTCTTATCGCCCGATCCGGGGGCGCCGTCTTGGAAGTTGACATTGTGCGCCGCGCCTCCGGCGTCCCACTGCCAGGTGACCGTACCGCTGACTGGGACGCTGACGGTAGACGGATTGAACTGATTGTTGATAACACTCACCGTGGCGGTGGTGCCACCGCCGCCACCGGGCTGGGTTGGCGCGTCGTCGCCACCCCCGCAGGCTAGCGCGGCCGCGACCGCGACGATCAAGGTCCGATTGGTCATTCGTCTCTCCACTTCTGGCTCACTGCGCTGCAATCTGGCCCCGGATCTCTCCGGCACTCAGGTCCCCGGGACCGGTATTCGGCCCATCTACCCCGTCATCGGTGTGCACATTCACGTAGGCCTGGCCGGCACGCATGGCCGCGACCAAGTCGTCGAAGGTGATCGGCGGAGTGCCCACCACGGTGCCATTCGTGCCGGTGGCAAGAACCCCGTCCCCGGTTGCGCAGTCCGGCACCGGGGCGCCAGTGCCGCACAGGTTAAGCCGCACCGGGCCGTTCACGCCGGGGGCTGCCAGGTGAATATGAGCCAGGATCGGATTGGCCAGACCGGCGACATTCACAGTGTAAGTTATCGCGCTTCCCGCGATCGTGAAGGTCGCGGTACCAGTCGCGGTGCTGGCATTCGCGGGCACCTCTTCCGCGCCCGAGAGGGTGGC
The DNA here is from genome assembly GCA_965652025.1 of uncultured Gemmatimonadales bacterium. Classification (GTDB taxonomy): domain Bacteria; phylum Gemmatimonadota; class Gemmatimonadetes; order Gemmatimonadales; family GWC2-71-9; genus CAVVWJ01. The sequence continues at coordinate 29,128 of CBFGTM010000016.1, forward strand.
CGCGAAGTTGTTTGCCGGTTCGGACGGGTTATTGTCGTCATCGCCGCACGCCGGTACTACCGGCAGCAGAGCGGCTAGCGCAATTGCCAGAATGGAAGAATGGTTCATAAAGGCCTCCTTATCTTGGACGGTAGCCAGGGAGGACGGGGCAGTCTTGCAACCGGGTAGCCGGCTTGCATGGGGCTAGTGGTGTGCAGGGGATTCTGGGATCATCGTCACAATATGGGACGCGCCGGGAGCACCATGGTTCGCAAGGTCAAAAAGGCTACCGAAGCCACACGGGTACGACGGATTGAAGCCGGCGGGTTCACCGTTACCGAGGGAATCCACCGGCACGGGTCAGAGCTTCCCTGGCACGATCACCCGACCCCCACTATCTGCTTCGTGCTCCAGGGCACCTTCAGCGAGATGTGGCGTGGTGGGTCGATTGCGTGCACCAGCTCGACTCTCAAGATCACCCCTGCCGGTGAGCGCCACTGGGACCGATTCGACCGGGGCGATGTTCGCGGTCTCCTGATAGAGCCGAACCACGGACAGGTCTCGGCGATCAAGCCCTACTCCGCAGTCCTCGATGAGCGACGCGACTTTCGGGGCGGCCTGCTCTCCACCCTGGGCTGGCGGATCTATCACGAGATGCAGCAGCCCGACTCGGCGGTGCCCCTTGCCATCGAAGGGCTCCTGCTGGAGCTGGTGGCCTTGGCCTCGCGGCTACGGGACATCGGCACTGAACGGGGCCGCCCGCGCTGGTTGGAGGAGGCGCGCGACCGGATCCATGCGGAGCTGGGACATCGCCCGAGTCTGAGCGGGCTGGCCCGCTCGGTCGGGGTCCATCCGGTCACCCTGGCGCGGGCATTCCGGCAAACTTTCGGCTGCACTGTGGGCGAGTACGTGCGACACCTGCGGGTCGAGCGAGCGGCCCACCAGCTGGCCGGGACCGAGCTTTCATTGGCCGAGATCGCGCTCGCGGCTGGGTTCTCGGACCAGAGCCACTTCTCCAACCTGTTCCGCCATCACGTTGGAATCTCGCCGTCGAAGTTCCGGCAAGCCGTACGCATAGCGTAGTCGGAAAGACTGAACGCTTCAGTGGTCCAACCGCTCCAACTCTTCAAGACCGACTTCTGGTCGCCCGCTATCTAGAGAGATGCCCGTGCAACGGATAGCCTGCTTTGCGGTCGGATGCTTCCTGATGCTCGGTCCCAAGGCCTCGGCGCAAACGGTGATGGACCGGACACCCAACCTGGACGGAGCCTGGGTCGGACCGTCGGGCACGCTGCACTTCAACTTCCTCCACCGCTTTACGGCCAGCTCCGAGCCGGAGCGGAAGGTCACCAGTACCCCAACCTTCCTGATTGCCGCGGGTCTGCCTTACCACACCCTCATCGGCTTCCACTACGCTACCAATTCGGAGCTGTCGCCTCGCTATCCCAACGAGTGGGAGTTCTTCGGACGGTTTGCGGCACTGGATCAGGAGTCGGGTGCCCCGATCGACCTGTCTGCCCAGGTGGGCTACAACCTGGCGGCGAAAGGCCCGGACGGTGAGCTGTCGGTGGCGCGCCGGCAGGGCCCGGTCAGGATTCTGCTAGCCGGACGGCTTCTGGGAGGTACAGCGGGCGACAGCGGGACCGACGTCGCGGTAGGATCGGGGCTCGTGCTGCGGTTGACCAGCCATGTGTCTGTGTCGGGCGATGCCACTACGCTGGTCGAGCGCGGACCAGGGGAGAAGGTGGCCTGGGGAGCGGGGATCAACCTTGCGATTCCCCGGACGCCGCACTCGCTGTCGCTTCACGCCACCAACGTCAATAACGTCAGTCTGCAGAGCGCCTCCCGGGGAACTGGCACCACTCGGTACGGCTTCGAGTTCACCATCCCGCTCACGTTGAGCCGCTATTTCGGGGGCGGGCCAAAGCCCGCGCCGAGGGCGGATACGTTGAGCACCGGGGGTACCAAGGTCTCGGCGGGAATTATCGACTTCAGCTTCCAGCCGGCTCGGCTCACGGTTCGCCCGGGCACCACGGTGGCGTGGAGCAATCGAGGCCAGGTGATCCATACGGTGACGGCGGAGGACGGGAGCTTCGATACCGGGGAGATTGATTCAGGCCAGACGGGAAGCATCACCTTCTCTAAGCCGGGGACCTATCAATACCATTGTACCCCGCATCCGTTCATGAAGGGTGAGATTGTGGTCAGCGAGCAGTGAGCGGGAGTCAGGAGTCATGCGCAAGGTACTGGCTGGGCTATTAGCGACGTTTGCTCTGGTAGGGCTTGGGGCCGGGTGCTTCTCGGAGCATCAGCCCTCGACCTCCGTCAGTGGCGTGTGCAACATCGATCTGGGCGAGGGGTTCCCCGGGTCGACCGTTGTGGTGATCCGCGGGTTTGCCTTCGATCCGGGCGAGGTGCGGATCCGGGCCGGCGAGCGGGTCACCTGGATCAACTGCGATACGGACGCGCACACCAGCACCGGTGACGCCGGCGAGTGGAACTCACCCCTGCTTGCCGCAGGCGATGCCTTCACTCAGACCTTTGCGGCCGCGGGAGAATTTTCCTACCACTGCGAGCCGCATCCCTTCATGCTCGGCCGAGTGGTCGTCGAGTAGCAGCGGGATTGCTTCGGAGGCTGCGCCTCCTCGCAATGACTTCAGCTGGTCTGCTTGCAAGGATTCAACGGGGGAACGCTTCCGGCAGGCCCCCGTCCACGGTGAGGATGTCGCCGGTCGTGAAGCGGAAGCGATCGCTCGCCAGCAGCACCGCAACATCCGCGACGGCCTCCGGCGGAATCAGCGTCGCACCCATCAGGTTTCTGCTCTGATACGTCTCCAGCTGCTGCTCAACAGTCACTCCCCGGCTGGCCGCGCGCTCCCGTACGAACTGGAGGAACAACGGAGTCTCGACCTGGTCGGCGTTGATAGCGTTTACCCTGATGCCGTCGCCTCCCAGCTCCACTGCCGCAACCCGGAGCGCCTGTAGCAGCGCGGCCTTGCTCCCGCCATACGCGATGGCATCGCGACCGGGCACCACCGCCGCCTTGGAGACCGAAGCCACGATCGAACCGCCGAGGCCTTGGCGCCGCATGATCGCCGCCGCCCGGGCAATAGCCTGGACCGCCCCGAGGTAATGCACCTCCAGCTGCCGCTGGAGATCCTCCCGCCGAATGTCGGTGACCGGCGCGAACCGGGGCGGCAGGCCTGCAGTGTAGAAGAGGCAGTCGAGACCCCCGAACTCGAGCACCGTCTGGCGGAAGAGCGCGTCCAGGCTTCGGTCGTCGGCTACGTCGGTCGTCGCCCAGATGGTCCTGCCGGGGAACTTCGCAGCGACATCCTGCGCCACCGCCCGCGCCGCCGCGCCGTCTAGATCGGCGATGACGACATGGGCGCCTTCCTCGGCGAACCGCCGGGCCGCTGCTTTCCCGATACCGCTGCCGCCGCCGATGATGATGGTGACCTGACGAGCCAGCAGCTTGGTTGTCCGGTCCCGGGCGATCTGCTCCTCGATCTTGCGCCGCTCGAGAGGCCAGTGCTCGAACTCGAAGACGTCGCGCTCGGGTAGGAATTCGAAGCGGTCCAGCGCCTCCGCATTGGCGATGGTCTCCAGAGTGGCCTGGTAGCAGAGATTGGCGGTGATGGCGCCGCGCTTGTCGCTGAAGGCGGTGACCAATCCGATGCCTGGCACCAGGATCACCTTGGCCCAGTCGTCCAGCGGGCGTTCCCCTGCCCCGGCGTGTCGCCGGTGATAGTCCTCATACTCGGCGCGGGCCGCCGCGAGCTGCGTCCGAACACTTTCGGAGACCTGGTCGGCGGACTCAGCCGGCCGCAGATCGAGCCAGACCGGCAATCTTCCCGCGCGTAGCAGGTGCTCCGGGGTGGCCATGCCGCGGCGGACCACCTCCGGCATGCGCTCATCGGCCAGCGCAGCGATGGTATCGCCCGCATCGTCATAGTGCAGGATCACCCGCTCCGGTTGGCTGAGGGAGCCTCGGATAATCGGGAGTGCAAGCTCCGCCAGCCGGTGGTGGTCGTGGTGTGGCAGGCGGTCGGGCGGTCGGGCGGTCTGGCGGTCGGTTCTCCGTGCTGCAAGAAACTCGTCCATACGACGCGTTACGTCCACCAGTCTTTGATAGCACTCCTCGACACTGTCGCCCCAAACGACCAACCCATGGTGGGCTAGAGCCAGCCCTACTGCATCGTGGGGAATCTGACCGGCCGCCCGACCGACCGGCTGACCGACCATTTCTGCGACCGCCTTCGCCAGTGGAAACCCCGGACGCACGTACGGGACATGCACGACCCGCCCCTGAAACAGCTGAGCGACGAGCCGCTCAGCCTCGGAGTCCCTGAGGTTGGTGAGACTCATGGTGGGCACGTCGTGGGTATGGGCAATCACTCGGTACGGCAGAAGCGCGTGGAGCGGCGTCTCCACACTGGGCGGCGGTCCCTCCTCCACCATGCAGCTCGCCATAAACCGCATCATCTCGGCGTCGCTCATGGAATCGGCATCACGCAGCGCGGCGAGTCGCCCGAGTGACAGGCGGGTGAAACCTTCCCGGCCGATAGTGCGAAGGTCGGTGCCGCTGCCTTTTACCAGGAGAGTGTCGCCCTGCTTGAGCGAGGTGTTGCCCCCGCCCGGCTGCACCAGGCGAAGATCCTGGCCAATCAGCCGCGAGAGATGGACCAGCTGGTCGAGCGGGTCGGCGCCGGCATGCGGCCAATCAGCAGATGGCCGGTCCGAGCTGCGCAGCTCGGTCATCGAATCAACGCCAGGCCGCGAACAGCGAGCCGACCACCATCACAATTCCCAGCCCCATCTTACCCGCAGCCGCGGCGGCTCGGCCGAGCACTGCGCCCCAGCCGGCCTTCATCGCGCCCGCGGACTGGCGAGCAGCGCTGTACTCGAATAGCGCCGCGCCGATGAACGCGCCGACGAATCCACCGATGACCGACCCGATGATCGGGATCGGAACTCCCACGACCGCCCCCACCAGGCCACCGAACAGGGCGCCCCAGCCCGCGCGGCGGGAGCCGCCGTAGCGCTGAGCGTAGCGGAACCCGATCCAGGCCTCGAACACCTCCCCCAGAATTGCGAGGACGACGATCAGAACCATGAAGCCCGCGCTCAGGGTCTGGAAGTCGGTGAGCCAGCCATAGCCCACGATGCCAAGAACGATGAGCCAGAGTCCTGGGAGCCCGAACGGAATGAGCAGCAGACCGACGATACCGGCGGCAATGAGAATGAGAATGGGGGAGAGCTCGGCGGTCACTCCTAGCCCCTGGCTCCAGCCACCAGCAAATAGGCCAGAACAATTGCGATCAGGTCCTCGGGCAGGGCTACCGCAAAATCCCTCACGCCCAGCCTGGGAACCAGCCGGGTTCGGACTTTATAGCCGGTGAACGCGCCGATGACGGCGCCGATACCTCCCAGCACCGCGCCGGCTGCGGGCGAGTGTTGAGCCGAGAGGGCCAGCGCCACTCCGGAGAGCCCACCGAACAGAATGCGCCCGATCAGCGGTCCGGGCCGGACGCGACTGGGCGTTCGGGGCAGTTTGTCCCCCACATATTCCACCACCGCGAGACAGGAGAACACGGCGACAGCCGCCCATGATCCCATGAACTGAAGCGCTGTACCCCGCAGATGGAGCCAGCCAAAACAGGCCGCCCAGCTTACCGCTGCCGGAGCGGTGAAGGTGCGCAGGCCGGCGACAAAGCCAAGCCCCAATGCGAGTGTCAGCGGGTTCATGCTCTAGCGGTCAACCGTCGCCATCATCCGCTCGTTGTACCGCGGTCCGGCCACCTTCTCCGGCGGGAGTGCCGCATCGAGCTCAGCCATCTCCTGGGGACTCAGCTCGAAATCGGCGGCTGCAACGTTCTCTTCCAGGTATTTCCGCCGCTTGGTCCCGGGAATCGGCACAATGTCCTCGCCCTTGTGCAGCAGCCAGGCCAAGGCGATTTGTGCCGGTGTAGCCCTCTTGCTGCGGGCCAGGTCCTGCACCCCTTGGGCAGCCCGCATGTTGGCATCGAAATTGGCGCCCTGGTATCGCGGGTCGGTGCGGCGGTAGTCGTCTTCCGGGTATTCCTCGGCCCGCTTGGCAGTTCCGGTGAGAAATCCGCGTCCCAGGGGACTAAACGCGACCAGCCCGATGTTCAGTTCGCGCAGCAGCGGGATGATGCGCGGCTCCAGGTTACGCTCCCAGAGAGAGTACTCGCTCTGCACAGCCAGGACCGGATGCTCCGCGTGAGCGCGGCGGATGGTGTTCTCGCCGGCTTCCGAAAGCCCGAAGAAGCGCACTTTCCCTTCCCGGATCAGCGCCGCGACGGTGCCGGCGACATCCTCGATCGGGACCGCCGGATCGACCCGGTGCTGGTACAGAAGATCGATGTAGTCGGTGCCCAGCCGGCGAAGGGAGCCCTCGACCGCCTCGCGAATATGAGCCGGACGGCTGTCCAACCCGGTTATCTGCCCGTTCTCGATGCGAAAGCCGAATTTGGTCGCGACGACCACCTCCTTGCGCCGCCGCTTCAGGGCCCGGCCGACCAGCTCCTCGTTGGTGAAGGGGCCGTACACCTCGGCGGTATCGAGGAAATCCACCCCCAGCGCGAGGGCCCGATGGATGGTGGCGATGGACTCCCGCTCATCGCGTTCTTCAGGCGAGCCGTACGATTGGCTCATCCCCATGCAGCCCAGCCCCAGCTCGGAAACAATGAGGCCCTGGGTGCCCAGTGTCCGCTGTTTCAGCATTGGTTCCCTCCCGGACCTTTGCCGAATTGTACTACTTCATCCCCGCCGAGACGATACATGGGGAGGTGACCCACCTCACAGAGCCATCTGACCCACATTCAAAGACTGAAATCAGGTTTTTCGCCAGGAGTCGAAGGATGAGTCAGATCAAGGATCCTGTCTGCGGCATGATAATCGACCGGGAAAGCGCCGCAGGCAGCACCACGTACGAGTCCCAGGAAGTGTACTTCTGTTCCGACCAGTGCCGGCGTGAGTTCGAAGCCGACCCGGGCCGCTACTACGACCGGCTGGAGCGGCACGAGCCGCCGTACACCGTAAGTCACGGCTTCGCCGCGCCAAAGTTTGGGGCGGCCGGCAGTGGTGGGCTCGAGAACGAGGGTTGACCAGGGCTAGTTGGTAGAAAGACAGACGGCCCGCATTCCCCGAAAGGAACGCGGGCCGCCCGCGCGCTGATTATCCGGAGTCGGAGAGTTGGCTTCTCCGTTCTTCTTCTGTTGGCCACCGCCTAAACTGGAGCGTTTGCGGTCTGGCCTCGAGAGCTCCGATTTCCATTCCCAGATGGCGTGCATTCCATCTGGTTCACCAGCGTGGGCGCTACAAGTCGGCTGAATCGCGGATCAACCTCTTGCTCGGCACGCTGCCACGCCACTGCAGCGTGGACGAGACACGCGATTGGTCTCGTCACTCCAAACTCGAAAATGATCAGTTTTCGTATTTGGCGAGGACAGTATAGGAAATGATTTTCACTCGCGCAAGAGGGAATTTCTTTTCCACGATCAGGCACATTACTCACATTTCCACATCGTCTTACGTGCTCACTGGTCGCTCGATTTTTCTTGCTCGATCATCTTCCTCTCGCGCTTCAATGGGCGATCAGGACAGGCTCCGCACGGCCCGCAGCGTGGCCTCGACTTCTCCCGGCGTATTCATGATGCCACAGGCCACCCGCGAGAAGGGCACCTTGTAGGGCGTCGTCGAGGCCAGGATTCCCTTAGACAGAAGCCGACGGACGGTTTCCCCTGCCTTCAGCCCCTTCACATCGAAGCACACCATCCCTGCATTCAACTCGGGTGAAGCAGGCGTATAGACCACAACGTGTGCCATCTTGGCCAAGCCCTCGCGCATCTGCTGATTCAGCGTGTGGATTCTCTGGGTGATACGGGCGGGGCCAATCTTCCGGTGAAACTCGACTGCTGCCGGCACGGCCCAGTGATGCTCGAAGGCATAGAAACCTCCGGGCGAGAACAGCGCCGCCCGGACCGGAGACCGGACCGGCCGCTCGTCGCCCCAGGCATAGAACTCCTCCAGCCACTGGAAGCTTGCCGCCAGCGGCCGCATGGTAGTCCAGACGTCCGGCCTGCCCCAGACGAAACCGGTGCCTCGGGGCCCGAACATCCACTTGTGGAGCCCGGCCGCAAAGAGGTCGGCACCGAGCGCGGTAATATTGGGATCCTCTACACCGAGACCATGCACGCCGTCGACTACCAGTAGCACTCGCTCCTTTTCTCCCCGCGACCGGTTCACCTCCGCGATTGCGTCTGCTACCTGGCGGACCGGCATTCGGAGCCCACTAGAGGAGTGAACCCAGGTTATCCCCACCGCGCGGGTCCGGGGTCCGATCCCGCGACGAATCCGGCCAATGATCTCGTCGGGTGAGATTGCGGCGTACGAATCGAAGATCGGAATCTTCCGCCAGGTGGCTCCGACGCGTTCGGTTGCCAGCCGGATGGCCTCATGGTGGACGTAATGGTCCTGATTGGTGGTCAGGATCTCGTCCCCTGGCGCGAGCGGCAGGCCGTGATAGATGATCGACAGGCTCGTGGTGGTATTGCTGGTCAGGGCAATATCCTGAGGGTCGGTCCCCAGGTACCGGCCCAGGGAGGCGGTGACGGTGTCGTAGAACTTGGGCTGGTTATCCTCGAACATGCCGCGCTCGACCGTGAGAAACGGATTCTGATCCAGTCTGCGGCGTAGCCCTTCGATCGCCGAGCGCACGGGACGGGGATGGGAGGTCAGAAAGAAGAGGCCCAGATGGATGTACTCCGGCGAGAGGTCGAACTGTTCGCGGACCGCCTGCCAGTCGTCGAGATCGGGTGGGAGGTCCGTCACCGGACGAAGCTTTTCGGCAAAGCTCACCGCGGGAGCCAGGGCAGTGCTTGCGGCGGTGAGCGTCCCTCCCAAAATCAGGCGGCGGCGGGAGAGCGACATGGTTCCTCCTTGGGGAGCTGCAACGGTGATCCGGGATGCGAAGAAGCTAGGGCGCGGTCCTGGTGGTCACAAGCATGCATAAAAAAACGGGCGCCCGAGGGCGCCCGTTCGTTGGTGCAACAACTCCGGCTAGTTCTTGTCCTTATCCTTGTTCTTGTTTTTCTCGATGTCAGTCCGGGTCTTCAGGACCTGATCCGGATTCAAGCCGACTTTTCGCCCCAGCCGCTTGGCATCGGCGAGATGCTGCTCCAGGGTGGGCAGGCCGCCGTTGACCAGGTTACGGACCTGGGTTGAGTTGCTGCCCCGACCTTCCTTCTGCCAGTAGCTCACTTCATCGGTATGCTGCTGGATCATGAGCGTCATGTAGACCCGGTCGAGGTTCTTTCCCTTCGCCTTCTTCAGCTGCTCGACCTTCTCCCGGTGGTTGGAACCCATGCCGGGCTTGTAGGACGCCATACCGTTGCGCTGAACCACAGCCGTCCACTGGTTCTGGAGCCGCTCGTGATCACGGGCCTCGCGCGCGGCATACTCCCGGATCTCCTTATCCTTGGCGTCGTCCTTCGCAATTTCGGCCAATTGCACCATCATCGTGTTGTCCGCACCCACGTCACGGATGAACTCGGCATCGGACATGATGGTGGTATTCTTGCCGCCGCCGGGCTGGTTGGGATTGGAGATGTTCGTGGTGTCGGCACCCACCTGGTTGCCAACCTGCACAGCGAGACTCAGGTGCTGCTGGAGCAGCGGCAGACTGCCGCTGGCGAGATTGCGGACCTGGGTGGAGCGGGCCGACTGGCTCTGGGTCTGGAACTGGTTGATGTCGTCCTGATGGCCCTGGATCATAGCCTGCATGTATGCCCGGTCGAACTCCGCACCCGAGAGCCGCTCAATCCGGCTGGCCAGCTGCTGGTGCGTGGCGTCCATGCCGGGCACGAATGACACACCAGTACTGCTGACTACCGCGGTCAGTTGATTCTGCAGCCGGGTGTGGTCGTCGATCATCCGCTGGCCGAACTGCTTGACCGCCGAGTTAGTGGCCCGGCTCTGCGCCACCTGACCCAAGCGGATCTCCATCAGGTTCGAGCTGCCGACGTGGCGGATGAATGTCATATCCGCATTGACGTCGCTCTGCGTCCCCGTGCTCGCCGTCGGACCGACCGGCGGATTCTGGGTAGGCGACGGCGGCGTGGTCGGAGTGGGGTTGTATGCCACGACGTCACCGGTGACCCCTACCTGTGAGCCTACTTGAGACGCCATGGTGAGATGGCGCTGGATCACCGGCAGGCCGGTGGTGGCGATCTGCCTTGCCTCGGCCGAGCGCGCCGAGCTGCTCATGCTCTGGAACTCGGTGACATCCTGCTGATGGTGCTGAATCATGGAGGTCATGTACTGCCGGTCGAACTCGGCCCCGGAGAGCTTGTCCAACCGCTCGGCCTCCTTCTTGTCTTCGTCATTCATTCCCGGCTTGAAGTCGGTGCCGGACTTGGAAATGGTGGCGGTCAGCTGGGTCTGGAGGTTGTTGTGGTCGGTGACCATCTGCTGGCCGAACTGCTTGACGGAGGAGTTCACGGCCTTGGACTGCGCCAGCTGGCCGAGACGGATCTCGAGCAGATTGCTGGAGGCCGCATCAAAGATGAATCTGCTGTCCTGCCGGAGCGCCTCCAGCTGCGCATGGAGCGGAGCTTGGGGCACAACCGCCAGGGCGACCAGCAGACCACCCGCGGTGGTGAGGATTCTTCGTATCGTCATTCCAACCATCCTTTCAGAGATCGAAAACTGCAACTCCGCTTTCGTGACACGAGTGCTGCGTAACCCTTCTAGCCGCAGACCATATCGCTGCGGCCGCCCCGGTGATGTGACTACCAGCACACCGGGGACCGCGAGGGAGGAAGCAACTCCTAGACCATTTCGGCACCCGGCGCACAAGGCTTTGACCCACAGGAGCATACGGCTCTGGGCTCGAGCGTCGGCCTACCCTACTGACCTCATCCTCGAGAAGAACACTTGGAAACCTGTCCTCATCCGAGGTCCCTCGACGGGTACAGGAGACCCGGGCATGTTTGAGTCATGAGCCACATGCTGAGCCGCCGGGCACTACTGCGCCGGGCCGCCGCCGCCGGAGCGGCACTCGCCATCCCGGCGCCACTCGCCGCTTGCATGCGGGAGAGACCAGGTCTCGCCACTGATCCCGACGGAGCCCGGCTCCATGACTGGACTCGGGCGCTCCGAACTGAAGGGCTGGTTGTCCGGAAGACGCCCCTGGGCCGGAGCGCCATCCGAGTGGGTGAGCTGGCCCGGGGCAGCCCTTATGAGCCTTACACCCTCGACGCCTACCTCAAGTCGGGGGGAGATCCGGGGTCCGAGCCACTGACACTCTCACTCACTCAGTTCGACTGTGTCACTCTGGTCGAGGCCTGTCTCGGGGTGGCTCGTGTGGCCCAGAGTGACGAGACTCCGACCTGGCAGCGGCTGGGAAACGAGGTCGAGCGGATGCGGTATCGGGACGGAAGACGGGAGGGATACGCCTCCCGGCTTCACTACTTCAGCGAATGGATCCAGGACGGGGCGCGGCGGGGCCTGGTCCGGGACCTGGGTGAGGAGCTGAGCGGAGTCGAGGACCGGCGGCCACTCCGGTTCATGACCGCGCATCGGGACAAGTACCCGGCGCTGCGCAGTGCCGCCGTATTCCAGGAAATTGAGGAGATCGAGCAGCGGCTGGACCACGCGATCCGGCGGGTGATTCCCACCAAGCTGATACCTCAGCTGGTTGACCGGCTCGAAACCGGTGACGTGCTGGGGTTCGCCACTGAAATACCGGGGCTTGATGTGACCCATGCCGCCTTTGCCTATCGAAGCGGGGACGGCGTGATGCGGGTCCTGCACGCACCCCTGTCGGGAGGAGTGGTCGAGGTGACCCGGACTACCCTCCCGGAATACGTCGCCGCCATCAAGCGCTCCACTGGAGTGCTGGTTGCTCGCCCGCTGCGGGGATAGAGAATGATGCTGAGCCGGAGGAACCTGCTTCTGACCGCGGCTGCCGGTGCAGCCGGGGCCTTGCTGCGCCCCCTGTGGGGGCTCTCGCGAGCGGTTCCACTGACTCGCCCCATTCCCTCTACCGGCGAGCAGCTCCCGGTCATCGGCCTGGGCAGCTGGATCACCTTCAACGTGGGTGACGATCCCGAGCTCAGAGACGAATGCGCGGAGGTGATGCGGGCGTTCTTCACGGCCGGCGGCCGGATGATCGACTCATCGCCGATGTACGGATCATCTCAGGCCGTGATCGGATACGGCCTTCGAAAGCTGGGGAAGCCGTCGGGACTCTTCTCGGCTGACAAAGTCTGGACCTCCTCTGAATCCGAAGGACCGGAGCAGATCGAACACACCAGGACTCGCTGGGGAGTTCCCCGGCTCGACCTGCTGCAGGTGCACAACCTGCTCGGCTGGGAGTCTCACCTGCCTAGGCTGCGGGCTCTCAAGGCCGAGGGACGGATCCGGTACGTCGGGATTACCACGTCCGAAGGACGGCGTCACGACGAGATGGAAGCGATCATGCGACGGCAGCCAGTGGATTTCACTCAGGTCACTTACAACATCCTGGACCGGGAGGCGGAGCAGCGGATCCTGCCTCTGGCGCAGGACCGTGGCATTGCGGTGATCATCAACCGGCCGTTTCGCCAGGGAGACCTGATCCGTCAGGTGCAGCGGCATCCCCTTCCCGCCTGGGCCGGCGAACTCGGGGCCGCCAACTGGGCCCAGTTTCTCCTGAAGTTCATCGTGTCCCACCCCGCGGTGACCTGTGCCATTCCGGCTACCTCGCAGGTCGCCCATGTGAGGGAGAACCTGGACGCCGCAGTGGGAGCGCTCCCGGACCCAGCCATGCGGCGGCGCATGATCAGCTACGTTGAGGGACTCTGACATGCAGGAGTGGTGGACCTACCGACTCTCCGACTTCCTGCTGTTCTCCCCCCGCACCTACTACCGGATGATCGAGCGGCTAAACGAGTCGGTATGGCCGGCGCACCTTCTGACTCTGGCGCTGGGCTGCACCCTACTCGCACTCGCTCGGGGGGCGACGATCCCTCGGCTGCGTGTCGTGTGGACGGTTCTTGCGCTGCTCTGGCTCTGGACTGGTTGGGCCTTCCTGTGGCGACGCTATTCCGCGATCAACTGGGCTGCGGTCTACCTCGCTCCATTGTTTGTGCTTCAGGCGCTGCTACTACTAATGGAAGGGTTTGGCCGGAGTACCGTGAGGAACCGAGGCGATGGCCGAACGCGGACCGCTGGACTGGCCCTCTTCGTGGGAGCGATCGCACTGTATCCGCTGATCGCACCGCTCGTGGGACGCGGATGGGAACAGGCAGAGGTGTTTGGCCTAGAGCCGGACCCCACCGCGATCGCGACGCTGGGAATGGTCCTCCTGGCTTCCAGTCAGAGATCCGGCAGGTTGATGATAATGCCAGTGGTATGGTGCCTGATCAGCGGACTTACGCTCTGGGCGATGGGGTCACCGGAGGCCTGGCTTCCACCGGCTGCGGCTGTCCTCAGCGTGTTATTCAGCCGGTGGAGAAAGACTGATTCCGCTGCTGCATCGGAAGGCAGGACGTTGAATTGGCGCGCAAGCAATTGACTCTGTTCGGAGCCACCCGGGCGCTGCCGGAGGGCTTCAGATACCAGCCGGAGATCCTCCGGCCGGAGGAGGAGCAGTCGATTCTCGAACGAGTGAGGTCCCTTCCCTTCAAGGAGTTCGAGTTCCAGGGATTCGTCGGCAAGAGACGGACCGTCTCTTTCGGCTGGCACTACGACTTCAACGACCGGTCACTCCAGAAGGCCGAGGATATACCTGACTTCCTCCTGTCGCTCCGGGAAGTGGCCGCCGAATTCGCCGAGCTGCCGGCGGCAGCGCTGCAGCAGGTGCTGGTGATAGAGTATGACGCCGGCGCTGCGATAGGATGGCACCGGGACAAGAAGGTCTTCGGTGACGTGCTCGGCGTCTCTCTGCTCTCCGCCTGCCGCTTCCGCTTCCGGCGCAAGTCCGGCTCGAGCTGGGAGCGAGCCGCCATCACCGCCGAGCCTCGTTCGGTCTATCTGCTTCGGGGCCCCTCGAGAACCGAGTGGGAGCACAGCATCCCGGCAGTCGAAACCCTACGCTACTCGATTACCTACCGCAGTCTACTCGAGTCCCGCTCGCCACCGTGATCGTCCATCTCATCGACGGCACCTACGAGCTGTTCCGCCATTTCTACGGCCAGCGCCGCTTCAACAAGGGGGTGGATGCACCCTACGGCGCCGTAGCTGGAGTGCTCGGGACAGTACTGCAGCTGATCGAATCGGGCGCCACTCATCTCGGGGTGGCCACCGATCATGTGATCGAGTCCTTTCGCAATGAACTGTGGCCCGGCTACAAGACGTCGGCGGGAATGGAGCGCGCCCTACTGGCCCAGTTCCACCCGTTGGAGGAAGCACTGGCGGCGATGGGAGTTGCAGTGTGGCCCATGGTCGAGCTGGAGGCAGATGACGCGCTCGCCTCAGCCGCCTGGATCGCGGCCCGCGATGAGTCGGTGGAGAAGGTCTGCATCTGGACCCCGGACAAGGACCTAGCGCAGTGCGTTCAGGGTGAGCGGGTGGTGCAGATCGAGCAGCGGACCAAGCGGATCCGGGATGCCGCCGGAGTTCGCGAAAAGTTCGGGGTGGACCCCGCTCTGATACCTGATTTCCTTGCGCTGGTTGGCGACGCAGCGGACGGCTATCCCGGCATTGCGGGCATCGGGACCTCGACCGCCGCCCGGCTGCTCAATCAGTATGGCCCGCTCGAAAGCTTTCCGCCGGGCGTGCTGGGGGGCGAGCGCGAGCTGGCCCTGTTGTTCAAGATCCTGGCTACCCTCAGGACCGATGCCCCACTCTTCGACGGAGTCGAGGAGCTGCGGTGGCAGGGCCCTGGCCCCGGCTTCGCCGAGTGGGGGGACCGTTTGGGCAGCCGTTTGATGCAGCGGGTCGATTCCGCCGCGGCTCGTTCGACGTGTTAATGAAGGGCCAGAGAGCCCAGTGCGAGTCGAACCAATAACCTTATAGGAGTCACTAACATGCGGTTCATGGTGATCGTGAAGGCCGACAAGGACAGCGAGGCTGGGGTTCTGCCCAGCACCGAGATGCTGGCCGACATGGGCAGGTTTAACGAGGAGCTGGTCAAGGCGGGTGTGATGCTGGCGGGCGAGGGGCTTCAGCCGAGCTCCAAGGGTGCCCGGGTGAGGTTTTCCGGGAAGAAGCGGACCGTGATCGACGGCCCGTTTGCGGAGACCAAGGAGCTGGTCGCGGGCTACTGGCTCTGGCAGGTGAGGTCCAGAGATGAGGCCATCGAGTGGCTGAAGCGGGCTCCCTTCCAAGATGCCGAAGTAGAGATCCGCCAGGTGTTCGAAGAGGACGATTTCGGCGAGCAATTTACCCCGGAGCTTCGGGAACAGGAACAGCGGCTACGGGACCAGATCGCTGCCCAGCAACATACAGCAGGCAAGAAATAGTCAGGTGCGATAGACCGAGCTCCCTCCACCAAACATCGTAGTATCTAGCCCGCGTCGAACCCCGGCGCGGGCTATTTTTGCACCATCATGATCTACCTTCTGGCACTGGGATCCGCCTTGCTCTACGGGGCCGCGGATTTCACCGGCGGTCTTGCAACCAAGCGCGCCGGCACCATCCCGGTAGTGCTCCTCTCTCAGGCCAGCGGGCTGGCTCTTCTCGCTCTGCTGCTTTCGGTGCTGCCGGATGCCCAGCCAACACACCTCGACCTGGCCTGGGGTGCTGTCGCCGGACTCACCGGGGGCATCGGCGTTGCGCTGCTGTACCGGGCTCTGGCTATCGGCACGATGGCCGTGGTAGCACCGACGACCGCGGTCTGCGCAGTCACGATTCCAGTTGCGGTCGCGATTGGCCTGGGCGAGCGCCCGGTGCCACTCGCTGGGGCCGGTATTGTGCTCGGGATCGTGTCCATCGTATTGGTGAGCCGGCATACTCCCGCCTCTTCCGGGCGGCAGCAGCGCGAGCCGCGGAAGACCCTGCCGCCGGGAGTCGGGACGGCCCTGACCTCCGGTGTCGCGATCGGGTTCTTCTTCCTGGCCCTGGCGCGGACCCGCTCCGAAGCAGGCATGTGGCCGCTCCTGGTATCGCGATCCCTCACCGTCGTGCTGTTCGGGCTGATCTCGATCCTCGGCCGGCGGTCAGTCCGCATGCCCGGCAAAGTGGCAACCCTTGCCGTCCTCTGCGGGGCTGTAGACATGGTGGCCAACGCGCTGTATCTCCTGGCCGCACGGGAGGGGCCCCTCAGCATCGTGGTCACCCTGTCTTCGCTCTATCCCGCGAGCACCGTGTTGCTGGCCCGGATCGTTCTCCGGGAGCGGCTCAACTTCTGGCAGGTCTCCGGAGTGGCCTGCGCGCTGGCAGCGGTGGTCTTGATCGTCCGGGGAGGATCGCCGTGACCACCACCGACATCCAGCGCGCTATCGATGCCGTGTGGCGAATCGAGTCCGCCAGGCTCATTGCGGGGCTGACCCGAATGGTCGGTGATGTCGGACTGGCGGAGGACCTGGCCCAGGACGCTCTGGTGGCGGCGCTGGAGCGGTGGCCCCAGTCCGGCATTCCCGACAAACCCGGAGCCTGGCTCATGGCGACGGCGAAGCATCGGGCGATAGACCAGCTGCGCCGGCGAAAGATGCAGGACCGCAAGCATGTGGAGGTGGGCTATGAGCTGGAGCAGCGGCAGGAGCTGGGAGCCGGCGACCTCGACGCCGCGCTGGATGATCCAGTGGGTGACGATCTGCTTCGCCTGGTGTTCATCTCCTGCCATCCGGTTCTGACCCGGGAGGCGCGCGCCGCGCTCACGCTGCGGCTGCTGGGCGGCCTGACTACCGATGAAATCGGCCGGGCGTTTCTGGCGCCGGAGCCGACCATCGCCCAGCGAATCGTGCGGGCCAAGCGAACGCTGGCGGAGGCCAAGGTGCCGTTCGAGGTCCCTCGCGGAGAGGAGCTCACCGCTCGGCTCTCCTCGGTGCTGGAGGTGGTGTACCTGATTTTCAACGAGGGCTATTCGGCGACGGCCGGCGATGACTGGATGCGGCCCCAGCTCTGTGAAGAGGCGCTGCGCCTGGGACGAATCCTGGTCGGCCTGGTTCCCGATCAGGCCGAGGTTCATGGACTCGTTGCTTTGATGGAAATCCAGGCATCGAGGCTCCGGGCTCGGATCGGACCGTCGGGGGAGCCGGTTCTGTTACTGGATCAGGATCGGAGCCGGTGGGACCGGATGCTCATCGGCAGAGGGCTGGATGCGCTCGAGCGAGCCGAGTCTCTGGGAAATGCCGGTCCCTACACGCTGCAGGCGAAGATTGCGGCCTGTCACGCGCGCGCCCGGATCCCAGAGGAGACCGATTGGATTCAGGTGGCGGCGCTCTACCAGCTGCTGCTCCAGCTCACACCCACCCCCGTGGTGGAGCTGAACCGCGCGGTAGCCGTGGGGATGGCGTTTGGTCCGGCGGCGGGACTCGAGATCGCGGATGCGCTTCAGGCAGAGCCGGCGCTGGAGTCCTATCACCTGCTGCCGGCAGTTCGGGGCGATCTCCTGCTGAAGCTCAACCGCTACGACGAGGCCCAGGCAGAGTTCGAACGGGCGGCGTCACTCACCCGGAATGCACCGGAGCGGGAGCTGCTGCTCCGGCGCGCGGCCGAGTGCGCCGAGCAGGCTACGGCCCGGTCGAGAAGTTGAGCGGCTGCTCGAAGAGATGGATAGCGACGAAACGCCAGCGCTCCTCGAAGTGAATCATCCGAAACTCATCGCCACCCACCAGCGCCGCTCCGCACCGGGGCACGAATACTTCAGCCCAGTCCTCGACCAGCACCATGGCCGCCTGATCGACCTGGGGTCCGTTCTGGTTGCCGCAGACCGGCTGGTCGGCATTCAGCGACAGTTTTGCCGCCGGCGGGGAGCGATGCGCCACCACCTTGGCAGCCAGGATGTCGTCGGTTAGAGCTTCCCAGTCGCCATGGGCCAGATTGAAGTAGAAGGCCCGGAGCGTCTGCCGGATCTGGGCCTGCGCCGAGTCAGCCGTGGGCGAATGCTGGGCTGCAATCGACCTCGACCCGAGCATCGTCAACGCGATCGTCAGACATACGACTCGAATAGCCCGCATCTATCCAACCTCACTCGCCATCATGAAAGATGATCCCCAGGGTGTACCGCTGGCCCGAGCGAATGCGGCTGACGCCGTGCCGAAGGTTGACCCGATACGCCCCGCGGCTGCCCTGCACCGGCCGCTGGCGCACGGTGAACACCACCGCGTCTCCGCGCCCGAGCGGCACCACCTCGGCCCGGGACTGCATTCTGGGGCGCTGCTCGGTCATCACGAATTCACCGCCGGTAAAGTCCTGCCCCGGCGCCGACAGGAGAATCGCTACCTGGAGAGGAAATACGTGCTCGCCGTACACGTCCTGGTGGAGACAGTTGTAGTCACCCGGCCCGTACTGCAGGAGCAGTGGTGTTGGCTTCCGTTGTCGAGCCCTGTGGCACCGCGCAATGAATTCGGCGTGGCTGGGAGGGTAGCGCACATCGACCCCCATCGCCTCGTTCCAGCGATTGGCCAATGGAACCAGTCTGGGGTACAGCGTGGTGCGTAGACCGGCGATGAGGTCCGGCAGGGGATAGGCAAAGTATTGGTACTCTCCCTTGCCGAAGCCGTGGCGGGCCATCACCACTCGGGAGCGAAAATTGGCCGGCTCGGCATAGAGCGCCGCCAGCTCCCGACACTCATCGGCCGAGATCAGACTTTCCAGAACCGCATTTCCCCCGGCGTCGAGATCCTGGGTGATGAGGGTCCAATCGTACCTGGCGGTGCGGTCGGTGATCTCGTCCGAGCTCGGAGCTGCCGCCACCGCGGCCGGGGCGCTCACGCGGTCGCCTCGCGCTGGAGCAGGACCTTCTTGCGGCCGACGCCCCAGCGATAGCCCGACAACCTGCCATCGCTTCGCACCACCCGATGACAGGGGATGGCCACCGCGATCGGATTGGCGGCGCAGGCCTGGGCCACCGCCCGGACCGCGCGGGGAGCTCCGATCCGGGTAGCGATCTCGCCATAGGTGGCGGTGGATCCAGGCGGGATCTCCCGGAGGGCCTGCCACGCCCGCTGCTGAAAGACGGTTCCGCGCACATCCAGCAGCAGCTCGGCCCCCTTGCCGGGCGACTCTATCATCTCGACCACCTGGGGCACCAGATCACCGATGGCCTCGTCGGCTCGAACCAGAGCGGCGTCGGGATAGCGAGCGGCCAACTCCCGAGCCAGGCTGTCGGCATCGTCACCCAGGAGAATGGCGCAAACGCCGGTCTCGCTCCGGGCAATGAGCAGGGATCCCAGGAAACACTCTCCAATGGTGAACAGCAGATCGTTCATGTAGTCCTCATCGCTGGCGTCGAACTGCAGGGTAATTGTCACGACCTATTCTAGGGTGATGGACCGAACAGGGCACTCCGATTCTTGCGCTCAAAGTTGGGCAGGGGCGCCGTCCTATCCTTTGGTGCAATTGTCTTGCTCCTGGGGCCTGCCATTTTGGGCCAAGAGGTCGCGCCCTGAGCCCTCGATCCCTTAATAGTCGAATCCCAAACCTGGTGGGTCCGTTGTGACGCACTCATCGGCAGTCGGTTCGAGCATGACCCGTTATGATATTGTCTTGCTGGGACTCACCGGGCTGGTGGCCCTGGGTAGCGCCTGCCATCCTGACGAGCCGACCAGCGTCGCAGAATTGGACGTCGTCGCCACCGCTCACGACGACACGGTGAACTTCGCCAACATCGGGACCTTCGTCATGCCGGACTCGGTGGTGGAGATCGTCCCTCCGGAGAGCGTTGCGACCGCCCTGCCCTTCAACCACGCATACGATCAGCTGATTCTGGATGGCGTAGCGGCGAAGTTGGCCGAGCTGGGCTATACCCGGCTGCCGTCATTCGCCGCGGGTACTCCTGACGTGGTAGTTCTGATCAAGGGAGTCGCGGTCCAGAACACCGACGTCTACGTGAGCTACCCCTGGTGGGGCTACTGGGGCTGGTACGGCTGGCCCTGCTGTTACGGTCCGGGCTGGGGTGCTGGCTATCCGGTCGTTTCCGTTTCACAGTACGACGTCGGCACCATCGCGATCGACATGTGGGATCTGCGGCGCGCCGACCCGGTTGCCATGCAGATCCCTGCCATCTGGACCGCGGCGCTGCGCGGGCTGCTGGAGGGGTCGGCTGTTGATGCGCCGTTCCGCATCGACCAGGCCATCGACCGTGCCTTTGCTCAGTCACCTTACCTCGCTCACTAGTAGCGGAGCACAGATCATGAAGGCAGTTCGGCGGATCCTGGAGTCGGTCCTTCTGCTGGCCCCGCTCGCTACCAGTCCAGCGCAGGGTCAGACCTGGTATGCCCTGACGTATCAGCCGTCTCTGCCTCTAGGGAATACTCAGGACTTCACCGACAACTTCGGCTGGAGAGGCGTCGGTTTCGATTTCAAGAAGCCGGTCAAGCCGAACCTGACGCTGGGCCTCAGCTTCGGGTGGCATGTCTTCGACCAGCAGACCGACGAGGTCATTTCCGCCTTCGGGGTGGATATCAGCGGGGATCAGTTCCGCTACGTGAACTCATGGCCGGTCCTGGCCAACGTCTCGTATTTCTTCGGCACCCAAGGCCGCCCCCGGCCCTTCGTGGCTGCCAACGTCGGCACCTACATCATGGAGCACCGGCTCGATATCGGTCTGTACTCCATTCACGAGACCAATTGGCATTTCGGGTTCGCGCCCGAGCTCGGTTTCGCCTTCCCCCTTCGCCCCGACCTCGCCGCGGTGCTGAACGGGCGCTACAACTACGCCCTTTCGGCCGGCAGTGTTGACGACCAGTCGTATGTCACCTTCGGGCTGGGAGTCGCCTGGAGCCGGGGCTTCTAACCCCTAGCCCGTCGGCGGCGGGCCGACTCCGCCCGCATCCGCTGCATCGCGTCCGTCTCCTGTCCTGAATAGCGCTCGTCTCGCCAGGGGTCGGCCCGCAGGTGATATCCGTTGACCTCCCAGAATCCGGGCGCGTTGTGGTCCAGGAATTCGAATCCGCGGACCCACTTGGCGCTCTTCCAGAAGTAGAGCCGGGGAACGACCAGCCGGCAGGGCCCGCCATGCTCCACTGGAAGGTCCTCTCCATCGTGGCGGTAGGCTAGAAGCACATCGTCGCCCTGCAGATCCGAGAGCAACAAGTTGGTGGTGTAGTCTGGGTCGGCATGTACCATCACTGCGAGGGCCGCGGGCAGAACCGCCACCCGGCGGAGAATCTCCGACAACGCGACCCCTTCCCAGCGATTGTCGTACCGGCTCCACCGGGTGACGCAGTGCACGTCGGAGGTGATCGCTACCCGGGGCAGCCGAAGGAACTCGGACCAGCTCCAGGTTACCGGCTCCTCCACCAGGCCGAAGCAGCGAAAGCTCCAGCTCGTAAGGTCGAGCTTCGGAGTCTCCCCGTAGGTGAGGACCGGCCACTTCCGGGTCAGCACCTGCCCCGGAGGAAGCCGCTCGGTCGGTCTAGCTTGAGTCACCGTTTCCTCGGGTGGCTGGACCAGTCACTCCAATCTCTGAGAGAGCACACCACAAAAGAAGGGCCGCCGCGCGCTGGCGGCGACCCTCTGGTCGAGAAGACTCTGGTCTGGCCGCTACTCAGGGGGTGAGCCAGTAGGAAACCTTTACGAGGAAAGTATTGTTGGCCCGCTGGCCGAACAGGTCGCCGAGATCGCCCCGAAGAGATTGGGTGCCTTCGATGTCCGATTCCGCTTCACGCCCCTGACTCCACACCAGGAACAAGGTGGAACCCGGACGGTACTCCCACCGGAACACCACGTTGGAGCGGAACTCCTGAAAGTTGAACCCGCCGGGGTTATCGGCGACAGCCGGGTCGCCGTAGGGACGGTAGCGCGCCGCATAGTCGCTCGCCCGGGCGTCAGCGATCTCCCGCACGTTGCTGTAGGTGCCCTTGGAGATGAAGGGCGAAGCATAGACCTGAAGCGAGGTCGTGGGGGTGAAGGTGTACCCCAGACGCCAGGTCAGGGTAACAGTCTTCTGCTCCAGATGGGCGAAGGTATAGTGTTGGCCTCCGCTCAGGTCGGTGAAGGTGTCGAAGTACTGCTGGTCGTTGCGGTTCCGATTGAACGTCGCGCTGAGCGAGGTGGTGAATCGGGTGGACACCTTGAGCTCGAGCTCGGGCTCCACCTCGATCTCTTCGGAGCGGCCTCCATCGCCCCGGAAGTAATTCGCCGAGAGCGTGGGCATCAGCTTATGGCGGTTGTCCCCTTCGATCACGATCCAGGGCGACAGGTAGGGATCCTGTCGCACCGCCGGGCCGCCCCGGGCACAGCGATCGCAATACGTGGTGCCGAGCTGACCGAGCGTGCCTCCCAGATGCAGCCACCAGCGGTTGGTGAACTGCACGTGCACGTTGGTGTTGAAAGCCCGTTCCGTGGGGAGGCCGGCGAAGCTCCAATGCTCCCAGTTGTTGAAGTTCCAGCGGAGTTGCTGGTAGATCTTGTTGGGCTCAAACCAGGACAGGTTGGCCCACGTCGTCCACATCTGCTGATCGGCCTGGCGCAGGAACCCGATATCGTTGATCTCGAACCCAGGGGTCCGCCGCTGGTAGGCGGTCTCGAACCGCAGCCGCTTGCCACCCACCTTGGCGAATCGGAGCTCCTGGTTGGTGCCGGCCAGGGAAGTTCTGGTGGAGTCGAACGCCAGGTCGTCGTCGGGCCGCTGGTAGAGGTGAACCGGGTCTTTCTGCGTCAGGGCGATTGCGGCCGGATCTCCCGCTACCCGGCTCAAATCGAACGATCCCGAGACCTCGTACCGGCCGTTGAAGCGCCAGCGAGCGTCCACTCCTCCGGTGTACGCGCTGCGATGCAAGTAGCCTGCGCTGGCAGCATCGAGCGACCGGTTCACCCCGGTCAGGATGAAGCCCACACTCCCCTCGCCCCGACGAAAGTCCTGGTTACCCCGAATCACCCCGTAGTTGGTGGTGGGCTCGAGCGTGGTGCCGCCCGGGCTGGCAACCCGATCGGTAAGCGCGTCGAGAACGCCGAGAGAGAAGCCGCCGGGCAGGCGCCCGTTCACCTTTCCCGCCGCGAGAATCCGGGTAGAGGTTGGGGAAGTCTCGTCGCCGTACACATCGGTGAGCTGGGGTGAACGGCCGACCCGCCGGGAGTAGAAGAGCCCTTCCCCCGTCTCACAGTCGACCACCACCACGCAATTCACCCGGAAGGTGAACAGTCCCTTGCCCTCGACGAAGAAGGGCCTTCTCTCCTCGAAGAAAGTCTCGAACGCGCTGAGGTTGAGCTCCGAGGGGTCAGCCTCCACCTGCCCGAAATCAGGGTTGACGGTGGCATTGAGCAGCAGGTTGGACGCAATGCGGTACTTGAGGTCGCCGCCCAGGGTGAGGTCCTGCCGCTGCTCGAAGGTGGGAGAAGCGAGGTCCGGCTCGCTCTTGGCGACAACATACGGGATGACCTCAGCCCGCCCAGGGCTGCCCAGACTATCGAGCCCGGTCAACTCGCCGAACTGGGAACTGAAGCCAGACCGCGAGGTCCGGTAGAGGGGCCAGGTGACCTCCGCGGTGTGGCGTTGGATGACTCGCCAGAAGAGCACCCCGAAGGTGCCACCGTGCTGTGACGAATAGTGCAGCTGGGAGAGCGGAATCCGGTACTCGGCGGTCCAGCCCAGCGAGTCGATCCGGGTTGCGGCGTCCCAGACCGCGTCCCACGCAACATCCTCATCTCCGTCGTTATAGATCGCGTAGTCCGCTTTGACTCCGGCGGGATTGACGGTGAACTCGTATCCGGTTCGCCGGTCATGGTAGGGGTCCAACATCAGCGTTATGCGGTCTGACGGGGTCTCTTCGTCCCGCCGGGCGAGATGGCTTACGATGCTGTCGGGATGGGGGTCGAAGGAACGCACGAAGACGTAGAGATTTTCCTCGTCGTAGGCGACCCGGGCCTCGGTGCGAAACTTCGGCCGGGCGCCTTCACTCGGCTTGGCTTCGAGGAACTGGTCAATCACCGGGGTAGTGCGCCAGACCGGGTCGGTTTCGCGCCCGTCCAGGACCGGAGGCTCGGCGGCGCGGGTCGCCCGAACGGTGGTGGCGGTTGGAAGGGAAGCAGATTGGACCGACTGGAGGGCCAGTTCCTGTCCCTGTAGCATCAACAGTACGCTGAAAAGTCCTGTCACCTGTCAGAACCCGGAGAAGTTTCACGGGTTTGACATCGGGTAGGTTAAAAAGGTTGTATCGGTGCCGCCTGGGGTAGGCAGCACAAGGGCGGACATCTCTGTCCGCCCTTGGATT
This sequence comes from uncultured Gemmatimonadales bacterium, assembly GCA_965652025.1. Taxonomy (GTDB): domain Bacteria; phylum Gemmatimonadota; class Gemmatimonadetes; order Gemmatimonadales; family GWC2-71-9; genus CAVVWJ01. The sequence continues at coordinate 53,433 of CBFGTM010000016.1, forward strand.
GGCGACTGGGACTGCGCGCCGGCTATGGAATGACTGCGGTCGGCTTGATCAACTTCTCCCGGTTCCCCAGATCGATCCGCTCCGCGCTCACGTCCCCAGCCACGCGCTCCTGGCGGCCGCTCATATGGTACTTCTCGGCCGGCGCAGTAGAAACGACGTAGCCCAGATCCTGCATCGAGCCGATGGTCATGATGCTGAGAGGACTGCTGCCCAGGGCGATGAACCCGGTCATCAGCTCCTCGTCGAAGGTCTCCTCGTCCCAGTGAGAGAATCTGGTACCGGGCCCGCCGCCGTCCTCCACCGGTATCGAGTTCCCACGACCGCCCACGTCCTGATATCCGGCAAAGGCGGCGGGGCCCACGAAGCGCGGGTCCGCGTTGGTGCCCTGCAACAGGTTGCGACCGAAGTTCCACAGCGTCCCGATGCCGAGCACGTGCCCCATCTCGTGGGTGACGACTTCGTCGAGAATCGAGTTCGCCTCGAGGAAGTCGAGGTCGGCAGTATCGAAGAACATCAGACCATACACCGTGAGAAAGTCCGCGTTCCGCACCAGGCAGGGACCGGCGGCTCCCAGGATGGCGCCCGGGCCGTCGATGGGCTGAAGCAGAACGTCGATGAGCACGTCGTCGATGTCGCCGTTGAAGCTGGGCGTCTTGAAGCTGTTCCCGCAGCTCCGGGCCGGGATTGTCCCGGTGGTGTTGGGGACGTCGCCGACAATGATGCTCTGCCATTTGGCGGCAGCGGTCTCGAAGAAGGAGCGCTGCGCCGCGGTCGGGGGGTTGATGAACCGCAGCGTGACCGTAAAGTCACCGACCGCGTTCGCCGAGGGACTGGTCACCTGCATGGTGCCCAGGACGGGGAGCTCGGGATTGGCGTTGTTGGCTGGGGGGGTGGGAGAATCAGGAGCCTGGGTATCGACGCAGGCAGCAAGTGAGGCAGCGGCGAGAGCCGCGCCGAGACAAAGAAGGCGATTCAAGAGGTCCTCCGAAGTGAATTTTCGGGTGGCGTCAGATGAGGTCAGATAGCCTACGCCACTACCGATTTGTCGCTAACCGAGCCCAGTGTCAAGGGCGTAATTGTATAGCCGTGGCGAAATTGCAACGCCGTGGCGGAATTGCATCGCCGTAGCCCTGCCGTGACTCCCCTTGCGCGACGAGATTAGGCCGAATGCACCTCTTCGAATTGGTTATTGGGCTCTTGCTGGGCGGGGCCGCGCTGGCGGCGTTGGCCCGCCGGGCCAATCTCCCCTATCCGGCTCTCCTGGCACTCGCCGGAGCCGGCCTTGCCCTGGTGCCCGGAACCCCCACCGTCACTCTAGACCCCGAGCTTGCGCTGGCGCTCTTCATCGCCCCGGTACTGCTCGACGCGGCGTTCGATGCGTCGCCGCGGGACTTGCGCGAGCACTGGCGGCCGGTGGCGAGCCTGGCGCTGATCACCGTCGCGCTGACAGTCGCCGCCGTGGCGCTCACCGTCCGCTGGCTGGCGCCCGAGGTGCCCTGGGCGGCGGCGATCGCGCTGGGAGCCATCGTGGCGCCGCCGGATGCGGCCGCGGCCATTGCGGTGCTCCGCCAGCTGCGACCGCCCCACCGCCTGCTGGTGATTCTTGAGGGGGAGAGCCTCTTCAACGACGCGAGCGCGCTGCTCATTTATCGGCTCGCCGTGGGAGCGGCGATGGGAGCCGCCGCCATCGGATGGGGGGTAGTGCCGACGCTGCTGCTGGTGAGCGCCGGCAGCGTGGTGCTGGGACTGGTCTTGAGCCGCATCACTATGCTGGTGACTCCTCGCATCCACGACATTGCGACCTCTGTAATAGTTCAGTTCGTCGGCACGTTCGGAGTCTGGCTTCTGGCCGAAGCCGCACACTTGTCCGGAATCCTGACCATGGTGGTCTACGCCATGGCCGTAGCCCGCGAGGCGCCGACGCTGATTCCCGCCCGGATCCGGATTCCCTCCTATGCCGTCTGGGAGGTTGCCGTCTTCGTGCTCAACGTACTCGCCTTCATCCTGGTCGGCCTGCAGGTCAAGCCGATCGTAGCCAGCCTGCGGCAGTCCGAAGTGCTCGCCTACCTTGGCACCGCCGCGGTTGTCTGCCTGGTGGTGATTGTGGTGCGAGTGCTCTGGGTAATGCGGGAGGACCTCACTTGCTGGCTGCTGCGCGGGGCCGGCCCGACCGGGGGCGGACGCTGCGGCTCGACCCGCAATGCCGCGGTGGTGGCCTGGAGTGGGATGCGCGGCACGGTGTCGCTAGCAGCGGCTCTCGCGTTGCCCGCCGATTTCCCTCAACGTGACCTGGTGCTGTTCACTGCGTTCGGGGTGGTGCTCGGCACACTGGTGATTCAGGGCCTCACCCTCCGGCCGCTGATGCGCTGGCTCGGTCTGGAACAGGACGACGAGGTCGAGCGCGAGGTGCGGCTCGCCCGGGAGGAAACCGCCCGTGCTGCCGCCGCCGCAATGGACGGCCAAGGCGACCAGAGCGGGCTCGCAAGGCTGGTGCGGCAGAGCTACGAGTCCCGACTGGCCGGCAGACCAAGCGCGGAGAGCTCCGGTTCCGCGGGCGAAGTTCTGCGCCGCGCGGTGGAAGCCGAGCGCCGGCGCCTGGTCGAGCTGCGGGCCGACGGCAGCATCGGGGACGACGCATTTCATCTGGTCGAAGAGGAGCTCGACTGGGCCGAGCTCAACGCCGAGGCCCTGCGCCGGCGGGGGTAGCCTCACCTGCCACCGGCGCGAGCTCCCACCTGAGACCTGTCCGCCGGCGCAACTTCGCGAGGGCCAGCAAGTGCAGCAGCACCGAGACTGGTACCGCGAACGTGGGGACCAGAATCATGGGGAAAACGCCCATGGCCGCCGCAGGGTGGACGTTGGGTCCGAGCTCTGGTGCCAGGAACGGGGCCAAAAGCCCGCTACCCATTCCGACTGCAACCACAAGATCTACCAGTCCGGCCACATTCCAGGTGATGGCTAGTGCCCTTCGGCCCCACAGGCCTTGGGCGAGTGCCAGCGCCACCAGAGGTGCGGTGAGCCCCACGACAATGTCCCCCCATCCGGCCGGCAGCGCGAAGTGCGCCGGAAGTTGTCCTCGCGCGAGAAGAATCACGAACAGCACCCCGACCGTCCGGTAGAACTGAACTCCGATAATCGCGGGAAGTGACGCAGCCGACAGGACCGCCCGGAGGTCCCGCGAGAGTCCCACTGCCAACAGACCGAGGCCGATCGATCCCAGGAGGAACGACGGGATCAACGGGGTGAGAAACGACGGATTCCGGGTCAGGAGGGTCTCCGGCGCGGGGGCGAGAACCAGGGCCGCTCCCAGCCACACAGTGAGGAACAGCCCGCTTCCGATCCGAACCCTTCGCTGTCTGGCTGGGGAGAGCCCACTTCGACGTGCCCCGGCAGACAGGATCGTCCAGACACCGGCGGCGATCGCAACGTTGGTGAGCAGGGTAGCCAGCTCGATGTACCAGGGAATGAGCGGGATCATAGCTGAACTCCTTCGTTCTTGATGTGCTCGGTATACGCCCCGTCAACGAACTCGGTCAGGTGCCGGACCAGTTCGTCCGGAGCGTCCAGGGCCAGGAAATGCCCTGCATTGGGGACCACTCGAAGCTGCGCTCCAGGGATGTCGCGCCTATTCGCCTCGCGCTCCTCCGGTCGGGACCAGTCGTGCTCCCCGTAGAGCAGGAGCACCGGCTTTTCGATGGTCCTGTACTCCGATCGTGCCGCCTCCCAGAGTGGCCAGTGCCGCACTAGCGACCGAAAGGCGCGCGAGTGCCCCGGACGGCTGCCGACCCGATACACCTCCTGCTCCAGCGCCGGGGGAATCGCACTCTCACGGTGCACGCCGCCGCGCAGGATTCGCCCTTCGACGACGGGGTTCCGGAGCGCCATGACTACAGCGCCGACAATTGGAATGGGGGCTGCACCGAGGATCAGGTTTGCCACCGCCGAGCTGCGACGAATTCCGCGGCCGCGGTCGTAGTCGTACGGATTCACCGCGACCACTCGCCCAACCCGATGGTTTTTGCGGGCTGCCAGGAGGAGAGCTACGCTGCCCCCGATTGACTCTCCCACCAGCGTGGCGTCCGCAATGTCGAGCTGCTCCAGGAACCGGGTGACGGTGCGCACGAAGAGATCGGGGGTGTGAGGCATCCGCGGAATGTCGGACCAGCCGTGCCCGGGATAATCCAGCGCATAAACGCGGTGATGCCGCGCCAGCTCAGGAATGATTTTCTGGAACATGTCCAGTTGGGTCCGCAGGGTGTGCAGCAGAACCACCGGGGGGCCTTCGCCGGTCACGATGTAGCGGATCCGTGCACCGTCGAGCGTGACATAGCGAATCGGGATCGTTGGCGCCCAGATCAGGGCGGCAGGAGGCTTGGGTGAGGACATCGGGGCTCCTCTCGTCAGGTGTTCACCAAGGAAGATAGGTGTATATACACGTTTGTTCTCAAAAAAAGACCGCCCAGTCATGGGCCCCGCTCCGCCGTGGTCACGGCCGCGGCCAGATCGCTCAGCAGCCGATCGGCACGTCCCTGGCCGAGCTCTTTGGTGACGTGCGCCTGGGCTCGCTGCCAGAGAGGTAAGGCCTCCTTCAGACGCGCCTCGGCGGCCGAGGTTATCCTCAACTCCCGCACTCGCGCGTCCTCACCCGACTCGATTCGGACCAGCCCCTCCCGCTCCAGCAGCTCCACATTTCGCTTCAGGGTAGTCCGGTCCATGACCGCCTTCTCCGCCAGATCGGTGATACTGATGGGTCCCATGCCGCGGATCAGCATCAGCAACGAGAACTGGGTTGCCCTGAGACCCGACGGCCGGAGAGCCTCGTCATACATCTGGGTAACTGCCCGCGCCGCCTTGCGGAGGTTGAAGCAGGTGCATTGCAAGACCGCTGCCTGAATGTCCGCGGCACGTTTCTCGGGCGACTGTCTCATAAAAGGAGTATATACACATATTCTGGCTGGTCAAGACCCAGTCGCCTGGCCTCGACCAAGGTCCACTGGCGCGCCTGGGACCGCGGGCTCAGTCTCGGCCTAGGTTCTCGGAGATGTGTCGCCAATGCCGTCATCCCGCGCTCCCAGTGGTCGCCGGCTCGCAGTCGCCCTCGTCGTCATTGCCCTTCTCGGTGCGGGCGTCTGGATGGCCCTCACGGTGGGCAACCC
>CBFGTM010000017.1:0-58411 GCA_965652025.1 uncultured Gemmatimonadales bacterium
AGAGCTCCTCGGTGACGCAGGCGCCTCCCAGCACCTCGCGGCGCTCGAGCACCAGTACCTTGGCGCCGGAACCAGCCACGTAGGCGGCGGTGACCAGGGCATTGTGGCCACCGCCGATGATGATGAGATCGTAGCGATCAGCCATGCAGGAGCCCGCTACCGCACGAACTGAATCTCGGTTCGGGCATACACGAACCGACCGTTATACCCGAAGGGTGAGGCCGCTGCCCAGGGGAAGGTGCCGAAGTTGTTGTTGTAGTCTTTGGCCATGTCGCCCGTTTCATCGTCCACCACCACGGTGGAGCTGGGCTGGTCGGGATAGGTGTCAAAAATATTGCGCACCCCTACGGAGAGCTTCACGAAATCGAATCTGTACCCGACCTCGGCATCCGCCAGCCCTTTGCCCCCGTAATTGTCGCGGCACAGATCGCAGAAGCCCGGCTGGGCCGAGGAGAATCCACCGAAGTACGAGAACCGGCCCAGCGCGCTGAGCCGGCCCGTAGTGAAGTTGGCCTGCAGGGTTCCGCGCCAGTCCGGCCGCTCGTCCTCGATACCGATCGTGGTAACCGAGTCGAGCAGGCCCGGCTCCTCCGAGCCGGCATCGATCAGCACCTGCGGCAGAGGGTCCACATGTCTGATCTCGTTTCGGGTGACGTTGAAGGATGCATTGAGGTCGAGGGTCCCGCCGGACCCGGCCGGCAATCTGAGATTCCCGGCGATGTCTACTCCCTGCGCCTGGGTGTCGAGGCCATTGGTGAAGTACTGAACCCCGTCGAAGCCGAACCCGCCAGCGCTCAGGATCGACAAAGTCGCGGCGTCGTCGAAGGTGGCTCCCAGCAGGATCTGGTTGTTGATCCGGATGTGGAAGTAGTCAGCCGTGAAGGTCAGGTTGTTCACCGGAGTCACCGCCACGCCACCGCTGAAGTTGAACGCCGTTTCCTCCTCCAATGGTCGCGCGCCAAGGGCAATGGCCGCCGGGTGGTCCACCGGCAGGACGCCGACGTCGATGAACTCCCCTGCGATCACGTTGGTGGTGACCTTGCCGAAGGCGATCTGGCTCAGGCCCGGAGCCCGGAAGCCGGAGCTCGCGGCAGCGCGGAAGGTCACTCGCTCGGAGGGTTGAAACCGCGCGGCGACCTTTCCGGTGAGCCGCTCGCCGAAGTCGCTGTAGCTTTCGAACCGCCCCGCCACGTAGATCCCGAAGTTGTTCCGGTGCCGCTCGGTGGCATCGTCGGGCGTGAAGCCGGGGAAAACCGAGGAGCCGGCCGGGGCCACATCCGAGCTGTCCTGGTCCAGATGAAACCCGTTGATATAGGAGGCTAGCTCGCCCGCACGGGTGGCGTATTTCTCCCGCCGGAATACTGCCCCGAAGGCCAGGTTCACCGGCGCGGGAAGACCGATTTCTACCGGCCGGGCCACATTCAACGCGGTTAGGAACTCCTCCCGCAGCACCCGGCCGGCAAAGAATGAGAGTTGATTGGGGATTCCCGGATCGTCCGCCGTGCCCAGCACTAGGTCCGGACCCGGAGCGCAGGGGACGTCGAGGCAGGGCCCCAGCGACGCGTTCAGGGTATTGCGAATGTTGTAGTCGAAGTGGTTGTGCCCGAACTCGGCGCCAAGGTCATAGCTCCAGCCGGATACCAGACCCCGAAGACCGGCGGCGGCGGAGTAGTCGGTGGGCTTGCCGTTGATCTCGGGAAGAAAGCCCAGGGGATAGATCTCGGGCCAATTCCGGTTGTTGCCCACGGTTCGGCGATACCCATTCCCGGTTCCATCGCGATGGCCGTACCCCCCAAAGCTGTAGATCTCGCTGCTGCCAGCATCGTTGAGCGGCATCCGGAAGTTCGCAAAGGTCAGGATGTCCTCCTCCAGCCCGTCACCCCAATGGGTATTCGGCTGAGGCACCGGATTGTTCTTCACTACCACCTGGCCCTGGTCATTGATGGAGTCGCGAGACGACTCGAGCCCTGTTCCGGCATCCTCGAACGGGTCGGCCCAGGCGCGGTTGGTCGGCCGCCGGTTGCGGTACTCCGCAAACAGCCCCAGCGATCCCCTGCCCACCGGAATGCCCCAGCCCCCGTTGACCGTTGTCGTGGTGCCGTCGTCGGGATAGTCACCGGTGGCGTAGCGACCCACATCGGCGTTCAGGAAGGGAGAGAACACGCCGTCCTTGAGCACCAGGTTCACGACACCGGCAATCGCGTCGGACCCATACTGCGCCGCCGCCCCGTCGCGCAGCACTTCGATCCGGTCGAGCGCGCTCGAGGGGAGAGCATTCAAGTCCACGCCGCTGGAGCCGGCGCCCATGCCGTAGTTGAAGCTGTTCACCACCGCCGTCTGGTGCCGTCGCCAGCCGTTCAGGAGCACCAGCGTGTGATCTGGGCTCAGCCCCCGGAGGGTGAAAGGCCTGACGATGTCACCTGCATCCACCACACTCTGGCGGGGAAAGTTGATCGACGGGGCCACAGCCTGGAGGATGACGCTGGTCTCGGTACTGCCCTGCTGCTGCAACTGCTCGGCGGGAAATACATCCACCGGCACTGCAAGCTCCTCGGAGGCGGTGTGGCGCGCGCGGGAGCCGACTACCACGTCGATCGGCGCCAGCTGCATCGCACTGCGGACCAGGGCGAAATCGTGTCGCACCTCTCCCCCCGCCGGCACCTCGACCGCGGCCGTCGCGGCTTCATAGGCGATCAGCCGAGCCCGGACAGTCCTCCGCCCGGCCGGAACTCCCCGGATCTCGTACTCGCCCGAGCCGCTGCTGGTGGTCCGGAGCTCGGTTCCATCGACTGTGATAGAGGCATTGGGAAGCGAGTTCCCGGTGCTGTCTGCCACCGCGCCTCGGATGGTTCCATTCTGCGCCATGAGCGGCGTGCCCCCGCAGCAGACGACCAGGGTGTGGGTCAACAACCGAACCAAGCGTCTCATCAGAAGTAACCTCCGGCGAGGCAAGTATCGGCCGCGTAGGAATCGGCGGCCTCGGATTGGTAGATACGCCCCGCCCCGGGAAGCGTCAAGCTAGGCGACGCTTTGACAACCGGGACCTCAGTTCGCACATTGGCTAGGCGTGCGCCAGGCCAGGCGCGACGCAACTCTCTACCGGCACTGCCCGACAATCCACTCAGTAGACGGACCGTATCTGCGATCCATCGGGCAGTCCTCGCTCGAAGGAGACCCCCATGAAAGTTGCCATTCGTCTGAACCTGGGCGCGGCCCTGCTGGCCGGTACCCTGCTGGGGCTCAGTACCGCTGCGGCTGCGCAGCAGGGGGCGATCACCGGCACAGTGACCGATCGAGCCACCGGTGACCCATTGGAAGCGGCTCGCGTTCTTCTGCTCGGACCCAACCGGGTCGAGACCACAGGCCGGGACGGCCGGTATACCTTCCGCGGCGCGTCAGACGGCAGCTACCAGGTCCGCGTACTCCGGCTGGGCTACAGCCCGGTCACCGACACGACGCAGGTCAGCGCCGGACAAACGGCGGTCCTGAACTTTGCTCTCGCCCCTTCTCCGGTGCAGCTGGACGAGATCGTAACCACCGCCACGGGCCAGCAGAGCCGCCTGGAGATCGGCAATTCGGTCTCCACCATCGCGGCGGCACAGGTGGCGGAAGAGGCCCCGATCACCGAGTTCGGCAATCTCCTGACCGGCCGCGCTGCCGGCGTTCAGGTACTGAAGAGCAGCGGCGCCACCGGCACCGGGACCAAGATCCGGATTCGCGGATCCAACAGCGTCTCGCTCTCCAACGAGCCTCTCTACTACGTCGACGGCGTTCGCATCGATAACAATCCCAACAGCTACGCCTACGATATCGGGGGCCAGTCCACCGCTCGCATCAACGACCTGAATCCCGACGACATCGAGAACATCGAGATCGTGAAGGGTCCCTCGGCAGCAACCCTGTACGGCATTCAGGCGGCGAACGGGGTCGTGCTGATCACGACCAAGCGGGGCGCGGCCGGCCGGGCCCGGTGGAACCTGTTCACCGAGCAGGGCGTGGTCGAGGATCCCAATACCTACCGAACCAACTACTTCGGCCGCACCGATGATGTGGATGCCGACGGGTTCCCTCTGGACCCATTCTGCACCCTCTTGAACGTGGTGCAGGGCGTCTGCACCCAGACCCGGGTGGACCAGTACAACCCACTCAATGACGACGCCGAGCGGCAGCTGGCTCCGGGCCACCGGCAGCAATACGGGGTCAATGTCGCGGGTGGCAGCGAGGCGGCAACCTATTTCCTCGCGGCCGAGTATGAGGGCGAGGTCGGGGTTTACAAGCTCCGCGGCTTCGACTTTGACTCGGTGAATACGGCTACACTGGGCAACATCCCCGAGGAGCAGCTCCGGCCCAATGATTTGGACAAGCTCTCGCTGCGGGCCAACGGTACGGCCAAGGTTGCCTCCAATGCCGACCTGCAGCTTTCGCTCAGCTACCTCACCAGCCAGCTCCGGTTGCCGGAGAATGACAATACCCTGAACTCGATCATCGGCAGCGGTGATGGGTCAGGACTTCCCCAGGACATCAATCGCGGCTGGTTCCTGATTCCGGCAGAGATCTATGCCGAGCGCAACCGCCAAGGCATAGGTCGCTTCATCGGCGGACTGACAGCCAACTGGCGGCCGAGCAACTGGCTGACGACCCGGGCCACGTTCGGCTATGACGTCACCAACCGGCAGGACACCCAGTTCTGGCCCACCGGCGAGGTCAGCGCCGTTGCATATCCCACAGAAAATTTGGGCGAGCTGAATGTCACCCGGGCCCAGACCTCGCAGATCTCAGTGGACCTGCTCGCGGCCGCCACCTACCAGGTTACGTCGGCCTGGAGTGGGCGGACCGCGGTCGGAGGCCAATTCTTCCGCAACCTTGCCACCAGCAGCTTCGCCCAGGGGCAGGGTCTGCCGCGAGGATATGAGTCCATCTTCGGCTCGGCAACGACCGATGCCTCCGATGATTACGCCGAGAGCCGCTCGGCCGGCGGATTCGTCGACCAGCAGATGAGCTTCCGCAACCGCCTGTTCCTTACGGCAGGTCTCCGGGTGGACGACAACAGCGCCTTCGGCGAAAACTTCAATGCCAAGCCCCTGCCGAAGCTGAGCGCATCGTGGCTGGCGCGGGATAATCAGAGCGGGATGCTCAACACCTTCCGCCTCCGTGCCGCGTACGGGCAGTCCACCCAACAGCCGGGAACCATCGACGCCCTGCGAGTCTATTCCCCGGCTGCAGCCCGGAAGGAAGGTTTGTCCGAGGCCGGCGTGAATGTCGCCAACCTCGGCAATGCCGATCTGAAGCCGGAGCTATCTCAGGAGATCGAAGCCGGCTTCGATGCGGGCCTCTGGGGCAACCGGGTGACACTCGAGGGAACCTTCTTCTACAAGGAGACCAAGGACGCGCTGATCCAACGGGAGATCGTGCCCTCGCTCGGCACGACGACCACGCAGTTCTTCAACCTGGGCAAGGTGTCCAACCAGGGCATCGAGCTGCGGCTGGACACCCGGATCATCGACATGCCGGACTTTGCCTGGGATCTCACCCTGAGTGGGTCCTTTACCAAGAACCGGCTCAACGATCTGGGAGAGGGCGTGGCGCCCATTACCCTCGGCTTCATCCAGCGCCACGTCGAGGACTATCCTCTGGGCGGAATCTGGGATCGTCCCATTCTGTCGTTTGCCGATGCAAACGGAAACGGGGTGATCGAGCCGGCAACCTTCGACGATGCGGGTAACCTGTTGGCCCCGGCAGAATACACCATAGGCGACACGGCCGTGTTCCGAGGCTCCGCGCTGCCGACTCGGGAGCTCGGATTGAGGAGCAGTCTGTCCTTCTTCCGGAATCTCTTCAACCTGGCCGCCCTGTTCGACTATCGAGGCGGACATTGGATCGAGAACAGCACCGACTCGTTCCGCTGCAATGGCGGCATCATCTACTGCCGTGGACTGGTCGACCCGACTGCCCCGCTGGACATGCAGGCCAAGGCCGCAGCCGCCACCTACGGTGATGACTTTGGGGTAACCGAATGGGGTTTCTTCGAGCCAGCTTGGTTCATCAAGCTTCGGGAGGTTTCACTGACCTTCAACGCTCCGGACAACGTCGCTCGGGTGATCGGCGCCAGCCGCGCCAGCCTCACTCTGAGTGGGCGCAACCTCCTCACTATCGATGACTACAGCGGCATCGACCCCGAGGTGAACGGCTTCGGTCAGGGGCGTGAGGGAGGCAGCAACTTTGCCGCGACCGACTTTTTCTCGCAGCCGCAAGTGCGGTATTGGGTGGCGCGGGTGAACCTTGGCTTCTGATCGGAGACATGCATTCATGAATCCATATCGCTCCATCACAGCCGCGGCGACCACCCTCCTGATAGCAGGAGCTACCGCCTGTGGCCTCCTTGATACTGACCCGCCGAACATCGTCGGGACCGAGGACCTTGATACCCCCGCCGGGGCGATCACCAAACGGCTGGGCGCGATCAGCATCTTTGCCCTGGCAAAGGACGGCGACTTCCAGCCGGTCGGGATCCCGGGAAATCCCGATCCAAGCTTCTCCAACGACGCTTCGGATGGTTACATCCTCACGAGCGGCGTCCTGTCCGATGAGTTCGTCAATCCCGGGTTTATTCCCAGCCGTACCGAGATGGATCTGCGGATAACTCAGCCGACTACGGCCGGGTTGGGAGCGCTGTACCAGTCACTGCACCGGGCCCGGGCCGCCGCGGAGGATGCTGCTCTGGCTCTGGAGACCTTCGGGACCGATCCGGCCACCGATACCGGGATTCCCGAGATGTACGCCCTGGCGGGGCTATCCTACGTGATGCTGGCGGAGGGCTTCTGCTCCGGCGTCACGGTCAGTCGAGTCGTCGATAACCAGATCGTTTACGGCCAGCCACTGACAACCGCGCAAGTCTTCGACACAGCGATCGCCCGGTTCAACACCGCCCTGAGTCATCCGAGCCTCGCTGCCGACACCATCATTCGTTCGCTCGCCTCGGTGGGATTAGGACGAGCCCTGCTGAACCAGGGGCGATTTGCCGAAGCCGCAGCGGCAGTAGCTGCCGTGCTCCCCGACTTCCTTTATGAGACCGAGCATGCCACTACACCCGCGGCACTGCACAATGGGGTGTTCGAGGCCTTCAACAACGGCGAGTTCGGCGTGTTCGATCAGGAGGGGACCAACGGATTGAATTACGTCTCGGCAGAGGACCTGCGGGTGACCGGCGACTCGGGACTAGGGGCGGACAACAACACCGAATCCTGGTTCCCCAGCAAGTACCCCAGTTTCGACGCATCTATCCCGACCGCCGACTACCTGGAGGCTCAGCTGATCATAGCGGAAAGCGAGCTTCAGGCCGGCGCGTTCGGTCCGATGACCACCCGGTTGAATGATCTCCGTGCAGCCTTTGGCCTTGATCCTCTGGCCACGCCAGGGAGCCTCGACAGCGCGGTCGATCTCCTATTCACGGAACGGGCATTCTGGCTTTTTGCCACGGGACACCGGCTCGGGGATATGCGGCGACTGATTCGCCAGTACGGGCGAGATCCAGAAACGGTGTTCCCCACCGGTGACTACTACAAGGGGGGACTCACCTACGGAAACGATGTCAACCTGCCGCTTCCGCGGCGAGAGTCCAACAATCCCAATGTTCCGGATCCGGTCAGTACCTGCCTGGATCGGAACGCGTAGCGAAGCTCCGGGCTAATGGACGGCGAGGGACGATCGGTCGAGATCGCTCTCCAGGGTCCACTTGATCCACTGGCCCGGTTGTACCAGCAAGTCTTCGCTGGTGATGGATCCGGCACCTCCGACGGCATAGGCCCGTAACCGGGCCTTGCCGCCGCTGGTGAGCTTGCGGAAGGGAAACACGAACTCCTTGTTGCTGAGGCCGTTCACCAGGCCCAGCCGCTCGGATTGGTTCCCGTTCATCAGATAGACAACGATATCATTCCAGTGGTGACTCTCGACTTCCAGAGCGATCTCAGCGTTCGAGTGGGAGCTTGCTGACTCGGAATGGCGGGAAGAGAACAGGCCGCAGGCGGGAAGGAGGAATCCCAGAGCAACACTCACAGCCAGGCGGGGGATCACGGTTCCTCAGTCACTCAGGCCTCAGTAGACAGTGAAGCTGGAGGTCTCCAGGTTGTTCTCCAGGGTCCAGAAAATTGACTGCCCTGGTAACACGAGAATGGTTTCGGACGTGAATGCTCGACCCGCCACCGGCAGCGCCCGCAGGCGTACGCCTCCGCTGGTATTCAGACGATGAGACGAAAAGTCGAAGCTTGCGGCACTCAGCGCGGATACCATGCCCAGGCGCTGAGGAAGCCCTCCGGCCAGCAGATACACCGTAATGTCGCTCCAGTTGTGGCTCTCCACCTCGACCAGAACCTGGCCGGTGGCCGGCGCGCTGGTAGGCGCCGGGTCGTTGGGGAACAGGAGCCCGCATCCGGGAGTAATGGCCAGGACTGCACCCACGAACAGCGCCGACCGGAGTCCCATACAATTCAAGATATCGCCGGTCGCGACCCTGGGTAGTTCCCGAATCGCCGCTCCGGGTGTGCCGGTCAATGAGTCGCGGCTTGACCCGGTTGCGGCTTGAGGAAGCGGGCGTACCAGCTCAAGTATCGCTGCAACCGATCCCGCTCATAGCTGGGCTTCTGGATCGAGTGGTACTCCCCAGGATAAATCACCAGCCGAGTCTCCCGGCCCAGGCTCTTGAGCGCCTGGTACATCTGCTCTGAGTTGAGCAGCGGCACGTTGAAATCCTTCTCTCCACACAGAAATAGGGTCGGAGTGACGATCCGATCGGCATGGAAGAATGGGTACGACACCCGAAGCCATGCATCGGTGTTTCCCCACGGTGTGCCCAGCTCTGCCTCATACTCCTTCACGTACTGGTCCGTGCCGTAGCCGGCCAAGGCGTTGGATTGGCCGGCCCCGCTGGTGGCTGCCTTGAAGCGCGGGTCTCGCGCGATGACCTGGTTGGTCAGGATCCCGCCGTAGCTCCAGCCCCCGACGCCTAGCCGAGTGGAGTCGGCGATGCCCTGCCCTACCGCGTAGTCCACTGCTGCCAGCACATCCTGGCCGTCCTTGTTCCCCCAGTCCGCCCAGATGGCAGTGGAGAACTTCTCCCCTCGTCCCGAGCTTCCCCGGGGATTGGCGGCGATGACCGCATAGCCGTCGGCGGCCAGCAGCTGCCATTCGAGATTGAACTCGTTGGAGAACTGATAGACCGGGCCGCCGTGGATCCGGAGCACTGCGGGGACTCTGCTGCCGGCCCGATAGCCGACCGGGCGAACCAAAAATCCGTTGATCGAGGTTCCATCCCGGCTCGGGAAGGAAATCTCTTCGACCGGCGCCAGCTGGATACTTCGCAGCCACTGATCATTCTGCCGGGAGAGTGGGCGCAGCTCCGTACCCTCGAGCGCAAACACCTCGTGTGGCGCGGTGGGGGAGCTCGCCAGCACGGTGACTCTGCCATTCGAGCTGATCGAATAATCGCTCACCTGCCGCCGGCCCTTGCTCAGCAGCTCCACTGAGCCGCCCTGCGCCGGGACTCTTGCCAGCTGGGTCACCCGGTCGTCTTCCAGCAGAAAGAGCAGCGACTTGCCATCGGCGGACCACCGGGGCGAGAGCACGTTGCGGTCCAGCGAAGGGGTCACGATTCGAGCCGGGCCGCCGTTCGCCGGCACTACAGCGAGCTTCTGGCCGGCATAGTAGATCAGCTTGAGCGGGCCCCCTTGCACGTAGGCCAGGTACTTGCCGTCCGGGCTCCACGTCACCGACCGGCCGCCCCAGTCGGGATTCATGTCGGGGCCTTCGAACGTGGTCACTTGGCGGGGCTGAGCCCCCGGTGTGGCATCGACCACGTAGAGATCCCAGTTGTCGGTCCGGTCGAAGTCCGGCCGGCGCTTGCTGACGAAGGCGATGCTGCGCCCGTCGGGTGACCAGGAGGGAGCCTGCTCGTAGTAGTTCCCCGGCGTGAGGATCTGTGCCTTGCGAGTAGCCAGCTCGAAGAGGTAGAGATGGTCCCGGCGGCGATCCAGATAGCCGGTCTCGTCCTCCTTGAATTGGAACCGGTCGATGACGATCGGGGGTGTCGTTTTCGGCTTGGTCGTATCGGACTTGGTCGCGGCCGCCGCCGTATCGGGGTCGCTCGCGATGAGGGCCAGCCGCTTGCTGTCTGGGGACCAGGCGTAGTCTGACACGCCACCGGGCAGATCCGTCACCCGTTCAGCCTCGCCCCCACTGCGGTCGAGCAGCCAGACCTGGGCCACCTCCCGTTCATCCTCCCGACTGGAGAGAAAGGCAAGGTATCTCCCGTCGGGACTCCAGCGGGGGGTGCCTTCGTTTGCCTTGCTGGTGGTGAGTCGAAGGCTTCGCCGCCCGTCCCAACTGGTCATCCAGAGATCGCGATCCGAGCGGTCTTTCGCTGAATCCGATGCCGAGACCGAATACGCTACCCAATTACCTTCGGGCGACATTTCGGGACTGCTGACCTCACGCAATCGGTACAAGTCATCCAGCGACAGCTTGCGCTGCCCCTGAGCAGCCGCGGGTGCAACGAGCACCGCCAACACTCCAACCGCAGAAATGATCCTCCCCATCAGCTGATCTCCTCTTGGCTGGTACCGCTCATTCTCTGGTCCCACTGCCTGGCCCTTTGTGCACCGTGCCGCCCTTCATCACAAACCCTACCATCATGAAGGATCGCAAGTCCGCCATGGCCTCTCCTTCGATCGCGATAATGTCAGCGTATTTGCCCGGTGCAAGAGAGCCTACACTATCCTCCCACTGCATCAGCTCGGCTGCCGAGAGGGTGGCGGAGCGGATTGCTTGCATCGGGGTCATCCCGTACCGGACCATGTAGGGCAGCTGCATGGCATTGAGCCCATGGGGATAGATGCCGCTATCAGTGCCGTAGGCAATCTTGACCCCCGCCGCCACGGCTTTTCTGAACCCGATTCGCTGGGTCTCGGTGGTCTCCGCGTTTTTCCGGAGGATGTCCTCGGGCCATTTCTCCCGCCGACCAACACTATCGGTATAGTCCCCGTTCCAGATGTCCGCCACGAGCCAGGTGCCGCGGCGCTTCATCAGCGCGATTCCCTCCTCGTCCAGCAGAGAGCCGTGTTCGATGGAACGGACCCCCGCGCGGACGGCCCGCTTGATGCCCTCGGCCCCATGGGCATGGGCGGCTACGAAGGTCCCATACTCGGCCGCCTGTTCTACTCCCGCCCGAATCTGCTCCTCGGTGTACTCGGATACCCCCGGCTTGGTCCCTCGAGTAAACACAGCTCCGGTAGCAATCAGCTTGATGAAGTCCGCCCCGCCATTCAGAATAACGCGAACCCGCTCGCGGACCTGATCCGCCGAGTTCGCAACTCCAACCCGGAAGGTAGCAGGAACCGGCACATCGGCTGCGGCACCGGCCACCTCACCGCCTCCGGTCGACACCGTGATGTATGCCCCGGCCGCCTTCATTCGTGGGCCGATGACGACGCCGTTGTTGATCGCGTCCCGCAGGGCAACATCGACAAACGCTCGATAGGTGCCGATATCGCGCACCGTTGTAAATCCGGCGATAAGGGTGGCGCGCGCGTTGCTCACGCCGCTCAGCACCTCCTGAGCCTCGGAGCGCTCGAGGGGAAGGAGCACGTCCGCGCTGGACGCGTCGCCGACAAGATGGGTATGACAGTCAATCAGGCCGGGGAGCACGGTGTAACGGGAGAGGTCGATGACCCGGACCTCGGCAGGCAGTACGACGGAGCCGGGCTGGACCTTCTCGATCCGTCCGTCCCGAATCAGCACAATCTGGTCGCGGCGGGTCTCACCCCGCTCGACATCCACCAGCCAACCAGCTCGAATCGCAATGCGCCCTTGCGCTGCGGCGGCCAGCGGAGAGCACCCGGTCAGGATCAGGAGGAGCAGGAAGCGCGGGATCGGCTGCGCCATCGTTTCGAGGTGGTAAGCAAGAGACCCGCGAAGCAGTCCGCGGGTCTCCGCAATATATCGCTGGATGGAAAGGAGGGCGAACGAACGCGGGAGTTTCTATTCCTTCGGCTTCTTGACCTCAACCTTAGGAACCTCGACCTCCTTCTTCTCGGTCTCGACCTTCGGCACCGTAATGGTGTCCTTGACCGTTCCAGTCTCCACGCTCGGCGTGTTCACTGTGTCGGTCTCGGTTCCGACGACCGGCTTCTGCACCTCGTACTGCCCTTCGCCTGTCTTCTTGCATCCGCTGAGAGTCCACACAGCGGCCAATGCAAGCGCTAAGGTGAGCTTTCGCACCGGCGACCTCCGTTGAAAGGAATTGCGATGGAATCAAAAAGATCGTGTGGATGGAATATCTGCTTCCGGCTGAATAGAGCCGTGTTGCGCGTCACCGGAGGGCACGGCTCGGTGCGGAACCGCGCTATCCCCATCATCCACATATGTAGAGGATGTTGACAAAATTGTTTGTAAAGTCAAAGCTGGTAATGTGATATGGATCACCAAAGTGCCAAAAAATGCAGCGGGGGAGGCTCCGGGCGGCGGCCTCCCCCAACTGCAGGCATGCGGGATCTAGTTCTGGAGGAGAATCAGATACTTCGACGCTGACCAGAATTCCTCGGGCACGGCAATCTCGACCACGCCCTGGATCTCGCCCTTCTCAGTCACATTGCCGTCCAGAAATTCCGGGTTCTGCCGGGACACGATCTTGTACCGTTTGTCGGTCCGGGGCAGCGGGATCGAGACCGTTTGGGTCTTGTCGATCATGGTGAACGCATCCAGGTTCGGCTTCCGCGCCGGCTCCAGTCGAGTGCCTCCGAAGATGAGGAACTTCGAGCCTTCTTTGGTCACCACGCCATTGCGCAGCAGTTCATCCTTGGTGCCGATGGCGTAGTACACCCGGTTCTTGTAGGCGGTGAGATGGACAACCGTGTCTCGCAACGACGCGGTACGCACGTTCAGCTCATCCACCTGGCCCGATAACGACGCAATCTGATTGCGCTGGTCGGCAATGACTGCCTCCTGCTCCGACCGCTGCTGCTCGGCGGCGGTTTTCAGGTCTTCGACAGTCTGCTTGTAGGTCGCGATCTGGGCCAGCAATCTCGCGTTCCGGATCTTGGCATTCTTGGCCCGGTTCTCGGTTGCGATCAGCTTGGCTTCACTTTCATTCAACCGGGCGATGACCTGCTGGATCCGCTCGAGGGTGGCCTTGCGCTCCTCCCGGTCTTGCTGCGACCCGGGCATACCCGGATCCGCCGCATCCGAGGAGACTGCGAGCGTCTTGGCCTTGGCGAGCTCGCTATTCAGATCGCTGACAAACTGGGTGGTCTCGAGGACCTCGGTCAGCAGGCTGTCCTTTTGGGCCTCGGCGGCCTTGGATTCCGCCAACGCTTTGGCCAGCTCGGCCTGGCTCTTACACCCGGTGGCGGCAAGGGCAAGCACCGCGAGGACTGCGTACTTCATCTAACCTCCACAGCCAGGGATTTCAGGAGACGGGAACGGGTGGCCAGATAGCAAGAGCAACGCCATCCTCGGCCCGCGCCCGCCGGGGACACCGGCTGGTTTAAGTATCGGATCCAGGCTGTTAAAGCTGGACTGGCCAAGAGCATCCGACTCCAGGGCCCCGGCTGGGTTTCTAGGGGGCCTGAGCCGAATGTCGGGAGGGTGTCGTAGAAGCGCTGCCGAACGTGGTCAACAGTGCAAGCTCTTGCACTCGGAGTGGACCGAGCTCACCATCGCGCCAGGCGCAGCCGGGACAGCCGACCGATCCATGCCCGGGGCACCAGCCGCAGTGTTGCAACGGCAAGCTTGTAACGAATACCGGGAATGCAGACGACCGGGCCCCGTCGCTGAAGGTTCCGAAGCGATGCCCGCACAACCTGGGGAGCAGACATCCACATCCAACCGGGCAGATGAGTCATGTCTGCATCCATCCGCTGGTGGAACTCCGACCGAGTGAATCCGGGGCAGAGCGCCTGGACCCGAACCCCTGTGCCCTTGAGCTCGGCTGCCAGCCCTTCGCTGAAGCTGGTGAGATAGGCCTTGGTGGCGCAGTAGTTCACGTTGCCGGCGGAATAGATAAACGAAGCCGTCGAAGAGACATTGATCACGGCACCGGTCCGGTTCCGAAGCATGCCTGGCAGTACGGCTTGGGTGAGGCGCATCGGCGCAAGAGTGTGGAGCCGGACCATGGCTTCCTGGCGGGCGGGACTCGCGTCGGCCAAGGTTCCGCGGGTTCCAAACCCGGCATTGTTCACCAGGAGGCTCAACCTCGGTGCGGCCGCCAGGACACCGGTCAGTCGGGCTACATCGTCATCCACCGACAGGTCGGCGGGAAAGACATCCACAGTTACACCACGGCGGGACTCCAGATCTTTCCGCAGAGCTTCCAGTCGGTTGCCATCGCGGGCCACCACCAGCAGATCGTGCTGCCGGGCTGCGAGCTGCTCACAAAATTCCCGGCCGATCCCGGCGGTTGCACCAGTGACCACTGCCAGGGGGCGAGTGGATTCGGATTCGGCGACGGGTTCCATCTAGCGCTGCAGCCCGCTGCGAGCAGCGGGCTCCAAGGGGCGCTGCCCCGAGCCGGAAGAGCGCGCCGAGAGCGTGCGTAGCCGCTGGGCGGCCTCCACCAGAACATCATCAGTCTTGCAGAACACGAAGCGGACCTGCGAGCCTCCCCCCCGGTTGTAGAAGCTCGATCCCGGCACCGGGGTCACACCGACTTCCCGCGAAAGCCAGATGGCGAACTCGGTGTCCGAAACTCCCTTGAGACCCAGCTTCGCGGCTACGGCGGCAAAGTCCGTCAGGATGTAGTAGGCGCCCTCCGGCGGGGTGCAGATGAAGCCCGACTCGACCAGCGCCCCATGCAGCAGATCCCGCCTGGCCTGGTACTCTCGAGCCAGATTGGTGTAGAACTCCGGCTCCAGCTGGTCCAGAGCGACGGCCACGGCTTCCTGCAGGGGCGCGGGTGCACCCACAGTCAAGAAGTCATGCACCTTCCGGATGGCGTCCGTCAGCTCCGCCGGAGCGACGATCCACCCTATCCGCCAACCGGTGACACTGAATGTCTTCGAGGCTCCGCTGATAGTGACGGTCCGCGACCGCATATCCGGCAGTGTGGCAATTGGAATGTGGGCTCCTTCGAACCGGATGTGCTCGTAGATCTCATCGGTGATGGCCAGCGCATCGTAGCGGACGCAGAGGTCGCGGATGGCCTCGAGCTCGGTGCGACTCAAGACTCTGCCGGCCGGATTACTGGGTGTGTTGACCACAACGGCACGGGTCCGAGCCGAAAACGCCGAACGGAGTCGCTCCAGGTCCAGGCCGCTCCCCGGCGCCAGCGGTACGTACACCGGCGTCGCGTCCGCCAGAATCGTGTCAGGGCCGTAGTTCTCGTAAAACGGCTCGAACACGATCACCTCATCACCTGGATTCACCAGCGCCAGCAACGCAGAGATCATCGCCTCAGTCGCGCCGCAGGTGACCGTGATCTCCCGATCGGGATCGGCGTCCAGCCCATACCAACGACCGTACTTGCGGGCCAGCGCTTCGCGCAGCCGCTGAGCGCCCCAGGTGATGGCGTACTGATTGATGTCCTCCTGAATAGCGCGGCGAGCGGCCTCCTTCAGGAGCTCAGGAGCCGGGAAATTGGGGAACCCCTGGGCGAGGTTGATCGAGCGGTGCTCGCGGGCAAGCCGGGTCATTCCCCGGATGACCGACTCGCGAAACCCATGCGTGCGGCGGGCGGTGTTCACGGCTCTACCTGGCTCCTGGTGGGGATGTAGGATCATAGTGGGGGATGGCCTACCTTAGAACCATGGCGCCTGAACCCGCTGAACTCCAAATCATCGACCTGCACAGCCACCTGGTCCCCGGAGTCGACGATGGGACCCGCACGATCGAGGAGTCGCTCCAGGCGCTGACTGAGCTCGGCCGCGAAGGCGTTACTGTGGTGGTGACCACGCCGCATCTGCTGGTGCCTCACCTGCCCAGCGACGCCGCAGTACAGCGGGAGCTCGATGGCCACCGGAGAGCATTTGAAGGGTTGCTCCACGCTTGTGAGAGCCGGAACGGCCTTCCGAGGCTGCACCTGGGCCAGGAAATCTGGGCACCCGACGCTGGGGCTGCGCGGCGGGTCGTCCGCCGAACGGACGTGGGTTTGCCGGGGAGGTACCTGCTGGTCGAGTTCGGGTTCGATCTCCAAGGCAACCACCATGACGTCATTCGTGAAATTCTTGATGCGGGCCGTTCCATCGTCATTGCTCACGCCGAGCGGTATAGCTATCTCGACGGTCACGAGCCGGTCGAGGTTATGCGCCAATGGCAGGAACTGGGGGCCCTGCTCCAGGTCAACGTCGGCAGCCTCACGGGCCACTATGAGCGATCGAGCCCGGGCTCGGAGCAGCTCGCCTGGCAAATGGCCGACCTGGGGCTGATGGACCTGCTGGCCACCGACCACCACGGTCCTCGGCGAGCGGGGGTATCTCCGCGTGAGGCGCTGAACGCACTCATCGCCCGTGACCAGCAGGCGCTAGCCGAACGGGCGATGGCAGAGATTCCAGGGCGGATTGTGCGGGACGAGCTGTTGGCCTCACGTCTCCCGGGGTAACGAGCTGGTCCCGATTGCCTGCAGCAGGAGTCCGGCCGGTCCAGGAGAGATCGCTCCGCCTGCGGCAATGGCCGCGTCGATCTGTTCCTTGATCCGGCGGCGCAGGTCTCCATAGGTCTGACTCGCGGCCGGATCTTCGAACGCGATGGCGCTTCCCCGAAGCTTGTAGGCGCCGGCCTGCTGATCCAGCACCCCGAATACGCTGTCGATACTGGCGAACAACGACCCACTGATCAGGTCCAGCGTCGGCGACTCCTTCTTTTCGGTCCGAGCATACCAGGTGCGCACCTTCTTCGGGGACCAGCCTTGCTGCTTCGCCAGCGCGATCACTGTGTCCTGATAGGCCCGGTCGATCAGCGTCTGCTGCTGCCGATACACCCGTATGAAGTTCGCAGCCCCGGCCAGGCTCATCCGGGTATCCGTGACTCCGCCATCAGGCGTCAGACGAGAGACCGCAAATAACCGGTTCAATCGCGCTACCCTTAGCCCGCCCTCAAGCCGGCTGCGGGCCGAGTCACGAGCGGCCTCATAACGTGCCAGCAGGGACTCCAGCGAGCGCTGGTCCGCTGTCTTGATTGCCTTTGGAGTGAGAGCGTCCCGGAGCGACTTCGAGCGCAGCTGAGGCGCCTTGGGGATAGCAAGAGTTCTCGGGCTGCCCGGGGCTGGCTCAGCCTCATTCCAGGTCGTGTTGTTGCTGGCCAGCGAGACCAGCGTCGGCAGGCTCGACACGATCTCCTGCTGAGCCGCCGCGGGAGCGCTCCTCACGGGTCGGACAGACTCTCGCGCTCTGTCGCCGCTATTCCGCCCTCCCACCGACGCAACGCTGTGGGCCCGACCGCTCCAGGGTGGGCGCGGGCCGCTGAATGCCATCTGGACTCCGGACATGAAAAGCAGAGCCGAAATGCCCAGGGCGAGTGGGCGGCGCCAACGGTGCAACATGTTCACCCCGTTGCCCGCACCGCCGACCTCAGGAGCCTGCCTCGGGTGCTCGGAGGACCCACCGAGGATGTTCCAGCCACGCCGGGCAGGCCGGGGCTCCTCTTTGGCCGCCGCTACAATGGCCTTGTACTGAGGGTGGAGGGTAATGGAGATCCACTTGGCGGTTGCCCGATGGTAGACCCGCGAACGCGCGTCTACCTCACCGTTCCGAATGGCCAGGGCAAGTTCATCACTTGACCGGTAAAGCTCCTCTTTGCCTGGCCGAAGCTCGACGAGATACATGATCAGCTCTGTGGTTCGCGGGCCCGGAACTCCCGAGCCCCTGGTCCGAAGGAAGCGGCGCCTGCCGCTTATGGGGCACGGACCAGGGTGCCAGATCCGTGCTTATTAGGCCGGGAGAGGATTCCCGGTCTTTCCCAATTCGAACCATCAGGGTAAGCTCATGGAGAACAGCGGGTTGCGTGGCGGAGTCAGGCTGATGCCAACCGGCCCCGGCTCTGGCCCGCTGCGGGCAGGATCTTGGGGGCGAGTGCAAAACGGTGCGTTTTTCGACGGCCGGCTGTGTAATGCAAGACGTTTCGCTGGCCCGGCGTATCTATTAGTGTGACTCCGGCGGTTTCGGACCGGCAGATCCGGGACCCGCCCTACATCCCATTCAGTCAACGCTGGCCCCCTGCCGGGCGGCGATTGGAGGGCGCATGATATCGCAGCAGCGCAGGTTGAGTGACCAGGTCGATCCCGAGTTCGTCATCCGCGGCCAGGGCTCCGGAACGGGGTCCTTGCTGATGGCCACACTGCTGGGTGTGGGCATCGGCCTGCTCGCGGCACCTCAGCCCGGGAGCAAGACGCGTAAGCTGCTGAAGAAGCGGCTAGCCGCTCTGAGCGAAGGTGTGGGTGAGGGTCTGGAGGAGGTTCAGGAGGCCGGAAGCAAGGCGCGAAAGCGCGCCCGGGAAAGACTCGCCCGGCTTCGGGAAGACGCCGGCGAGGAATGGGAAGAGGTCGGAGAACGGTTGAAGAAGGCTAGGGGGCGCTTCCGGGATTTCGAGGAGAGCGACAGCGACGACTCCAGCCCCTTCGGCACCCTGTTCGCCATTGCAACCGGCCTAGCCGCCACCTACTTGCTGACCAGCGATCGGGCGGCACCAGTGCGGTCACGGATGCAGGATGCCGCTTCCGATATGAGGCGGCGCGCTACCGATCAGTGGGATCGGTTCCAGCGCGGGGGCACTCGGCAGGGGCGCGAAGACCTGGGCAGCCAGCCAGGCCAGCCCGAGTCGCGAGCCGGAACAACGCCCGGGAGTGATGCTCCCCAGGCCAGCTGACTCGCCAGCGAAATGAGCGGCCCCGATGCTAGGGGCCGCTTTTTTTCTCAGGACTCCGGTGAGGAGAGGTAGGAGCCGAGCTTCTCCCGTGGCAGGTACAGTAACAGCTGATGCCGGATCCGCTCTGCCTGATGGAGTACCTTCGAGGGGTAGCGCCGGCACCGCGGGGTGGCACTACTGCGCACGCATCCGTTGTACCGCAGCAGCGCCAAGCGGACATCCTTGGTTCGTTTGAGATAACTGGCAAAGACCCGGGCGCCGTGGCAGATGTTGGCCTCGATCTGCAACAGGTCATCGGAGTCACAGTCGTAGACGCCGGCATGGAAACGCATGACTTGCATGAGGCCGATGGCGCCGCGGTGACTCACGGTCTCGGGCTCGAGCCGGGCGTTCTCGGTCAGAAGGACCCCCGTCAGGAGACTTGGGGACAGCTGGAGCTGCCGCGCTTCTTTGACGATGGCACGAGCTACCCGGTTGGCGATCTCCGGGTCGGCCGAATGGCGGAGGATTTGGGCCAGGGGCAGGTGATCATAGCGGGCCACCACTTCGCGTTCCCAGCTGGTGCTGTCGATCAGCGGCAGGTTGGCCCTGGCGTCCTCTCTGGGATGCACCCGGGTCACGCCTGGCCCGATCGGCTGGGAGCCGATCCGGACCGATGGCGTGAGCAGTAGCGCCCCCACGAACCCCGCCGCGGCGAGAATCGTAAGGAACGGACGGCTTGGCCTTCCGAGCTGATACCAACCCAGCCAGTCGCGCATGATCGGTTCTCCGGCTCCTTTGTCGGTCCCTCCGCCCAGTGTTATCGGAACGTGGGCGGCGGGAGCTTAGCGGGAGCCGGTACCGGCTGGTTCTTAGAGCAAGGACGTCAGCAGCTGACACATTCTGATGTCGTAGGGATCAGCCGAAGGATCCTCGTCGGCAATGGAGTAATTTTGCTGCGGAGTTTCCAGAATCAGGGGGATGTCGCGGGTGCGCTCATCCCGGAGCAGCCAGCGGAACGGCTCCTGTCCGATCTTGCCGTCGCCCAGCAGCACGTGGCGGTCCTTGTTGGAGCCCAGAGCGCCTTCGCTGTCGTTCAAGTGAAAAAACGACGGAGCAGCTCCGACCGCTTGCTCGAACCGGTCGAGAATGCCCTTGAGGTCCTCCTTGGACTTGCCAATGTCGTGACCAGAGGAGAACAGATGGCAGGTGTCGAGGCCATACCCGGTGCGCGTGTGCAGACGTTCCGGCACGGCGTCGAGAATCGCCGCTACCTCGTCGGCAGTACGTCCCAGCGTGGTACCGGCACCTGCGGTGTTCTCGACCAGGAGCCGCGTCTCTCCACTGATCGCGTCGAGCGCCTCGGTCATGGCCTGGGCCACCCGCTTGGCAGCCGCGGTTCGATCGCCACTGAGAGCCGCGCCGGGATGAAAGCACACCCCCGCCACGCCCAAAGCCGTTGACCGCTCCAGTTCCTTCCGCAGACCCGCCCGGGCCCGCTGGCACTTGGTCTCATCCTCGGTTGCCGTATTGAGCACATAGGCCGCGTGCACGATGACATGCCTGGGCAGAATGCCGGCCCGGTCCAAGGCCTGATGAAATCGCTCGACCCGATCTGGCTTCATGGTGGCCCGGTCCCCGTAATACTGCGGCGGCGCCGTAAAGATCTGCAGGGCACGGAGCCCCGCGTTTCCCGCGCGGAGGGCTGCCATGCTGATGCCGCCATTGAACACCGTGTGCGATCCGAAGTAGCGATCGTCGGGCAAAGGTTGTCCTCCTTTTCGTGACGGTCAGCACAGCCGCGAGGTCCGGGGCGGCCCATCGTTGCTGCCCGATCAACAAAGCACAGGCCAGTCTTGGCCGCCTGCTTTCTCTTCCTTTGGAGGTTAACGTGCCACGCGACAGGGATGAAGCAATCAACAGCTACATTACCGATATGCTCTCACTAGAGGAGCACATCCAGAAAGCGGTCCGAGGCCAGCTCGAAGATCTGGAGGATTATCCGGAGGTGACTCGAGATCTCCGCCAGGTCCTTCGAAAGAACGAGCAGCACGTCTCTGATCTCAAGCAGCTGAGCGACCGGCGCAAGGCCCAGGGCCCGAGCGACACCATCAAGCGTGCCGGCTCGGCTTTGCTGGGGCTCGGGGCAGCAGCCGTGGACCTGGTGCGGAACGAGGGATTACCCAAGAACCTGCGGGATGACTACACCGCGTTCAGCCTCGCGACAATCGGGTACCTTATGCTGTACACGACCGCTCTGGCACTCGAAGAGCAGGAAGTCACCGACCTGGCTCGGCAGCACTTTGCCGATTACGCGCACACCGTCACCCTGTTGCATAATGTGGTGCCGGGTGCGGTGCTGCGGTTTTTGCGGGAGGATGGCTTGCCGGTGAGGGACGACGTTCTGCCCCAGATCAGCCGGACGATCGAGGAGATCTGGCGCTCCCAGTCGGAGCAGGCACCCCGGGCGGAGGAGGCTGCGGCCGGCCGGAACCGTTAGACCGGCTCCGGCTTGAATGCCTCCCGGCTCCATTGGCGTGATGCCGGCAATAGAACAAGCGTGCCGGCATCACGTTCAAGGGCTCGAACTCCTGGTCTACCGATCCGAAGACCTGCTGCAGGTAAGGTAGCACGGTCCGAGTGAACTGATACACCAGGAAGGCCCCATTGGGGTCCAGCAGCGAGTGGGTTTTCCGCAGAATCACACCGCGCAGCTCAGAAGGCATGGTGGTGTACGGAATCCCGGAGATCACGTAGTCGGCCCGGCTCAGCCCGAGCTGCGCCAGTGCTGCATCGGCGTCTGCCGCGGATCCGTGGATCACATGCAGTCGGTCATCGCGCAGTCTCCCCCGTAGAAAGCGCACGAAGTCGGCATTGGTCTCCAGGGCTATCAGCACCGCGTCGGAGCGCATGCGCCGGAGGATCTCGGTGGTGAAAGTCCCCACCCCGGGGCCGTACTCGAGGAAGACCCGGGCCCGGGCCCAATCCACTTCACGGAGCACGTGATTTACCAGGAAGCGAGAGCTGGGAATCAGACTGCCCAGCATCTTGGGATGCTTCAAAAAGTTGCGCCCGAATAGCAACAGCTGCTCCGAGCGGGAGGTGCGGCGTGGCAGGGTTACGGTGGAGATGAGTCAGCCCTTTCAGATGGGCCTGCGGAAGCGCCTGCCCGGCGCCGGTCTGACCGGCGCCGGCGGGCGGAGACGTGGTAAATGGCCGCCCGAAAGGCTGCTAGTGCTTAGCGGTATCCCGCTTGACGTCGCCTTCCTTCACGGTCGTGTCCGACTCGACCTTCACAGTGGTGTCACTGCTCACGATCGTGGTGTCCTGCGTTGTCCGGGGGGTGATACTGGTGTCGGCACCTTCCCCAACCCGGGCGGTGTCTTCGCCGCCGCGCGTGTTGCACGCTGCCAACCCGGCGACCAGCGCAAGTGCTGTGAGTACCGTCTTCATCTGATCCTCCGCAAGATGATGTAAAAGTCGTCCTGGCCATGGCTTAACTCGGGCGGGGCCAGGCCGGCCCGTGGCATCAAGCCCTGTAGGCTGCCATCCCATCGGCTTCCGGTGCAGTGACGTGTCTCACTCCCGCTCGGTTCCGCGCCCAAAGGGAGGGGCTCGCAATCTTACTCCCGAACTCGAATAGCTGCAACGGTATATTGGCACATGTTCGGGGACGGAAAAGTGTGGATCGGAACGTCCGGTTACGTCTACCGCCACTGGCGCAAGGGCGTGTTCTACCCGGCCGGGCTCAAGATCCGAGACGAGTTGACCTTCTACGCAGCTCGATTCCCGACGGTGGAGTTGAACAATCCGTTCTATCGCCTGCCGACGGCAGAGATGTTCACCCGCTGGCGGGATGCCACCCCTGAGGGCTTCCAGTTCGCGGTCAAGGCCAGCCGCTATATCACCCACATCAAACGTTTGCTGGAGGTGGGTCAGGAGCTCGATTTATTCATGGAGCGGGCGCGGCATCTCGGGCCCAAGCTCGGCCCGGTGCTCTTTCAGTTGCCACCCACCCAGCAACTAGACCTGTCCAGACTTGAAGCATTCCTCCGCCTGCTGAGCTCCACCCAGCGCTGGGTGCTAGAGTTCCGCCACGCCAGCTGGCACAGCCGGCCGGTCTACCAGCTGCTCTCCGAGCACCAGGTCGCGCTCTGCATTCCAGTTGGCGGTGGAGTCGAGCCGGACCGCATCACCACGGCTCCGTTTACTTACATCCGGATGCACCGGGGACAGGAGCCCGCAGGAGGGTTCACCTCAGCCGAGCTGCGGTCCTGGGCTGCGCAGATTCGCTCGCTGACCGCGGCCGGCAAGGAGGCCTACGTGTACTTCAACAACGACTGGGAAGGATTTGCCATTCGAGACGCCGTCGCCCTGCACCGGCTGCTCAGTCGAGCCACCGCGTTACCTCGGTAGGCGGTTTGCGCCGACGAGGCGGCTCGGCCTCTGCGGGGTAGCCTAGGGAGATCACCGCAACAATCCGAAACCCGTCAGGCACCTGGGCCAGCTGCAACAAGGCTGGATCTCGCATTACCCCACCGGTTCTCAGGTAGGTGCCCAGTCCCAGCGCCTGCGCCGCGGTCATCAGATTGGCAGTGGCCATCATGGTGGCCGCATAATCTTCTTCCCGCGTGATCTCATCAGGGCTTACGGCGGTGAGGACGACGACGAACGCCGGAGTCTCCCGAGCCTCGCGGCGCACCTTGTCCGCTGCCGCTGCGGCCTCGGCTCCAGCGGGATCGGTGAATCTCTTCAGCCGGTGGTGGGCCCGGATCTCCGCCAGACGGTCGCGAGCCCGGCCAGTCAGAACGATGAATCGCCAGGGCTCGGTCAGCTTGTGGTTGGGCGCTCGGACCGCGCACTCCAGGAGCTGCTGAATAACCGGTCGCGGCACCGGCTCGGGTTGGAAGCGCCGGACTGATGTGCGCGAGCTGATGGCGCTGATGGCGTCCATGCCGGAATCTAGCTTTGTCGCTGCCGGGCCCGCTGGGCCAGCACGAGCAGGGCGCCGAAGTCATAGAGCGCATGACTCACGATCGGCACCACCAGGCTGCCAGTGACCAGGAACAGAATGCCGAGGTAACACCCCATGATGCCGGCAACGAGGGCATAGGTCCGGCTGGCAAAGTGAACCAGGCCGAAAAGAACACTGCTGGCGAGCAACCCGCCTATGGCTGAGAGGTCCCGGCTGAGGGCCGGGAGCAGGACTCCCCGAAACAGCACCTCTTCGCTAAAGCCGGCTATAGCGGCCAGAATGCCCAGCTCCAGTGTTGAGAGGGAGGCGAGGAATGGCCCGAGCTCCTGTTCAACCAGGATTGTGAGCCGGCGGAGTGCAGGGTTGGAGGTGGTCAGCATCCACCGGAGTGCCAGCCCCAGCGGCAGGACGCCTGCAGTTCCCACCAGGAGGCCGTGGACTAAGGGGCCGGGACTCGACAGCGGCGAGATCCCCAGCCAGCGTCCCAGGGCCCAGGCCAGCAGCAGAAGTCCCGCTTCGCCGCTGACCGCCAGCCGAAAAAAGCTGATGTTCCGAAGCGGGCTACTTGGCTCGCTCGAGGTAGACACCGTCCCGAGGGTTGACCCTGACCCGTTCCCCTTCGCTGATGAATTCCGGCACTTGGATGGTGACTCCATTGCTCAACCGCGCCGGTTTGGTGCTGGCGGTCTTGGTGGCAGTTTTCATGACCGGAGCGGTCTCGACCACATCGAGCTCGGCTACTGAGGGCAGTTCGATCGCTATGGGGCGGCCGTTGAGCCACTCGGCCTGGAAGGTCATCCCGGGCTCGAGCCATTGCCCCTGCTCGCCCGCCGTCTCATCGTCCAGGGTATACTGGTCGTAGGTCTCCGCATCCATGACATGGATCCCGCTCCCATCGCGGTAGAGCACTTGCAACTGCTTGGTGTCGAGCCGGGCCTCCTCGATGAACTCGGTGGCGCTGAAGCGATGCTCGAAGGTGGAGCCGGTGTTGAGGTTTCGCATCCGGGCCTGGACGAAGGCCCGCAAATTCCCCGGGGTGCGATGGGTAAACTCCATCACCCGGCACGGCTGGCCCTCGAAGTAAATGACGTGCCCGCGGCGAATATCTGTGGCCTTCATCGTGGTGGAGCTCCCGAGTAACGGTTGGGGGCGATGGTCTTGATTCGCCCGGAGAAAGTTTGAAAATAGTAGCCGTGGCTACAAGCCCCTGGACAGCGGGTGATCCTAGTCATACCTGCTGCTTGGCCGTGAGGTCTAGTTTCGCGGCGCCGGGGCTCGCATCGAGCGGGGTGCGTGTGAGACTCGCACGACCGGCCGCCGCTCGAGACGTTCCGATCATCCAAGCGAGGGATCCGGGTCATGACTTGGGGAGAAGGACAAAGGGGCACGGAGCGGCGCAGATCCGGCGGTTCCCCGACCGGACAGGGCGCCCAGTTCCACCGGCGGACAGACGACAAGATTCACGAAGAAATCTGGGAGCTGCTCACCAATAACCCTGACCTGGATGCCACTGAGATCGAGCTGCATGTGGAGGGCGGCGAGGTCACTCTGACGGGAACGGTGGACAGCCGGGATGCCAAGTGGCTGAGCGAGGACCTGGTCAGCTCAGTCACCGGCGTGCGCGAGGTGAACAACCGGCTGAAGGTGGCACGGTAGCTATTGGCGGTAGAGTCCCGCTTTCAGCTGATCCAGCACCCGGATGATTCCCAGCTCCGGTTGGAGGGCTGGCGTCAGAATGTCGGCCCCCCGGTCGCTCTAGATGTCTCTCACTCCAAGGACCACCACGCCGCCGACACCAGCGCCCTGCTGGTTCTGAGCTGGAACGTCTGGATCGGGCGCGGGCGCCTCCTCGAGGTAGTCTCGCGGATTCGGAACGGCGACATTCGGCACTTCGGAGCCGAACCCGACACACCGCTCATCATTCTGCTCCAGGAAGCCTGCCGAACCGATCCATCGCTCCCGGCCGGCGGCACCGGTTCGGTGGGACGGGTCCTGCTCGCCCAACGGGGTCCCCAGGAAGACGTGGTGGAAACCGCCCAAACGCTCGGGTTGAGCCTGCGGTATGCCCCCTCCATGCGGAATGGCCTGCTCCCCAGCGACCGCGGCAATGCCATCCTGTCGAGCTTGCCACTGGAAGACGCGCATGCAGTCGAACTCCCTCTGGTTCTGCAGCGGCGAGTCGCCGTCACCGCGGCTGCATCGTTCGGCGGCCGGCGCCTTCGCTTGGTCAGCGCTCACCTGGACCCACGGGGACCGCCGGGACACCGTTGGTTGGGTGCGGCGGGCCGGGAGCTCCAGGCCCGTCATCTGCTCAGCGTCTTGAACGATGACACCGTTATTCTGGGAGCCGACCTCAATCTCGGTCGGGGTCGGTATGAGCCAGCCTGGCGGTTGCTGAATCAGGCTGGCTTCACCTTTGGCGTTCCGCCTTCCACCCCTCGCTGGCGCCACACCTTTCACGCCCTGCCCCGATTGGTTCTGGACTACCTGCTGGTGCGGGATCCGTCAGGGCTCATTCATCGGGCCCAGGTTCACCGGGTGGACGAGCACCCGCAGGACCGAGGCCCCCGGGTGTTCGGATCCGATCACCATCCGCTGCTGGCGCGGATCGATTTTCAGCCTACCGGTGGAGCGCCTTCATGACCGAGCTGCTCGGCTTTGGCACTGATCTCCCGTGGTGGGGTGGGACCCTGATGGTCATCGGCGTCATCGCCACCATAGGCGTCTTCGGCGCCCTGTTCCTGCCCGATTGGCCCAACGACGATTTCTCTGTCGGGTTCGAGGCCGAGCCCGGCTCGGAGGAGTTCGTCGCAGGCATAGGCAGCTTCCTCAACGACCCAGTCTTCCAGGGTGGGGAGGCGACGTTGCTGGAGAACGGCGATGGCTTTTATCCGGTAATGCTGGACGCCATCCGGAGCGCAGGCGACACAATCAACTTTGAGACCTACATCTTCGAGCCCGATGAGATCGGTCGCCAATTCATCGAAGCCCTCAAGGAGCGGGCCCGGGCCGGAGTGGAGGTTCGCTTTCTGATCGACGGATTCGGCGGACTCAAGTTGCGGAAGAAGTATCGAGACGACCTCAGCCAGGCCGGGGTCAATGTTCAACGATTCCGTCCCGTGGCTCTGCGGAACCTGGTCCGGATATATCGCCGCACCCATCGACGAGCCATCGTGATGGACGGGCGGATTGGCTTTGTCGGCGGCGCCGCGGTCTCAAAGAAGTGGAAGGGAAACGTCAGCAACCAGCACGAATGGCGGGACAGCATGACTCGCGTGACCGGTCCGATGGTGGGCGGAATCCAGTCGGCCTTCGCCGAGAATTGGGTCTACTGCACCGGCGAGGTGCTCGCCGGGCCCCGGTTCTTTCCCCCACTCGACCGCGGCCCCGGCATCTCCGGGGTCTCGGTGGTCAGCTCTCCCTCCGACTCCTTGCAGCCGATCCGGCTCCTGTTCTGGCTCAGCTTCATGAACGCCCGCAAGCGGCTCTGGATCTGCAACTCCTATTTCATCCCTGATCGTCGCCTCCGCAAAGCGGTGATCGAGCGGGCGCGACAGGGTGTCGACGTGAGGATTCTCGTTCCCGGCAACCATACCGATGCGATACCGGTGCAGGCGGCAGGACGCAGCTATTACGACGAGCTGCTCGAGGCCGGGATTCGGATCTTCGAGTTCGGGACATCCATGATGCATGCCAAAACCGTTGTCATCGACAGCGCCTGGTCCATTGTCGGCTCGGCCAACATGGATGAGCGCAGCATGGAGCTGAACGAGGAGAATGTCTTGGGCATCGCCGATCCCCGGCTTGCGCGAGCCATTGAGGACGGCGTGACCGCCGACTATGCCCGGTCCAAGGAGATCAAGTTGGAGGAATGGCGGAAGCGGTCGATCGTACGACGGGGATTCGAGCGGCTGGCAAAGGGCCTGATCGAGCAGTACTAAACCGGCCCGTTGAACGCGGGATCGCAGACCCGGGTCCGGAGATCGGTCTCATTCCCGCGGGACCACCCACCTCGGAACTCGAAGTGACGCGCATCCAGCAGGCGGGTTCCCAGAGCCGCGGTCCCCCGCTGCTGCAGCTGCCAGAGCAGCACGCGAGCACCCATCTCCGCGGCCGGCTCCCAGATGTCCGGGGTGAGCGGGGGGTAGAGTGCCGCAAATTCGGGTTTGAGTCTCGCCTGGCGGGCCGTTGAATCCATGGCTACTCCAACGTTTTCCAGTTGCGGCGAGCCGACCGCAGGTCAGGGAGGGAGAGATTATGCCTGTTCCAAGACTGCTGCACCAGGGGTAATACCGGTTCCCGAGACTACCGCAACACCTGGGCCGAATCCTCCGCCAATTCGTCCACCGGATTGCTGCTTCCTCCCATGTGCGTGTCCAGCGCCCCGCTGAGGTTGACTCCCTCAGCGCCCAGGAGATGGAAGAGCTCCCATTGCGCGGCCCGTGCGGCGTGGGTCCGTCGGCCGTTGTACATCAGCGAGATCACCAGAACCCCGTCGGGTCGGCCGAGATACCCGGCCAGGGTGGCCACACGGTCCAGGGTTCCCGTCTTGGCGTGTACCACGCCACGCGCCATTCCGCGGCGAAGACTCCGCAGGCTCCCTATCCCGTTGGCCGGCAAGAGCAGGGGAAATCGCTCGGCGCCGCGCAGCTGGGGATACCGAGCCAGATACAGCATCTGGGTGAGCGGGCTGACCCGGTCCAGGTCGCTAAGGCCGCTCCCATCCACCAAGTGCACCTGAGCCCGGGGTCCAACGACCTGGCGAACGTGCTGGGTAAGCAGCGATGGGCCAGCGGTTTGACTGGCGGCGGCCCACTGCAGCACCAGCTCGGCACCTATGTTGAGGCTGCGACGATTGATCTCGACTGCCACACTGTCGAAAGGGGCCGACTCCACCTTGGCCAGTACGGCCGGTAAGCCCTGCCATACTGGGGGCGGGCTGGTCCGATTGATCCAGCTGATTCCAACCCGCTCGAGCGCCGCAGCCCAGGCGTAGCCCAGCACACTCGCCGGCTCATGCGCCACCGCCGAGATGCCCGCGGGTCGAGCATAGATCCCCAACGTCCCTCCCAAGGTCCAGCCGCCGTCGGGGTCGGCGGCTAGGGTGAGACGCCGCCGGTTCCCACCCACCGTCGTGGCGCTCATTCGGACCATCCGGTCGACCCCGGCCGGGTAGGCCGAGACCACCATCAGCGGAGACCCCACATCCCGGCCAGGACGGACGGTCAATGAGATCGTGTTCTCGTGCAGTGTCACCGGACCTACCGGAGGAGCGTAGAGCCGGCCCATGAAATCAGCGGACCAGACCGCCGGATAACGCGACAGCGCAGGGCCTGTTCGGCTGGTCAGGGCCAGCGGGCCTTCCAAGACCCGAATGCCCCGGTCGTGAAGTTGACGGGCTAGTTCTCGCAGACTCGGACCGGCGCGGCCAGCGCGCTCGAAGGTGGGATCACCTCCCAACTCGAGCTGCCAGGAACCAATCCAGCGGCCGGTGGTAGAATCCAACGTCCCCCGGCCGATCAGCCGGGTGGAAATCCGCGCGCCACCACCAGCGCGTGCGCGGGTGAAGCCGATGGTGAACAACTTGGCGGTCGAGGCGGGTATGAGCTCGAGTTCGGGATTGAGACTCCACAGCACGCGGCCGTTCATCGCGCCGATAGCAATGCCCCATTCACCGTCGCGGGTACGCTCGACCGTCCTGCGATACCAGTCCTCAACCCGGACCAGTTCCGCAGCGGTCAACTCCTGAGCAGCGGCAACCTGGGAAGTCGCTAGGCCGCTCAGCAGCACCAGAGACAGGGTCAGTGTCACGCGACAGCGCATGAGCTGGCTCGATTTCAGACGGGAGACTGAGTGCCAGATGTGCCACTCTCCAGTCAGCAATCGGCGAGCCATGGCTTATGTCATTATTAAACGGCCAGTTGCAGCCGTGACCTCCGAATTCGGCGCGGCATTTCGCGGCACCCGTTCACGCGATCAACCTCAGGAATGACCTAGCGTTAGAAGGCGAGCCCGGAAATCTTGCTACACACTATGCGCGTTGCCGTTGTTTTTGACACTCCGTACTCCGGATGGGACCACAGCGACCACGAGCGGCAGATGGACAAAGAGGTTGCCGCCTGGAAGTCGGATGAGCCCGAGATGGAGTACCAGATTGCTCATGCACTACAAGAGCGCGGCCACGAAATCCGCCTGCTTGGTGTCCGCGATGACCTGGAGTATCTGGTTCGTCACCTGAACGAGTGGAAGCCGGATCTCGTCTTCAACGGTGCCGAAGCGTACCGGGGAGACGAGTCCCTGGAGTACCTGCTTCCCGGTTTGTTCGAGGCCGAAGGCTTTCGGTATACCGGGGCTCCGCCGCTTGCCCTCCAGGTTACCCGCAACAAAGCCATCAGCAAGAAGGTCCTGGCGTATTTCGGCATTCAGGTCCCCGGGTTCGTGAGCTATCGGCTGCGTGAGCCAGTGGAGCAGACCCCCCCGCTGCAGTTTCCTCTGATCGTCAAACCGCTTCAGGCCGACGCCTCGGCGGGCATCGCCCAGGCATCCATCGTCCAGGATGTCGGCGCCCTGGCCGAGCGGGTGACGTTCATTCACGAGCGCTTTGGCCAGGGCGCCATCGCCGAAGAGTTCGTGGATGGCCGAGAGCTCTACGTCAGTATCGTGGGGAATGATGACAGCCTCGAGATCCTGCCCATAACCGAGATGGTATTCGACAAACGAAAGACCCGGCCGGAGGAGCGGATTGCCACCCAGTCGGCCAAATGGGACGAGTCCTATCGGGAGCGGAAAGGCATTCGAAACGTCTTCGCCCGCCCGCTGGCCAAGACCGTGCGGGATCGGATCGTCGAGACCTGTCGCACCGCCTACCGGGCCCTATGGCTGCGGGATTACGCTCGGCTGGATCTTCGAGTGACCGAGGACGGTGGCGTTTGGGTACTGGAAGCCAACGCCAATCCCTTCATCAGCTACGGTCACGATATGGCGAATGCTGCTGCCAAAGCCGGTATGGAATACTGCGATTTCATCCAGCGGATCGTCCGCGCCGCCCTCGACCGGTATGAGCGCGCGTAGGCGGCGCCGAGTCCGTGCCTGGCCGCGGCAGGAGCGCTGCGTCTGCGGCCACCGGGTCCAGCGCTACATGGGATTCTGCTCCGAATGCGGCCGGGCTCACCGCTGGGACGACGACGGGGGACTTACCGGAGCAGAGTGCTATCGCTGCGGCTGGGCTGTGTCCGACAAGTTCGCCTTCTGTCCCTGGTGCGGCTCCAACATCCACGAGGAAGGCTATTCCAGCGACGAGCCGCTCAAGGCACCGCGCGGCTTTCGCATGGATGCGAGGTGCGACTGGGGTTGTGGCGGCGGGGTTCAGTATCCGATGAAATACTGCCCCTGGTGCGGCCGCCGCCAATACTGGAATGAAGAGCGCCTGTTCGAAGGCACCTGCCCCAGCTGCGGTCGCGGGGTCGACGATCTGATGAACACCTGCCCCTGGTGTGGCGCCGACTCGACCGGCCGCGATTTGATTCCCCGAGCATTGACCAGAGTCCGCCGACTGCTGCTGGTCAGTCGAATCAAGGACTGGGACTATCGCATTCTCTTACGGCCGGGCGTGTCCGGGGTCGATCCCAAATACCCCGACATGGTCGAGATCGAGCAGCGCTACGTAGTAGGAAAGCGACGGCGGGACGAAATCCCCTGGACCATGCTGGTTGGACTGATCACGCATGAGCTCGGCCACAGCTTCCTCTATCACCATTGGGACTGGACCCGCACCCGGCAGTTCCGCCGTGCCTTTGGTGAGGTAGACAAGGCGTACCGAGGCATGGACAACACCTGGGTCTACTTTCAGCGACGCAGAATTGCGATTGCGCCTTCCAATCACGTGAGCGCCTACGCGGCCAAGCATCCCCAGGAAGACTTCGCCGAGACCTTCCGTTTTTACGTGACCCGTCGGGGGCGGCTGCGCGATCTCTTCGGCGAGTTTGGCCGAAAGCGCAAAGGCGTGATTCTGTTCGAGAAGTTTCTGGTGCTGCACGAATACGTGCGGGCACTGCGCGGCTGGGGGGCGTAGCGAGCATCACAGACAGGATCTATCGGGTCATCCAGATTGGGTGCACATTAGCAGAAAAATGCGCCGCGGATCGGAACGGCGCACCCGTCTGGAGAGGCCCGAATGCTCCGCGTGCTGGTGGTGACAATAGTTGCAGCTCTGACCTGGATCTGGAGCAGTGGACCAGAGCCAACACCTCTACGGCCCGACACCAGTCGGGCGGCGCTTGCTACGCTGGGCCAGGAATACGGGGATCTCCAGTTGTGGGCCAGCGCCATCCTGGTCACCACCGATACCCTGCCGGCCGATGGGTCCGAATCGGCCAGAGCAATGGCGCACCAGTTGGCTCAACTCGTCTCCCCTCTGGAAGAAGACTTCGCCCAGATGACGACGGCCCTCTCCACCGCGCAGCTGGAGCTGGTGCTCCCGCTGTGGGAGCGGATGGCCTTTGCCCATGCCGGGTTCGCCATGTTGGCGGAGCAGATCGCGCAGCTCGGCGGAGATCCTGCCCTCCAGCCGGCCGAATTGCACGAACTTGCGGAGCAGCTCTCCGTGGTCCTGGACGTGGCCGCCGAGCTTCAACGCATGGTGCTCGAGCAGCTCACCGAGACCCCCGATACGCCCATCCGTATCAGCTAGAGCCCTTGGCGGCGCGGACAACCCTTCCGCGCACCGGGTTCCCGTGACCGATCGACTCTACTACGCTGATTCATACCTCTCCGACTTCGAGGCCACCGTGGTGGATCGAAGCGAGGGTGGTCGCCGGATCTACCTGGACCGCACGGCATTCTATCCCACGTCGGGAGGGCAGCCGTTCGACACCGGCGAGCTGGATGGTGTCGAAGTTACAGATGTGGTGGACGAGGGTGACCGAGTTGCGCACTGTCTAGCAGGTCCTCTGCCCGCTGACCGGGTTCGAGGGCGGGTGCACTGGCCTCGCCGGTTCGATCACATGCAGCAGCATACGGGACAGCATCTGTTGTCGGCGGTGCTGGCCGACCTACTGGGTCTTTCCACGGTCGCGGTCCATTTCGGGAAGCTGAGCTCGACCGTGGATCTGGAGGGCGCCGCGCCCTCTCGGGAACAGCTGGTACGGGTAGAAGAACGGGTGAATCAGGTAGTGGTCGAGAATCGATCGGTGCGAGTGAGCTTCGAGGACGCTCGGGAAGCCCTCGGCCTGCGAAAGCCCTCCACCCGGGAGGGTACGCTTCGGATCATCAGTATCGAAGGCTTGGACCGGAGCGCCTGCGGTGGTACCCACGTTCGGAGTACCGGAGAGATCGGACCGATTCTGCTGCGGAAGACTGAACGGGTAAAGCGGGCAGTTCGTCTCGAATTCCTGTGCGGGGAACGGGCAGTTCGCGCAGCCCGGGCCGATTACGAACTGCTGACTGGACTCGCCGCTGAACTCTCCGCTGCTCCGCCCGAGCTCCCCGGACTGCTGGCAGCCCAACGAGAACAGCTCAAGGCATTGGCCAGCTCACAACGGGAGCTGGAAGCGGAGGTCCAGGGGTACCGAGCCCGACAGCTCTATGCCGCCGCGGCTTCGGACCGATCCGGAATACGCAGGGCGATCGTGCGGGAGGGAAATGGTAGCCTGACCGGGCTCAGAGGCCTGGCCCAGGCCTATGCCGCCATGCCGGGCGCCATTTTTATCGGAGTGCTGGAAGCGCCGCCCTCCATTCTCCTCGCAGTGGCCCCCGACTCCGGCGTCAATGCCGGCGCCGTTCTCAAGGGTTTGCTCGATGCCGAGGGAGGCAGGGGCGGCGGTTCGACCACCCTTGCACAGGGGAGCCTTCCCGGACTGGAGCAGCTGGAAAGGGTCGTGTCGTTGCTGAGTGGAGGGAAAGCAGAGGAGAAGGATTAGGAGATAGGGCACCTGCCCTATCTCCCTGGCCAGAGTTGCCTAGGCCGCGAGCTCCCGGAGCTTGTCGCCATGCTCCTCACGGAGCTGCCGGAGAGCCCGATCCCTCAGCTGGCGGATCCGCTCCCGGGTCACTCCCATCATCCGGCCGATCTCCTCCAGAGTCCGACTGTTGCCATCGTCCAGCCCGAAGTAGAGCCGGAGCACCTTGGCATCGCGGGCCGGCAGTGCCGCCAGGGCAACTTCCAGATCGTGGGTCCGGCTGCTTGCTAGGGTGGACGCGTCGGTTCCTTCCTGAGTAAGCGGAACGAACCGGTCCAGCCGACCCCGGTCTTCGCCCTCCCGGACAGGCTGATCCAGGCGCAGCGCCTCGATGTGTAATGCTCCCAGCGAACGCACCGCCTCCGGAGTCAGCCCAGTGGCGGAAACCAGCTCCTCGGTGGTCGGAACCCGACCAAGCTTCTCCGTGAGCAGCGTGGTGACCCGCCCCAGGCGCGTCAGATCCGCCGTACGGTTCAGCGGAAGCCGAACCGGACGCCCATGCCGAGCGATGGCGGCCTGGATTGCCTGCCGAATCCACCAAACAGCATAGGAGATGAACTTGACGCCCCGATCGGGATCGAACTTTCGGGCGGCGGTCATGAGTCCCACGTTGCCCTCACCGATTAGGTCCATGAGGGGCACACCGCGGTTCTGGAACTTCTTTGCCACCGAGACAACGAACCGGACGTTGTGCCGGGCCAGACGCTCCTGGGCTTCGACGTCCCCGCGGAAGGCGCGACGAGCCAGAGCCGTCTCCTCCTCCACAGTCAGGAGGGGAATTCGACTAATCTCCTTGAGATAGAAGTCCAGGCTCTCGCGACCCTCGTCCACCGCCCGAGCAAGGGCAGCCGGCCGCGAACGCCGCCGCGTCTTCTTGGTACCTGCCACTGGAATGCTCCCGTCTGCTAAGGCCTATGTGGGCCGAAAATGCCGACTTACCTGTCAGTCCTAACACTCGGTCCGGGCCGGCGGTTCCCCAACCCAGCCGGCCGGGGGGGCGCCCCTTATTCTCTCCCGGGGGTACCTATACATACTGCGTGAGACGAGCGCCGGGTCGCATCGCACACTACCTGAAAAAACGAGAGCCGGAGCTAGTCGGAGCCCCGGCCCTATCTGCCACTTGGCGGGCGGGCGCTCGACCGAGCTGCCTCGCCCTAAGTCAAGCTATATCACCAACTTATGGTGTACTGCCCACCGATGCTGTAGTAGACCTCGCTGGCTCGGAGATCGCCGGACCGATCCAGGGTAGGCCAGGCGCTCCGGTGGGTGGTCATGCCGATCCGAAGGGCAAAATTGCGCACCAGATCCAGACCCAAAGTCAGGCGCTCCAGCTGATCCCGGCGTCGCGGAATCATCGGTTCGCCCCCGAAGGCAAAAGTCTTCTCCAGGGTGACGGTCACCGGACTGCGAACCTCGGTCAGGCCCCCATTCAAGGAGATGAAGGTACTCACCTCCTGCAGGGTCTCCCGGCCGTCGGTATAGATCCCGAGCTGCGAGCTGGCTGTCAGTCCTTTGATCATGATGCTCGGGCCGATACTGGCTCGGTACGCGGTCCCCTGAGTCAACGCCGCGTCTCGTTCAATCGGGAGCCACTGGGTGTGAGTGGCCGACATATGCATGGCCAGGCCATAGCTCATGCCTTCGCCCATTCGGCTGATCTCCCGCGACACATCGAGAGAACCCCCATGCTCGTCGGCACCGTAGAACCCTTGCAGCCGGGCGCTGAGCTTGCCGGTGGCCAGCTCGGCCTGGACATTCCACATCGTGTGGTTGAGCGCTTCCTTCAGCAGCACCGACTTGTCGCGGTCAGTAACAGCCCGCCTGGTAAAGGCAGTGCTCCAGCCTCCAGTGATTGCAACCGAGCGCTCGTTCCGCTCTGGCAATTGCACCGGAAGCTCGTAGTAATACTCCCGGCAGCTGCCCCGGCGGCACACGCTTACCTTCATCGGCTTCTTCAGCACGTTGAAGAGCTGACCGTGCTGACGCACCGCGAACTGTGTTCCCGGCTCGCTGTCACCGAAGTCGCTGCTGACCCTGGCGGTGAGGTTTGATCCGGTACCCCAGTATCGGTCCAGTCCGTTGGGTGATTCGATACTGATGCTATCGGCCGAAGGGCTTACGACGCGAACTTGGGCCGACCCGCCGGCCTGGATCACGGTCGGAGTAATTGTCAGCTCGACCGGTTCTGGCCCGGGCGTGAGGTCCACCGCCGCGGTGGGGACGCCACAGCCCTGGAGGATCAGCGCCACGTACGCCGAAGGCACCAGAGCGTGAATGAGTCTGCTAAAGGGCTGATTCATGGATACCGCCGGTAAGCATGGCCTACGGACACTGCCCGCCGGAGCCATTGACGGCTCCTCTCGGCGACGATCAGCTGCACGTCGCGCATGATGTTGCGCTGCACCCCTTGTTGATGCGCAAGGAGCATACCCTGCCCGGCCGTTCAATTTTTGGGGGAAGTCCCAACCGGAAATCTTGTGCAGGTCTATCATACGCGTGCCGGATCGGGTCCGCTAGTGACCCGCGCCACCTCACCAGCTGGGCATCATCCTTAGCGTCAGACTATGAGTCCGTCCCGAACGTCAACTAGCCCACTCTCTACCGGATCCGCCGCTGACTTCATACCGCCCAATCCCACCCTGACCAAGCTGCGCGAAGCCGCGGCAGGCTGTCGGGGGTGTGATCTCTGGGTGAACGCCACCCAGACTGTCTTCGGGGAAGGCCCCCGCGTCGCCGATGTAATGTTGGTAGGCGAGCAGCCGGGAGACCAGGAGGACCGACAGGGACATCCCTTCGTGGGTCCCGCAGGCAAGCTGCTGGATGCCGGCCTGGAGCAAGCCGCAATCAACCGGAAACGGGTCTACGTGACGAATGCGGTCAAACACTTCAAATTTGTCGTTATTGAGCGAGGACGCCGGCTCCACAAGAAGCCGGGAGCGGGCGAGATTCGCGCCTGCAATCCGTGGCTTCAGGAGGAGATCCGGGTAGTCAAACCCAGAGTAATCGTCGCGCTCGGCGCCACCGCGGCGCAGGCGCTGCTGGGCAAACAGTTTCGCGTCACCCAGCACCGAGGGAAAGCGCTCCCCTCCGAATTCGCCGAGGCAATCGTGGCCACCGTACATCCATCAGCGGTGCTGCGAGCTCCGGACGATGCCAGGGAGGAGGCCCGCCGTGAGTTCTTTGCCGATCTTCAAGCTGTTGCACAGTATCTGAAAACTCATCCGGCAACCCGCACCTGAGCCGTAGGCTGCAGAGGAGGGACCTCGGTGATCGGCAAGCTGCTGGCCCGTAAAGGAGTCCTGTCCCGGCGGGAGCAGGAGTTGCGCGTCCGGGAGCAGGAGCTGCTCCAGCGCCTGGCTGCCGCGCTCGAGCGGTTCGGGGCTGACGTGGGCTCCGACGACCTGCGCCGCTTCCAGGAGGCTCGCGACCAGCTCAACGGTCTCTTTCTGCTGGTGATTGCCGGCGAGTTCAATTCCGGCAAGTCAAGCTTCATCAATGCTCTGTTGGGCGAGCGGGTACTGCCCGAAGGGGTCACGCCGACCACCGACCGGATCAACGTGCTCCGCCACGGCCCTGAAGTATCGGAGCAGCTGCGCGAAGCGTTCCTGCTGGAGCGCACCCATCCAGCAGAGGTGCTTCGTGAGATCAGCATCGTGGACACGCCGGGAACCAACGCGATCATCCGG
Organism: uncultured Gemmatimonadales bacterium; assembly: GCA_965652025.1. Lineage (GTDB taxonomy): Bacteria > Gemmatimonadota > Gemmatimonadetes > Gemmatimonadales > GWC2-71-9 > CAVVWJ01. Next base: position 37,437 of record CBFGTM010000017.1, read on the forward strand.
CGACACGAGGAGCTGACCCGCGACTTTGTCCCTCGCTCCGATCTCGTCCTGTTCGTCACCTCCGCCGATCGTCCGTTCACCGAGAGTGAGCGTGCCTTTCTGGAACAGATCCGGGAATGGGGCAAGAAGATCGTTTTTATCGTCAACAAGATCGACATTCTGAGCCGACCCGAGGAACGGCAGGAAGTGATTCGGTATGTGGGGCAGAACGCCGAGGCATTGCTGGGCGAGCGGCCCCAGATCTTCGCGGTGAGCGCTCGGCACGCGATGGAGGCGAGACTCGCCACCGAGTCGGGCGACAACGATGAGGAGCTGTGGCGCAGCAGTGGCTTCGAGGAGGTAGAAGACTACCTGCTCAATACGCTGGATCAGCATGAGCGGGTCAGACTCAAGCTGCTGAACCCGCTCAATGTCGGGCTGCGACTGGCCTCCAAGTACAAGGACGCGACCTTCGAGAGGTTGAAGCTTCTGGCGCAGGATGTCGAAGCGTTGCAGAACATCGATCAACAGCTGGCGCTGTACCACCAGGAGATGCTACGGGACTTCGAGCCCCGCCTGTCCCGCCTCGACCTGCTGCTCGGCGATATGGAGGGACGAGGGATGCGCTTCTTCGAAGAGACCGTCCGAATCGGGCGCATCAAGAGCCTGCTCGACAGCGAGGGACTCAAGCGAGCGTTCGAGCGTGAAGTCATCGCAGAGACTCCCCGGCAGATGGAAGAGGAGGTAGGCCGGGTGATCGACTGGATTGTCGAGCGAAACCATAAGCTTTGGCAGGACATCAGTGTCTACATCGAGCGGCGGCAGCTCAGCCGGCATCAGGAAGGAATGATTGGCGAGGTGGGTCCCAGCTTCAGCTACAACCGGCAGGCGTTGCTCGACTCGGTGGGGCGGGTGTCCCGGGAAGTCGTGGGAAGCTACAATCGAGAGGCCGAGGCCCGTACCATTGCCAACGACATCCAGGGCGCCTTCGCCACCACCGCACTCGCGGAAGCGGGAGCGGTCGGGTTGGGCACAATCGTGGTGACGCTGGTAAGCGGCGCCGCCGCCGATGTGACCGGCATTCTGCTGGCTACCGCGTTAGCGGTGGGCGGCCTCTACGTGCTGCCCCGCAAGCGGAGACAGTCGCAGCGGGATTTCCAGCGACGCATCGCCGAGCTGCGCACCCGGCTGAAGGACGCCCTCACCCGGCAGGTTCATCTGGAGCTGGAACAGTCCACCGGCCGCATCAACGAGGCGATTGCACCCTACCGCCGCTTCGTGCAGAGCCAGCAGGTCCAGCTCAACGAAGCCCGAGGAGAGCTGGTGGCTACCGAGGACGCGCTGCTGCGGCTGCGCTCGGAGGTCGAGAAGCTCTAACCGGTACAGCCTGAAAACAAATCCGGAGCCCTCTCGAGCTCCGGATGATCCTCTGGAACAGTGTGGCGGACGCGCGGCCAGTAGCGCTACCAGTTATCGCCGCTGCTGACCTGCTTCTTACGCTTCCGGCGCAAGGCTGCCGCGCTCTTGATGGCGCGCGCCTCGCTCGGCTTCACGTAGTGCCTGCGACGCCGCAGCTCGCCGAACAGGCCGGACTTCTGCAGCTTTCGCTTGAATAACCTGAGCGCCCGCTCCAGGCTGTCCTCATCACTCAGCTTGACTTCGGTCATCCCTGATCCCTCGTCGAGAGATGAAAGCACAGAGGGCCGGCTCTCGTGCCAGCCCCCCGACGCAGAAGCGGTGATCGGTCACCGCGCTGACGCGGTGAGAAGCATAGCCCGGGATTCCTCGTACCACAAGGCGAGCGCCCGGGCGGCAACGTCCGCCTCGGGGGATCGGTCGGCTGCCAGCGCGGAAGTAAGCACCTCTCCCTCGGTGATCTCCGGACGGCCCAGCTCGAAAACGAGAGGGTTGCGAAAGGTGTACTCCGTCGCACAGCGTGCCAATTCCGCGCACCCTTCGGCGGAGTCGCACAGCGTCAGCGTCATGACCTCTCGATCTGCCACACTGACCGCGTAGAAGGCGCGAAAGCCGGGAACCTGCTGAATGACTGGAAGGAACTCGGCATTGACCTGGCGCCGCAACAGCTCCAATGACGCCCGGTTGACGGCTCCGTTCTTGGGACTATACCGGCGGATGGTAAGGAACATCGGTGCCTCAAGGCGCGTAGCGACGCGCCGCAAAATCGTCTGCCTGGTGCTGACCTCTGGCGGAACTTAACCCTGGGAGCGGCGGGTGTCGAACCGGGCCGGTCCGGCTCAGCGGCTGAGCAACCCGGCATCGAGGATGAGGGGGGCCCCGGTCATGTACCGGGCCCGCTCTGAGGCCAGGTACAGGACGGCGTGGGCCACGTCTTCCGGCTCGATCCAGGGGACCGGCAACAGATTCCCGGCCGATCGCTCGGCAATTTCCTCGGGGGTGAGTCCCTCGAGCGCAGCCAGGCCGTCGTTCATCGGGGTGTTCACTCCGGTGGGATGTAGCGAGTTCACCCGGATCCCATAGGGAGCCAGCTCCAGGGCCCAGGACTTGGTCAGGCCGGTGAGCCCCCATTTAGACGCGGCATAATGGCTGAGCCGCCCCATGCCTCGAAGCCCAGCGACGGAAGAGTTATTGATGATCACCCCGGAGCGCTGCTTGATCATCACCGGGATGATCCGTCGGGCTACGAGCCAAGCGCCCTTGAGATTGATATCCAGCATGGCATCCCAGGCCTCCTCCGTCAGCTCGTGAGCCAGGCCGTAGGCACAGATGCCGGCATTGTTGAACAGAATATCGATGCGGCCGAATCGGGAGATGGTTTCGTCGACCGCTCGGGTGATATCGGAGTCGCGCCGCACATCACCCGAAAAGGTGAGACACTCGGTCTTCAGCTCCCGGCAAGCATCGGCCAGGGACGAGAGCTCGTCGGGAGAGCCCATGGCATAGCCGGGATAGCTCAGCGGGCGGGCCACATCGAAGCCGGCGATGCGGGCTCCCTCGCGGGCGAAGGCCAGCGCCGTCGCCCTGCCCTGCCCATGGGCCGCTCCCGTGATGAAGGCAACGGCTCCGGAGAACTCTCCCATCAGCCTCGGCTGCCGAGTGCCGCGCTCTCCCGCACTCCCTTTCGGTAGGGCTGCAGGTATTCATCGAGCTCGACGTCGAGCGCGTTGTTGACCACGTTGGTTGCCACCATCAGTGCACCGAACGCCGTGAGGGCCACGATCTGCGGTGGGGTGAAATAGTCACCCAACCGACGGTATACCTCGTCCCGAACCTTGTAGGGAGAGACAGCCAGTGCACGCCCGAATTCCAGGACCGCGGTCTCTCGGTCGTCGAGCTTGAGCCGGTCCGGATTCTCCCCGGTCTGGATCAGCATCCGCCGGAAAAAGGTAGAGCAGATCAGGCAGTCGGTTTCCGCCGAGATGGCGTGGGCGTAGAGGGTGGTGAGGCGCTCGCCCAGGAACGGCTGCACCGTGTCCCGCAGCGGGTACCACTCCATGAGCGCCTTGAACGCAGGCAGAGAGTGGAGCAGTGTCCGCTTCATGTTGGTCATTCGGGCGTGGGTGCGGACGTGGGCTTCGGCCGCTGCCCGCGCGTCCGGCGCGGCGGCTTCGGTATCCAGGGGCGCGATGCGGGGCATACGGGGAGGCTCCGTGGGAAAATCCGGCGACCGAGTCAATCTATGGGCTTACTCCGGGGGGGAGAAGAACTGAGAGTGACCTCCTCACAGGACACGGCGGGAGGCCACGTGCCGCTTCAGATACCATTTGCCTCGCGGGGTGGACAAATCGTCGTAGACCACGCCTCCGGCCCCGGCGGTGGAATGCAGAATCCGGTTGTCTCCCACATAGATGGCTACGTGATTGATGCCGGCGCCCCTGCTGGCGAACAACAGCAGATCTCCGGGCTGGAGGGCTGCAACATCGAGCGGGAGCGACCTCCCCGCTGAAGCCTGGAGCCTCGAGGTGCGAGGCAGCTCCACGCCGTGACGGCCGAACACGTACTGTACAAAACCGGAGCAATCGAAGCCGGCTGCCGGGCTCTCACCCCCGTAGCGATAACGGGTGCCCAGGTACTGTTTGGCGGTGGCGAGCACGCGCGCAGCACTCGCCGTGGCGGTCGCGGGCTTTCGAGTGACGGGTGTCGAGCTCTTCCGACTCGAGCCTGGTGTGGCCCGAAGGCTGACACCGTGTCCTCCCAAGGTGGCGGCGACCGTCACCGGCCCGACGGTAGCACGCACCACCGGCCCTTGAAGTCGAGGAAGCGAGATGTTGACCTGCGCAGCCACCACGCTCGGAAGCCCTGCCAGAAGCGGCAAGGCGCAAGCGATCCGTTTCATTGTCCCTACCTGGATGTGACCGGGGCAGCCAATGCAGGAGGTATGCCAAGCTCCCGCCCGACCAACCCGGCCTCGATGAGGAACAGGCTGCCGCCAGAGGGGATCCCCCCACGTCGGTCAGTCCGGGTCAGCACCAGGCGGTCGCGTGCCCGAGTCATTCCCACGTAGAGCAGCCGGCGCGCCTCATGAATCTCTTCGTCGACGGCGTCCTCCAGGGCCTTCCAGCCAGGGAGTTGGTGATCCTCGACACCCACCACATAGACCCGGGAGAATTCGAGTCCCTTAGTGGAATGCAGCGTCAGCAGATTGACCCGGCTCGGGTCGATATCCACGCCTGCGCTGCTGGAGAGCGCAGTTCGCCCCAAAAATTCCTCGATCTGATCCGCCAGGGTGTTTCCCCGGCTGGCTTGCACCAGTGCTCTCAGCCGTTCCACCGCCACCGGATAGCGTTGCGCCACGGACCGCTCGGCCCGAAGCCTCTCCATCAGGGCCCGACCACCCAACCGCTCGATGACTTCATCGACGCCGGGAGCCAGCGACGCGCCCTGACTCAACTCGGCGGCATAGTGCTCCAGACAGTCGCTGAACCGGCCGAGGGTAAACGGCCGAGTGATGTCCCGGAACAGCGTTAGCTCGTCGTCGGTGACGGGCTGCCGGTCCAGGGCGAGGGCCAGCCCGAGCTGATCGAGGAGGTGTACCGATGCGATCTTTCTGGCCCGTCGCAAGCGAAGCTCGTTGAGTGCCGGGACCACGCCGGCAAGCATGTAGGCATCATCGAAGGCATGATGCGCCCGTCCCACCTCCACGTTGAACCGGGCCGCGAGCTCGGTCAGCCGGGCGCTTCCCTCGACTAAAGACCGAGCTAGAGGCAAGGTGTCATAGAAGACCAGATCGTCGATCTCGGGAAAGCCCTGGCACAGCCGGCGCAGCACCGGCACATCGAACTCCTGCCCGTTATGGGCGATCAGGAGATCGCTCCCAACGAAGGCCCGAAAACGAGGCCACACCTCGGCCAGGGAAGGGGCCCCGCCCAGGTCGCAGTCGCGGTAGCCGTGCACGTCGGTGGCCCGAGGCGAGATCGGCCTGGCACATGCCACCATGCTGTGAAATCGCTCGACCACCACTCGCTTGCGCACTCGGACCGCCGCGATCTCGACGATCTCGCAGCTGTCAATGTCGAAATCGCTGGTTTCGATGTCGAAGGCTACGAAATCGTCGAAGTCACTGCGCAACCCGCGAGTTTGCAATATCTGGAGCGCCTTGAAAATCCGGAGCGGCCACCCAGGGCTCCCGTCTCCGGCGTGGAGCACCAGGTCCGCTGGGTCCGGCATCTGGCCTGGAGCGAGCCGGCTTGCATTGGTTACGCCGCCGGCGCGCAGCATTGCGGCCAGCGGGATCTCCATTCCGGAGCAGGGTTCGACCCAGACCCGTTGGCGCGCGGTGCCCGCTCGGCTGAGCTGTCCGGCGAGAAAGCCGGCGCCGGGATGGAGCGATGGGTCGCTGAGGTCGTGATGGTGCTCCTCCAGTGGATTCCGCCCGGCGCCGATGGGACGGGTCAGGAGCTCGTCCACCAGCCCGCTGAGGGTTTGGTGTGAACGAGCCATCCCCCGCAGGTTCTCCAGATGGTAGATGAGCCGCCACACCCGCCGAGAATCCGGGTCGCCCCGGGAGCGGGAGGCCGCAAAGCTCCGCAGGTTGGTTACCAGGTCCTTGCCTTTGACGAAGGATCGGCGCACCTCCTGGCGCAGCGGACCGGGCAGCGCGTGTTCGGCCAAAAGTGCCAGGCGAACTGGATCGTCCGGTGTACGGATGACCTCTAGTGAGGAGACTACCCAGCCGACCACCTTGTCATCGGTGAGGGCGTGTCCCTGGGCCAGGCGGCATGGAATTCCGGCACAGACCAGCCGCTCTTCCAGGTTTCGCCCTATCCGGTGGGAACGGTACAGCAGCGCGTATTCACCCCAGTCGACGCCGCTGTGCCGGCGGTCCTGCAGGAGATCATCGATCAGCCAGTCAGCTTCCTCCTGCTCGCTTTCGAAGGAGCGGACCCCAACATCGAAGGGGGAGTCCCGCATGGCCTCGATCTGCTTTTCGAAACGCCGGGGGTTGTATCCGATCAGCCGTCTGGCGACATCAAAGATCGGAATCGAGCATCGGCAGTTCTGGTTCAGCACTACGGGCTCGAGCTCGAAATCCTCTCGAAACCGGTGGATGATCTGCGGGTCCGAACCGGCCCAGGAGAAAATGGACTGCTCGTCGTCGCCCACCCCAAAGAGGTTGCGGTGTCCCTCGGTCAGCCGCAGCAAGATCTGGTATTGAAGCGGGCTGAGGTCCTGGAATTCGTCTACCAGCACATAGTCCCATCGAGCCCGGAGCTGCGCGGCAGCGGCAGCGTCGGTCCGCAACAGCTGCTCAGTGAGGACGATGAGGTCGTCGAAGTCCGCCAGGTTGCGGGTACGCAGCCGCTCCTGATACCGGGCCAGCAATTCCATCCCTCGGTCACTCAGGGGCCGTCCCAACTGACGGTGCAGTCCAAAGAGCCTCAGCAGCTCGGCTCGACGCCGCTCGGGGATCCGCAGCCGCTTGAGCACCCCCTTCTGGTACTCCTCATCCGCCACCCCGAAGCCAGGGCGGAGGCCACACCGCGACGTGAAGTCGCGCAGGATCTTGTAGCAGAGCGCGTGAAGAGTTCCCCGGGTCACCTCTTCCTGGATCGCACCCACGCTGTCACGCAGCCGAACGGCAATCTCCTCGGCGGCCTTATTGGTGAAAGTGACGGCCAGAACTCGCCGCGGATTCATGCCCGTACGATGGATGAGGTGCTGGATCCGGCGGATCAGGCAATAGGTCTTCCCCGCCCCGGGCCCTGCAATGACCAGCAGCGGACCAAGTGGAGCTTCGATGGCCCGCTGCTGCTGACGGGTCGGCTCGAAGCTCATCGGGTCCCGGTGCTTCCGATCAGGTCTCGGGACCAGGTCGCAATCGTGGTCGCGAGCCACTCCATCACCTGGGCCGGCGTGCGAGCGGCCCGCTTGAGCACACCGAACGAGTGGTCTGCCTCGTCCAGCAGGTGGAGCGTCGCCTGGGGGCCGAGCCGGCGGCACACGGAGGTGATGAGGTCAACCCGCGCGAAGGTGTCGCGCGTTCCCTGGAGGAAGAGCATGGGCAGATGGACATGATCCAAGTGGTCGGCTCGGCGAGTGCCGGGTTGTCCTGGAGGGTGCAGCGGAAAACCGAGAAAGGCCAGGCCCCTCACCCCATCGAGTGGGGCAGCCGCGGCGGCGCTGGAGGTCATCCTCCCGCCCAGCGATTTTCCTCCGGCCACCACCGGCAGCTCAGGCACAATTTCACCGGCCTTCGAGACAGCGGCCCGAACCGTGGCCTCGAGTACAGGCGGAGGATCGGGGCGTCGGCGTCCAGCCTCGAGGTAGGGGAACTGATAGCGGAATGTGGCCACACCTTGGGCGGCCAGGCCGGCGGAGACGTTGTCGAGGAATGGGTGACGCATGCCGGCACCCGCACCGTGGGCCAGAACGTACAGCAGCCAGGCGTTGGGCGGCCGAAGGAGGAAAGCGGAAACATCGCCGACAGTGCTGCCGATGTGAAGCTGAAGATCGGTCGCTTCAGTCACGGAGTTAAGATCGGGCCTGGATACGGTCCAACGCGGCCCCGATATCCGGCTGCAGGGTGAGCACCTCACGAAGGGGATCCCGCTTCAACTTTTGCATCCGCTGAGCCACGTTGGCGATGGTGAAGCGTCTGATTTCCAGCTCCGGGGTCACCTCGCTCCAGCGCAGCGGCGTACTGACCGGGGCGCCGGAAAGCGGCCGGACGCTGAACGGAGCGACGATGAGGCGGCCTGCTCCATTCTGCAGATAATCCACGTACACCTTACCCTCTCGCCGGGACACCTGGCGGGCCAGACTCGTGATCTCGGGAAGCTCGGCGGTGATGATCCGGGCCAGCAGCTCGCCCAAGCTCCGGGCCTGGTCGTGCCGGCATTGACAACCTAATGGGATCAGGATGTGCAGTCCGGTGGAGCCGCTGGTCTTGACCTGATTGGGCAATCCGATCTCGTCGCACAGAGCGTGGCAGGCCAGGGCGACAGTGACCACATCGCGGAACGATGCGCCCTTGGGATCGATGTCCAGCACGCACCAATCGGGATGGCCGATGTTGGCCGTTCTGCTGTGCCAGACGTGGAATGGGATGGTCCCCAGATTCACCAGGTACAGCAACGAGTCCTCATCATCACAGATGAAATAATCGATCTCTCGCTCGGCCTGCTCGCTCCACATTCGTTCGGTGCGGATCCAGTCGGGAACGAATCCCGGAGCATCCATTTGGTAGAAGGACTTGCCGGCAATCCCATCGGGATAGCGGGTGAGCACGACCGGCCGATCTTGCAGGTAGGGCAGCATCCAGGGGGTGATACGGCGATAGAACTCGATCAGGTCACCTTTGCTGTAGCCGTCCTCGGGCCAGAAGACTTTTTTCAGGTTGGTGAATTCGAATTTCTGCCGTTCCGATCGTGCTTTCGGTCCCTTCGGTTCGCTCAGGGCGACACGCTCAGCGCTAGCCGTCTCTTCCTGTGGCTCATCTCCTGCCCTCCCGCCCCGCTGCCTGGCCGCCTCGCTGCCCACGCACTCCTCCGGTCTCTTGTCATCTCGGAACCGGAGAAACACCGGTTGTCGGAGCAGTCCCTCCTCAGTCCACTCGGTGTACTCGACCTCGCAGACCAGATCCGGGGCCACCCACCCAACTGTGTTGTCCTGAGGGATCGGTCCCTCGCAGGGCGGCTCACTGACCCGCAGGCTCTCCAGATTCTTGCGCACTTCCACCAGCTGCATTTCGCTGAGCCCGCTGCCGGCTCGGCCCGCGAAGGTCAGCCGGCCATCGACATACCAACCCAGGAGCAGCGCACCCAGGCCGCTCCGCGATCCCTTCGGTGCAGTGAACCCAACCACGACGAAGTCTTCAGTGCGGCGGGTCCGGATCTTGAGCCAGATTGCCGACCGGCCAGGCTTGTAGGGAGAGTCGGCTCGCTTGCCGACGATTCCTTCGAGTCCCAGCTTCTGCACCTGATCGTAGAGCACCTCTCCATCCTGATCGAAGTGATCCAGATAGCGGATGACGCCGGTCTCCGGGACCACACGCCGCAAGAGCGCCTTGCGTTCCCCGAGCGGCAGCGGACGGAGATCGAAGCTCTCGAACCCGAGCAAGTCGAAGGCGTAGAAGGTGACCGGATTGTCGACCACGGCGTGCCGGATGTCCAGTGGCCGGCGGAGCTGGGCCCGCTGCTGTAGCCGCTGGAAATTGGGACGCCCGGCTCTATCAGTTGCGACCAGCTCCCCGTCGAGTACGATTCGCTCGAAGGGAAGTGCTTTCAGGGCCTGGATGACCTCGGGAAAACAGGCAGAGAGATCGTTGCCGTTGCGGGACAGGAGCCGAGCCGCTCCATCCTTCGCCGCGAGAGCTCGATAGCCGTCGAGCTTGAGCTCGAACATCCATCCCGCGGCGGTAAACGGCCGATCCCTGGTCTCCGCCAACATGAGCCGAACGGAGCCGGCCTGCACCGGCCGTTCCGGAGCATTCAAGGCCCGCAACCTGGATCGAAGCTCATCCGCGGCGGTTCGGCCGGCCTTCAGATCCTCCACCGTGAGACCGGAGAGCACGGACTCCTCCGGTGGTGCAGCCTTCTCGGGCGTGGCGTATCCGTCGCGCTCTTTGATAAAGAGCCATTCATTCTGGCCCTTCTTGAGTTTCACCAGTGTCCATTGCCCCCGAAGTTTGAGCCCCTGGAGCTCGAACAGCAGTTTCCCCTTCTCCAGTCCATCGATCGGATCACCAATGGGAACCCAGCGGCCGCGGTCCCAGACGATCACTGCGCCCGCCCCATAGTTTCCATCCGGGATGAGTCCCTCGAAGTTGCCGTACTCGAGGGGATGGTCTTCGACCAGTACCGCCAGACGCTTGTCCGCGGGGTCGTAGGACGGGCCTTTCGGCACCGCCCAGGAGCGAAGCACGCCCTCCATCTCCAGACGGAGATCGTAATGCAGGCGCCGGGCGGCATGCTTGTGGATGACGAACAGGCCACCGGGATCACTGCTGCTACTGCTGTCGGGCAGGGATCCTGCCGGCTCTGGCGTGCGCTCGAGCGAGCGCTTGGCCCGATAAGGCGAGAGTGGATCGGATTTGCGGGGCATGGCGGAAAGTTAAGAGACTTACCGCCGGATGCATGAGGCGCCGCCGCGACACCCGTCGCAGGCGTCCGCAAAGCAAATGAGTGTGCCGTAATTAGTTCGCTCGCGTTTTCGCGCCGCGCTCCTTGCGGGCTTCTGATTTGCAGCGTATATGGGGCACATGCCTCCACGTGCAATAGGAACCGCAACCATCTCATTCGGGCTGGTCTCAGTTCCTGTGTCCCTGTACTCCGCCAGTGAGTCCTCGGCCACGGTGAGCTTCAACATGCTGCATAAGTCCTGCGGCAGCCGGCTGAAGCAGCAGTACATCTGCTCCAAAGAAGGCGGCCTGGTCGAGAAGGATGACATCGCCAAAGGCTACGAGTTTGCCAAGGGCCAGTATGTCACCTTCACGCCGGAAGAGATCAAGGCCCTGGATGAGAAGGCCACCAACTCCATCGATATCGCCGAGTTCGTCCCCTTGAACTCGGTGGACCGGATGTACCTGGACAAGGTGTATTACCTTGGCCCCGATAAAGGTGGCGATCGGGCTTACCGGTTGCTGGGCGAAGCGCTCAAGGTGACCGGCCGGGCGGCTGTGGGCCAGTACTCCGCCCGAGGCAAGCAGCACCTGGTCCTGGTCCGGCCGCTCGACGGTGTTCTGGTGATGGAGCAGCTCCACTATCAGGGCGAGCTCAAGCCCGCGAGTGACGTGCCGCATCCGGAGACACCGGTCAAGGATGCGGAGCTGGCTCTGGCCCGCCAATTGATCGAGCAGTCATCCAGCGAGGAGTTTCGGCCGGAGAACTACCGGGATACCGTGCGAGAGCGGGTGCTGGAAGCGATCCAGCGCAAGGTCGAGGGGCAGGAGATCACGGCCGATGCCGCGCCGCCGGAGACCAAGATCATCGACCTCATGGATGCACTGAAGGCAAGCCTGGCCAAGAAGGGGGCCAGCACCGATGAGATGAAGCCGGCTAAGCGTGCGGCGAGCAAAGAAGAGGAGAGCGAGGCCCCGCTCAAGAAACGGAAGGCCGCCGGCCGGTAGGTTCTCAGCAGCGGCTCGAAGTCCTAAATTGTTGGTTCATGGAATCCTTCACCACTCGGGATGTGGCCCGGCTGCTGGGCTGGTCCGAGACTCAGGTGCGAGCCCAGGCGCGGGCAGGGTTCCTTACTCCCCAACGCGGTCCTCAGAATCGGTACCGCTTCTCCTTCCAGGATCTGGTTCTCCTTCGCACGGCCCGGCAACTGGTCCAGGCCCAGGTTCCGCCGGGGCGAATCCGCCGGGCGCTGTGCGGGCTCGCTCGCCAGCTGCCCAGCGGACGCGCGCTGAGCGAGATCCGAATCATTGCCGATGGCGAAGCTATCCTGGTCCGGGACGAGGACTGTGCCTGGGATCCGGTGTCGGGCCAGCTCCAGATCGATTTTGCGCGGCCGGAGTTGCCCCCACCCCGCCCCCCAAGCGCTCGTGCGCTTCCTCAGCAACCTCATTCCGACTTACCGCAGGAAGCATGGGATTGGTTCGATCTCGCGGTCGAGCTGGAGGCGACCGATCCGGCAGAGGCATCCCGCGCGTACCAACAGGCGCTGGCTCACGATCCCGAGCTGGCCGACGCTCATGTGAATCTTGGACGGCTCCTGCAGCTTGCCGGGCAGATCGAGGAGGCGATCGAGCACTACCGGCTCTCCATCCGGGCGGCGAGTAATGACCCCACCGGGGCCTTCAACCTGGGAACCGCCCTGGAGGAGTTGGGTCGCTGGAACGACGCGCTGGCAGCGTACCGCCAGGCCATCGAGGCAGATGGACACTTCGCGGATGCCCACTTCAATCTTGCCCGTCTCTACGAACAGCTCGGCCGGCGCGCCGAGGCGATACGGCACCTGCGGACCTACAAGCGGCTCGTCGAGTAGTCGCGAGTCGCGGGCCACGGATCTCGACCTGGTGGGTAGTTCCGCTCACTCTAGTCCTGTATATCCGTGACTTGCGACTCGTGACTCGCGACCACCATGCACACCTACATCGGCACCAGCGGCTGGTCCTATAAGGAGTGGAAGGGAAGCTTCTACCCACCCACACTGCCAGCCGATCAGATGCTGCAGCACTACGCCTCCCGATTCTCCGCCGTTGAAGTGAACAACTCTTTTTACCGGACGCCGTCAGAGGCCGTCCTCGCGACCTGGGCTGGTGAGGTACCCGAGGATTTCCGGTTTGTGATGAAGGCGTCCAGGAGAATTACTCATAACGGCCGGCTGAAGGATGAGGACGGCTCGCTGCGCTATTTCCTTCGTGCTGTGAATCCCCTGGGGCCAAGGTTGGGACCCACACTGTTTCAGCTCCCTCCCACGTTCCAGAAAGATTTCCCGCGGCTGCGAGCCTTTCTCGACCGGCTGCCGAAGAATTGGCCGGTGGCCTTCGAGTTCCGGCACGATACCTGGTTCGATGACGAGGTGTATCAGCTGCTGGCGGCTCATAAGGCGGCACTAGTCGGCGTGGATCAAGACGAAAGCGACGGCCCGGGGGCACCCTTGGTCATCACCGCCGATTGGGGCTATCTCCGGCTCCGCCGCTCGGGATATGACACCACCGCACTCCAGCACTGGGCTGCCACCATCCGCCACCAGCCCTGGGAAATCGCCTATGTATTCCTCAAGCACGAAGAGGGAAGTCCCGCCGGGCCTGCCGCCGCCGAAGCTCTGCAGGAGGTCCTCAAGACGGGCTCTGAAACGTGATGAGGATCACGACCCCTGCCTGGCGGTAGCGCTACTGTTCGACTCCTTGGAACGGCAGATCAACCAGGGAGGAGATCATGGGACAGAACAAAACCTGGCAAGACGAGGACAACTGGTGGCGTAACAACTTCTCGTCTCGACCCTATGCAACGGGCCGCAACTACGAGGAGTTCCGCCCGGCATACCAGTACGGCTTCGAGTCGGGCCAGCATCATATGGGTCGCGAGTGGAACGATGTCGAGACCGACTTGCGGTCCGGGTGGGAGAAGTTCGAAGGCAAGCGCGGCGCCGGCAGCACCTGGGAAAGCGTGAAGCATGCGGTGAGAGACGCCTGGGATCGGATCACCGGCAAGCATGACGTGGACACCGACCGGATGGCGGAATTCGAGGAGGACCGGGTTTCCCGAGGCGGCCGTACGCTGTAGTTGTCGAGACCTGGAGTCAGAGCATCAGTCTGGAGTCCAAGTCGATCTGTCGAGACTCGTCGTGGGGCCGACGGGTCTCGATGCTGGACTCCAGATTTTTTCGGTGTCGCTTTCGTGATCTGTGACACTGCAGCACAACTGTCCCAGCCGCTTTTTGTTGGTGCGTTCTCGCGGATGGTCTCCCACCCATGCCCTAAACTCAGCCGTGTTGCCGGGCTGGGGGCCACACCGCTCAACCGACGATCGCTCACGCCTGCCGTTTTCTGGGCGGCTGGTTGGATACTGATCCAGATGGTCAGCAAAGGAGCACCACGATGACGACGCCCAACACCGAAGCAGCTGGCTTCCGAAGCACCGCCTCCGGCCAGCAGAACTCGCCCCTCGGAGATCGTGAGGGGGGCGGCAGCGCCCGGGAGCAGATTCGCGACGTGAAGAACCAGGTGGTCGACCGGGCCAAGTACACCTTTCAGCAGGCTCGGGATCGGGCCGGCTCCAGCCTGGGGGAGAGCAAGGGACAGCTCGCCGATCAGTTCGGCGGCATCGCTCAAGCCCTGAGAAGGACCACCGAGCATCTCCGCTCCGAGGACCAGCAGCGCATCGCCGGTCTGACCGATACGGTGGCCCGCCAGGTCGAGCAGGTCGCGGACTACCTCCGCAACAAGGACGCCGGGGCCATGCGGCAGGACCTCGAGAACCTTGCCCGGCGCCAGCCCGCGCTTATGATCGGCGGCGCGCTGATTCTCGGACTCATCGGCGCCCGGTTCATCAAGAGCTCGGAACGCCGCGGCGGGCGCCGCTTCGGGGACGCCCAGCGGCGGTTGGGCCGGGAGCGCGAGTTTGAGTATACCGGCTACAACCAGCCCTCCACCCGCTACGGTGGGTTCGAAAGTGAAGGCGGAATGGGAGGCGACTATGCCTGAGCTGAGGCAGGAACGCAGCATCGGTGAGCTGTTCGGCCAGCTTAGTCAGGACATGACGCTGCTGGTGCGGCAGGAGGTACAGCTGGCCCGCACCGAGATGAGCGAAAAGATCTCTCGAGTGGCCGCCAATCTCGTATCGGTGGGCGCCGGCGGGTTCGTCGCGTATATCGGCGGACTGGCACTGGTGGGCGCTCTCATTCTGGCCATTCGCGACCTGGCCAATGTCTCCCTCGCGTGGTCCTCCCTGATCGTCGGCGCCGTGCTGGCCATTATCGGGTATGTCATGCTGCAGCGGGGACTGAAGGAATTGAAGCGGGTGGATCTTGCCCCCCGCAGAACGGTTGAAACCCTCAAAGACGACGTCCAGTGGGCGAAGGAGCAGACTTCATGAGCGAGTACAAAGGAAAGGATCCCGATCTCGCCTACGAGCCGGCGGATCTGGGGGTTGACTCGGAGACCGGAGCTCGCGCTGAGCGACGCCCCGAGGAGATCGAGCGTGAGATCGAGCAGACTCGGAGCCGGATGAGCCGCAATATCGACGAGCTGGGCGATCGGCTCAGCCCGGGCAATTTGAAGGAAGAAGCCAAGAGCGCCATCAAGGGTGCCGCCCAGGGAGCGGTGTCGAATGTAGGTGAGCAGGCCCGCCGGACCGGGTCGCGCCTGGTCGAGGTAATTCGGGAGAACCCGCTGCCCGTTATTGCCGTGGGCGCAGGGGTCACCTGGTTGCTGACTCAACGCTCTCGCAGTGACATCTCTGGCGACCGGATGGCTCGGTACGCTTACACCGGACCGGAGCGCCGCCAAGGTGACAGCTGGCAGAGTGGCACCGGAGTTCGGGCCCGAGTCGGACACGTCGTCAGCGACGTCAAGGACTCCGTCAGTGAGGCGGCCGGCGGAGTCGCCGAGCGGGCGAGCGAGCTGAAGGAGCGCGCCGGCGAACGAATCGGCGATATCGGCGGCCAGGCCCGCTGGCAGACCCGGCGGCTCAAGACCAACCTGGAACATGCCGCCGAGGAAAACCCGTTGGCCTTGGGCATCGGGGCCGCCGTGGTTGGGCTGGCCCTCGGTCTCCTGCTCCCGGGCACTCAGCGGGAGAACGAGATCATGGGCCCGGCCCGGGATCAGCTGGTGGACCGCGCCGAGGAAACGGTTGAGCGGACCAAGGACGCCGCCCTCGAGGCGGGCCGTGAGGTGAAGGAGACGGTCAAGTCAGAGTTCGAGCAGCATAAGCCCGAGCTGAAGGATGTCGTACAGCAGGCGGGAGAGACCGTGAAGGAGCAGGTCAAGGAGTCGGCCCGGCGGGTCAAGAGCGAGGCCAAGGACGCGGCCAAGAAGTCGGGGACTCCCCCGCGCAGCTGAAGCGATAGTCTAGGGCCTTAAAGTCGAGGGTCTAGAGTCGAGGTCGCGTTGACCTTTGACCCTAGACCCTTCGGCTTCTTCAAGCTTCCTCTGATTACGTCACACCTGGTGCCGAGCCTGTCCGTTGGTCGCAGGCTCCTCACCTTCCTCGCCCAGCGCGGAGATGGCCGCCTTGAGATCGCAGGCCAGGTCCCGCTCGCGTCGCAACGCTCCGATCAGCGCCTCGGCCTGCTTCATCTGGAACCCCAGTGCGCCGGCCGATTCCATGGCGTGATCCACGACCGTCTTCTGGGCGGTGAGAGACTCGACCGTGGCGCGGATACCGAGGGCCAACGCCTCCGCCCGCGCCAGCCGCTGCTCCGCCCGCTCCAGCTGCCGCTTGCGGGACTCGAAGCCACGAAGGGTCTCCTCCGTAGTCCTGAACTGGTCCTGCGTGGCCTGGAGGATCGTACGCGTCTCCTCGATCTCCCGCCGGGCCGATCCGATCGTCTGCACGTCCTGGATCGTGCGCTCGGCCAGATCGAACACGTGCTTCACTTGGGCTTCGATGGCCTCCACGCCGGCCTGCCGGGCCAGGGTCTGCTCCAACGCCTTGGCGGCTTCGGTCTGAGCCGACTCCCACTTGCTGAGCAGCTCCTCGAAGTGTGCCAGCTGCCGGTCGATTGGCTTGAGCGCCGTGGCCCGGGTTTCCAGCTCGCCCGCCAACCGCTGCAGACTGCCGGCCTGTTCCTGGGCCTGACTGAGCGTGGAGCTGACGGCGCGGGTGGTATCCTCCATCTTCTGGGCGGCTTCGGCTGCCTCCTTCCGGAGGGCGGAGGCGCGGGAGAGGTGCTCGGTGGCTTTGTCGAGCGCGCCCTGACGCTGATCGAGCTCCTGGCCCAGCAGCCGGATCCGCTCTTCGACCTGGTCGATTTGCTGACTGCGGCTCTCCAGTCCCCGCACCGACTCGTCCACCGAGGTCATGCGACGCTCCGCATCTTCCACTGAGGCTGTGACCGCCGCGATGGTGTCGGTGAGCCGCTGAGCCCCTTCCGCCTGCTTGCCCAGCTGGCCGAACCGCGCCTCGGCCGCTTCGATCCTGCTGCGGAGACCGTCGGTGCGGTCCTTCAGCTCGCCGCCCAGGGCACCCACCTCGGCCAGTCCACGTTGTACCTCGTGCACCAGCTCGCGACTGGACTCGATCTGCTGCATGGATGCCTTGACCTGCTCGACCTCGGCCCGAATCCGCTCGACTGCCGGCTCCAGGGCAGTGAGCTCCTTCACCTGGGTCTGAACCTTCCGGGTCCAGACATCGGCATTCGCCAGCCAGGCCTGGGTCTCACCGTGACCTTCACGCAGGCGACTCATCTCTTCGTAGGCGACTCGCATCTGCTCCAGTCCGTCGGCCAGTAGCTCGCGAGTGCCCTTGAGCGTGGAGAGCTGCTCCACCGCCTGTTCGACGCCGGGCCTGATCTCGTCCAGGCGCCGCATGCGGGCCGCCAGATCGGTGGCGGCGCTGTCCAGCCGGGCCACGTCCTGGCGCAGTGAGCTGGCCCGGACGGCCTCCTGAGAAATTGCCGAGACTTCCTTGGAGAGATCGGTGATCTGCTCGGCCACGTTGCGAACCTGGTTCTGCACCGCGGCGGTACCCTGAGAGGCGGCATCCAGCTCGCCCAGCCGGGTCTCGCATTCCTTTACCGCCTTGCGCAGGTCGGCGATCCGCTCGCTCACCGCGTGGAGACTGCGGTGCTCCAGCTCGAAGCCTTCGCTGCTCTTGCGCATCTGCTCCCGGAGGTCGGTCAGCGCCTGGCGGGCGGACTGCTGAGCGTCCTCGATCTTCTGCGAGGTCCCCTGCAGCTCTTCGGTACGCGCCAGCACCTTGTCCTGGATGGTCTTGATCTCGGTGATCTTGGCCTCGATCGGCCCGAACCGGCGGATCTGCTCCTCCTGCCGCCGGAGCCAGGCGTCGAGCTCTCGGTCCATTCGGGTGAGCTGCGCGATCTGGGTCGCGGCTCGATCGACCGCCTCGCGCTCCTGCTCCAGCATGGTGGTCTTCTGGGCGACCTGATCGGCCAGCGCCTTGAGCACGGCGAGCTGATGCTGCACGTCGGGGATCGCGGTGGAGGCCTGATTGATCGGCTCCATCTGCCGCTCCACCGACTGCACCCGGCGCATGACGTCCTCCAGCTTGCCGGTGGCCGTCTGGAAGTCGTGATCGAAGTTCTCCAGTCGGGACGTCGTATGGCGATGGGCGGTCAGGGCGTCGTCGCTCTGGGTTCGCATCCGGGCGACATTCTCGGCCAGCTCACTCAGCTGGGTGCGAAGGGTATCGGCATCGGTCCGGAGAGCGGCGAGGGGACCCTGCAGACTGAGGAAGGACTCGACCTGCTCCCGCAGAAGCAGCGCGGTTTCGACTTTGTCGCTCAACGCGCTCATGCTCCCCTGGAGCCGCTCGAGCGCATCAGTCGAATGGCCGATCCGGACCTCGGTGGCATTCTGGGTCTTGATGACTCGCTCGACCTGGTCCTCGGCCAGGGTGAGCTGAGACGTCAGCCGGTCCAGGCCAGCCATCTGGCGCTCGATATCGGCGCAGCGCTCCCGCAGGCCATCATATTCCGACGCTCGCTCCAGAATAGGACCCAGAGACCGGAGGTCGTTGGCAGCGGCTTCTGCCCGGGCGACCAGCGCCTCGAGCGCGGCAGCGACATTACGCCCGTTCGAGTCGATGGCGACGACCCCGTCGTCCTCGCGGCGGCGACCTTTCAGGAAACTGACCATTGGCTAAACTCCGAGGGGATATTCGATTGGGGGATGATGCACGAAGGCGGACCGCCCCCTAACTGCAACGCGTGTGCCCCAACAAGCGGCACGGCTTCGAGGCCGGGAGGTGGGCCCGGGCCCGAGCGCAAATCGCTACTGCAGCAGAAGATTGCCGAACCACGAAGGGGAGCTTGAACAGGCAGCTGCGCCAGCGTCGGGAGGCCTGCTTGGCGAGGTGCGAGGGGACCGGGCAGGTCGCCTGCCAGTGGGCCGGTCCGGAACGGCTCAGAACTTCACCCCCACCCCTACCCGGGCAACGGAGCTCTGGATGGGAACGCTCAGAGTGCCGCCATCTTGCCCGGTGTGCCGGTCAATCCGCTGGAACTCGAAATCACCCATCAGCCGAAAGCGACTCGACCCCAGTCCGTAGGCAGCGCTCAGGCCCAGCTCCAGTCCAAACGGAGCCGAACCTCCTCCAGTGAAATCGGTTCCCGCCACGTAAGCCGTTCGCAGGGCGACGTCAGCACCGGGCGCAAGTGGGTAGGCTGCTCGCACCCCGAGGGTGGCGGCACTATAGGACTGCGCCGCCCGCGAAGGGGACGCCGCCCGCCTGAAGTAGCCGGCCTCCACGGACACCATGCTGATGGCCTTGAACCCCGCGCGGACGCTCAGCTGGTCCAGAGTAAACGACTCGAGCGGGGCGCTATTGTCCCCCGAGGGCCCAAGCTCCAGGTGGGTGCCGTCAACCCGAAGGGAGAGTCGGCCTCGTTCGACCGACAGCGCCACCGTGGGGCCGGTCCCCTGGAAATGGAGAAAGGCCGCCTGCTCCCGGTAATCCGCCATGGCGTAGCCGCCGGCGAGGGCAACCTGCTGCGCACTGAGCGGCGCCGCCCCTAATGAGGCGAGTAATAGGGCGGGGACCCTGATTCTCACGACTTCTTTGCCCCTCGGGATTGGGGAATGACGGCGAGCTTCACCTGCCTGCGGCGGGTGGCGTTCTCCGCTGCGATCTCCGCGTTCCGACGGGCAAGCTGCTCCCGAACCAGGCTGTTGTAGAGGATGTTGGCGCGGGCCGGCACCGGTGCCGGCTTTTTCATGGTGGCCAGTAGACCAACCAGCGCCGTTCCACTGCCGATGGCCAGAATCTCTCGCCTGCCCCCTCCACCCAACTTGGAGTTCTCCAGCGCCAGGCTTCCTCCGAGTGCCACCGAGGTGGCCATGAGGGCAAGCCCGACGGGCTTCCAGCTCCGAGGCGGGACGACGGTCTCCGGCAGCAAGTCGTATCCTGGAAGGCTGGTCAGGTGGGGCAGGGTGTCGACTCCCCCGGGATCGATCCGCACCGGAAGGGACGCCGCGTAGCTGTCCCGGCCCGCACTCGCCTCCACGATCAGACGGTAGTTCCCTCTGACCGGTGGCTGTCCGTTGGAGAGGAGACCGTTCCAGTGGAGGCGGACGGCTCCTTCACCCATGGCCGAGTCCACCGTGATCTCACCGCCCGGGCCGACCAGGCGGGTACGCAGCCGAGCCGTGCGAGTAACCGTGAAGCGGATGGGGAGGGCACCGAGCCCGGCAATGAATTCAGCTGTATCGGCCCGCAGATCGCGCAACACCAGCACCTGCGCCAGAGCGAGGGCAAAGGCACTGGTAATCTTGGGCGAGATCCGGCCCGCATCGAGCGCCCGGTCAGGGTTGAGCAGCAGCGCCTGCTTGAAGGCCTCAGTGGCCTGCCTGGTGCTGTCGAGCGAGGCATAGGAGAATCCCAGCAGCTCGTAGGCCTTAACCTGATCCTCGAAGCTCAGTCGCTCCCGGGCAGCCTGACGGGCCAGCGTGATAGCCTGAGAGTAGGACAGTCCGTTATAGGCCGCGCTGGCCCGGCGCAGGGTCGAATTGGTCTGCGCGCAAAGCGGTGAGCGGTGTCCAATCAGTGGCAGGGCCAGGACCAGAGCGGCAGCCAGAAGCAGACCCCTGATCATGGCGGGCCGGCCGGCTCGAGAATGTATCGGCGGCGGATCGGATTCGGCCCGCTGACCACGATCGTCTCGAACTTGGTGCGATACCCCTCCTGCTCGATGCGGATCCGATGAGTGCCAACCGGAAGGGGATAGTCGGCAATAGGTGTGGGCCCAATCTCCTTGTTTCCGAGGAACAGCGTTCCCCACGGCTCGGAAGCCACCGTCAGCAGCCCGTACTCCTTCTTGGGGGGCTTGGGTCTGGTGGCAATGCCAGCCGGCTCGGATTCAGTCGCGTCGGTGGGATGGGGCATGGTCGATGCGGCCCCGCCGGTGGGACTTGGCTGCGGAGACGGGGTCGGGATTGGCGTGACAGC
>CBFGTM010000018.1:0-58239 GCA_965652025.1 uncultured Gemmatimonadales bacterium
AAGGATCGCGACCTGATCGAGCCGCTCCGAGCTCGGCTACCTGACGTGGAGGTGATCGAAGCCGACGCTCTCACCCTGGACTGGCACAGTGTCGCCGCCCCTCCCTTCCTGGTCACCGGCAACATTCCCTACAACATCACTTCGCCGCTCCTGGAGAAGGCGCTGACTCCGCCCGAGCCGGACCGGATCGTGTTCCTGGTTCAGAAGGAGGTGGCCGATCGGATTACCGCGTCTCCGGGAACCTCGGAGTACGGAGCGCTCAGCGTCGGAGTGCAGGCGGTCGCCCGGGCGGAGCGTCTGTTCACCGTTTCAGCCGGCGCCTTCCAGCCACGGCCCAAGGTCGACTCGGCGGTGCTCAAGATCGTACCGCTGGATGAGCCGTTGGTGAGCCGGGCCCTGCGGGGCAGCTTTCGTGCGCTGGTCGTGGGCCTCTTTGGCTTTCGCCGCAAGCAGCTGCTGCGCGGGCTTCGGGAGCTGACTGGTTGGGAGTCCTCCCAACTGAGCGCTCTCTTGCGGGAGGTAGAGCTGCCCGAGACCGTGCGCCCGGAGACCCTCAGTCCGGAGCAGTTTGCCCGGCTACACCTTACGCTCGTTGACTGGGGGTGGGCACGACGGTAACTTTGTGAAACATTTCACATAAAGTTTCATGCGCAAAGTCGCCGAGTCCACCGTCCGTCGCCTGTCGTTGTACCTTCGCTTCCTGGAAGAGTTCGAAGGGCAGGGAATCGGCACCGTGAGCTCGGGCGAGCTGGCGTCACGGGGCGGAACCACTTCGGCCCAGGTCCGGAAGGATCTCTCGTTCTTCGGGTCGTTCGGCAAGCGGGGCCTGGGCTATCCCGTGCCCGAACTGGCCGACCGGCTGCGCGATATCCTGGGGCTCAAGCGACGCTACCGAGTGGGCATGATCGGCGCGGGGAAGATCGGCAGCGCGCTGGTCCAGTATCGAGGCTTCAAGCAGCGCGGATTCGACATCGTCGCCATCTTCGACAGCGATCCGGCCAAGATCGGACGCCAGTGGAACGGCCTCACCGTGCTCAATATCGAGTCGCTGGAAAAGGAATCGGCCCGCCGTCCACTGGACATGGCGGTGTTGGTGGTACCGGGGGACGTGGCACAGGCCGTCACCGACCGACTGGTCTCGCTCAACATCAAGGCCATCCTCAATTTCGCGCCGGTGCAGCTGGCGGTGCCGGACGACGTGGTGGTCAAGACGGTGAACCTGGCACTGGAGCTGGAGACCCTGAGCTATGCGTTGGCTAGTCGTTAGTCGTTAGTCGGTAGTCGCCAATTGCCAGCTACCAGTCGAGGGAACGACCAGCTGTCATGTCATTAAAGAACTCGCATGACGCCCTACCTCTCGGATGATTCATGTACCTCGTTATTTGTCTTCTAAGCCTACTTCCCGCCGCCCTCGCCGCTCAGCAGACAACCTACGACCTGATCATCCACAACGGCCGCATCATCGACGGCACCGGCTCCCCCTGGTACTCGGGCGATGTCGCCATCCGTGACGGCAAGATTGCCGCGATCGGCCCGGTGCTCGAGGCCAGAGCCAAGCAGACCATCGATGCACAGCGGATGGTGATTGCTCCCGGTTTCATCGACATGCTGGGCCAGTCAGACCTGAGTATCCTGGTGAACCCGCAGCTGCCGTCGAAGATCTTCCAGGGGATCACCACCGAGTTTACCGGGGAAGGCGGAAGTGCCGCGCCGCTGAACGACCGGATCATTGAATCTGATCGCACCGCCTACGACCACCTGAAGATCAGGCCTGATTGGCGGACGCTGGGCCAGTATTTCGCCCGGCTGGAGCGGCAAGGCATCGGGATCAACGTGGGCGACTACGTCGGTGCCACTCAGGTGCGCCGGATGGTTCTGGGCGACGACGATCGCCAGCCAACGGCGGAGCAGCTGAACCAGATGCGCCAGCTGGTCCGGGAGGCCATGCGCGACGGGGCGGTAGGCCTGTCCACCTCGCTGCAGTACCCGCCGGCGCCCTATGCCCGGACCGAGGAGCTGATTGCACTCGCCACCGAGGCTGCGCGTTATGGCGGCATCTATGCCACCCACATGCGTTCGGAGTCGGACGACATCTTGCGCGCGCTGGATGAGGCGATCCGTATCGGGCGGGAGGGCAGGATGCCGGTGGAGGTCTGGCATCTCAAGGTGGCGGGGAAGCGCAATTTCGGCCGGATGCCGCAAGTGATCGCCAAGATTGATTCGGCGCGCCGCTCTGGAGTCGACATCGCGGCGGACACCTACGCGTACACCGCCTGGTTCAACTCTCTCTCAGCCATGGTGCCACCCTGGGCCCACGACGGGGGAAGCGCCAAGCTGCTCGAGCGACTGCAGGACCCGGCAGCGCGACGCAGGATGCGGAGGGACATGGAGACCGAGGGCTCCTGGGAGAACAATGCCTGGCAGGAGATCTCGGACCCGGGCAAGATCCTGATCGGCGCAGTTCAGAATCCGGCTCTGCTGTCGCTCCAGGGGAAGACGCTCGCCGAGGTGGCTCGGCAAAAGAACGCCGACCCGATCGACGCCCTGTTCGATCTCCTGGTCGAGGACCGCGCCTTCACCAGCGTGGCGGTATTCGGGATGGATGAGCCCGATGTGCTTCTTGCCCTCCAGCAGCCCTGGGTCTCGATCAACAACGACTCCCAGGGGACCGCACCCGACGGCATACTGGGCCAGGACCATCCCCATCCGCGGGCATACGGCACCTTCCCCCGCATCCTCCGCAAGTATGTCCGCGAAGAAAAGCGGCTGACGCTGGAGGATGCGATCCGCAAGTTCACCTCGCTACCCGCACAGCGGATGCGACTGGGCGACCGGGGAGTGCTGAAGCGGGGGATGTGGGCGGACATCGTGGTCTTTGATCCGGACAGCGTGCGGGACCGCGCGACCTTCGAGAAACCGAATCGGCTGAGCGAGGGGATGCGCTGGGTGCTGGTGAACGGCGTGCCGGTAATTGCCGACGGCAAGGCGACACGCGCGCTCCCGGGCAAGGTTCTCCGCGGGGCCGGCGCTGCCAGCAAGAGGTCTCCGGAGCCCAGGCAGACTACCCCGTAGTCTATGACCCTGAATAGTTTGTTGTATGTCCGTTCACGTCACCTCTGAGATCGGTCCGCTGCAGAGCGTACTGGTACATACCCCCGGTCGCGAGCTGGAGGCCGTTACCCCGGGAAACCGGGAGGACTATCTCTACGACGACATCATCGATCTGGAGATCGCCCAGCGGGAACATCGCCAGTTCGTCTCGGTGCTGCGGCGCTTTGCTCGGGTCTATCACGTTCGTGATCTGCTGACCGATATCCTGCAGCAGCCGGAGGGACGCGACTACCTCATCACCAAGACCATGGACGTGGTCCCCTCCGATGAGCTGGGCCAGCGGCTCGGTGCACTCCCGGCGGAAGAGATCGTTCAGATGCTGATCGAGGGCACCGAGGAGGAGAGCGGCCCCATCTCGCGGGCGCTCAATGAAGTTGGCTTTGCCTTCCCGCCGCTGCCCAATCTGTTCTTTCCCCGGGACATCGGCATGGTCATCGGCGAGCATGTGGTGGTGGGCTCGATGCGGTACGGAGTGCGCTGGACGGAAGAGCTGCTGATCAACGCGCTCTTCCGTTTCCACCCGGAGCTGGCCAACGCCGGTCTGCTCTACGACGGATCCGAGGAACGTCGCAGCAACTACACCCTGGAGGGCGGGGACGTGCATTATCTCCGTCCCGACCTCCTGGTGGTGGGCTTCAGCGAGCGGACCTCGCCCGCGGCGCTCGACCTGCTGTGCGACACCGTGTTCGAGCGGGGACAGGTCACCGACGTGCTCGTCGTGGTCATGCCCAAGGCTCCGACGGCCATTCACCTGGACATGATCTTCAACCAGGTGGACCAGGAGCTTTGCGTGGTCTATCCCCCCTACTTCGTCGGACCGGAGCGGCTGCCGGTCATCCACCGCCGGAAGGGCAGCGACGCAATTACCGAGGAGCCTGATTTATTTGCCGCGTTGAAGGGAGTGGGGCTGCCACTGGAGCCGGTTTTGGCCGGAGGGGAGCGGCGGATCAATCAGGAGCGGGAGCAGTGGAGCTCGGCCTGCAACTTCCTGGCGGTGCGCCCCGGCACGCTGGTCAGCTACCGCCGCAACGAGCAGACCCTCTGCGCCTTGATGGCGGCCGGCTTCCGCGTCATTCCGGCTACCAACTTCCTTGCCTTCGATGACTGGAGCGAGGCCAAGCACCGGACGGTCATCACCATCGAGGGCAGCGAGCTGGCCCGCGGCGGGGGCGGCCCGCGCTGCATGTCGCTCCCTCTGCAGCGGGTCTCGGATTGATCGGGACTTCAGCCTATCCGGAGAGCACGCTGTTGGAGCGGGTTCTCGCCCAGCTCCGCGTCGGACCCCGCGCTCCGGCAACGCTCTGTCACGAGATCCTTGGCCTGCTCGGCGCGCCGGCGACCATCTGCGATCGGGTGGCCTACGCCCTCCTCGGGGCCGATCCGCGGGTTCGGCTGCTGGAAGATGGGCGTTGGTCGCTGGTGCCCGAGGCGCAAGGGTCGCCCCTGCTGGATGACTGCGCCTTTGCCGTGGTGGATGTCGAGACCACGGGATGCCGGGCAGGATTTGGCGACCGGATCACGGAGATTGCGGTCGCGGTGGTGCAGGGGCCCCGCCGGGAGATCGTCTTCGAGTCGCTGGTGAATCCCGAGCGACCGATTCCCCGGACCATCTGTGCCATTACCAACATTACTGACGACATGGTGCGCCATGCCCCCCGCTTCGCCGAGCTGGCGGAGCGACTGCTGGCCGTGTTGTCCGGCCGCATCTTCGTGGCCCACAACGCGCGATTCGACTGGAACTTTCTCAGCGCCGAGCTGCGCCGCTCTCGCGACCTTACTCTCGACGGCACCCGGCTCTGCACCGTGCGCCTGGCGCGGCGGCTGGTTCGGGGAGTGCGCTCCTGTGGGCTTGACAATCTCTGCCGCTTTTTCGGTTTCCATAACCGGGCGCGGCACCGGGCCGGGGGCGATGCGCTGGTCACCGCCGAGCTGCTGGCGCGGCTGCTGGCGCTGGCCCGGGAGGAGGGCGCGCGCACGTTACAGGACCTTTCCGCTATCGAGTCCCGGCGGGCGCGCCGCCGTCGCCGCAAGCGCTCGGCCATGCCGACGGAGCCCCGAGCCGATTCCTGTCCCGAGGAGTTGATGTGACGCTGCAGCGGTCGTTTATGGTAGGAGGCCTTCGTTGCCACACCCTGGAAGGCGGGCGCCAGCGACTCGACGGCGGAGCCATGTTCGGGGTCGTCCCCCGCACCCTCTGGCGCACCCGGATCGAGCCGGACGAGCAGAACCGGATCCCGTTGGCACTGCGCTGCCTCCTGGTCGAGCATCCTGACGGGCTGGTACTGATCGATACCGGGGTGGGGAACAAGGAGGACGCCAAGTTTCTGGAGATCTACGGGGTGGAGAATCAGGGGCTGGAAGGGGCCACCCAGCTGGAAGACGCGCTCGCTTCGGCGGGGTTTCTGCCCCGCGACATCAAGTTGGTAATCAACACCCACCTTCACTTCGACCATGCCGGGGGGAACACCACGATGGACCCGGAGCTGGAAAACGACCCCCGGCGGCACATTCGGCCTACCTATCCCGAAGCCATCTACGTCGTACAACAGGGCGAGCTCGAGTTTGCCCGGCACACCAACGAACGGACCCGGGCGAGCTATCTGCCCCATAATTTCGAGCCCATAGCCACTGCCGGGCGCTGGAAACTGGTCCAGGGCGACACCGAAGTGCTGCCCGGTCTTTCGGTGCGAGTTACTCCCGGTCACGTGCCCTTCCATCAGGCCGTCGTGCTTCGCGACCGGGGGGAGACGGCGGTGTTCGTCGGCGACCTGTTCCCCACCACGGCCCACCTTCCTCTCGCCTGGATCATGGGCTACGACGTCGAGCCTCTTCGTACCCTGGAGAGCAAGCGGGCCCTGCTGGCGGATGCGGCGCGTGGTGGATGGCGGCTCATTTTCGAGCACGATCCCCGGGTGGCGTCGGGGGTGCCGGTGCAGACTGGCAAGACCGTCGAGCTCCAGGATGTGTGGCCTGCTCCGGAGCCGGCTGCGCAGTTATCCCGTTGACACTGCGGTGGCTGCGGGCTAGCTTCCCGGCCGTTCAAGCGGGGAGCTCAGCTTCCCCCACCCTGAGCCTGTCGGCCCGATGCCGCAGCGCAGCCGGGTCCTGGCTTGGAAGCGAGGTGGTGGCGTGTGCCACCCTGCTTCGGTCGTGGCACCCGGCTAAGCCGGGTGCCTTTTTTCTTTTTGCGTTGGAGGCATGAACTGTCCACGAACGATCGTGAAAAGCGAATCCGCGTCAACCGTATGATCCGGATCAGCCCGGTGCGCGTCATTACCGCGGCGGGCGAGCAGCTCGGAGTCCTGCCTATCGAAGAAGCACTTGCGGCAGCCATGGAACGCGGACTGGATCTCGTGGAAGTGGCGCCCACCGCCCGTCCGCCGGTGGTCAAGATCATGGACTACGGGAAGTTCAAGTTCGAGGAGGCCAAGGCGGCGCGTGCGGCCAAGAAGAAGCAGCACATCATTCAGCTGAAGGAAGTGAAGTATCGCCCGGGGATCGACGATCACGATTTCGACTTCAAGACCAGGCACGCTCGCGAATTCCTCGGCGACGGCAACAAGGTCAAGGTGACGATGATGTTCCGGGGGCGGCAGATGGCTCATCTGGAGCTGGGCAAGGCGGTGCTCGACCGGGTGGCGGCGAGTCTGGCGGACGTAGGCAAGATCGAATCCGAGGCCAAACTCGAAGGCCGCAACATGACGATGGTGATCGCGCCCAAATGAGGCCGGCCCTCATGGGCCGGGAAATGGGATAAGGGGAAAGAGGATGCCGAAACAAAAGACCAAACGGGCCGCGATGAAGCGCTTCAAGACTACGGGCAGCGGCAAGCTCAAGCGCTGGCACGCGAATCACAGCCACATCCTGACCAAGAAGACGCGCAAGCGGAAGAACCGGCTGAAGAAGGGCGATCTCGTCAGCTCTGCCGATTTCCCGCGCGTCAGCCGTCTCCTTCAGGCCTAAGGACGAACCGATGCCTCGCGTTAAGAACGGCGTTGCCCATCACGCCCGCAAGAAGAAGATCATGGAGGCCGCCAAGGGAGCCCGTGGCGGCCGCAGCAAACTGTACAAGTCGGCCAAGGAGACGGCTGAGCGCGCCATGCGCTACGCCTATCGCGACCGGCGAAAGAAGAAGAGCGAGTTCCGGGCACTGTGGATCACCCGGATCAATGCGGCAGCTCGGAGCCAGGGACTGAGCTATAGCCGACTGATGGCCGGGCTTCGCCGGGCCGGCGTCGACATCAATCGAAAGGTTCTGGCCGATCTGGCGGTGCACGACAGCGAGGCATTTGCCCGCATCGCCGAAATGGCGAAAGGTGCCGATCGCCCCTGACGGGGAGACGGTGGCCCAGCTGGGGCCCTGACGCCGCAAGGGGCCGTTCACGCAGGGCGTGCGGCCCTTCTTCGTGATGACGCCTATCCCAAGTGCATGATGGCAGATCCTACCGGCTATCCCGATCTCGATGCCCTGTTGCCCCGGCTCCAGGCCGTGCCCGGTCTGAAACCAGACGAGCTGGCCGGCGAGATCGTGACCATCCTCGGCCGAAAGAACGGTGAGCTGACTGCCGCGCTGCGGTCGGTGCCGTCGAAGCCGGCAGAGGAGCGCAAGGCCTATGGTACCGCCGTCAATCGACTCAAGGCTGCATTCGAGGAAGCCTTCGCGCGCCGGAGCGAGGTGCTGGACGCCGAGCGTCAGAGCCGCGAGCAGGCAGGCATCGACTGGACCATGCCCGGCCGGCGACGTTGGGTGGGCGCCGAGCACCCGGTTACCCGGGTCGTGGACGAGATCGTCGAAATCTTCCGGGGAATCGGCTTTACCGTGGCGGTTGGGCCTGAAGTGGAAACCGACTGGTATAACTTCACGGCTCTCAACTTCCCGCCGGACCATCCCGCCATGGACATGCACGATACGCTCTACGTCGATGCACCGGCGCTGCCCGGCGATACCGGCGGCAGACTCTTGCTCCGGACCCATACCTCCCCAGTACAGATCCGCACCCTGCTGGAAGCTCCGCCGCCGGTGCGGGTGGTGATTCCCGGATTGGTGTACCGCAACGACCCGTTCGACCCCTCCCACGCCCCTGCGTTCTCACAGATCGAAGGACTGGCGGTGGACGAGGGGATCTCGTTCGTGGATCTCAAGGCCACCTTGGTGCACTTCGCTCATCGGTTCTTCACGCCCACAACCAAGGTCCGGTTCCGGCCCTCGTTCTTCCCCTTCACCGAGCCCTCGGCTGAAATGGATGTGGAGTGCCAGCTCTGTCATGGAAGCGGCTGTCCCGCCTGTAAGGGCACCGGCTGGATGGAAATCCTCGGCTGTGGGATGGTGCATCCCGCGGTTTTCGAGCATACCGGCGTGGATGCGGAACGCTACACCGGCTGGGCCTTCGGCATGGGGCCGCATCGGATCACCATGCTGCGCTACGGTATTCCCGACATTCGGCTGCTCTACGACGGCGACATGCGGTTCTTGGAACAGTTTGTTCCAGCGGGGCAACCAGGCAGCCTGGCAGCGGGGCAGGGACGATGAACGTGTCCCGCCGCTGGCTGGAGGATTTTCTGCGCCGGCCGCTCGAGATCCGGGACCTGACCGAGCGACTCACCATGCTGGGCGCGCCGGTGGACGCGGTTGAATCGCTGCATGCCGACCTGGCCGACGTCCTCGTGGCTGAAGTCGAAGAGGTTCGTCCTCATCCCAATGCGGACCGGCTGCGCGTCTGCACCGTGAACGGGGGGGACTCGGAGCGTCTCAGTGTGGTCTGCGGCGCCGCCAACGTCACCGCGGGTCGCAAGTACCCGCTCGCACCCGTGGGTGCCACCCTTCCGGGGGGCCTGCACATCGAGCAGCGAAAGCTCCGGGGCGAGCTGTCGCAGGGAATGCTTTGTTCCGCTCGCGAGCTCGGCCTGGGACAGGATGGAGAGGGGATTTGGGAGCTCCAAACCGATGCCCCACCCGGCACCCGGCTGCTCGACGCATTGGCCATCGCGGACCATCGGCTGGTCATCGACGTGGGACCGAACCGTCCCGACCTGCTGGGACACAAGGGCGTTGCCCGCGAGGTGGCGGCTTCGCTCGGTACCCCCTTCCGTCTGCCGCCGCTGCCCAACCCGGTGATCGACGTGCCGCCGGTCAAGCGGGTGGGCAACATTGGAACCGTAGGAGGCGTGCGCGCGGGCACGGACGACATCCAGGGCTGTCCCCGCTTTCTTGCCGCCGTTCTCCGCGGGGTCAAGGTTGGGCCTTCCCCGTCCTGGTTGGTTCAGCGGCTCGAGGCCGTTGGCGTCCGCTCCATCAACAACGTGGTGGATGCTACCAACTATGTGATGCTCGAGCTGAACCAGCCGATGCACGCGTACGATATCGCCAAGCTGCGTGGTCCGGCCGTCGTGGCCCGCCGGGCAGTGGCCAACGAGACTCTGATCACCTTGGACGGGGTCTCCCGAGCTTTGGACCCGAGCATGACCATCATTGCCGATGAGGGTGGCCCCATTGGTGTCGCCGGGATCATGGGCGGTCTCGCGACAGAGGTCAGCGCCGAGACGGTGGACGTTTTTCTCGAGTGTGCCTACTTCACAGCTGCGGAGGTCCGCCGAGCTCGACGGGCACTCAACCTCTCCACCGAGGCGAGCTATCGGTTCGAGCGCGGCATTGATCGCTGGGGAGGCGCGGAAGCCCTGCGCCGATGCATTGACCTCATTGGTGTTACCGCTGGCGGAAAGCTGGCCGACACACCTCTGGACCTGGGTCCCGGTCCTGGCAACCCGCCGCGAATCTTCCTGCGGCCTTCCCGGGTGAACCGGCTGCTGGGCATCGAACTGCCCTTGCAGGCAGTGGAGCGGTATCTCATCGCGGTCGGAGCGACAGTGGTGCCCAAGCCGGACGACGACCGGATAGCGGTAGAGCCTCCCAGCTGGCGACCCGATCTGGTGCGGGAGGTCGATCTGATAGAAGAGGTGGCGCGACTGCACGGGTATCAGAATTTTCCCGCCGATCTGCGCGCGTTCAGACCCAGCTTGCTCGCCGACGCGCCGATGGAGCTGATCGCTTCTCGGGTACGTGAGGGGCTGGCCCGGCAGGGGCTGCTGGAGGTGATCACCCTGCCTATGGGCCCTGCCGATGGGCCCGACAGCGTGCGGTTGGCCAACCCCCTGTCCAGCACCGAGGGACATCTGCGGCGCCGCCTGGTCCCTGGGCTCGTGCGCCTGGTGGAAGGAAACTGGGCCAAGCAGGTAGCGGATATCCGTTTGTTTGAAATCGGTACTGTATTTACTGCTGTGGAGCCGGGAGAGCCGCCCCGCGAAGAGCGCCACGTAGCCGCCGTGCTGACCGGCCGACGGGAGCCACCGCACTGGTCGGGCACCGGACAGGATCGGCTCGATCTGTGGGATCTCAAGGGCCAGCTGGAGGCAGCGGTCGCTCTAGCGGTTCCGAGTGGCGTGGTGCAGGTTGAAGGGTCCGGTTGGGTCGTGCGGGATGCCCGCGGTCGCCAGGTTGGAGACGCAGGACTCCTCGAGGCCGACGCGCCACCCTGGGCGGACCCGCTATTCGGGTTCGAGCTGGTGCTCGACGAGGCACCGCGGCCATCGGAGCGCTTCTCGGCGCTGCCCACCACTCCCTCATCCGAGCGGGTGCTCGCGCTCCTCCTGCGGGAGGGGACGACGGTGCGGCAGGTCGACGAACTGGTTCGAAAAACAGCAGGTGCGTTGCTCGAAGCGATCGCTATCGAAAGCGATTACCGCGGGCCTGAACTGCCGGCGGCGACCCGGAGCGTCGCATTTCGGCTCACGTTCCGTGCATCCGACCGCACCCTGCGCGATAGTGAGATCGAGGAAGTGGAGAAGCGCGTGCTCGCCGCGCTGGAGCGCGAGCTGCGAATTCAGCGCCGGGATGCCGGCGCAGCAGGTGGAGCATGAGCCTGACCTATTATGACCGTCCCGACCAGAAGGCTCTCGGTGACCTGGAGCAGGTCGTCCAGCATTTGGCCGAGGAGCTGGCCGGCTGGCGCCGGCGAACCCTGAAGGCCGAGGGTGAGCTGCAACAGGCCCGCGACAACGACGGCGTCGTCGCCGGTCCCGAGCTGACCCAGGCCCGGCAGCGCATCATCGAACTGGAGACCGAGAACCAGGCCCTGAGGGCCCGGATCGATGCGGCCAAGGAGCGGCTCAGTGCGCTTGCTGGCCGGCTCTCCTTCCTCGAACAGCATGGCGGAGGCAACGCAGCGTGAGCACCACCAAGAATGCGGTTCGAGTCTTCATTGGAGGCGAGGAGTACACGGTTCGCGCCGAGGTCCCAGCCGAGTACACCCGAGAAGTCGCGGCGTACCTGGACGCCGCACTGAAGCGGGTGCGGGACAGTCTGCCCATGGTGGAATCCCATAAGGCGGCCATTCTGGCCGGTTTGGCCATTACCGACGAGCTGTTTCAAGCCCGTCGGGGCGATCAGGACATCGCCGAACGGATCTCGACCTTGGCAGACGATCTCGCCCGGCTCCTCCCGCCTGCCAAACGCGGCAACCGCGCAGCTTCCTAAAGGAGTGGGTTGATGCTGCAAGGGTTGCTCCTGCCGATGCTCGCGGGGGTGGCAGCCGGACTGGCTGTCGCCCTGATCTTCATCCTTCTCTATACCCGGAGCCAGCGGCGGAGCGCGACCGGCATTCTGGCGGTGGCGCGCTCCGAGGCGGAGCGGCTTCGGTCTGATGGCCAACGCGAGGCCGAATCGACCAAGTCAGAGCTCATGCTCACGGCCAAGATGGAAACCCTCAAACTGCGAGAAGATCTGGACCGTGAGATCCAGCGCCGTCGGGAGGAGTGGGAGCGGCTGGAGCGCCGGTCCGAAGAGCGATCCCGCGCTCAGGAACGCAAGCTGGAGGAGATCGAAGCCCGCGAACACACCGCGGTGAGCCGGGAGGAGGCCCTGGGCCGACGGGAGCAAGGCCTCCGCAACCGCGAGGGCGAGGCCGACCGGCTGGCCCAGGAACAGCAGGCCAAGCTTGAGCGGATCGCCGGCCTCACGGCGGAGGAGGCTCGGCGGGAGATCCTGCAGCGGATCGAGGATGAGGCCCGCGGGCAGGCGGCTGCGCTGGTGCGTGAGATCAAGGAGCAGGCCCGCAGAACGGCCGACCGGGACGCGCGCCGGATCATTTCGATTGCCATTCAGCGACTGGGCGCCGAACACACCGCGGAGAGCACCGTCGCGGCGGTAGCGCTGCCCACTGATGAGATGAAGGGTCGCATCATCGGCCGGGAAGGCCGCAATATCCGGGCGTTCGAGACTGCGACCGGCGTCGACGTCATCATCGACGACACGCCCGACACCGTGATCATCTCCTGTTTCGATCCGATCCGGCGCGAGGTGGCCCGCCGCTCCCTCGAGGCGCTCATCATCGACGGCCGCATTCACCCCGGACGCATCGAGGAGATCGTGCTCAAGGTCCAACAAGAGCTGGATGCCCAGCTGGTGGAGCTAGGCGAGCAGGCTGCCTATGACACCGGCGTGCACGGACTCCACCCCGAGATGATCAAGCTGATCGGCCGAATGCGGTACCGGACCTCCTATGGCCAGAACATCCTGGATCACTCCAAGGAGGTAGCCTGGCTGGCCGGCATGATGGCAGCCGAGCTGCACCTCGATGTGGCACTGGCCAAGCGCGGAGGCCTGCTGCACGACGTCGGCAAGGTGCTCACCCACGACTCTGAGGGAACCCACGTGGAGCTGGGGGTCGAGGTGGCCCGGAAGTACGGCGAAGCCGCCGCCGTGATTAATTGCATTCAGGCGCACCATGACGATGTTCCTCACGAGTCCGCCGAGTCGGTGCTGGTACAGGCCGCTGATGCGATCAGCGGCTCTCGGCCCGGCGCCCGCCGGGAGGCATTCGAGAGCTACGTGAAGCGGCTGACCCGGCTGGAGGAGATCGCCAACGGATTCGCCGGAGTGGAGAAGAGCAACGTGATCCAGGCGGGACGGGAGATCCGGGTGGTGGTGACCCCCGATCGCATCGACGATGGCGCCGCCGCCCAGCTGTCGGAGTCCATCGCCCGGAAAATCGAGAGCGAGCTACAATACCCAGGGCAGATCAAAGTCGTGGTCATTCGGGAGACGAGAGCCGTGGATTTTGCGCGATGAGTGCCAGAGTACTGGACGGGACTGCTATCGGCCGAGCGATCCGGGATGAGGTGGCTGCAGAGGTGTCGCGCCTGAATCATACCGGCCGCCGGCCCGGGCTTGCAGCCGTGCTGGTGGGAGAGGATCCGGCCAGTGCGGTCTACGTGCGCTCCAAGGGTAAGGCCTGCGAGGAAGCCGGCATGCACTCGGTGACCATCCGGCTTCCCGCGGAGACCCCGGAAGCCGAGGTGCTCGCGACCGTGGATCGCCTCAACAGCGATCCCGAGATCCACGGCATCCTGGTGCAGCTCCCGCTACCCAAACACATCAACAGCGAGAAGGTGCTCCGCCGGATCGACCCGGGAAAGGATGTGGACGGGTTCCACCCGATGAACGTGGGCAAGCTGGTCACCGGCGACAAGACCGCATTCCGGCCTGCCACCCCATACGGAGTCCAGCAGATGCTGATCCGGTCCGGGATCGAGACCAAGGGTGCTCACGCCGTCATCGTCGGGCGGTCCAATATCGTGGGCCGTCCCATGGCCAATCTGCTGATCCAGCAGGGTCCCGGCGGCGACGCCACCGTCACCGTCTGCCACTCCCGGACTCTGGATCTGCCGGCGGTTACCCGCAGCGCCGACATCCTCATCGCGGCAATCGGGAAGGCCGAGTTCGTGACGGCCGACATGGTGCGTCCCGGCGCCGTGGTCATCGACGTAGGCATCAATCGGGTAGACGACGCCTCCCGGCCGAAGGGGTACCGTCTGGTAGGAGATGTGGCATATGACCAGGTGGCCCAGGTCGCGTCGGCAATTACCCCGGTGCCCGGCGGGGTGGGCCCCATGACGATTGCGATGCTGCTGCAGAACACGCTGCAGGCGATGAAGCAGGCAACTCCGGATCAAGCTCACGCGACAGCGCCTTCGTGGTGATGACCTTATCACTTGCATTCAACGTTCCGTCAGCCACCGATCAGGTCTGGTCGGTCGGTCAGCTCAATGCATCCGTCAAGCGCCTGTTCGAGAAGCATGCGCCCAACCCGCTCTGGGTCCGGGGCGAAATGGTGCAGTGTAAGGTCTGGTCCAGCGGACACTGGTACTTCACCCTGCGGGACAAGCGGAGCCAGGTGCGCTGCTGCATGTTCGGCCTGAATGCCTCCCGGGCCGGGAAGCCGCCGGCCGACGGGACCGAGGTCTACGTCCTGGGCCGTCCCGGCCTGTACGAGGACAAGGGGGACTTCCAGCTTGTTGTCTCCCGCGTGCTGCCGACGGCGTCTGTCGGCGGACAGCAGCAGGAGCTCGAGCGGGTGAAGGCCGCACTGCAGCAGGACGGGCTGTTCGACGTTGCGCGAAAGCGCCCCCTCCCGAAGTACGCCTCGACCATTGCGCTCGTCACCAGCCGGGACGGCGCTGCGCTGCACGATGTGGCTACCGTAACCCGGAAGCGGTGGCCCTGCGCCCGGCTCCTGGTCATCAGCGCGCGGGTCCAGGGCGACGGTGCCGTGGGGGAGCTGGTACAGGCGCTGCGCCTGGTCAACCGCATACCTCGGCTGGATCTCTGCATCCTGGGCCGGGGAGGCGGAGCGCGGGAGGATCTCGCCGCCTTCAACAGCGAGGCCGTGTGCCGTTCCCTGGCCGCCGTTCAGGTACCCACCATCTCAGCGGTAGGGCATGAGGTGGACATCTCCCTCACGGACCTAGTGGCCGACGTGCGGGCCGCCACGCCGTCCGCTGCCGCCGAGCTGGCGGTGGCTGATCGCCAGGATGTAAGCCGGCTGCTCGACGACCTGTCCGTGCGCCTCGCCTCCGGACTGGGCGGAAGAACCCGGCTCGGATTCGAGCGGCTGGCCCGGGCCGAAGACCGCCTGCAGGCTGCGCTCCAGTCCGCCGTGCGCAGCCAGCGCAGCCGGGCGGACCGGTTGGCCGCCCAGCTGGAAGCTCTCAGCCCGCTGCGCGTGCTCGGCAGAGGATACGCCGTGCCGCTCGACACCGACGGCCGGGTGCTCAAGCGCCGGGCCGAGTTCACGCCAGGCCGATCCTTCCAGCTGCGGGTGCTAGATGGCGAGGTTCCCGCTCGGGTGGAGCCCTGAATCCATGACCCGCAAAGATGCCACTAACTCGGGGACCGCTTCGGTTACCGATGAGCTCGCCCGCCTGGAGGAGATCGTACGCCGGCTCGAGGCCGAGGATCTGGAGTTGGACTCCGCGCTGGCTCTGTTCGAGGAGGGCGTCGCCCGCCTCCGCGCCGCCCGGGAGCGCCTCGCTGCGGCTGAGCTCAAGGTTCAGGCCGTGCTCGAGGAAGCCAGCGGCGATCTGCGATACACCAAGCTCGATGCGTGAAGCCGTCTTCAGGACGGACGCCATGGCGACCGACCTGCTGATCGAGGCACGCGAGTCAATCGACACCCTGCTGCGGGACTGGGCCGAGCACCTCGAGGCCGAGCTCGGCGGGCGCGACGGTCAGGCGTTGGCCTATGCGCTCAGGACGCCGGGGAAGCGAGTCCGCGCGGCGCTACTGCTGGCGGCGTATCGCTCGGTCGGCGGGCACTCACCGGGAATTGCCGGCGTGGCCGCTGCCGTGGAAACGGTTCACGCCTACTCTCTCGTCCATGATGACCTGCCCTGCATGGACGATGACGATCTCCGGCGGGGACGTCCCACTGCTCACCGCGTCTTCGACGTGCCGACGGCCACCCGGGTGGGGTTCCTGCTGGTGCCGGTGGCGGCTCGGCTCCTCGCCGCCGCTGCTCGAGAGCTGGGTCTCCCCACCGCCGCCCTGGGACGAATGGCTGCCGAGTTGTTCCAGGCGGGCGGCATCGAGGGAATGGTAGGAGGACAGTGGCTGGACCTGGAGGCCGAGGGTAAGACGCTGACCCTCCCCGAACTCATCGCGGTGCACCGGGGCAAGACGGGCGCCCTCATTCGGGCCGCTTGTACGCTGGGGGGCATGGCGGGCGAAGCGCTTCCGGAGGCCCTCGAGGGACTCCGAGGGTACGGCGAGGAAATCGGGCTGGCCTTCCAAATCGCGGACGATGTTCTCGACGCGACCGGAACCAGCGAAGAGCTGGGAAAGACCGCCGGGCGCGACGCTCAGCTTTCCAAGTCGACCTACGTCGCCCTGCTGGGTATCGAAGGTGCCCGCGCCGAGGCCCACCGCCTGGCCCGCAGCGCGGTTGCCCACTTGGAGGAGGCCGGCGTTCCCTCGGACGCGCTGGGTGCCCTGGCCGGATATATTGTACACAGGACATCGTAAGTCATGGGACCCGCTGACGTTCCAGTCTCATCCCGAGGGAGCCCTTCGCACAGCTCAGGGCAGGCTCCGCGAACGAGGGACGTAGTAGTTAAATCCTGACACCGTTCGCTCGATCCCTCGCGCAGCCTGCCCTGAGCGCAGCGAAGGGCTCGGGATGAGGAGACCGGGTTCACCCGCCATGTCCTTGCTCTCCACCATCAAGTCCCCGGACGACCTCAAGCGTCTGCGCCGCGACCAGCTCCCCCAGCTGGCCCAGGAGATCCGTGATCGGCTTATCGAATGTTGCTCCATTACCGGTGGACACATCGGCGCCAGTCTCGGCGTAGTGGAGCTGAGCATCGCTCTGCTATACGAGTTCGACTCGCCGAGTGACAAGATCGTCTGGGATGTCGGCCACCAGGCCTACGCCTGGAAACTGCTGACCGGCCGGAACGAGCCTTTCCCCACGTTGCGTCAGCGGGACGGTATCTCCGGGTTTCTCAAACGGAGCGAGAGCCAGCACGATCAATTCGGGGCCGGACACGCCGGCACGGCAATGTCCGCGGCGCTGGGCATGGCCACCGCCCGGGACCTCAAGGGTGAGCGGCACAAGGTCGTGGCGGTCGTGGGCGACGGGGCCCTCACCTGCGGCTTGTCTTACGAAGGGATGAACAACGCCGGGCATTCCGAGCGGGACATCATCCTGATCGTCAATGACAACGGCATGTCCATCTCGCCCAATGTGGGAGCCATCAGCAAGATGCTGGGCCGCATTGTGGCCGATCCCCGCACCAACAAGCTCCGCGAATTGATCAAGGGCATGACCTTTCGGCTGGGCGGCGTGTTCGGGGAGGGCGTGGTCGACTTCGCCCGCAACCTCGAGGAGAGCGTCAAGAACCTATTCTCCCCTGGCATGCTGTTCGAGGAGCTCGGCTTCCGCTACTTCGGTCCAATTGATGGACACGATCTGCAGAAACTCTGCGACACATTGCGTTTCGTGCGGGGGATGGAAGGACCGCGGGTCATCCACGTGATGACCCAAAAGGGCAAGGGGTTCTCCTTTGCAGAATCAAACCAGGAGAAGTGGCATGGCCTGGCGGCGTACGACCCGCTGACCGGTGAGGCGCGGAAGAAGTCGAGTGGTCCGCCGACCTGGACCCAGGTGTTCGGAGGTGGACTGACTGCCCTCGGGGGAGAGCATCCGGAGCTGGTCGCTATCACGGCGGCCATGCCCTCGGGCACCGGCACCGGTGTCTTTCAGGAGAAGTACCCGGAGCGCTTCTTCGACGTCGGCATTGCCGAAGGACATGCCGTTACCTTCGCGGGGGGACTCGCCACCCAGGGGCTGCGCCCGGTCTGCGCCATCTACAGCACCTTCCTCCAGCGGGCCTACGACAACGTCATCCACGACGTCGCGGTCCAGCACCTGCCGGTCGTGTTCTGCATGGATCGGGCAGGACTGGTGGGAGAGGATGGGCAGACCCACATGGGACTCTACGACATTGCCTACATGCTGGCAGTGCCGGGGATGACCGTCACCGCTCCTAAGGATGGAGACGAGCTCATCGGGCTGCTCCGAACCGCGCTGGCCCATGACGGTCCCTTCAGTACCCGATACCCTCGCGACAAGGCACCCGCCGAGTTGAGCCCCGTCTCGGAGATTCCAGCGGTCCCCTATGGCACCTGGGAACAGCTCCGGCGGGGAAAGGACGTGGCCATTCTAGCGACCGGAACCATGGTCTACCCGGCGGTGGAGGCGGCCGACCTGCTGGCGGCAGACGGGATTGATTGTGCGGTGGTGAACTGCCGGTTTATCAAGCCAATGGATACCGCCATGCTGGAGTCGCTGGTGCAACGGCATCGGATCCTGGTGACGGTCGAGGAAGGCACCATCGTGAACGGCTTCGGCGCCTATCTAACCGAGACGCTACAGACTACGCATCCGGAAGTACGAGTCGTAGCCCTGGGTGTACCCGATCGCCTGATCGAGCAGGCGCCACGGGTGGAGCAGCTGGACACCTACGGGCTCACGGCAGCGGGCATTGCCCGTCGCATCACCGCGCTCCAGCACGAGGAAAGCCTCGAGGCTCGATGAAGCTCGGCGTGGTTGGCAACCCCCGCTACGCGGACCTCCGCTCGGTTCTGGAGCAGCTGGCCCTGTCGGCACCGCAGCGTGGCATCACGTTGTACAGCGAGCCTCGGCTGGAGCCCTTCTGGAATCGCGAATTCCCCCCGCTCGACTCCGACCATCTGGATGCGCTGATCACCTTCGGCGGTGACGGCACGCTCCTGCGCGGCGCCCGGCTGCTGGGTGCCCAGGAGACCCCCATCCTGGGTGTGAATCTCGGACGAGTAGGCTTTCTCACTTCCATAACTCGGGAAACGCTGGATCCGGCGCTGGACGCAATGGTTGCCGGACGCTACCTGATCGAGCGGCGTCAGGCGCTTCGGGCCGCTATTCGGGACGCTGAGGGTGAAACCCGGTCCATCCAGATGGCGGTGAACGACATCGCGGTGCACAAAGGTGGGGTGGCCCGGGTCATCCGGGTCAACGTCTACATCCAGGGAGAGAATGTCGGGCCCTACAGTGCCGACGGCATCATCATAGCGACACCCACCGGCTCCACTGCCTACAGCCTGAGCGCCGGTGGCCCGATCGTGGTCCCCGGCGTGGAGGCGATGGTGGTGACGCCAATCGCAGCACACACCCTGGCGGTGCGGCCGCTGGTCGTGCCGGCCAGCTATCGGATCGTGATCGAGCCGATCGCCGGCTGGGCCGATGACCTCCTGGTGTCGTTCGATGGCCAGACCGGGACGACGCTGGCGCCGGGAGAGTCGGTCGACGCCTGCCGGGCCGATCACCGGGTGTGCCTCATCCGGTTGGAAGAGGAAGGTTTCTTCAGCCGGATGCGGCAGAAGCTCCACTGGGGAGACCTGTCAGGTCGCGAAATCAAGGAATGATTGTCATCCTGAGCGCAGCGAAGGATCTCTCCGAGGCAGGCCGTTGAACATGCTAACCGAACTTCGGGTCCGAAATCTCGCTACCATCGCCGATGTAACCCTGCAGCTCGGTTCCGGGCTCAACGTCCTCACCGGCGAGACCGGGGCAGGGAAGTCGATGCTGGTGGACGCGCTGTCGCTGCTGCTGGGCGAGCGGGCCACGAGCGGCAGCGTGCGACCTGGGGCCGCCAAGGCCGTGGTCGAGGGAGCATTCGAGGGGATCGATTCGGCCACCCGGCGGCGGATCGAGGAGTTGGGGCTCGATGTCGAGGACGCACGCCTGGTCGTGCGACGGGAGGTGTCCGGCGAGGGTCGTTCTCGCGCCTGGGTCAATGGGAGTCCAACCACCGCCGGGGTACTCACCGAGCTGGGCGGCTTTCAGGTCGACCTGCATGGACAGTATGAGACCCAGTCCCTGCTCCACGCCGAGGCGCAACGCGACATCCTGGATGCCTTCGCCCATGCGGAGGCCGAACGCGACGCCGTCGAGCAGGCGCATGCGCTGGCAGCTGCCCTGCGGCAGGATGAGGCCAGTCTGGCCAGCCGCCGAGACGAGGTTCGGCGCCGGGCGGACTACCTCCGGCACGTGGTGAACGAGATCAACCAGGCCCGGCTGAAACCGGGGGAGGACGAAGCGCTCCAGCTCGAGGCTCGGCGGCTGAGCCAGGCCGGTACCCTAGTGGAACAGGCTCAGCGGATCGTGGATGCCTTGGAGGGAGACGCCGGGAACGCGCTGGCTGCCCTGGCCCTGGCCAATCGAGCCCTGAGCGCATTGGAGAAGGTGGATCCCGCCCCGAGCGAGTGGCGCGAGTTGCTGGACGGCGCGTATGCCAATCTTTCCGAACTTGCCCGGGTGGCCACCGAGTACGCAGCTTCGGTCCAGGAGGATCCCGAGCGACTCGGCGAGGTCGAGCGCCGGCGCGATCTCCTCTTCAAGCTGACCGGCAAATATGGCGTCTCGCTCGAGGCTGTCCTGGCCACCCGGGACGAAGCGGCGGCCGAGCTCGATCTGCTCGACACGGCCGATACCGATCTGCGCTCACTGGCTACTCGCCGCTTAGCCGCAGAAGCCGCGCTGGCCCAGACCGCGGATGCGCTGAGCGCGCTGCGCCGTGCAGCATCCGAGCGCCTGGTGCGGGGAGTGAACCGATTACTGCCGCAGCTGGGCCTTCCCGGCGGGAAGCTCTCGGTCGAGCTGGTGCCGCTGAGCGATATTGCCGCGCACGGACGAGAGAGCGCGCAATTCAACGTCCAGCTGAACACAGGACTCGAGGCCAAGCCGCTGGCCAGGGTGGCTTCGGGTGGCGAGCTGTCGCGGCTGATGCTGGCGCTCAAGGTGGTGCTGGTGAAACACGACGCGATTGCCACGCTGGTGTTCGATGAGGTGGACCAGGGCATCGGCGGAGAGGTGGGGGTGCAGGTCGGAGCCGCCCTGGCCGACGTGGCGGAGCGGCATCAGGTGCTGGTCATCACCCATCTGCCGCAGATCGCTGCGCGGGCGGATCATCATCTGGTGGTTTCCAAGGAGGCCCGTCGGGGAATCGCCACGTCCGACGTTCAGGTCCTGCACGGCGAGGACCGGGTCAATGAAATTGCCCGGATGCTGGGCGACACTGAGGGTGAGGCGGCACGGCGGCACGCACAGGCTATGCTGCGCACTCCCACCGCCGCCAGGCGCGGCTAGAGCGCGTTTACCCTCACGTCGTCACCATAGTCCGAAGTACACTCGAAGCTGTCCCCGGATCGCGTGGCTGTCCGGCACCCGTCCCCCGCCGGCGCGAAGCACCCGCTCATAGGTCCATCCCGCATCTACCGGCATGCCGGTTCCTCCCCGCCTCATGGCGCCCGGGTTGGAATAGGTAAATCCCAGCGCCAGGACAGTCGCATTGGCCCCTGACTCCTCCGCCAGCACGTTAGCATCGATGCCGGGCAGGGCGTCCGCAGGAGTCGTATAGGCATAGCTGTCGGTGCCCCGGGACCAGTGGTCCACCCCGGCCCGCAACGCGAATGTCCGCGCCAATCGGTAGAACGGATGGACGCCGATGGCGACGATGTCACCCGGATCCCAGTGAACCAACGCGAGGCGATCCGGACCAGCAAATGGCTGGCTCGGCGGTGCCACCCGAGCGACAATGTCCGCGGCGAACTGGCGCACATAGCTGCCGGTCAGTCGGGCACCGAACGCTCCTGCTCCCAAATCGGTCACCAGGTCAATCTGAAGATCGGTCTGGCCGTCTCCCGTCCCGATGTCGAGCGGATCATCGGATCGGTCGCGCTGGCCGGTAGGAAGTCGTGCCAGGCCGGAGACCGCGGCGCGAAATCCTCCCCGGTTGGTACCGCGGTCCCAGCCATCCACCAGGGTCAGTGTGGCCCCCACTTCCGCGTCGCCCCGAAAAGTGACCTTCGACTGTGAGAGCCGCACGGCAACCGGACCGGTGGGCGAGGTGAGCAGCTGGTTGAGGTCGGCCTCGGTCATCACCGCCGTCGGCAGCGTGGGCACCAGCGTGAAGCCCGGAACGCTGAGACTACTGGACAACGTGGTTTGCAGGGCGGTAATCCGGGCGTTCATGGCCACGCCGGCCGCGCTGGTAGTTGTCGGCAGGGCGGGTGACGCGGTCGCAGGATCGGCCAGCAGTCCGAAGAGATCCGCGCGGAGGGCGGTAGCATCGGCCAGCGTTGCTTCGGCCAAGGCCCGCTGAGTCGGATCTCCATTGTAATCGCCGGCGGCGAGCTTGGCGCTCAACGTGGCCAACGCCGCGTCCATCTCGTTGAAGAAGGGAAGCTGGTCGGCTCCTGGACTCAGTCCCGCATCGGCGGAGCTGGCGCCGAGGTCCATGGTGGACTGGACCCGCGACTGAACCAGAGGAATCCGCCCGAAGATGGTGATGGAATTGGTCAGGCCCAAACTCAGGCCCAGGGAGCCGGTCCCGACATCGGCCTCTGCGTCGGTGGTCGATGCGCCTAGATTGATCCGATAGCCTGGATTGCTGATGATTCGGCCGATGCGCGCATCAGCGTCGGCAAGGAAGGGGATGCGGTCGCTTCCCAGCGCCGGGCTGGCCAGATCGGCGGCGTAGCCTTCGCGCCCGCCATTGTGGAACCGCAGGTCGAAGGACTCGAGGCTTCCGTCGAGGTCCACCCGCACCGCGCCCCCGGGCACGCCGAGGGGAGGAAACTGCGCCTCCATCTGCGTCGGCAGGATCAGACCAGCCACTATTCCGAGGCACCACGCGCAATGCCCCAAAGCCCCTCCAGGGAAAAGCCCACCAGAGTGAATCCGCTGTCGTCGGCACGGCTGGCAAGTTCGCTGTTTCAGTCCTGCTTTGCCACCCAGCCGACGGTCATTGCCTCTGCGCCAGGGCGCGTCAATCTGATCGGGGAGCATACCGATTACAACGGAGGCCCGGTGCTCCCGGTGGCCATCGAGCGGCGGACCGCGGTTGCGGCCCGGGTGGCGGAGCGGTGGTCAATGGTGTCGGAGTCGGAGGGCTCTGCCGAAGATGTGACGATAGACGGGCCGATGCGTCATGTCTGGAGCGACTATCTCGTGGGAGTGGTTCGAGAGCTGCGCGCTCTCCCCGCAGCGCCGCCGGGTGCGCAGATTAGCGTTGCTACCAGCGTGCCGATCGGAGCCGGACTCTCGTCCTCTGCGGCGCTCACGGTAGCTGCCGCCAAGGCGCTCAGCCTGCTGGCAGGCCGGCGGCTCTCGCCGACCGAGCTGGCGGAAGTCGCTTACCGCGCCGAGCACGACCAGGTTGGGGTGCGCTGCGGTCGCATGGACCAGACCATTGCGGCCCACGGACAGCGCGGCACCGCTCTCCTGTTTGAGACCGCAGACGCCACCCTTCAGCGGGTACCCTTTCCGGGGCGGCTCTGGATTGTCGAAACCGGGGTGTCGCACCGTCTGACCGGTGGATCGCTCAACCAGCGTCGCCGGGAGTGTGAGGAGGCGCTGGCCTTCTGCCAGGAGTGGCGACCCGGGTTGCGCTACCTGGCTCAGCTCCGCCCGGCCGACCTTCCCGAGATGGAGCGCCGGCTCCCGCCGCCGCTGGTCCCTCGCGTCCGCCACGTGGTGACCGAAACGGCCCGCACTCGCTCGGCTGCTCTGGCTCTGGCGGCGGGCGATCTCCAGGCGCTCGGCCGGCTCCTGGTGGCCGGCCATCATTCGCTGCGATACGACTACGAGTCCACCATCCCCGAGGCGGATCTTAT
Source organism: uncultured Gemmatimonadales bacterium (assembly GCA_965652025.1). GTDB lineage: Bacteria > Gemmatimonadota > Gemmatimonadetes > Gemmatimonadales > GWC2-71-9 > CAVVWJ01. Next base: position 23,657 of record CBFGTM010000018.1, read on the forward strand.
TGTGGAAGCCGCGGTGAAGCACGGCGCATATGGGGCGCGGCTCACCGGTGCAGGGTGGGGAGGAGCGGTCGTGGTCCTGGCGCCTGCCGCGCAGGATCGCCGCATCCTAGCGGAAATCGCGGGTGAGTTTATCGGCCGGTTTGGTCGCCCGCCGCTTTGCTGGAGTACTCGGGCCGCGCCCGGGGTACGCCGGGACACGATTTCCGGATGACGCGGTATATTTCGGCGCTCTGGCCCGGGGGTGACGAAATCGGTAGACCCAAGGGACTTAAAAGGGCCTCGGCCGATTTCCTGTCTTGTCCATCTGGGTCCTAGCTTATACTGCTGCTCGCACCTCCCTCACAGTGTGTTTTCCCCCCTGCCACTCACTCGGTGACCGAACAGCGGTACTTGCACTAAGATCTAATTGCCGGCCACCTCCGTTTTCCCAAACTAACCCGCACGTTCTGTAGCCCTCCTATTTCTACCTACTCGATGGAGGAGAACATGAGTATGTACGCGCGTGGTACATGGTCACTTGCCGCGTTCCTGGTGATCGGCAGCCCCATGCCGGCACAGGCCCAGAAAGAGCCGCCACTCAAGCTGGTCTACGCGGTCTGGAAGAGCGCAGGAGGAGCCGCGAACATCCTGGCGGGAATGAACAAGAAGACCTACGACATGATCGAAGCCTACGTGGTCCTGGTCAAAGACACGGCTGGCACTACAAAGGTCAAGCAGAGGGGCAATAAGACCGGCGGCGACCCCACGGCCATGCGAGCCAGCGAGATCGTGGACAACGCGGTTGCAAGGCTGAGCGCACTGCCGTCTCCCGATTCTGCCAAAGCCTACGTGACTCCGAATGGACCCGCCAGCCATTTGTCGGACAAGGATTTGAAAAAAGTTGCCACCATGCTCCATCCCGGCCAATCCGGGTTGCTCATGATCACGCCCAAGCCCGACGTCTCGGAGGTCGAGCGGTTCATGGGTATGGGGAGCCAGGGCAAGCCCGAGGTGGTCGTGGCGGACTTGGAGTAGTAGTCAGGGCTAGGTGTGCAGGATCCTAGGTTACGCGATTCGAAAGGAGGGCTTATGCGAGGACTCAGGAGCATCGTACCTGTGGCGGGTGTTCTCGCGATATCGGTGAATACCCCGGCAGTGGCCCAGCTCAGATTCTCCCTCGGAGGTGGTGCCACTCTGCCTGCCGGTACCTTCGACGACGTGGCGGGGACCGGCTGGCACGGGATGGGGGCCATCGGCTTCCAGCCGGCCGATTTCCCCATCGGCTTTCAGGTAGACGGGATGTACCATCGCTTCGGTTTTGAGGCAGCGGGTCTCGACGCCGACTGGCAGCTGATCGAGGGCACAGCGAACGCGGTGTTCAGATTCGGGAGTTCCAAGGAGAGCAAGTTCCATCCCTACCTCATCGGCGGGGTCGGCGGCTACAACGTGAAGGCGGTGGGCGACGATGCGGCGGACGCCGAATCCGACACGAATTTCGGAGTGAACGCGGGAGCCGGTTTCGATTTCGGCCTCGGCAATCTCTCGGCCTTCATCGAGGGCCGGTTCCACGCCATCTTCAACGGCACCGTGGACCCCCAAACCCTGGAGGACGCAACCGCGAACTTCGTCCCGATCACCATCGGGATTCGATTCGGCGGTGGCAGCTGAAGCCGATTGTAATCCCAGAAGCTTGAGCTCGCCTGACCGGTTGGTGCTGAAGCCAGCAGCGGTAATGCTCACGGCGAACAACCATGGGCCTTTTCTTTGGGGCTCGGCCTTCGGCTCGAGCCGAGGAGGGGCAACTCGAGGTTCGACTCCACCTCAGTGCATGGCCTCCTTGGCATGCTGATAGGGAGTCAGCAAGGTCGTGACATCCTTACCAGCCGCCGCCGGACCCACTAGGTGACTGGGCAGGATGGCACCTGCACGAACATCTAGTTGCCGGCCGCCGCCATCTCACTTAGAACGTAGTGCACTCGTCTTCCCCCGGTGGCAAAGGCTCCCTGGACGATGGAGGAGATATGGGTAAGTGTGCCCGTGGTATCTGGTTACTTGCAGCGTTCTCGCTGGTAGCCACTGCGGTACCGGCGCAGGAGCAGGCGCAGCCTCCGCTCCGGATGATTTACGGTGTCTGGAAAGACACATCAGGAGCCGCGTACGCCAGGAAACACATGAGCAAGGCTGCCTGGGATCAAGTCGCGGCGGGCGCGGTCCTCATCAAAGACAAGGCTGGCCAAGTGCAGGTGAAGGAGAGATACAATCAGGCCGGCGGTTCCGCTACGGCATTGCAGGCGAGCCAGATCGTCGATACCGCGATCGCACGGCTGAGCGCGGGCTCGAGTGGTGCCGACTCGGCCAAGGGCTATGCGCCGAATGCGCAGGCCAGACGCTTGTCGGAGGACGACTTTAAGAAGGTGGTCGGCATGTTCGGTCCCGGCCAGTCAGCAATGATCCTCCTGTCGCCGAAGCCAGCGGTCGCGCAGCTCCAGCGGTCCCTGGGGGCAGGGGCGCAGAGCAACGCCGAGATTGTTGAGTTGGAGATCAAGTAGTAGCTTCAGGATCATCCGTGTCACGCAAAGCGGGCACCGATCCTCGGCACCAGTAGTCCAAGAAGCGGCGCTGCCTTATCGGTGCGCCGCTTCTGCTTGAGCCCGCCTCCGCATCTAGGGGGTTGGTATCCATAGACATACTGCGATCGCTCGTTCGATACGGCGGACTTCCTTGGCGTTCCTGTCCGCTACCAGGATGCATGTCGCATGGTCCCCATCGGGCGTGTGCTTGTCATGACAACCTCCTCCCTGCTTCTCCTCGTCCCCCGCGAGGTCCGAGCGCAAACGCCGGAGTTCAGCCTCCCTCCCACTAGCCTGCTCCCCAACTATGGCCGCGTCGGCATCGGACAGCGGGAAGCGATCGAGGCAGGCGCCTACGTGGCCCGAACCGACGACGCGCTCGCCAACTGGTACAATCCCGCCGGCCTGGCGATGAGCCGAAAGACCGCCCTCAACGCCAGCTCCAGTGCCTACGAGTTAACCACGACCACGCTGAGCGGCATCGGCGAGAAGAGCTCCGCCACTCGGCTATCGCCGGCCGGTGGATTCTTCGGCATCGTCGTGGGCGAGCCGATCGCTCACCATGCACGCTGGCGTTTTGGCTTCGCCGTCACGAAGCCGGTGGCCTGGTCACCGAGCACCCTGGAGGGCGCGTTCAACCTGCCGGCCATGGGTGGGACCGAGGCGTTCAGCTACAGCACGGCGGCGAGCTTCGGGACCGTCATCCCGAGCCTCAACGGGGCGTACCGGCTTTCGCCTGAGCTGCGGGCGGGAGTGGGGGTCGGCTTCGGGATCACCAACCTGGATCAGGACCAGACCGTCACTGACCGATTGGTGCTTCCGAACGGTGTCGTCACGGCGCTGCGGTCCTACGTGACCGACGGGAGCGTGCAGCATGTTCTGCTCTCGGTCGGCGCGCAGTGGGATGTCGTCCCCGCGTTCACCGTGGGCGCTCTGGTCACGGCCCCCGGTCTCCGGGTCGGCGGGAAGAGCAAGGTGCTGCTCTCCGAGACGGTGTTCCACGCAACCGGGGGCCAAAGCGATCTCGCGTTTCGCGACCCCGCGGCCAGATTCGACTTCAAGCTGCCGCTTCGGGCGACAGCCGGCGCGACCTTTCGCTACTCCCGGGGCCAGGTGGAGCTGGACATCCGATACTACTGGTCTGAGGATGAGTATGAGCTGCTCTCGAGCGACTCCGTGGCCACCCGGATTACCACCGATGCGTCCGGCGTCCCCGTGATCAGCTACCCGACCTTCACGCCGGTACTCGACCAGGCGCGGTCGATCGTGAGCTTTGCGTTCGGGGCCAATTTCTCCCTCTCTCGATCCGTGCGGGTGCACGGCGGTGCCTACATTGATCCTTCTCCGGTGAGCGCACCTTCGCAGTCGATCTTCCGAGCCGTGGACCTCACCGGACTGTCCGGCGGCGTCTCGCTTGGATCCGGGAACCTGACCGCGTCGCTCGGCGTCTCGTCATCGTGGGGGACGACGACCGAGCAGCAGGTCGGTCCCTCACTGGGTGGGCAATCCGGCACCACCAACGTGAGCATTCATACCTTCACGGGGCTGTACTCGATCTCGTTTACCTTTTAGCCACCCTAGCAGATAGTCTAGGTAGCGGGGACAGAAGCCGTGTGAGATCTTAAGCCCATGCTCAGGCGCCCGCTTGGCACTCTCGCGGCTATGGGGCTTGTCTGGGCGTGCCGTGCGTCATCCGGTGATGCCCAGCGGCCGACCTCCTCCCAATCCGGCGACTCGGTAGCAGCTGCCGCGAACCACTCTCCTGACCTATCCCTCGACACCACATCGATTTCTCCCGACTCGAGCGGGCTCGTCGCGCTTCCCGCCGAGCTGGCCCCGTTCGTCGGGCCGCTCGCCGAAGCCTGGACTGGGGATCTCGACAGCATCATCGCCCGACGGGTCATCCGCGTCCTGATCACACCCACCCGAACTCAGTATTGGATCGATCGGGGCAGACAGAGCGGTGCGGAGTACGAGCTCCTCCGGGCGTTCGAGGAGTGGCTCAACCAGAAGTACCGGGCCAGGCGGCACGTGAACATCTATCTGGTCCTCATTCCCACCCCGCGCGATGCCCTCATCCCAGACCTTCTGGCAGGCCGCGGTGATCTCGCTGCTGGCATTCTCACCCTGACACCCGAACGCCTGGCCAAGGTGGACGGAGGCGGACCGTTCTTCCGGGGCGTCAAGGAGCTGGTCGTCACCGGGCCGGAGTCCCCGGCGGTGAGCACCCTGGACGACCTCGCGGGCCAGAGCGTCGTGGCGCGGCGGTCCTCTAGCTATTGGAGTCACCTGCAGCAACTGAGCGCACGATTTGCGGGCGACGGAAAGTCACCGATCAGGCTCGAGCCGGCGCCGGAGGACCTTTCGGACGATGATCTGCTGGAGATGGTCAACGCCGGTCTGATCGGTATCACCGTCGTGGATCGCTACGCTGCCCTTCTCTGGGGCAAGATCCTGCCGGATCTGCGGGTGCACCAGGAGGTGGCGGTCAACGAGGGCGGCGAGGTAGGCTGGCTGATTCGGAAGGGCAGCCCCAAGCTGAAGCAAGAGATCGATGAGTTCGCCAACAAACACGTCTGGGGCACGGAATTGGGCAACAAAATCGTCCGGAAATATACGGGTTCCACTCGCTTCCTGACGGACGCCCGGTCGGCCGAAGCGACCAAACGATACCGGCAGGTGGTGGACCTATTCCGAAAGTACGCCGACCGGTACTCGCTCGACCACCAGCTCATGCTGGCGCAGGGCTACCAGGAGTCCAGGCTGAAACAGAGCGCGCAGAGCCCGGTGGGCGCCGTGGGCGTGATGCAGATCATGCCCGAGACCGGAGCGGGCCTCGGCGTCGGTGACATCCACCATCTCGAGCCCAACATTCACGGAGGCGTTAAATACATCCGGCAGATCATCGACGAAAACTTCGCGGGCAACTCGATCACGCTCCTGAATCAGACGCTGTTCGCGCTTGCCGCGTACAACGCCGGGCCTGGCCGGGTCAAGCGCCTGCGGGCGGAAGCCGCGAAGCAGGGGCTCGATCCCGATATCTGGCGCAACAACGTCGAGCTGATAGCGGCCCGGCGCATCGGAGAGGAAACGGTGACGTACGTGGCCAACATCTATCGGTACTATGTGGCGTACCGGCTGGCCGAGATGGAGGAGAATGCGCGGAAGGAGGAGCGTGAGCGGCTGCGCGGGGATCAGGTCCCCGCCACCCCGAGGTAGCGCGCTGGGGCGAAGATGGGGGCCGGCTTGTCGCCAGCCCCGGTACCGTAGGTGCGTCTTCCCCGCGACCGCCAGGGCGCCCTAGGCGCTCCTTCTACTCAATGCCCTGTTTGGCAACCATCCTTCTTTCTCGCCTGCTAGCGCCGCGGTTTTGTTAGGCGCACTAAGAGGGTCAGCACCCAACCTTGAAGTGCGCTTCTCGACGAGGATGCTGGCCGCATCGCGGCTCACATGGCAAGTACTTTAGACCATGAAGCATCAGCCGAGTGGAAGCGGCTCGGCGTGCCTTAGCGGTGGCGTAGCGGAAAAGTGCCCCCATTTCTGCCCAATGCCTGAGAGTCTTCGGCCGGTTTTGATAAAGGGTTCTTGTATAACCGGTTCTAGGCTAAGATCTTTCGCCATTACGCCCGGGTGGCGAAATCGGTAGACGCAAGGGACTTAAAATCCCTTGGGGGCAACCCCGTGCGGGTTCGAGTCCCGCCCCGGGCATTCACGTAACTGAGCCTGCCTCCCCACGAGCACACATGACCGCGAAATGAGCGGCGTTGCCAGATTCCGAATTCGGAGGTACCTGAGGAGAGTCCTGCAGACCATGTAGACCCCTTAGACCGGAGGTGGCACATGGACGTGCTCGTGGCGCTAGGCATCAGCATAGGAATCCTCATTGCCGTATGGACCTACGTCGCACTCGCGGTAGCCGGGCTTCCCGTCTGGGCAGGTATTGTCGCGTGGGGCTGCTTCTTTGCCGCGGGCGGAAAGACGACGGGACTTAGCAAGACGATCGCTTCCAACCTGTCCGGTGTAGTCTGGGCATTTCTGGCGCTGTATCTGGCAAAGAGCTTGGGCGGTGGCGTACCGATCCTCGCGCTGTGTGTTGGGGTGGCCGCACTGTTCATGGTGCTTCAATCCAAGATTCCGACGCTCTCCTTCATCCCCGGGGCCTTCCTCGGAGCCGCAACTGCGGTGAGTGTGGTGGTGGGAGCAGGTGCCACGTTCCCCCATCCCTGGATCAAGACCATCATTGCCCTGGTGGCGGGAGCGGTGCTGGGTTACGTATCGGAAATGCTCGCGGGAGCGATGACTCGGCGCCGTGCCGCCGCCTAGGAAGTGATCGCTTCAGCACTTAAGCACGAATCCGGAGCCCGTCACGGGCTCCGGATTTCTTAGTATACAGGACCCAGACTCTCGGTATGGGCCATTCAGCCTCTTACCAAATCCCGCTCCAGCCCTAGATTCTCCCTCCCGAGTTTCAGCGCAAGTAGCCTCCCCTCACTCCCGCCATGCCTGCGCGGAGAAAGTAAGGGCTTGTGGCTGCCTCCTCACCGCTTCAGCCGACCGCAACCGTCCTGGTCGTGGACGATGAAGAGATCATGCGCGCCGTTCTCACCCGCACGATGGAATCGGAGCACTACCAGGTCTACGCCGCCGGAGACGGAGTGGAAGCTCTGGAGCTCCTGGGCAAGGAAATTCCGGTGGACCTGGTGATCGCCGATGTGAGCATGCCCCGGATGGACGGGCGTGAATTGGTCTTGGAGCTGTCGAGACGCTACCCTCACCTGCCGGTCGTGCTGATCTCCGGGGTCTACCTCGGCGGGACGCCGGACCTTCCCGGCCCGGTGTTGCCCAAACCCTTCACTCCTATGACCCTCGCCTCGAGGGTCCGGGAAGTGCTTGCTCTGCGCTCGCCATTGCGGGGCTCCCAACCCACCCCTCCGGCATTTACTGGCGACGGACGGTTGCCGATCCAGTAGACTCAGATCATTCCTGAGGCATCGAGTTACGGCTCGGCTTACTGGGGAGGGACCGACCAGCTGAGCTGGGCTCCCATGCGGACCGGAAACGGTTCACTGACCACCGGCTCGCCGGAGCGCCGCACCGGCCTGGCCTCGAAGCGGACCCATGCCGCTCCCGCAGTCAATGATGCCGGCAGGGCAAAGGTCGTAGTCTCCCCGGCCGGAGCGAAGCCCAGCCGGCTCACTTGCCCATCATTCCGACGCACGAAGATATCCGCATCGATCGATGCTCGGTTGTCGATCCTGGCATTGGTGCCCCCCTCAGTGGGTTCAGGACTGTTGGTCGTGCCGGTTCGGCAAGCAACCAGCAGGATGAGAAGTGGAAGCAGGCGGGGAAGTGAGAGCATGGTCCGCTCGAGGTAGGGTGCCACTCAACCTTAGTCTCCCTGCGCCCTAGACTCCAGGCTGCCTCCACTCTCTAGCGGGATCTGCAGGGCTGATTTGCGACACGCCCTGGGCGCACGCTGTCGCATTTCGGCCACGTTCAGTCCTTTTCACGTCACTTTTTGACCCTCCCGGCCCTCGGCGTGGGGTTTGCACGCACCCCGTTTCCCCCGACCGGTGGAGGAGCTGTGAAAGTCAGGGCTTCGGGGTAGGTGCCATCGGCCTGGCCTTGGTGCTGGTTCGCTACAACCGGAGTGAGGGTGACCTGCCGCCCTCCCGGATGGCCTCGGCGTAGACCGGCAGGTTCATTCCAGGGAAAAGAGCCAGAGGTCGGCTCGATGATTGGTTGCGTTGAAGTCCGACTCTGGCTCGCTGTGCACCGGGGCGAAGGGCTGTACTTCCACGACCACTCGCGAGCCATCCGGTGAGATAAGCGGATGGCGGAAGAGCACGGTATCGCCGGCGAAGAGCCGAAGACTTCCATCGCTCAGGTTGACGAACGCCAGATCTCCGCCCTCGTCCCGCTGCACGAAGCCGTGCGCGTCCTCGAGGCGATAGAGCACGCTCCCGCCGATCACCGCCACCAGCCGAGTGCCCCGCACCTGAGGATCACGTGCGATGACTCCCGGACCGAAGTCATGCACCGTCGTGACCTCACCCGTCGCCAGTACTCGCCGATACACCCGGGAATCACCCCCCAATGTGTAGTAAATCGTTTGGCTATCTTCGCCCAGGGCGACACCCGAAGCAAAATCGGTACCGGGAATGATCTCCACTCGGGGGGAGGGTCCTGCCAGGTCGAGCAGGGCCGCGTCGAGTCCGGTATAGAACGTATCGGGGAAAAAAGTCGAGCCCTCGTAGAAGAGCTGCTCTGCCAGATAGAGCAGGCTGTCGCGGCCGATCCACCGCGGCGTCCGGATGCTGGAATGCACTCTCCCGTTGGGCGCCGTGTAAGGCAGCTGCTGAAGGAACGCGGCGTCGAGAGGCGCCTCCCGCGTTGCCATGACCAGCGCCGAAGCACCCAGCTTCTGCTGGCCCACCCACGACACGATCCGATGATAGAACAAGCGGCCGTCGGCGTGCTGCGCAGGGGCTTCTATCAGGTCGGTCGAGTCGTCGTGAATGGGGTCGAGCTGACAGTAGCTCGCCACGATGGTCCCACCCCCGGGCGGCAGGACCGTGAGGCAGCGGTCGCGATCGATCCGGTCTTGCCGCTCGCTCGAGTAGATGATGCCTGTGCCATCGGGCAGCCAGGATGGGGTGCGATCATCCGCCCGGTTGAAGGTGAGCCGGACCGGTGGGGTGGATGAAACCGGTGGCAGAGCTGGGGGTGGCTCCGGCTGAGCCGGTGAGCTGTGCTCACAGGCGATGGATACTAGAGCGAGGGCCGCTACCCATTGAGCCGATCGAGCTGAGCGGGCCGGGTGGGGTGTTGTCATTCTCGCGGGGGGACGCTGGGGTCGGGGCGTGCTGCACAGTGGGCATCGGGAGTGCGGCTCCCAGCATGCCGCGGCGTCTCCGTAGTGTCCCCTGCGGCGATGGTCACCATGCGTTCTCTCCTGGTCTTGCTGACGGTTGGCTTGTTTGCCTGCTCCACGCACGAACCCGTAGATCCACCGCTGGATCCCCAGGCCAGCCCCTCCAACCAGACTGGCTGCTTTGCGGTCAATTTCTCGGGCGACCCAGCTCCAGATGTCTCCCTCCCCAATTTCATCGAGCTATCGCTCGATCCGGCTCCGGGGTTTGTGACTCCAGGGCGTCTGGCCGTCCGGGAGCCTAAGGCGGCAACCGCATCCGCTCCAATCTCCTGGTGGACCGCCCAAGGAAGCGACCAGATCGAGCTGGTGCTGGGGGGAGGCTACACCGGATATACGTTTTCTCTCCAGCCGGCCCCGGATGGATGGGCCGGGCAGGGCACTTACTTCGCGGACTTTGGGGTGGAGCCGAAGCCTTCCCCGCTATCACTGAGGCTGATCTCCGACGCCTGTCCTTGAATGGCCGAGTCGGCCGCACGAAACTGATGAGCGTTTCGTTGCGGCGGCCTGCGGCCGAAGTGATATTTTCCGAAGGAGCAGCAACTGGAGGAGCATCGATGGATCCTCAAGTGGCCCCCCTGGCCACACTGTTTGAGCTGAACACTGATCTACTGCTCAACTGTCTCGAGGGTCTCACTGACGCCGAGGCGCGGCGCCAGCTCGAGGCGGGCGGGAACAGCGTCACCTTCTTAGCAAGCCATCTCACCGACTCTCGGCATTTCCTGGTGGCTCGCCTGGGCCGGCCGGCCACCAACCCGCTGGCGGTCTACCTGGCCGACGTCCGAAGCATCGATGATATCAGAGAGTGGCCCTCGTTGGAGGAGATCCGGCAGGCTTGGTCGGCGGTGAGCGCGCAGCTGCTGACCGTGCTCGGGGACCTGTCCGCCAGTGAGCTCGCCGAGTCCCATGTGCATCGCTTTCCAACCAGCGACTCCACTCGCCTGGGAATGATCGCCTTTCTGGTGCAGCACGACTCCTACCATCTGGGACAGATTGCCTTCCTTCGCCGGCAGCTGGGCAAGCCGCCGATGTCCTACGCTCGCCGCCGTCGGCCTGATCCGATCGGCGCCGCCTGATTGGTGTCGACTCGAACTTAGCGATCCACCACCCATGGCATCTTCAATTGTAGGCTTCGCGATACTCGCGCAGTCCCTGGCCGCCCATTCGGGAACCCAGACGGTTCCAGCCCCTCCCGATTCAATCAACGCCTACATCGCTGCGGAGATGCGCCGGCAGCATATCCCGGGTCTCTCGCTCGCCATTCTGCGCGGCGACAGCGTCATGCTTGCGCGCGGATATGGCTTAGCCAATGTAGAGCTGCGAGTCCCCGCCAGCGACAGCACCATTTATCAGTCTGGATCGGTTGGCAAACAGTTCACCGCCGCCATGGTGGTGATGCTCTCGCAGCAGGGACGGTTCCGGCTCGATGACCGGATCACTCGATGGCTGCCAGAAGGTGCCGGGGTGTGGGACTCCATCACAGTGCGGCACCTGCTTACTCATACCTCTGGCGTCGGGGAGTACACCGATTCCACCTTCGACTACCGGAAAGACTACACCGAGGCCCAGCTGGTCCGCTTTGCCGCTTCTCGTCCGCTGGACTTTCCACCCGGCGCGCGGTGGTCCTACAGCAACACCGGCTATCTGTTGCTGGGTGTGCTGGTGCATCGGGTGACCGGGCGATTCTACGGCGATGTGCTGCGCGAGCTCATCTTCCGTCCACTCGGGATGGGCAGTGCCCGGATCATCTCCGATGCTGATATCGTCCCCAACCGCGCCGCCGGTTACGAACTGGTGAAGGGACAGCTCAAGAACCAGGAGTGGGTAGCGCCGAGCCTCAACACCACCGCGGATGGGTCGCTTTACCTCAGCCTGAACGATATGCTCCCGTGGGCCGTCTCCCTGAACCAGGGCCGCATTCCGGATTCGACGGTGCTTCGGGTCGCCTGGCAGCCGGTGCGGCTCAAAGACGGTGGACTGTTCCCCTATGGCTTCGGCTGGGATCTCACTGACCAGCGCGGGCATCGACGCATCGGACACACCGGTGCCTGGCAGGGATTCAAGACGGCAATCCACCGGTACCCCGAGTTCCGGCTCACGGTGATCGTGCTGGCCAACCTGGCCTCCGCCGAGACGGGGTCACTCGCGGAAGGCGTTGCGGGGCTCGTCCAACCGGACCTAAAACCTCCCCATCGATTCACCGCTGCGTTACCCGGCCGCTTGCCGCCGCTGGGTACCGATCGGCTCCTGCACCAGTTGGCCGGAGGCCATGCTGCCGAGGTGATCACGCCCGGCCTCCACCGCTTTCTCTCTCCCGCTGCCCGGACCGAATTGGAGCAGCTACTCAAGCAAGCCTCGAGCTGGACCTCCCTGGGGTGCGACGTGGTGAGCCGGCGCAAGATCGCGTGGCTCGGGGCTCCGATCGAGCGGGCATGCTATAGTCGAGGGATTGGTCCAGAGGAGCAGGTGATCGTGACAATCTATTACACCCGGGACTGGAAGGTCGCGCACCTGGACACGAACCGCTACTGAGGTTCCTCACGATGGCGATCCGCGTGGTTCGCTTGGGCACGCCACGCAAGTCCGGAGAGGGGCCGCGACTGGGAACGGTGCGCCGGCCTCCTCGAGGCGTGCGGAAGGCCGATTATTCCAGCAGAGACTACTACGATGTGTGGCTTCCCGAGCTGGCTCCCAGTGCCGAGCTGCTGGCGTACGCGCAGCAGGCAGAGCTGAACGGCAAGCGCTGGGACACCTTTCGCCGGCGCTACTTGGCCGAGATGGCCCGGCCGCCGGGTCGGAATGTTATCCCCCTTCTCGCCAGCCTGTCCCGGACCGGCAACTTCTCGCTCGGCTGCTACTGCGAGGACGAGTCGCGCTGCCATCGCACCCTCCTCCGCGACTTGCTGGTAAAGGCGGGAGCCGAGGTTGAGTAGGTATTCACCCACCGAGCGACGCTGGCGGGCTGCCCTCACCCTGGCTCTGGCCGTGTACGGCAGGATCTGTCTTCAGAATCCAGCCCATTACCGGTGGCTGGACAGCCTCGATCTGGCGATCCACGAAACCGGACACCTGTTCTTTGCCGTGGGGGGTGAGACCCTCACCATTTTGGGCGGCACCCTCCTGCAGCTGCTGGTACCGGCTGTATTCCTGGTGGCCCTCTGGCGCAGCGGCGACCTGCACGGATCGACGGTTCCGCTCTGGTGGATGGGGCAGAACTGCTGGAATATCTCGGTCTACGTCAAGGACGCCCGCACCCAGGAACTGCCGCTGGTCGGTGGCGGCGAGCACGATTGGGCGATGCTCTTAGGCAATTGGGGGTGGCTGGAGCGGGATCAGGCACTCGGCGGCGCCATCTATCTGCTCGGCTTCCTGATCTACCTTGCCGCGATCCTCGGCGGTTGGGTGCTGCTCCGCCGGGACGCGCAGCCCAGCCATCAAGCGCGTGATTCCACCGGAGACGCTTAGCCAGGGGTTCGCTATGGGACAACCGGTTGTGCATTGGGAGCTGTGGTCGGAGGATCCGGGGCAAATCGCTGAGTTCTACCAGAAGGTCTTCGGCTGGAGTATCCGGGCCATACCAGAGCTGAACTATCGCCTGGTGGAGACCGGCGGTGAGGGTGGAATCAATGGAGGGATCATGAAGCCCCAACGCGGTCCCTGGCCCGGGAAGCTCGCCTTCTACATCGATGTGGACGACCTCGAGGAGTACAGCCGGAAGATCCAGGAAGCCGGAGGCCGGATGGTGGTTGAGAAAGTCGATGTGCCGGGGGTCGGGCAGTTGGCACTATTCGAGGATCCGGAGGGACGGGTGCTCGGCATGTGGAAACAGATCAGGTAGGAGCTGCGCCGAGGGAGGCTGGTGATTCGGGTGTCCCCGGGACAGTCTTCGGACGTGGGCGGCGCAGTGCCGCCCTACCGCAAGGAGGTTCCAAATGGCTCGATGCGAAGTTTGCGGCAACGACTACTACCTGTCTTTCCAGGTCGTCGCCGCCGGTAATACCCATACCTTCGATAGCTTCGAGTGTGCCATTCACAAGCTCGCCCCGGTCTGCGAGCACTGCGGCTGCAAGATTGTGGGACACGGCATGGAAGCTGATGGGACGTTCTACTGTTGCGCGCATTGTGCGCGGGAGAGCGGAGTCCGGGCGGTCGTGGACCACGTTTGACGCCCAACCAAATGGTGCAGCCCATCCGCTACGTGGTTGTGCTGCTGACCGGGTTCATTGCCGGGGGCCGCATCGTGGGAGCGGCGCAGTCGTGGATGGAGTGGCAACGCTGGTCTGTGCTGGTTCCCTCCAGTGCCGGCGCCTACCGACATTTGTTTCTGGAGAACACGGCCGTGGCGCTGGTGAGTCTGACTATCGCGGCGCTGGTATGGTGGCTGCTCCGGCCAAGGGCCGGATCAAGCTAGCTCATCCGGTGTGGCAGGCCGGAACAAGAGGTCAAAGGCAAGGAAAAGGGTCTTGGAAAACGGAAAGAACAGCACCGGAGCGACCACCATGAGAATGACGCCGCCCCATTGCAGCAGCGACCAGGGTGGGGACGGCCAGGTCCACAGCAATATGGCGAGGAAGCACAGGGCAAAAATCAGCTCGGCGGCAACGATGTTGAACATATACGATCCGACCTGATAGCCCTGCTCGCCTCGCTCCAAGGGAAGTCCGCAGGCCGGGCAGTGCCGGCGCAGCCGAAACCAGCTGTGGAAGAGGGGCCGCCCTCCACAGTTCGGACAGCGCAGTCGGAGGGCTCGCCAGAACAGGCGGACAGCCTGACGGAAAGACGTTCGCATGCATCAAAGCTAAGCGGCCCCTCGCAAGCATGTTGGCTCATGCGACGACCTGTGATCGGTATAATGGGGGCAGGGGAGCCCAGTGCCGGGAACTTGGCGGCTGCGCGCGAACTCGGCCGGCTGGTGGCGAAGCGAGGGTGGATCCTGCTGACGGGGGGGCGCCCTGAGGGGGTGATGGGCGCCGCTTCCGCCGGAGCCAAGGAGATACCCGGGAGCCTGACGCTGGGCATCCTCCCCGGCGCGGGCGCCGGCGAGGGTAGGGACGTGGACATCGCGGTCTTCACCGGGATGGGCGAAGCGCGCAACATGATAAACGTGCTTTCCAGTGACGTGATCGTGGCCTGCGGCGTCGAGGGGCCAGGCACTGTATCCGAGATCGCGCTCGGGTTGAAGGCGGAGAAGCCGGTGATCCTGCTGGGAGCCTCGGAGCCGGCTCGGGCGCTGTTCCAGGGAGTTCGCGGTCGTGCCCAGCTGCTCCAAGCGGGAACACCGCAGCAGGTGGTCGATCTCATCGAGAACGAGCTGGGAATCCGGCGAGCCAGCTGGGGGCCTTAGACCAACGACGCGGGGGTTCGATGCTCGTCTGTCAGTGGCACCTCGATATCCTCTATGGCAAACAAGCGGAGGCGGTTCGAATCATGCGAGCATGGGGCGGGGAGAAGTTTGCCAGCTCCGAGTTTCGCAGAGCGCGCAGCACTGGGTCGTGTACTGGGTACTCGAGCCCACCTGATCGTAATCCAGGTCGGGCTCAGAGGCGCAGCCCGACCCCGAGCAGGAGAGCCACGGTATGGGCCCGCTGTCCCTCCACCCCGAACACCTCGGCCTCGTCCACACTCTTAAACGACGCGATGTAGTCCTTCACCAGGCCCACAACACTCACCCGCCGGCCTACCTGAGCCCGGACTCCGAGACCCCCGGAGAACGCGAAGTTTGTAGCGTTGTCCGAAATGAGGGCGTTGTCGATGCCATACCGCACCGCTCCGGCGGTAGCCTGCACGAAACCGGCAACGCCGGTTGCCAGAGGGAATCCGACTCGTAACCCGGTATCGACAAACCAGAGGCTCGCACCGTCCAGGGAAATCGCACCCACCAGCGGGACTGATTCGAAACTCCAGTCCGAGCTGCCGTGGAGGGCGCTGGCGATGATGCTGAGGCTGCGCCAAGCCCGGACGTCCAGTTCGGCTCCTATGCCGAAGCCATCGTGATTGGAAAAGCTCACCCCCCCGGGAGCCGTGAAATAGGTGCCGTACGCCAGATATCCTGCAGTGGGGCTTATTGTGATCCGGCTGGAGTCGGGAAGACTCTGGGCGGCTGTGGCCGCCAACGGGGCGCACCAGCAAGCCAGGAGGATCAGACAGGGACGGGAACACCTCAGCATTTCAGCCTCTCGAGCGGGTCCTTACCCCAGTCTATGCAGGGAGGAATCCCTCCATCGTGAGGCCGGTCACCTCTCCACTACATAAGCCTCCATGGCCAAGTATTCCGCCAGGCCGAGGCGGTCGAGCTCCGCCGCAGTCCCCTTGTTACGCGCCTCGACCCGCTGCCAAAACTCCCGTTCGTCGGGTCCGGGGAAGGGCGCGGTGTCCTTCTGGGACTGATGCTTGAAGATCGCCTGAATCTTGAGCCGTAGCTCCTCCTGCGAGAGGGGCACCAGCCAGGTCGCTTCGGTGACCGACCACTCCTGCCAGGCGCCGCGATAGAGCCAAACCTCTGGACGCGGATTCCCGCTGGCCACGTACTCGTCCAGGGCCCGGGAGACGGCCTCCTTGCAGAGGCGGTGGGTTCCATGCGGATCGGACAAATCCCCGGCTACGAATACGATCGCGGGCCTGGTCTCCTCCAGGAGGTGGCGCACAATGGCCACATCGTCCGGGCCGATGGGGTCCTTCTTCACCTTGCCGGTCTGGTAGAACGGCAGATTGAGGAACCGCGCCGAGCACTCCTCCAGTCCCAGAGTACGGATCCCAGCCACGGCCTCCGACTCGCGAATGAGCCGCTTGGTGTCCTGCACCACGGGAATATCAACGTCGCCGGGACGCTTTTGTGCCAGAAACTGGTTGACGCAGCGCTGCAGCTCCAGGGCCGCTTCCGGCGGTACTCGCCGCTCGGAGGCGAGTCGTCCGATGAAATCCAGGTGCCGGCGTACGTCGTGGTCGAAGACCGCCAGATTGCCGCTGGTCATATACGCCACCGTGAGATCGTTGGCGTTCACCGCCAGCTTGTGCAGGATCCCTCCCATCGAGATCACGTCATCATCCGGATGGGGAGAGAAGCAGACGATCCGGCTCTGGCGCGGCAGCTTGGAACGGCCGCGGATCTTGGCTCCCAGCGCGTTGAAGACCTCGCCATTGAGCGCGCCGGGGGAGCCATAGCGTGCTACCAAAGAGGAGAGGTGGTGCTCGGCGTAATCACGCTGGGTCAATTTCAGAATTGCCTTGCCGGTCTGCTTCGAGAGCCAGACGACAGCCGCCACGACGAGGGATTCGGTCCACTTCACCGACCCCAGCAGCCAGGGCGTCGCAACTCGGGTGAGTCCTGCCGCCGCGGCCAGGTCCAGGTAAAATGTCGTGTTCGGGTGGCGCTGGAGGAACGTTGCGGCCACCTCATGGTCGACCTCGCCCTCCACCGCCCGCCTCACGATCTCCGCTTTGTGCTCTCCAGTCGCCAGGATGAGAATCTCCCGCGCCTCGAAGATCGTTTCCACTCCCATGGTAATGGCCTCGCGGGGAACGTTCTCCTCTCCGAAGAAATCGGCGGCGGTGTCCTTCCGGGTTACCAGATCCAGGGTGACCAGCCGGGTACGGCTCTCTGCACCCGAGCCTGGCTCGTTGAAGCCAATGTGCCCGGTTCTGCCGATTCCCAGGATTTGAAGGTCGATCCCACCGGCGGCCCGGATGGCTTCCTCGTAGCGCAGGCATTCGGCGTCGACCTGTTCGCGAGGCACATCGCCAGGCGGGATGTGGACGTTGCCAGGGGCGATGTCCAGCTGGTCGAAGAAATTCTCCCACATGAACCGATGGTAGGAGTGAATACTCCGCCGGTCCATCGGGTAGTATTCGTCCAGATTGAAGGTGACGACCTGGGCGAAGCTCAACCCTTCCTGCTGGTGCATCCGGATCAGCTCGCGATACACTCCGATAGGAGTGGAGCCGGTGGCGAGTCCCAGCACGGTCGGCCGGCCCAGGGCCGTGCGGGATCGGATCAGGTCGGCGATCCGATGGGCAACCCGGATTCCCACCTCATCGTGATCCTCGACAATGACGGTCGGAATTCGCTCCAGGGCGGTGTTGGGGTTCTGCGAGGGTACGGTCATGGCCCTTCAATCATCGGCACGTTGGCGTCTGTGCTTCATAGCCCATCGGACACGGATTTACCAGAGGAGTCCGTAGCATGCAGCGCCGAATCAGCTACATCACCCTCGGCGTGGAGGATCTGACCCGCTCCATCCGGTTCTATGCCGACGGCCTGGGCCTGTCCCAGCTGAATTCACCTGCTGGTGTCGCATTTTTCGATCTGGGGGAAAGCCGGCTGGCTCTGTACCTGCGGGCCCAGCTCGCCGCGGATGCCGGGGTCTCCGCCGATGGCTCAGGCTTCTCCGGCTTTGCCTTGGCCCATAATGTCGGCTCCCGGGAAGAAGCGGATCGCCTGCTGCACGGGATTACCGTCGCGGGTGGCCGCATCACTCGGCCTGCGGGCCCCACCAGTTGGGGGGGATACGTCGGCTATTTCGCCGATCCTGACGGGTTCCTCTGGGAAGTGGCGTGGAATCCCGGATCCAGCCGTTCCCGAACGCGCTTCTCGCGCGTAGAATGAACCTGACACTACAACGAGGCCTTGTGGACCGCGAACCGACATTGCCAACCGCCGAGGACGCCACACCGCGTCAGCTTTGGCGTGCCAGCTGGAGGCTGCTTCTCATGCTGGGGGCTCTGGCACTGTTGGTGGTCCCACTCTTGAAGGAGCTTCCCCTCGGCCACAGTACCCGGACTGCTCTCCTGGCCTGGATGCTCGTGGCGCTGGCGCTCTATTGGCTCTATGCCGGTATGGGCTACCGGCCACTGTTGCTGTTGCAGCTGCTACTCTTCTCGGGGGCTGCCGCATTCCTCACCGCCAAGGTCTTGCTGTTCGTGATCGATGTGCGACAAGTGGGGA
Organism: uncultured Gemmatimonadales bacterium; assembly: GCA_965652025.1. GTDB lineage: Bacteria > Gemmatimonadota > Gemmatimonadetes > Gemmatimonadales > GWC2-71-9 > CAVVWJ01. The sequence goes on from CBFGTM010000018.1 coordinate 42,078, forward strand.
TTCTGCGGGCATTGGCCCGCGGGATGATCCTGGTGGGAGCGGGTTTGGCCGGAGCCAATCTGCTGGCGATGCTGCTGCTATTATGGCGCCGGTCCCGTGGGGGCGCTCCCCTGTCGGACCGCCGCGCCTAGATACTTGCCCGGGTGCGACGAAAACTCGTGAACGATTCGCCGGTCACCTTTCAGCGGGGTGACTTTCTCGTCACCACCGATCGGGCTCGGATCGACGTGGACGCGGCACTGGAGCTGCTCCGCGCCACCTTTTGGGCTCGGGACATGACCCGCGAAGTCCTGGATAGGGCATTGACCAACTCGGTCAGCTTCGGCTTGTTCGAGCGCGGCCGGTTGATTGGACTGGGGCGAGTCGTGACCGATCTGGCCACCTACGCGTACTGGACCGACGTCGTGGTTGCCGAGCAGTACCGGGGTCGCGGCCTGGGGCGCTGGCTCTCTGAATGCATGTTGAGCCATCCGGCACTTCAGGGATTCCGGCGGGTGGCCCTGCTGACGCGGGACGCCGAGTCGCTGTACTCGGGCATCGGGTTTTCCGTAGGGCCTGGGTCCCTCATCTACATGGAGCGAAAGCCATAGTTCTTCGCTGGTTGCTCGCCGCCCTTCATCTGCTCGCCCTCGGCATCGGTCTCGGAGCCGTTTGGGTGCGCGGGCGGGCGCTCCAATCGGTTCTGGACCGCGATGGGCTGCGGCGAGTCTTCCTGGCGGACGGCCTGTGGGGCGCCGCCGCCGCGCTCTGGATCGGCACCGGCGTTTGGCGACTCCTGGCCGGCCTGGAGAAGCCGACCGGCTACTACCTGGCGAATCACATATTTCTTACCAAAATGGGATTGTTGCTCGTGATCCTGGCATTGGAGATCTCCCCCATGCTGACGCTGGTCAGATGGCGGCGTCTGGTGCGGCTGGGGCAGCCGTTCGATACCAGCTCGGCCCGCCGAATGGGAACCATCAGCTTCATTCAGGCCTGGCTCATTGTACTCATGGTACTTGCCGCGACGGCCATGGCCCGGGGCATAGGAGCCTGACACGATGCCTGCCTACGTAATCGTCGATATCACGGTGCGCGACCGGGAAACCTACGAGCGCTACAAGCAGCTTGCTGCCCCAACTGTCGCGGCTTACGGAGGGCACTATGTCGTTCGGGGCGGGCCGACGGAGACGCTGGAGGGGTCTTGGAGACCGGCGCGGTTGGTGGTGCTCGAATTCCCCGACGCCGCCGCGGGGAGAGCCTGGTGGGCATCGCCCGAGTATGCGCCTGCCAAGGCTCTGCGGCAGTCCTGTGCCGAGACCGAGATGCTTGTCGTGGACGGTGTTTAGATTTCCAGGTAACCCCATCGGGAGTTGCGATGTCCAAACGGGATGATGCCCGGATCGAGAGGCTGGCCAAGAAGAACGCGCAGAAATCGGTCCAGCCCAAACGGGACCGATCGAGGCAGTTCGATCCCACGCTGCGTCCCAGTCCAGAAGAGGATAAGGCGGAGACCGAGCGCCTGTTCAAGGAAATGAAGCGCCGGGAATTCTGAGCGGCTGATGCCGGACTCCCGCGAGCGCCAGCCGCTCGCCACCATCCTTGTCACTCTCCTGCTCCTCGGCGGGGCCCTCCTGCTCATCGGCACAGCTATTCGGCACTTCGCTCCCGGGGCAGGATTGCTTCCCGGAAGGGGCGAGACCACGGTTACTCACGGCGTCGTGGTCGAGCAGATGCGGGCCGTGGCCAAGCTGGTGTCCAGCGAGACCAGCGTGCGGGATGTCGTGGTGTACCAGAACCGGCGAATGGGATCGACCAAGCGCTCGCTGGTCGTGGTGACCGGGAAGGTTCTGGCCGGCATGGATCTGGATGAGGGGACGCAGGTGGATGTGGACCGCGCCAGCCATAAGATACGAATCGTGCTGCCCCACGCCAAAGTACTAGCGGTCGAGGTAACCCAGCTTCGTACCTATGACGAGCGCAGCGGGTTGTGGAATCCGTTTCGCCCGGAGGACCGCGACACCATCTATTACCTGGCCCGGACCCAGTTGACCGCAGCGGCGGGAGAGCTTGGCGTCGTTACCCACGCCGAGGAAAGCGCGCGCCGATTGCTGGGAGCCCTGATCCATCCAGACGGCTATGAGGTGGAAGTGCGCTTTGGCCAGCCCCCCAAGCCTGCGGCCAGCGGCGTCAATTGAGGAAGCCAGCATGAAGCAGGTAGACTTCGAGTACCGCGGCAAGCGGATCACCGCGGCACTCAATGAGGCGCAAACCGACTCGGGTGCACCCCTGTCTCGGCGAGAGCCCCCAATGTGGTATGTCACCATCGGCGGAACCGCCTTGACCAAGCTTCCTGCGGGCCCGGCTGACACCGAGCAGTCGGTCCGCGAGAAAGTTCAGGCCTGGCTCGATGCGCACCCCGATCTGCTGGATCGGGACCAGATCGTCCTCGGCGGAGGGTGAGCGCGATTAGATTTCGCGCCACGCGGCATCTCTCCGCGTACGGTCCCGGGCGAACGGGCGACCGGCCTTCGAATCCAGCCAGTGAGCACACGTGAGCAACCATAAAGTCGAGCAGCGACGCCTGCATCACCGGGGCCGTGAATTTCACTTCGTCTCCTACGAGGCGCAGGTCGCCAACGAGCGGCGTGGAGTCCAGGCAATACCGCCGATGTGGTATCTGATGAACGAGGGGAAACGCCGGCCGGTTCTGCCTCACGTTCCGGGACAGGAGCTCCCGGAGCTGGACAACGCGCTCCTCCAGTGGGTAGATGAACAGGTCTTTGGCATCGTGCCGGTCGTAGCTCCTCGCCGCCGATAAATGGATCCTTCCTTCGATCCACTCAACCCGGAAAGTCTGGAGTTCTGGCTCCGCATCGGCACCGCGATTTTCTGCGGCGGCATCATCGGGCTCGAGCGGCAGCTGCGAGGCAAGGCTGCCGGCATCCGGACCAGCATTCTGATCTGTCTCGGCACTCAGCTGTTTGTCGGACTGGGCTCGTCCTTCGGCGGTGAGAGGGTGGATCCCACCCGGGTATTGGCCCAGGTCGTCACCGGCATTGGCTTCCTCGGTGGCGGAGTAATCCTCGCACGCGAAGGGGCCGTTATCGGGGTGACCTCGGCGGCGGTCATCTGGGTGCTGGCAGCTCTGGGCTCCCTGATTGGTCTGGGACATCTGCTGGCGTCAATCGTCCTGACCTTTCTGACTGTGGGTCTGCTTACCGGAGTCGAGCTTCTGGAATCGGTATTCCGCCGGCTGCGCGAGGGCGCCACCGAGCGAGAGTTGGACCGCATCGACCTGCAGGAATGACCGGACCCACCAGCGAGGGCGTCGAGCCCATCAACAGCGGTGCCGGCCTCAAAGCCGCGATCGGCTCCATCCTCGAACGCGATCTGGCAGCCCTCGGCCGCGAAGTAGCGGCCTTTACCGATGATTCGCAGCTGTGGGTCACCCTTCCGGGAGTGCCCAACAGCGCCGGGAACCTGGCGCTCCATCTCGCGGGAAACCTGCAGCACTTCTTCGGCGCAGTGCTCGGTGGAACTGGCTACGTCCGCAATCGCCCTGCGGAATTTTCCCGACGCGATGTGCCCCGGGTCGAGCTGCTCGCGGAAATCGAGGCTGCCCGGCAGGCAGTGCGGGCCGCACTCAGCCGGCTTTCACCCGACCAGCTAACGGCCGAGTACCCCGAGACGATCGGCGGAAGCCGGGTCGTCACCGGCGAGTATCTCCTCCATCTCCTGACCCATGCGACCTATCACCTGGGACAGATCGATTACCTCCGGCGGGTGATCACCGGAAGCGATCAGGGCGTGGGTGCCGTGCGGCCGGCGGAGCTCAGCTCGGCCCGGCAGGCGGTGGGGTAGCCATGGCCGAAGGCTTGAAGCGAGAGGTTCTCTGGCTGGTCGGCTGTGTTCTTCTGGTTGATGCGATCTTTGTCGCGACCTATTTCCTTGCCGGGTTGCGGAGCACGACCGATACGGCGAAGGTGGCGTTTACAATGGTGTGGACGCTGGTCACGCTGATCGTGGTGCTCCGAGGGCTCTCCCGGATCCGACGGGTGCGATTCGAAAGTAAAGACATCCGCCTCTGACCCCCCTCACCTCGAACATGTCCGCTGGGCTGGGTGCCACCTGGGATGGCCAGGGCACCCACTTCGCGATTTACTCCTTGCATGCCAGCGCAGCCCAGCTCTGCCTTTTCGATGCTGTGGGCTCCGAGACTCAGCGTATCGAGCTCTCTCGGGGAAGCGACGCTGTGTGGCGGACATTTGAGCCTGGGGTGCGGCCCGGACAGTATTACGGCTATCGGATCCTCGGCCCCTACGCGCCGGCCCAAGGGTTTCGGTTCAATCCAGCCAAGCTGTTGCTCGACCCTTACGCCAGGGCCATCGGTGGAATGGTCCCCTTTCATGAGGCCCTCTCGGGTTATCCGCTGTCGGGGAGCGGAGCAGACCGCGACCTAGCCCCCGATCTTCAGGACAGTGCTGGAGTCATTCCAAAATGTGTGGTAATCGATCCGTCTTTTGACTGGGTGGGGGATCGTCCGCCGAACACGCCGCTGGAATCCACCCTCATCTACGAATGCCATGTAAAGGGAATGACCATGCTCCACCCCCAGGTGCCGGCGCATCTGCGGGGAACCTACCTCGGTCTCTGCAGTGACCCGATCCTCGATCATCTCTCCGGCTTGGGCGTCACCGCTATCGAGCTGATGCCGGTGCACCACATTGCCGGTGAACGCCGGCTTGCCCAGTTGGGTCTTACCAACTACTGGGGGTACAGCTCGATTGGATACTTCGCTCCCGATACTCGATATGCCACTGGCGGACGAGGCGAGCAGGTCACCGAGTTCAAGACCATGGTCAAGCGTTTCCACCAGGCCAACATTGAAGTCATTCTGGACGTGGTCTACAATCACACCGGAGAAGGAAATCACTACGGACCGACACTGTCGTTCCGGGGCATCGACAATAGCACATACTACTGGCCCAACCCTGACAGTCGGCGGCTCTACGCCGATTACACCGGCTGCGGCAACACCGTAGACCTGCGGCACCAGCAGACCCGGCAGCTGGTCTTGGACAGCCTCCGATACTGGATCACCGAGATGCATGTCGATGGGTTCCGATTCGATATCGCTCCCGTCCTGGCCCGGGAGGACAACGGGGTCAACATGGCGGGAGAGTTCATGACAGCCGTGCGGCAGGATCCCGTTGTGTCCAGCGTCAAACTTATCGCAGAACCGTGGGATCTCGGACCTGGAGGCTATCAGACCGGGCGTTTCCCGCGAGGGTGGAGTGAGTGGAATGACAAATATCGGAACACGGTCCGGAGCTTCTGGCGGGGCGACCAAGGTCAGCTGGGCGAGCTGGCCACCCGGCTGACGGGCAGTCGAGACCTATACCAGAGTGCGGATCGGACACCGCAGGCGAGCGTCAACTTCGTGACTTGTCATGATGGGTTTACCCTGAACGACCTGGTCAGCTACGAGACCAAGCACAATCTCGCCAACGGTGAGGAGAACCGTGACGGGTCCGACCATAATCTCAGCCGCAACTGGGGTGTGGAGGGACCAACCGATTCGGCTCGTACGGTGCACATGCGGGAGCGCATGAAGCGCAACTTTCTGGCGACGCTGGCCTTCTCTCACGGCGTCCCCATGCTCTCCCATGGGGACGAGGTGGGGCGTACCCAGCTGGGAAATAACAACGCCTACTGTCACGACTCGCCCCTCACCTGGGTAGACTGGAACCTGACGCCGGCTCAACAGGACATGCTTCAGTTCACCCGCCGGGTATTTGGGCTCCGGGCGGCTATTCCACTGCTGCGCCGGACATCATTCTTTTCTCCCCAGCCGGGGCCCGAGTCCGGAGTCAAGGAGATTGTCTGGCTGACCGCCGAGGGAAAGGAGATCGAAGAGGCCCACTGGCGAGATCCAGCCAACCATTCGCTCGGGATGCTGCTCCGGTCGGATGCAACCGGCGATGACCACACTTCCCGCGTGCGTGCAGGAAAGGAGATCTGGTTGTTGCTGTTGAACGGCGGGGGGCGCTCCTGCCTGTTTACGCTACCGACCCTGAGCAGCCCGGGCGGCTGGATCGAGGTCTTGAATACCGCCCGTCCTGTCTCGGGGGCTCCCCAGAAGGGCGGCATCTCCCTGAGTCCCCGATCGCTGGTACTGTTGCGTCTGCCGGGCAGGTACGCCGGCTAGTGGCCGAGCCGCTCCCCGCGTAAGGCACGCTGGACCTGCTCGGGGAAATTCCGGACGTCGATGGGCTTGGTGATGTAGCCATCGAAGCCGGCCTGCAGCGCTCGCTCTTTATCGCCGGTCATGGCGTGGGCGGTCAGCGCGATCACCCGTACCGTGCCGAACGGCGAGCGGCGGATCTCCCGCAGCAACTCGAATCCGTCCTTACCCGGAAGCTGGATATCCATGAGCACCAGATCGGGATTCCCCTGCTCGATCTCCTGCAGCAGTCCCTCACCACCACCAAGACCCGATACCTGGTAGCCCTTGAGGGCGAGAAGCGTCCGGAACAGCTTCATGTTGTCCGGACTGTCTTCGACGATCAGAATCTTCGGCACGCGTCAATTCCGTTGAGAATCGGGTCCCATATCAGTACAATCTTGGCTGTTCCCCGGCAATGCACCCCGTCAAGGACTCACCAGGTACATCGTGCATCCCTCGTCGCTCGCGGTGATAGGGCTGGGGGCGATCGGCGGCTCGTTGGCGTGGCAGTCCCGGCTCGCCGGTGTGTCCCGGGTCGTGGGGTACTCCCCCAGGCCTGCTGAAGGAATACAGGCCCTCAAAGCCGGCGCCATCAGCGAGCTGGCGGATAGCCCTGCGCGCGCCGCCGACGGCGCCGAGCTGGTCATTCTGGCCGTTCCCCCGAGGGCCACCCTGGACCTGATGGAATCGGTTGGTGCCGCCCTGGCTCCCGGTGCCGTCTTGACCGATGTCTGCAGCGTCAAGGGCGTCGTAATCCGCCAGGCCTTGACTGCCGGCCTGGGTGAGCGGTTCGCGGGCAGCCATCCACTGGCCGGTACCCACGAGTCAGGGTTCGCTGCAGCGCGCCCCGACCGCTTGCGAGGCTGTGTCGTTTACATCTGTGAGAGCGGCGCTCCCGAAGGTCATCGGGCCGCGAGCATGGTCGCCGGCTTCTGGGAGGGCACGTTGGAAGCTTCGCCGGTGCTGATCGAGGCCGATGCTCACGACCGACAGCTCGCGTGGACTAGTCATCTCCCTCAGGCTCTGGCCTACGGACTGGCCAAGACGCTTTCCGATCAGGGTCTGGCAGGTGTGTCGTTCGGATCTGGAGCGCGGGATACCACCCGGCTGGCCGCGAGCAACCCGGAAATGTGGGTCGATATCCTGTTGTACAATCGAGGCCCGGTCGGCCAGGCGGTGCAGCGGATCGAAGAAGAGCTGGCCGAGCTCCGTCGTCTCCTGGCCAGCGAAGATGGAGCCGCGCTCAGGAGCTACCTCGAGACCGCTAGCGGCTTTCGACAGGGGCTCGACCGGTGAGGGTGGTTGGGACGGTCCGGGTGCCCGGAGACAAGAGCATTACCCACCGAGTGCTTCTGCTGGCAGCCATGGCTCAGGGGGTAAGCCGGATTCGCGGGGCACTTACTTCTCTGGATGCCCGTTCCAGCGCCCGGGTGTTGCGCCAACTCGGTGCCGGGATCTCTCCTCTCCGGCAGGATTCGGTAGCGACTGTGGTGGGAAAAGGAAGGTTTCGTCGGCCGGCGGAAGTGCTGAACTGTGGGAACTCGGGGACGACCGCGCGGCTGCTGTTGGGTCTGCTTGCGGCCCACGACTTCAGTGCCACACTGACCGGCGACAGTTCACTTCGCCGACGGCCGATGCGGCGGGTGATCGTCCCGCTGTCCGCGATGGGGGCCCGGTTTACTGAAAGGAATGGAGACGGGCTCCCGCTCACGGTCCGAGGAACTTCACTGCATGAGCTCCGCTACGAGTTGCCGGTCTCGAGTGCACAGGTCAAGAGCTCAATCCTGCTCGCTGCGATGGCCGGGCAGGTCCCGGTAGCGCTCCGCGAGCCTCAGGGAAAGTCGCGGGATCATACCGAACGGCTCCTGAGGGCGTTTGGGTATGCCGTGTCCGATCGGGATGGGTGGATCGAGTTTTCGCCAACCGGAAGGATCCAGCCGTTCGATATCGAAGTACCGGGCGACCCTTCCTCGGCAGCCTTTCTCATCGGGGTTGCCACCCTTGCCACCGGCGGAGAGGTCGGGGTCGAAGGAGTAGGGATTAATCCAACCCGGACCGGATTCCTCCGGGTGCTCCAACGGATGGGTGGCAACATCACCGTTGCTAACCAGGTCGAGAGATATGGGGAGCCGGTCGGAGATCTCCGAATCGTTCCTGCACCACTCAGGCAAACGGAGGTTACGGCGGACGAGATTCCCGGCCTGATCGATGAGATACCGTTGCTCGCAGTGATGGCCGCGCGGGCGTCGGGTGTCACCACCTTCCATCAAGTCGGCGAGCTCAGGGTCAAGGAGAGCGATCGGCTGGGACTTCTAGCCGAGAACCTTCGAGCTGTGGGTGTCGCAGCGGAAGTTCAGGGAGAGAATCTGGTGGTCGAAGGCACCGACCGGCCTCCCCGGGGCACGGTTCGCACTGCGTCCGATCATCGGTTGGCGATGGCCTTTGCCGTGCTGGGCTCGGTCGACGGAGCTAGGGTCGTCATCGATGACCTGGCCTGTTCGGCGGTGAGCTTCCCCCGGTTCCCCGAAGCGCTGGCTAGCCTCAGCACAGGGAGGGGCAAGTGAGTGGCGGCGTTGTCGCCATCGACGGCCCCTCGGCTTCAGGGAAGAGCAGTACCGCACGGGCAGTGGCCCAGGCGTTGGGATTTGCACACCTGGACTCGGGTTCTCTCTATCGCGGGGTGACCCTGGTGGCGCTGAGGGAAGGAGTCCGGCGGGGACTGCCCGCTGGCAAGGCAATCGGCGACCTCAACCCGGAAACCGTGCTTCGGGCAGCCGAGGACCGCGGGCTGATGCTGCAGTCCGACGGAACTGGATACGCCGCCTACCTCGATGGTGAGCCGGTTGAGGATGCCCTTCGTAGCGCCGAAGTAACCGCATGTGTCTCCGCCATTGCGGCCATTCCGGTGGTGCGGGAATGGGTCAACACTCGGCTGCGGGCGATGGTCAGGGCTGGGCAGGATGTGGTGGTCGACGGGCGCGATATCGGAACGGTGGTCTTTCCCGATGCCGACCTCAAGATCTTCCTCACGGCTTCCGCCGAGGCGCGAGCCGGCCGCCGCATCACTCAGCGGGGCAGGGAAGTCGGCCCTGGGGACCTCGACGCCGAGGCCCAGGCTCTTGCTGCACGCGATCACGCCGATTCGACCCGCGAAGTCGCCCCACTGCGGGCAGCCCCCGATGCGGTGCACCTGGATACCACTACGCTCGACTTCGCCGAGCAGGTCCGGTTCATCGTGGACCGGGCTCGGCCGATCTTTTCCCGCCAGTGACCAGGGTCGGGAGTTTCTTGACGACCACCGGAACCAAGCTCGAAATTCTGCCCGAAGTGTACAGTCCCGAGCTGGACAATCGGCGGGATATCCTGGTCCAGCTTCCGCCATCCTATCCCGCGGCCGATCGGGCCTACCCGGTACTGTACATGCACGATGGCCAAAACCTGTTTGACCCGGCCACGAGCTACGCGGGCGATTGGCGATTGGGGAAGGTCCTGGCCAGGGCGGCACGTCGAGGGCTGGAGGCGATCGTCGTCGGAATTCCCAACATGGGGACTGAACGAGTGACGGAGTACAGCCCCTTTCGGAGTTCGGCCGACGGCGCTGGGGAGGGAGACCGCTACCTCGATTTTCTGCTTCGGACGCTGAAGCCAGCCATCGACCAGCGGTTCCGTACTCGGCCCGAACCGGCAGCTACCGGCATCGCAGGCTCCTCCATGGGCGGGCTCATCAGCCTGTACGGCTTCTTCCGTTCCGGCGGGGCGTTTGGTTTTGCGGGCGTGCTCAGTCCATCACTCTGGTTTGCCAACGAAGCGATTTTCCGGGTGGTGGAATCGGCCCCCTATGTCCCCGGGCGGATTTACCTGGACATCGGCTCGTTGGAAGGCCTGGAGCATGTGGTCCGGGCGCGACGGATGCGCGATCTCCTTCGAGCCAGGGGGTACCAAATCGGCGGCAATCTCAAATGGCTGGAGTCGCGCTCCGGCCGCCACGACGAGGCCTCCTGGGGACGCCGTTTTGCCAGGGCGCTACCCTTCCTGCTGGGACAGGAAGTGCGGTGAACATCCAGCGTCATGGCTGGCACAGCCCGGCCCTCCGCCGCGACATGGAGTTGCTGGTCCTGGGACACGGGGGTGCCCGAGTCCTGGTCTTCCCCACCTCCCTGGGGAACCGCTACGAGTGGCCCGACCGCCGGATGCACGAGGTCCTGGGAGAACACCTGGAGCAGGGATGGATCCAGTTGTTCTGCGTCGATCAGGTGAACGAAGAAACCTGGTACGGGAAACATCTGCATCCCAACCAGCGAGCCCGGCGGTACCTCGAATATGACCAGTACCTGCGGGACGAGGTGGTCCCTCTGACGCTGCAGCTGAACCCCAATCCCTACCTGATGGCCGTGGGCGCGAGCTTCGGCGCCTATCAGGCGGCCTGCTTGGGCTTCCGGCACCCTCACCTAGTCAACCGTATCATCGGCCTGAGCGGTCTCTACGATGTGAAGCGGCTGACCGACGGCTATTCCGACCCCGACGTTTACGCGGCTAATCCCTTCGACTTCATGCGGCACGAGCACGATCGCGGCCGGTTGGAGGCCTTTCGTCGGCAGGACATCATTTTCGTGATCGGTCAGGATGACCCCTCCTGTGAGAACAACCGCGAGTTCTCCTCGGTGCTGTGGCAGAAAGGGATCGGGAACGCGCTGCGGGTGTGGGACGGCTGGGCCCATGACTGGCCCTATTGGGAACGCATGATTCGGATGTATATCCGAGGACACGATTGAGCTGAGGATACCGTGACCAAGCGCGTAGGCCTTCTCATTGGCCGGGAGTGGTCATTTCCACCGGCTTTCCTGGAGGAGGTAAACCGGCGTGATGCCGGAGTGAAGGCGGAGTTGGTGAAGGTTGGGGCGGTGATGATGGACGAGGTCAGCCGCTACGACGTCATCATCGACCGGATTTCCCATGAGGTCCCCTTCTACCGCTGCTATCTGAAGCAGGCGGTGGTCCAGGGAGTCACCGTGGTGAACAATCCGTTCATGTGGACCGCCGATGACAAGTTTTTCGGAGCGGCAATGGCCACCAAGCTGGGTGTGGCGAGTCCCAAGACCCTGGCCCTGCCCAACAAGTCGTATGTGCCCGGCATCGTACCCGCCGAGAGCCTCAGGAACCTGAACTATCCCCTCGATTGGGGAGCGATAGTGGAATACATCGGCCTTCCTTGCATCCTGAAGGACGCCCACGGTGGGGGCTGGAAAGAAGTTTACGTCTGCCAAACGCTGGACGAGCTGATCCGGCAGTACGACAACTCCGGCCTGCTGACCATGGTGGTTCAGGAGTTCATTCGCTGGGAGCAGTTCGTCCGCTGCCTGTGCATCGGGCAGGAGCAGATCCTTCCGATGAAATACGATCCCCGAGAGCGCCGCTACATCGTGGAGCACGCCCACTTGAGTCCTGAGGTCGGAGCCCGGGTGATCAAGGATGCGCAAACGCTAGTGCGGGCATTGGGGTACGACATGAATTCCATCGAATTCGCGGTGCGGGACGGCATTCCCTACGCCATCGACTTCATGAATCCGGCGCCCGACATGGACATCAACTCGCTCACGCCTCACTATTTCGCATGGGTGGTGCGGAGCATGGCCGATCTTGCCATCAAGCTGGCACTGGAGCCCAGACCTCAAGCGAGGGAACTGCGGTGGCACGCTCTCTTCGGAGGACAGGAGACCTCGGGACCGGCGGCCGCGGTGGGAGCAGGCCGTCGTCGGCGCAGTCGCTCGCAACCGTGACCGGGTCCCTGGTCAGCGCTATCGACGCCTACCACAGTCTGCTGACCGACGAGATCGCCCAGGCATCCCAGGCTCAGCTGGAGCTGCAGCTCCGCTCCCGCGGTCTGTACTTCGGCGATCGACCACTCTGCACCGTCCTTCGGCCACGCTTCCTTACCCCGCAGCAATATCAGACCCTGCAAACCGGCGCTGCCCGGATCATGGGCCCCTTTCGGACCGCATATGCTGCGGCGATGGCGAACCCATCGGTCCGGAACCAGCTTGCCCTCTTGGACTGGGAGGAGCGGATGCTCGGGTGCGGTCCGGGTTTTCGGGATCCCAGCCCAGCGTCGCGGCTGGACGCCTTTTTTCTGCCTCACGGTGTTCGCTTCACCGAATACAATGCCGAGACCCCCGCCGGATCGGCGTACAATGATGCACTCACGACGCTGTTTTACGGGCTACCGGTGATGCGCGAGTTCCTGCGGAATTACAACGTCCGGCCGTTGCCCGCCCGGCACGGAGTGCTCCACGTACTGCTCGACGCATTCCGCCAGTGGTCCGGACGGTCCGAGTTGCCCCGAATTGCCATTCTGGATTGGAACGAGGTGCCGACTAGGAGCGAATTCATTCTGTTTCAGGAGTACTTCCGCTCCCAGGGGCTGCAGTGCGAGATCGTGGACCCACGGGAAGTCGAGTACCGGGGTGGAAGACTGCTGGCTGGCCAGCTGCACGTGACCCTGATCTACAAGCGCGTGCTCCTCAGCGAGCTGGTCGGCAGAGAGGGACTCGATACGCCGGTTCTTCAGGCGGTCCGGGAGGGAGCTGTGTGCATGGTGAACCCGTTTCAGTGCAAGCTGCTCCACAAGAAGACCAGCCTTGCGGTGCTGAGTGACGAGCGGAACGCTGGCCTGTTTTCTCCCGAGGAGCAGCAGGCCATCGAATCGTACATACCCTGGACCCGTCGGGTGGAGGAACGCCGGACCGAATTCCGGGGGCGAGCCATCGATCTGGTGCCCTTCATTCTCCAGCAGCGGGAGAACCTGGTGCTGAAGCCGAGTGATGACTACGGCGGCGCTGGGATTGTCCTGGGGTGGGAGGTCGATTCGGCGATCTGGGAGCAGGCAGTAGTGAAGGCGCTGGCCCACCCCTATGTGGCGCAGGAGCGGGTTCCACTTCCGTTTGAGCCTTTTCCCACCGTGCTCAACGGAGCAGTGGACATTCGAGACCGGATGCTGGATACCGCGCCCTTCATCGCCTACGGCGAGTATGCCGATGGCCTCCTTACCCGGCTTTCATCTGCGGCCCTGCTCAATGTGACGGCTGGGGGAGGCTCGACGGTACCGACGTTCATCGTCGAGAATCGAGGAATGCCATGAAGCCCCCCTCTCTCACGCTCGGCATCGAGGAAGAATATCAGATCATCGATCCCGAGACCCGTGAGCTCCGCTCCTACATTACGGAGATACTCTCCGGTGATCAGATGATCATGGGGGAGGTAAAGCCCGAGCTGCATCAGTCGATGGTCGAGATCGGAACTCAGGTCTGCCGTACCCCGGCTGACGCGCGAGCCGAGCTGGTCCGTCTGCGGGGAGCGGTCATGAAGTTGGCCGGGCGCAACGGACTGGTGATTGCAGCCGCCGGTACTCACCCGTTCTCCTCCTGGTTGACCCAGGAGATCACACCGCTCGAGCGGTACATGGGAGTCCGGCAGGATCTGGCCGACCTCGCTCAGCAGCTCCTGATTTTTGGAACCCACGTGCACATCGGTATCGAGGACCGTGATTTCCTCATCGACGCCATGAATGTCGCCCGGTACTTCGTTCCCCACGTGCTCAGCCTGTCCACCAGTTCCCCGTTCTGGATGGGACGAGACACCGGTCTCAAGTCCTACCGCAGCATCATCTTTCGGAATTTTCCCCGGACCGGGATACCCCCCGCGCTCGATTCCTGGACCGGTTACGCCTCGTTGGTGGATACCATGGTGCGGACCGGCTCCATCCCGGACGCCTCCAAGATCTGGTGGGACGTCCGGCCCAACCACAGCTACCCCACGCTGGAGTTCCGGGGCTGTGATGTCTGCACCCGCATCGAGGAGGCGGTATGCGTGGCCGGTATCCTTCAGGCGATCGTGGCCAAGCTCTGGAAGCTGAGACGGGATAACATGACTTTCCGGATGTATCCCCTGTCGCTGCTGGAGGAGAACAAATGGCGGGCGGTGCGCTATGGGTTCGACGGGAGGCTGATCGATCTGGGGAAGGAGCAGGAGCTTCCGGCCAGGAGCCTGGTCCAGGAGTTGATCCAGTGGTTCATCGATGATGTGCTCGATGAGCTGGGCAGCCGCAAGGAGGTCGAGTACGCCTTTCGAATCCTGGAACAGGGAACCAGTGCCGACCGGCAGCTGGCTAAGTACCGGGAAACCGGTGACCTGAAGTCGGTAGTGGACATGCTGATCGCGGAGACAAGGGAGGGGGTGGTAGATTCCCTGGAACCGGTGTCGTCGACCCGGCGTTAAGCTCGAGAGCGAATACCCGGCCCAGCGGAGCAGGCGGCATGAGAGAAAGACCCATCATCGGAGTTCCCACCCAGACACTGGAGGAAATTCCAGGCGAGCTGCCTCGCTGCTGGGTCATGAGCCAGCAGTATGTGAGAGTGTTGGTCGCCGCGGGCGCTCTTCCCTGGATCATTCCCCTGATCCAGAACGATCCCACCACCCTGCGCGGCATTTATGACCGGCTTGACGGACTGTTTCTACCCGGCGGAGTGGATCTAGATCCCTCCTCATACAATCAGCGGAACGACGGGTCCGGCCGGACCGATCCGGCGCGGGACGAGATCGAGCTCACGCTGACCCGCTGGGCGCTGGAGGACAAGAAGCCGCTGCTAGCGGTGTGTCGCGGCATCCAGGTAGTCAACGTGGCCGCCGGAGGGAGCGTGCACCAGGACCTGGCCACCCAGCTTCCCGGCGCAATCAAGCACGACTACTTCCCCCAGCCGGGCCAGTACAGCCGGGACCTGCTGGTGCACGAGGTCGAGCTGACCCGGGGCTCCCGTCTGAGCCTGCTTCTGGAGGGCTCCAAGGCTCGGGTCAACAGTATGCACCACCAGGGGATCAAGGAGTTGGGAGCGGGGTTGCTTCCCAGCGCCTACGCTCCCGATGGATTGGTCGAGGGAGTCGAGTCGCCCAACGGGCACTTTCTGCTGGGAGTCCAGTGGCATCCCGAAGCCCTGGCCGAGCAGGATCCCCGAATGAACCGCCTGTTTACCGCGTTCGTAGCAGCTGCTTCCGGCGGCTGACCGCCCGCTTCCGCTCAATCCCAGGCCTCAGTCCTGACCTCCTTCACAGCGTCCAAGCGCTTGTTGAGCCTTGCGTTGGGGGCCTGGCCCCGCTATCCTCATGGGCTACCGCCGGGACGCTCCGCTCCGGACGGGCTCACTTCAACCCGAGCCTCAGGGCACGGCTTTCTTATTTAAAGGACGGCACCGTTTCGCATGCTCGATCAACTTCACTCCTCTAACGACCAGTTCACCTCCCCAACCGGCCTGCGCGTTCGCCAGGATCTCTACGACGAGGACTACAGCGACGAAGACTACGAGCAGATGCTCTCGATGTACGAGGGCACCATGTCGCAGATCGTCGAAGGTGAGATCGTCAAATCCAAAGTGCTCCGGGTAACCGACAATGCGGTGATCCTCGACGTGGGCTTCAAGTCCGAGGGATCGGTTCCCCTGGACGAGTTCAAGGATCCCCAGAACCTCAAGGAAGGCGACGAGGTCGAGGTCTTCCTCGAGCATTTGGAGGACCAGGAAGGTGCGGTCGTCCTCTCCAAGAAGAAGGCCGACTTCATGCGGGTCTGGGAGAAGATCCGCGTAGCCCACGAGAGCGACCAGCCAGTCGAGGGTACTCTGGTCAAGAAGATCAAGGGTGGAGTGGTCGTGAACCTGATGGGAGTGGACGCCTTCCTTCCGGGCAGTCAGATCGCGCTGCGGCGGGTGCCCAACATCGACGAGCTGCTGGGGCAGACCTACGAGTTCAAGATCATCAAGCTGAACAAGCGGCGCCGGAACATTGTGGTGAGCCGGCGCGTGATTCTGGAGAACGAGCGGGCCCATAAGCGCGAGCACCTGATGAAGGAGCTGGCGGTCGGCCAGGTGCGGAAGGGTGTGGTCAAGAACATCACCGACTTCGGCGCCTTCA
>CBFGTM010000019.1:0-57625 GCA_965652025.1 uncultured Gemmatimonadales bacterium
GGGCATCGGCTACGATTCGCATCGCTTCGTCGAGGGTCGTCCGCTGGTACTCGGTGGTATCACCATCCCTCACGATCGTGGCCTCGAGGGCCATTCCGATGCGGACGCGGTGGCGCATGCACTGGCCGACGCCATCCTCGGCGCTGCGGCCGCCGGCAACATCGGCCAGCTCTTTCCCGACACCGATCCGAAGTGGAAGAACGCCGATTCGATGGAGCTGCTCGGCACCGCGCACAGCGTGGTGCGTGACAAGGGCTACAGCTTGGCCCAGGCGGATCTCACCATCATCACCGAGCAGCCGAGGCTGGGGCGGCATCTCCCGGCGATGGCTGCGCGTCTGATCGAGCGTTTGGGAACCCAACCCGGCTCCGTGAGTCTCAAAGCCAAGAGCAATGAAGGGATGGGATTCATCGGCCGGGGGGAAGGCATCGCGGTGATCGCGGTGGCTACCCTGGAGGCGCGCTGATCGACTCTCTACTCGGGTGGGTTTCCCAGCTCCCCCCCGCCGCGGTATACACGGTTCTCGCCCTGCTGGCCGCGGTGGAAAACGTGCTTCCGCCGGTTCCATCCGACGCCGCGGTCGCCCTTGGCGCCTTCCTGTCCAATCGAGGAGTCACCACTCCCGTCGGCGTATTCCTGGTGACCTGGCTGGCTAACCTGGCCGGAGCAGCCGGCGTGTACTTCGCCGCTCGGCGCTACGGCAGGCGGCTGTTCGCCACCGCCACTGGACGGCGGCTCCTTGCGCCACGCTCGCTCGCGATCATCGAGCGGGAGTACCTCCGCTTTGGGGTCATCGGAATTTTCGTGAGCCGGTTTCTTCCCGGCATCCGGGCTGTGGTGCCGCCCTTTGCTGGCCTGATCAACCTCAGTCCACTGCGCACGCTGGTCCCGACTGGCGTCGCTTCCGGCATCTGGTATGGCGGAATCACCATACTGGGATCGGTGATCGGTGCCGAGTGGGAGCGGATCAACCAGATCATCCGGGGGGTGAATCGGACGCTTGGGTTGCTCGCCGTCGTGCTGATCACGGTCGGCATCGTGCTCTACCTGACAAACCGGCGCCGGCGACAGCGAGAGCGAGTCTGGCACGCCACCCGCGAGGCCCTCGATCCGGCCACCCCCTCGTTCCTGGAGGGATCCGACATCGCCGAAGGCACTGCCCGCCAGGCTGCTGCCCTCCTGGTTTTGGAGCTGGCTTACGCCGATACGGCGCTCACCGAATCTGACCGTGAGCTGGTGGCTGCCCACCTCCGGGATCGCTGGGGTTTGGACTCCGGGGGCGGCAGTCCATCGCCCGAACCGGAGCATGAGCGCCGGACCCGCTTCGCCGAATACGCCACCCGACTGCGCAGCCGGTTCGGGCAGAACCAGCGGCTCGCGCTGGTCGAGCGCATGTGGACGGTAGCGTTCAGCGACGGTGCGATTGGAGTGCACGAGGACCGGCTTATGCACCTTGCCGCCGAGCTGCTGGGTATTTCCAAGGATGAGCTGGTGAATGTTCGCAGCCGACTCACGGCGCCTCCCCCAGCATGAGCGACCCGGCGGTGCGAGCCCAGATCGATCGTGACTTCTGGCTGGAGAGCTTTCGCGACTTTCTGGCGCTCGAGTCCGGCCACAGTGCCAACACGGTCGAGTCCTATCTCAGGGATCTGCGCCGCCTGGGAGAGTTCGCCACCTCGCGGGGAGTGCGGGACCCCGGGAAACTCAGCCGGCGTCTGCTGCGGGACTTCGTGTATCTGCTCAAGGACCTGGGACTGAGCGCTGCCTCCATCCGGCGAGGCGTCTCGGCCATCCGCACCTATTACGGATTTCTGGTGGGTGAGGGGAGGGTAGCCGACGATCCCAGCGACCGGCTGGAGAGTCCTCGGCGGGGCAGAGTGCTTCCGGAAATCCTTACGGTCCAGGAAGTGGAGTCGTTGCTCGGCGCTCCCCGGGGGGAGGAGCCGCTCGCTTGGCGAGATCGTGCGTTGCTCGAGCTGGCGTATGGCGCCGGCCTGAGGGTTTCCGAGCTCTGCGGATTGGGTCTTACCGACTTGCTGCTATCCGACAACTTGGTTCGAGTCTTCGGGAAAGGGGGGAAGGAGCGCCTGGTGCCTCTGGGCCGAAGTGTGATCGGGGCGGTATCGGTGTATCTCCATACCATGCGGCCCAAACTGGACCAGGGGAAAAGCCGCGGACGGGTCCTGTTGAACGCCCGAGGTCAGCCACTGTCCCGGGTTGGCGCCTGGGGTGTGGTAAAACGGGCAACCGAGCGCGCCGGCATTACCAAGCGGGTGACACCTCACACTCTCCGCCACACATTTGCCACCCACCTGCTGGAAGGTGGCGCCGACCTGCGGGCAGTCCAGGAGATGCTGGGTCACGCCGATCTGTCGACCACTCAGATTTACACTCACGTGGATCGGGAGTACCTGCGCTCGGTGCACAAGCAATTCCATCCTCGTTCATGATTCCGAGCTCTCGATACGATCGCCGTGCCAGTACTTGCACCTGGTGAGCTATCTCACCTCTTGCGTGGCCCGACTCAAGTAAGCTGGTCGTACCCAAGATCGTATTCCAAGCCCGCACAGGGAGAAAAACTGACCATGAATCAGTACACCTATGCTGCCGCGGCACTGGTTCTCGCACTGACACTCGGCTGCGGCTCACGCGATCGCCGGGATGCGGCGTCGAGAACAGACTCAGCCGCAGCCGATCTCTCCCAGGAGACCCGCGAAGCGGGGCAGGATGTTGGAGAGGCCGCGCGGGATGTGCGAGAAGAGGTAGCGAACTACACGTATGAGCGTCGCGAGGAGTTCCGCAGGGACATGGGCCAGCGGATCGAACGGCTGGATCAGGAGCTTGCCGAACTCGAGCGCAATACCAAGAAAGGCGTGGACAAGGCTCGTGATAGCGCCATCGTGAACACCCGAGCGCTTCGCAGATCAGTGGATCGGAGCCTCGAGCGGGCCCGGGCCGCTACAGCAGCCACCTGGAACGATGTGCAAGCTGCAGTCAGCAGGTCTGTGGATTCTTTGGAGTTTGCACTACGCAACCTCAGGAGCGATGCTCGGCCGATGGGAGGAGCAGGCCCCCGCTGACCAGCCGCCATGGGTCAGAGGGAAATCCCCGAAGTGGCTGGGTCGGTTCGCTCAAAAATCCGCCCCAGCCACTCCACAAACAATCCTGCCTCGAACAGCATGACGGCAAGCGTCAGGACGGCTCCAGGGCCAAGCGCCCAATCCCCGAGCGAGTCATGCAGCAGAAGAAAGGCGCCTCCGCCTATTATGACGGGGAGGATCAGGGTGAGCGACAGCAGGGCAAGAAAGGCAATAGTCATGAGAAGATTCTGGCCCAGTGCCTCCACGCCACCAGTCCTGCCTGCTCCCAATCGCACCCAGGCAGGGTACAGGAGGGCGGCCCCGTTCTGGATCAGCATGCCCAACAGATTGACCGCGGGAAGCAGAACCGCGCAGCCCAATAGTAGCAGAGATCTCTCCCCGAGATCCGGCTCCATGGTGCGGTTCCCTAAGAAGGCCAGGTATCCGATTCCCAATAAGCACATCTGAATGGCGGTCAGCATAAGGGTCGATGCGGCGGCCTCGGCCAGCACCACCTCCCACCCTCGCAGCGGATAGCTTCTCAGCAGGTCCAGCTTCAGCAGATCGCCCCGTAGATCGTTTCTGACGTATTGCGGACCGCTGATCACCATCACACCGGCCCAGAAAACGGCGAGCCACCCAGCGATTTCCGCCAGGGTGCTCTGGAGATCGAACGAGAGCGCTGCGACGATGACACCTAGAACCGTCAAAATCACCGCTCCGTTGCGAATCCGGCGCGTCCGCGCAACCGCCACCAGGTTCTTCCACAGGATCCCGCCGGCGGGCCAACCTCGAGGCGAAAGCCGGACCAGTGGAGGAGTGGGTCTCGATCGGGTGCCGGCCCGCGCGGTGCTGCCGGCCCTCCCGGCCGCGAGGGCCTGCGCTCGGAGTAGCGATACTTCCGCTGCTGCTTCCTCGAACGCGGTATCGGAACGGATCACCCAGATGTAGTGCAGAACCAGCACTACTAGGGCAGGCCAGAACACGCCCAGCCACTCCGACACTGTATCTGCGGCCAACGGCCGGATCATGACCCGGAAGGGGTATGTCAGCGCCATGGGCAAAGGCTGCCCAGCAGCGTCGGCAATTGCGGAGAGGAAACCGCGGACATCATCATTTCGCGCTGCGAGAAGCTGCGGGAGGGCATCCAGCACGCTCCAGGTGAGCGCCACCAGCATGCCCCCGAGGACCAGGAGAGACAGGGCTCGGTGTCGTACTCCCAGCCTTCCATGCTCTGAGATGCTGGTGCGGACGAACGAGGCACCGAGGCGGTGAAAGGACAGGGTGGTCAGCAGGACCCAGATCGAGATCACCCGGAGCCAGGAGGAGACACCGAACCGCTCGCGCGACAGGATGAGAGTCCAGAGCGCAGCATTGAACAGGATCAGCAGCTGGTTCCGGAGCAGCTTGAACTGTATCAGGCCGCGGCGTGAAACCGGACCGGAGAACAAAAAGGTGACCTCAGCCGGTGTAAACGCGAGCACCCGCCGTTCCACGCCGAAGATCCAGCTCCAGCCAACTGTACCGACGAGTGCCATGGTCGCAATGAGCTCAACCACCAGCGGATCCTCATTGGCTCCGGCTCCGCCTGCCGGGCGTTGGCCCACTACCATGAACCAGATGTAGGCGGCTCCGAGCAGGAGGGCAGCGAGATAGCGAGGGCTCTTGAGGTGGCGGAGCTGCCGGAGAACGCGGTTGCGCGTTGAGCGCCAGGTGAGATAGCCAAAGACTCCGATCATGCCTCGGCGTTCTCCTCCTGTCCGATCAGGGCCAGAAAGACGTCCTCCAGCTTTCGGGAGCTCAGGTCGGGCCTTCCGGCAATGATTTCCGGAATAGTGCCGCAGGCCACCATCCGTCCTCGCTGTATCACCAATACCCGGGTGCAGATCTCTTCGACCAGGTGGAGCAGGTGAGAACTGAGGATGACCGCAGCACCTGCCTCGGCCCGGCTCATGATCGTCGTCTTCATCCGTCGAATTCCGACTGGATCCAGGCCGGTCAGGGGCTCGTCCAGCAGCAGCACCTTGGGGTCGTGAAGCAGACCACAGGCAATGGCCAGCTTCTGCTTCATGCCTCGAGAGAGCTCGCCTGGCAGTGCGTCTCGCTTGTCGGAGAGATCCAGCTCGTCCAGCAGACCGGGGATCCGGGGTCCCACATCCCCCATCCGATAGAGCCGCCCGATGAAGCGCAGATGCTCCTCCACCGTGAGATACTCGAACAGGTGGGGCTCGTCCGGAATGAAGGCCAGCGCCGACTTGGCCGCTACCGGGTCCTGCCGCAGATCGTGTCCGTCGATCAGAATGCGGCCACTCGTGGGTATTATGATGCCTGCTATGCTGCGGATGGTGGTCGTCTTACCCGCGCCGTTCGGGCCCACCAGTCCCAGCACCTCACCCGGGCGAACCTCGAAGCTGAGGCTCTGGACGGCAGGGAAATCCCCATAGAGCTTCTGCAAATCATCGACCTCGATCACGGAGACCCCCGGCCGGCCGGTGAAACTTTCGCCAGTTCTGGCACGTCACATATTGCAACATTATTACCCGATCTACGGGCAGGCGGAATCTATGCGAAACTACTGGCTGCGAATCGCGCTCGGTGCGGTGGCGGTCTTCACCGTCGGGATGATTGGCGTCACCCTGGCCAGGCAAGGCGTTGGTCATGTGCGGGGGGTCGTGGCCGGCAGCGGCCCTCTCTCGTTCCCGCTCCCATTCGTCACCTTCAATCTGGACGGCCAGAAGCTGGGTAAGGTGAGCCGGGTGGTCCTCCATCGGACCGCACCAAAGCAGATCAGCGCTGTCGAGTTGGAGATCAAACTGAGCGACTCGGTTGTTGCCCGCGGCCTGGAAGGCTGCCGCCTGGCGGCCAACTTCGACGACGACTCCGACCCTCAAGGCGCGCCCGGAGCCGCTCACAAGTTCTCGCGGGGTGTGTTTACCTGTCTGCCAAACGACACGACGGTTAGCCCGGCTGAATTCGAGGAGTTTGGACACGCGGTGTTCCAGCCCGGCAACGTGAGCGTGCCACTCCTGCTTCCGGCTGACGTGGTGAGCGATCTCAAAGAGGGCCACCTCGGCGAGCAGGAGCAAGATTCGATTGCAATGGCAGCGGAAGCCGCGGCCGACTCGGTGGCCGACGCCGCTGAAGCCAGAGCCGACTCCATCTCGGACGCCGCCGAGCAGAGGGCCGACTCCATTGTGGCGCAGAGCCGGCGCCTGGTCGATTCTCTCCGCCGCGAAGGAGTGCGTCGGGCCGACTCAGCTCGGCGAGTCGTCAGCCGCACGCCGGACTCGCTTCCTCGTCGCTAACCGGACCCCATGCTCTTCGTTCTCGACAACTACGACAGCTTCACTTACAACTTGGTGCAGTACGCGGGTGAGCTCGGTGCCGATCCAGTGGTCTACCGGAATGACACGCTCTCACCCGCGGAAGCCCTGGCATTGCAACCCAGCGCGATCATCCTTTCCCCCGGACCCTGCACTCCGACCGAAGCTGGAATTTCGATCCCCCTGATCCGGGCCGCCGCAGGCAAGGTCCCGATCCTCGGTGTTTGCCTGGGTCACCAGGCCATCGGACAGGCGTTCGGAGGCCGAGTAGTCCGCGCCGAGCGTTTGATGCACGGCAAGACTACCGCAGTGGCCCACACCGGACATTCTCTCTTTCGCGGAATTCCCAGCCCCACGGAAGTCATGCGCTACCACTCCCTGGTCGTCTCGCCTGAGGGACTGCCGTCTGACCTGGAGGTGATCGCGTGGTCGGCGGACCGCTCCCCCGGTTCGGAGATCATGGCGCTTTGTCACCGGAACGTGCCGGTGTACGGGGTTCAATTTCATCCCGAGTCGATCGCCACTGCGCACGGTAAACGGCTGCTGGCCAACTTCCTCCAGCTGGCCGGTATTGGCCCGCGGCCAGAGTCGTTGCTCTCCGCCTAACTTGTTTCTCCGCAATCTGGTAGCTCCTTAGCTACCAATCGCAAGTCTCGCGGCACAACTTTTGACTCCACGCCGGGGCTCTATTAGCTTCCGTGATGCGCGTCCTGGGTGTGATTCCAGCTCGTCTCGGCTCAACCCGCCTCCCCAACAAACCGCTTCAACTTCTGGCAGGTGAGCCTCTCATCACCCGGGTCATGGAACGCGTGCAGGATCTGGGCGTTGTCGATGAGCTGGTGGTGGCTACCGACTCCTCCCAGGTTACCGACGTCGTACGCCGGATCCGGGGTCGCGCCGTGCTGACTCGGGAGTCGCATCAAACCGGAACCGACCGGGTGGCCGAAGTCGCAGCCAGCCCCGAGTTCGCCGGTTTCGATGTGGTGGCGAACATCCAGGGGGACGAGCCCTTTCTCCCTCGGGAGGCATTGACCGGCGCACTAGCCCGAGTGGAACAGGGTGAGGACATCGGCACTGCTGCGGCTCCGCTGGAGCCGGCACTCGCCCCGGAGCCGAGTCGGGTGAAAGTGGTGACCGACGCCAGAGGAAGGGCTCTGTATTTTTCGCGCTCGGTCATTCCGCACCGCAGGGAATCCACGGATTCGGGCCCGGAGCTTTATTGGCAGCACGTCGGCATCTACGCATACAGCCAGGGTGCCATTCTTCGCTGGGCCACCTTTTCGCCTTGTCCTGCGGAGCAGGCTGAGCGGCTGGAGCAGCTGCGGGCGCTACATCATGGTTTGACGATCGGGGTAGCACGACTGGAGGAGCCGGTCCTACCGGGTATCGACACACCCGAGGACCTTCGACGGGCGGAAGCTCACTGGCACGCTTATCAAGGGCAGGTCTAATGACCACAGGTCCGAACTCGACCAAGTATATCTTCGTCACCGGCGGCGTCGTGTCCTCACTCGGCAAGGGCATCGCCGCCGCGTCGCTAGGGCGACTGCTGGTGGAACGCGGCCTCAGCGTCACCATGCAGAAGTTCGATCCCTATATCAACGTCGATCCTGGCACGATGTCCCCATTCCAGCACGGAGAGGTGTTCGTCACCGATGACGGTGCCGAGACTGATCTCGATCTAGGGCATTACGAACGGTTTATCGATCGATCGCTCTCGCGCCAGAACAACGTGACCACCGGCTGGATCTACCAGACGGTGATCAACAAGGAGCGGCGGGGCGAATATCTGGGCTCCACGGTGCAGGTCATTCCCCACATTACCGACGAGATCAAGAATGCCATCCGGCGCACCGCACCAGGGCATGACGTAGTGATTACCGAGATCGGCGGCACCGTCGGCGACATCGAGTCGCTGCCTTTCCTGGAAGCGATCCGGCAATTCCGTCAAGAGGTCGGCCGGGACAACGCGCTCTTCATCCATCTCACTCTGGTGCCATACATCGCCGCGGCCGGCGAGCTCAAGACCAAGCCTACGCAGCACTCGGTTCGCGATCTCATGGAGATCGGAATCCAGCCCGATATCCTAATCTGCCGCAGCGAGCAGCCCTTGGCGGTGGAGATCAAGCGAAAGATCGCGCTGTTCTGCAATGTCGACTTCGGGTGTGTGATCGAGAGCCCCGACGTGAAGTCGATCTACGAGATTCCGGTTCGGTTCTTCGAGCAGGGGCTGGACCGGGAGGTTTGTCAGCGGCTGCGGTTGGAGACCAGGGAACCGGATCTGCAGGGCTGGAAGCAGATGACCGAGCGAATTCTTCGCCCCAGCAAGCGGGTCCGGATTGCAGTGGTGGGGAAATACACCGATCTGCGCGACGCCTACAAGTCGGTGCAGGAGGCCCTGATTCACGGTGGTATTCCCAACGACGCCAAGGTAGAGATCCAGTGGATTGCGAGTGACCAGTTCACCGACCAGGCGGCGGCTGGACGTCTCCTCAGCACCTATGACGGTCTCCTGATTCCCGGCGGGTTCGGCGAGCGGGGCATCGGAGGTATGGTGGAGGCCATCAGGTGGGCCCGGGAGAATGATCTCCCGTTCTTCGGCATCTGTCTCGGCCTCCAGGTAGCGATCATCGAGTTCGCTCGCAATGTCTGCCGCCTTCCCGACACCAACAGCACCGAGTTCGAGCCCAATTGCGAGACTCCGGTTATCTCCCTGATGCACTCCCAGCGCGACGTTTCGGATCTGGGAGGCACCATGCGCCTGGGGGCCTATGCCGCCCGGCTGCGCCCCGGATCCCGAGCGGCGCAGGCCTACGGCGGCACCGAAATCAGCGAGCGGCACCGCCACCGCTGGGAAGTGAGCAACGCCTATCGCGACGTGCTGGCAGAGTACGGGCTTCGCTTGTCGGGCCAGTCGCCCGATGGCGGCTTGGTCGAGGTCATCGAGCTGCCCGATCACGCCTGGTTTATCGGGTGTCAGTTCCATCCTGAGCTCAAGTCGCGGCCGACCCGGCCCCATCCCCTCTTTGCGGGGTTCATCGCGGCGGCATTGCGCCGGCAGGAGGCTGCGCCCGCGCGGGCGGCTGCGGAGGAGCTGGCCCGGAGCACGCGGTAATGGGTTGGTCCTTCGGGCGAACCCCGTTTCTCATCGCCGGGCCTTGCGTCATCGAGCCCGGCGACCTGCTGCCAAGAGTAGCCGAGGAGCTTGCCCGTATCGAGCAGGACCTGGGAGTACCGGTGTGCCTCAAGGCCAGCTTCGACAAGGCGAATCGGTCGCGGCTCGGCGCCAACAGGGGCCCTGGACTGGACGAGGGGCTGCGCGTTCTGGAGCAGGCCCGGAGTGCCAGTGGGCTTCCGATCCTGACTGACATTCACGAGAGCCAGCAGGCCGCCCCGGCGGCCCAAGTGGCCGACGCGCTGCAGATCCCGGCTTTCCTCTGCCGGCAAACCGACCTGCTGCTCGCAGCAGGTCGAACCGGAAAGCCCGTCAACATCAAGAAGGGCCAGTGGCTCCAGGCCGAAGCGATGGTCGGTGCCATTGAAAAGGTGCGCACCGCGGGATCCAGCGAAGTGGCCGTCACTGAACGGGGCACCTTCTTCGGCTATGGGGACCTCGTGGTCGACATGAGGAACTTCAGCCGGATTCGGGCCCTGACCGGTGTGCCGGTGATCTTCGACGCCACCCACGCGGTCCAGCAGCCGGGCCAGGGCGAGGCGGGCGCCAGCGGCGGCCAGCGGGAGTTCATCCCCCCGCTGCTCGCCGCCGCCGCCGCCGCGGGAGCCGATGGCTTCTTCCTGGAAACGCACCCCGATCCCGCCCGGGCCTCGAGTGATGCCGCCACCCAGTGGCCGTTGGATCGATTGGCCGATCTGGTAGGGCAAACGCTCGAGATCTGGGGTCGAGCCCGAGTATGACTGCTATCGGTGCGGCGGCGGCCCGTCGGATCCGCATTGTCGGCTTGGATGTGGACGGCGTCCTGACCGACAACGGCGTTTACATCGGACCCATCGGGGGAAGTCGAGTGGAGCTCAAGCGCTTTGATATCCAGGATGGCCTCGGCCTCATTCTGCTCAAGACGGCAGGTATTCCTGTGGTGTGGATCAGTGGCCGGAGCTCTGAGGCCACGGCGCTTCGAGCCGCCGAGCTGCGGGTGGAGGAGCTGGTCCAGGTGCCCGGTCCCCGCAAGGCGGCTGCGTTCGGGGAAGTCCTGACCCGACACGGCATTCAATGGGAAGACGCTGCGTTCGTGGGAGACGATCTGGCCGACCTCCCCATTCTCCGGCGGGTAGGGCTCCCCATCGCTGTCTCCAACGCGGTTGAGGAAGTCAAGCAGGTGGCTGCGTACATCACCCGGGCCCCGGGAGGTCACGGCGCCGTTCGAGAGGTAGTGGAAGCACTTCTGCGCGGACGGGGAGAATGGTCTGCAATCCTCGAGCGTTACTTTGCGGAGCATGCCGCCGGTGCCGCTTAAGGACTCGGATCTGATCCAGGTCGGACGACGAGTCCTGCAACTCGAGGCCTCCGAGATCTCCGTCGCGGCCACTCGACTGGACTCGGCCTTCGCCAAAGCCGTGCGCCTGCTGGCGGCCGCCAATGGACGGGTCATCGTGTCCGGGGTCGGGAAGTCCGGGCTCATCGCTCGCAAGATCGCCGCAACCCTGACGTCCACCGGTACGGCAGCGTCGTATCTGCATCCGGTCGATTGTCTGCACGGCGATCTGGGCATCGTCGGAAGGGACGATGTGGCCATTGTCCTCAGCAATAGCGGCGAATCCGAGGACTTGTTCGCGCTGGTGGGTTCACTCCAACGGCTGAGCGTCCCGATCATTGCAATTACCGGAGCCGTGGACTCCGCGCTCGCGCGGCTGGCTACGGTCGTGCTGGATGGCCGGGTCCGGGAGGAGGCCGGCCCCGACACGGTGGCCCCAACCACGAGCACGAGCGTGGCGCTGGCCCTGGGAGATGCGCTTGCCATAGCCCTGCTCGAGGAGAAGGGATTCCGGGGCGAGGAGTTCGCCAAGGCATTTGCCCAGCGACACCCCAAGGGGAGTCTTGGTCTGCGACTCCTGCTGCGAGTGCGGGATGTGATGTTGCCGCCCGGGCGACTGCTGCGTTCCGAGGCGCCCATGAAAGAGGCGGTGGTGAGCCTGGCTCACGACCGGGGGCTCGCGATGGTGGCCGACAACGGCCACCTGGCCGGGGTCCTGACGACCGGGGATCTGACTCGGTTGGCCGAGCGCGATGCGAACTTCCTCGAGTGTCCGGTCTCGACGGTCATGAATCGGTCCCCCAAGATCGCGGCTCCCGACGATCTTGCAGCCGCGGCGGTCGGCGTGATGCAGAAGCATGGGGTCATCGTCCTCCCAGTGGTGGACAACGGCGAGGTTGTCGGGGTCGTGCACCTGCACGATTTGATGAGAGCGGGGGCGGTGTGAGGGCGCGAGCAATCATCGCTTCCACACTTTCCGCACTTTCGGTGCTGACCGCCGCCTGCGAGGACACCGGCGTGAAGCCGACCACGACGGTCCAGGCCGCCGACAGCGCGGACCAGGTGCTGGAAGGATTTTCCCACTACGTGACCAACGAGGGAGTTCTGCGGAGTCGGGTGGAGGCCGATACCGCGTTCTTCTACGAGCCCACCCAGGTCACCCAGCTGCGCAACGTCAAAGTCGTGTTCTTCGACTTCAGGGGAGCGGAGAGCTCTACCCTGACCTCGCAGCGCGGAATCTACCGATGGCAGGATGGCTCCATGGAGGCAATCGGGAACGTGAAGGTGGTGTCACCCGATGGCCGGCGGCTCGCGACCGAGAGGCTGCGCTACGATAACGCTACCAACCTGATCAGCACCGACCGCCACTTCACCTTCGACCGGGGTGAGGAGCATCTGGAGGGAAACAGCTTCAAGTCCGACCCCGACTTCCGCAACGTCGTGACCGATCGCCCGCGCGGGGTGACCGGCGACGGCATGCTGCTGCCGGGACAATGAAGCGAACCCCGCTCGGACTGGCCGTGTTGCTGTTGCTGGTCTGGTTTCGGCCGGCGCTCGGCCAGTCCGAACGCTGTGTCTTCCAGATCACCAACGTGGATCGGCAGGGAGCCGTGGTCGAAACGCCGCAAGGGACCAACTACTTTGCCGGCGGCAACGTGCGGCTCAGCTGCCGCGGCCTTCAGGTCACCATGCAGAGCGACAGCGTCGCTTCATACGGCGGCAACGTGGTGCACTTCATCGGCAACGTAAAGTATCGTGACTCGACGCTCACCATGGACGCCGACCGAGGCACCTACTACAAGCGGGGTGAGAAGTGGGAAGCGCGGGGTCGAGTGGTGACCAAGAACCTCCGGACTGGTTCCACCCTGACCGGTCCGGCCCTGGATTATTTCCGGGTGGTCAAGGGCGTACGCGACACGCTGGAGATGTACTCCACCGGGCGCCCACGGATCGAGTATGCCACCGCAACGCCGGCCCCCGGCGGAAAGCCGGCCGAACCTTATCTGATCGTGGCGGACCGGGTCCGCTTCAAGGGCAGCGATCGGCTCTGGGCCGGGGGAAAAGTGACCATCGATCGCAGCGACTTCTCCGCCCGTGGTGACTCGCTCCGACTCGACACCGGGAAGGGTAGTGACGGAACCCTGGTGGGGCGTAATCCTGAGATGCGGGGCCTGGGCCGGGACAGCTTTGACCTCACCGGCCGCCGCCTGGACATGAGGCTGAACCAGCGGGAGCTCACCTACGTGATCGCCAAGGGCAAGGGCCATGCCGTAAGCAAGGAGTGGGACCTAGTTGCCGATACTATTGGTCTTGACATCAAGAATCGGCAGCTGGAGCAGACCCTGGCGTGGGGAGACTCGATCCGGCCCTTTGCCAACTCACCCTCCTATGCCATGCGCGCCGACTCGCTGGCCCTGGACACCCCCGGCCAGCAGCTCAAGGAAGTGCGCGGCTTCGGAAAGGCGTGGTTGGGTGGAACCATCGACCTCCGGACCAAGCAGCGGGACTGGATGCGGGGCGATACCGTGGTGGCGCAGTTCATCCAGCGCGACTCCGCCGGCACCCGGCGCGCCGCCCTGAATCGCATTGTAGCTCGAAAGGGAGCCCAGTCCTTCCATCTGGATCCCAGCCCCCGGTTTCCAGAGCGGCCATCGATCAATTACGCCAGGGGCGACGTGATCATCATGACCATGAAGCATGGTGCCCGAACCGGAGTGGACCGGGTGGATGTGCGGGGACAGGTGGAGGGTGTTCAGCTGGAGGCGACGGATGCCCGCTCGGCCGGCGACAGTCTCGCACCCGGTCGGGACAGTCTCACCCGGGGCCAGGGCAGCTGATGACCGCGCCTGAGTGGGTGTCTGCACTCGGGGATCGTGATCCCTCGGTCCCCATCGGCCTGGCTGCCATAGTCCGTGCCGCAGGCCCCACGGACAGCATCGCCTTCACCGATCTGGTTCACAGCTATCGGGAAGCCTACCTCGCCTGCTATCAACAGATCGGCGAAGCTGATCAGGAGGTCTCGGGCGACGAGGTCAGGCACCACCTGACTGACTCGGTT
The DNA here is from genome assembly GCA_965652025.1 of uncultured Gemmatimonadales bacterium. Taxonomy (GTDB): domain Bacteria; phylum Gemmatimonadota; class Gemmatimonadetes; order Gemmatimonadales; family GWC2-71-9; genus CAVVWJ01. Next base: position 13,952 of record CBFGTM010000019.1, read on the forward strand.
CTTCCTCGTCTCGCCACTGAAGGCTGGATTCTGGATACTGCCCAGGGATACTGGCAGACCGTCCGGCCCCGGGTAGCGTGGTGGGGACCAGCGCCGGAGGAACGCCAGACCGTGTACGACGCGCTGCTCGGGTCGGCTCGGCGGGCGGTGCAGCGCGCCAGGTCGTACACCAAAAAGCGCACCAAGGCCAGCCTTCTAGAGGGTCTGGACCTACGCAAGAGCTTCAAGGGCCGGCCGGTCGTCGACCACGTGAGCGTCAGAGTCGAGCAGGGGGAGATCGTGGGCCTCCTGGGTCCCAATGGGGCGGGGAAGACCACGACCTTCTACCTTATTACCGGCCTCATCCTGCCGGATGAGGGCCGGGTTCTGCTGGATGGAGTGGAGTTGACCGATGCTCCCATGTATCAGCGGGCTCGGAGCGGCATCGGATACCTGGCCCAGGAGCCATCGGTCTTCCGGCGGATGACGGTGGAAGAGAACATTCTCGCCATCCTGGAAACCCGCCCGCTCCGGCGTGATGAGCGTCAGCGCCAGCTGGATCGCATGCTGGATGAGCTCTCGATCAAGCACCTGAGGAAGAACAAAGCCTATTCGCTGAGCGGGGGAGAGCGCCGCCGGCTGGAGATTACCCGAGCCTTGGTGTCCGATCCCAAGTTCATGCTGCTGGACGAGCCGTTCGCTGGGGTGGATCCGATCGCGGTACACGATATCCAGACTATCGTGGCGGGTCTCAGACATCGGGGGATTGGGGTCCTGATCACGGATCACAACGTAGAGCAGACACTCGACATTGTAGACCGGGCTTACATCATGTTCGAAGGCAAAGTGCAGGCCTCCGGCACCGTGCGCGAGCTGGTCTATGACGACCGGGTCGCCCAGCTATACCTTGGCCCCACCCTTACAGCCCGGCTTCGCGCCCGGCTCGAGGCCGTGGCATGAGAACCGGCCTTTCCCAGCACACCAGTCTGCGCCAGGAGCTGCGGGTCAACCCGCGGCTCTATCAGGCCATGGACATGCTCTACATGCCCATGATGGATCTTCAGCAGCACCTGAAACAGGAGCTACTGGCCAATCCGTTCCTGGAGCTGTTGGAGCCGGAAGAGGAGACCACCGAGCAGCCGGCGGCGGAAGAGCAAAAGGAGCAGAAGGAAAAGGAAGAGGAGGTGGACTGGGAGGAGATCCTGCTCAACGGGTTCGAGGTGGGAGGCACCCGCGAGCAGTACGAGCAACTGGAGTACACCGAGCCGGTCACGGTGGAAACCAGGAACCTGATCGATCATCTCCGCGAACAGCTCCAGATGCTGACTCTGACCCCCCGGCAGCTGCTCCTGGCGGAGGAATTCCTCGGCAATATCAACGAGGAAGGCTATCTGGCGGCTTCACTGGAAGAGATACTCGGGTCGGTGAATCAGTTGATGGCCGGGCATGTTGAGAAGGAAGCGCAAGACGAAGAAGACGGGGAGGAGGGAGAGGAGAGCCTGGACGATTTCGGAATGGCCCCAGCACCTGCCGCTCTCACCGCTCCCGCCCAATCCACTCCCAGTGCCTCGTCAACGGTTACCTCTCCGTCTTCTCCGCCTTTCTACAGCCTGCAGGAAGCGGAGGACATGCTGGCAATCATCCAGCGGCTGGATCCGTCCGGCACCGGCGCTCGCGACCTGCGTGAGTGTCTACTGATCCAGCTGGTGGAGCTGGGCGACACCAATTCACTGACCTATCGCCTGGTATCCGAGGCTTTCCCCGACCTGATCGCACACCGCTGGAACGATCTGGCCAAGCGCTTCGGCGTCGAGCCCGCCGCCGTCCAGGCCGCGGCGGACCAGCTCTCACGGCTCGATCCCAAGCCGGGTCTCAAGTACTCCGAGCAGAGCGACGGATACATCATCCCCGACCTCATCGTCGAAAAGATCGGGGGCCGCTACCAGGTGTTCCTGAACGACACCGGCATGCCGCGGCTCCGGCTCAGCCGCTCCTATCAGGAGATCGCCCGGGACAAGAAGAAGATGACCCCCGAAAACCGGGAGTTCATCGCCTCCAAGATGAACAGCGCGAACTGGATGATCCAGGCCATCGAGCAACGTCGCCAGACGATGCTCAAGGTGATGAACTTCATCGTCGATCGGCAGCGGGACTTCTTCGAGAAGGGCATCGAGTATCTCAAGCCGCTCACGCTGCGCGAAGTGGCCGAAGTGATCAACATGCACGAGTCCACCGTGAGCCGGGTGACCAACGAGAAGTACGTGCAGACCCCGCGCGGCGTCCTGCCGCTCAAGTTCTTCTTCTCCAGCGCTCTGTCCACCGCCTCGGGGGAGGATGCGAGCGCCCGCTCCATCCGCGCCAAGCTGGAGAAGATGGTCAGTGAAGAAAACAGCGCCAAGCCGCTTACCGATCAGCAGATCGTCCACCTCTTCCAGGAGCAGGGGATACAGATAGCCCGGCGCACGGTCGCGAAGTATCGTGATCAGCTCGGGATCCTTCCGGCCCGAATGCGGAAGCGAGTATGACCGTCGCCACGGTCGAGACGCTGGATGTGAGCGTGCTCGTCCCGGCCAAGGACGAGGCCGACAACCTTCCGGAATTCGTGCAGCGCTGCGCCCAGGCCCTGGGCTCCGCCGGATTTTCCTTCGAAGTCATTGTGGTGAACGACGGCTCCCGGGACGGAACCGACCGGGTGCTGCGGGATCTCGAGCGACAGTACCCATTTCTCGAGGTGGTAACTCACCGCCGGCAGCGGGGCATCGCCGACGCGCTCAGGTCAGCCGGTGATGTAGCACGCGGTGACGTGTTCGTGTTCTATCCGGCCGACCTCCAGTACCTCCCGGAGAATATTCCCGAGCTGGTGGCCCCCATTCTACAGAACCGGGCCGACATCGTCACCGGCACCAAGCAGGGAAAGTACGAGAAGGCTTTCGTCTCCAGGATATACAACGGGCTCTGCCGCTGGCTCTTCGGGGTCCGCGTCACCGACCTCAACTCGGTGAAGGCCTATCGGCGCGAGGTCATGCAGGGAGTTCCGCTCCGCCCCGACTGGCACCGCTATATGGTGGTCATTGCCGCCGCGGACGGTTTCCGTCTCACCTCCCTACCCGTTCCGCTGTATCCCCGTCGAGCCGGAACCTCGAAGTTCAACTGGCGGCGTATCCCGATCGGCATGTTCGATCTCATCTCGGTCTGGTTCCAGCTTCGGTTCGGCCGTAAGCCGATGCTTTTCTTCGGGGTCGGCGGCGCGGTCCTGTTCGTCATCGGGCTCCTCGCAGGTATCGTCGCCCTGGTCCTGCGGTTCGGATACGGAATCGGTTTCCGGCCGCTGCTCAACCTGGTCGAGACCATGGTCATCAGTGGCATAGCGCTGTTTGGCTTCGGCTTTCTGGGCGAGATGATCGCCGGCATGCGGGAGGAGACCCGCGAGCTAGCCCGCCAGGTTACCCGGCTCGAAAAGCACGACGTCCGGGATTGAGCGTGCGGGTCGTCCTGCTGACCCACCACTATCCTCGTTGGCCTGGTGACTATCGCGGCGCGACACTGGGTGCGCTCGCGCGGGCCTTGGTCCGGCGTGGGCTCTCGGTGCGGGTGGTTGCCACCAGCCAGGATCGCGCTGCTGCTGCCGAGTTGGATGGAGTGCCGGTTCGCCGCGTCGGGGTGGAGCTGACCGAGAGCCTGGCCGATCAGGAAACTTTTGCAGCCAGGTTGAAACGTCCGGGAACCTGGAGCGCCCTCCTGCGGGTTCGGGAGGCCCTCAGACGAGCGGTTCGGCGAGAGCTCGCGGCGGGAGCAGATGTCATTCATGCCCACTCCTGGCTCCCAGCCGGATTGGCCAGCCCCAATGGAATCCCTGTGGTCCTCACGCTCCAAGGCCGGGAAGCTATGCTGCTTCGGAGCTCCCGAGCAGCACGATGGCTGGCCCGTCCGCTGCTCCGGCGCGCGGCTTTAATCACCGCGCCCACGCAGCAGGCCCGCGAGGTAGTGCAGAACGTCAGCGGCCGTCCCATCGCATCCGGCCAGATCCATCCCATGCCGGTCGACACCAAGGGACACTTCTGGACTCGAGGGGGGGCTGGGGCGGTCCTGGTCGGCCGTCTGGATACGGATGGCAGGGTCGGGTTGGCGCTCGAGACGCTTGCGGTTCTTGCCTCTCGGGGACGGAAACTCGCCCTCACTATCATCGGAGACGGGCCTGACCGCCTCGCTCTCGAACGTCGAGCTCAGATCCTCGAGGTGTCTTCGCTGGTGAGGTTCCTCGGGCCCATGCCTACCGACCAGGCTCGCCCTCATCTAGCCCGGGCAGACCTCATGCTGGTGACCGCACGCGGCGATGGCGGCGGAAGTGCGGTCGAAGCCCTGATCACCGGGGTGCCGGTAGTCGCCTGCTGGGACAGCGGAGCCGCGGTGGATCTGGTGCCCGAGTCGGGCGCGGGACGGCTCAGCCTTCCAGCCGCCGAGCCGCTGGCCGAGAGCGTCAGCAGTCTTCTGGCAGATCCTGGGCGTCTGGCTGCAGGGCGCCTGGTTGGGGAAGCCTGGCGGGCAAGACTGGCGCCCGATCACGTCGCCCAGGTGTGCGAGAGCTGGTATCACGATGCCCTCCGCGGCTGAGCAGCTCCGCATCCTGACGCTTACGCACAATTATCCCCGTTTCGCCGGAGATCCTGCCGGGGCCTTCGTGGCGCGGATTGCTGAAGGCGTCGCCGCTCAGGGCCATGAAGTGCGAGTGCTCGCGCCCCACGCACCGGGGCTGGCTGTTGACGAGCGGGTCGGCGGGGTAGTAGTCCGGCGGTTCCGTTATGCTCCCGAGCGCTTAGAGCGGGTTGCCTACACCGGAGGGCTGCAGCACGGAGCGATCCGCTCCCCGGTCCTTGCCGCCGCTCTGCCTGCCTTTCTTCTGGCTTTCGAGCTCGAAGTCCGTAAAGCGGTAAAGGAATTTCGCCCGCACCTCATTCATGCCCATTGGTGGTTTCCGGGCGGCTGGTTCGCCCGTCGCACCGCTCGACCCTATGTTATCACCTGTCATGGCTCCGATGTGAGGCTGCTCGACCGCGGCCGCCTGATACGACGTACCGCGGGTTCAGTGTTGGGCCGGGCGGCCAGAGTCACCGTAGTCTCGGAGTTCCTGGCGCGCGATCTCCGCCGGCTGTTGCCCGACACCCAGACCGGTATCACCGTGACCCCCATGCCGGTGGCGGCGGACAGTTTCATTGCGGGTGGCTCCGCGACCAAGGTGGTCCCTCCTCGCATCCTGTACGCGGGGAATCTGGTCTCCTCGAAAGGAGTGGATCTGCTCCTGATCGCAGCTGCAGACCTGACTCGAGAGGGTGTCGACTATCAGCTCAAGATTCTGGGGCAGGGTCCGGAGGAGAGCTCTCTGCGGACGTTGGCGCACCGGCTTGGGATCGACTCCAGGGTCCAGTGGAGTCCTTTTGTCTCCCAAATGCGAATGCCCGAGGAATACGGAGCCAGTACCATTACCGTCCTGCCCAGCCGGGGCCAGGCCGAAGGCCTGGGACTCACCTTGGTCGAGGCGCTGCTGGCCGGCTCCGCGGTCGTCGGAACGCCCGCTGGCGGCATCCCGGAAGTCATCCGCCACGAGGAGACCGGCCTCCTGGCTCGGGACGGCGATGCCGGCGATCTCGCCCGGCAAATCAAGCGCCTCCTGACCGATGGCGCGCTCCGCGACCGACTCACCAGAGCAGGGAAGGAGCAGGTGTCTCGAGTCTACTCACCCGACTCAGCGGTGGGCCGCTTCCTGTCCATCTACGATGCCGTTGCCCACGATAACGCGAACCGCTGAACCGCCGGGAGAGTGGGAGGCGTTCGCCCGGGAGCACGGCACCTTCTATCATCAGCCTCAATGGGTGGCCTGTCTGGGCGAGATCTATCGCCTGCGGTTGCAGTGCTATTCTGCCCGTGAAGCGGGACGCCTTCAGGGCTTCCTCGCGGTGGCGGAAGTGCCTGCGCTCCTCGGCCCGCGACGCCTGGTCAGCCTGCCGTTCAGCTACGCGGCAGGGCCTCTCGCCCTCGATGTGAGGACCGCAGATGCACTGACTACCGCGCTCCGGGAGCACGCCCGCGAACGGGGGATCCGGCGAGTGGAAGTCAAGTCGCGGGGAGAGTACCCGCCGGCACCCGGTTTTCACCGCACCTCCCGCTATATGACCTTCGAGATTCCGACCGAGCAGGGCGAAGCTGCGGTATGGGATCAACTCCATCGCGGCAGCACCCAGCGGAGCATCCGGAAGGCGGAGAAATCCGGTCTCGTCATCCGGAGGGGCGAGACTGCGGGCGACTGGCTCATCATGGCCGAGCTGGAGGAGCGCACCGCCCATGGCCATGGGTTGCCGGCTCCGCCCAGGCGGTTCTTCACCGAAGGCTGCCTCCGGCTTCAGGCGAACGGCCTGGCGGATCTGTATCTGGCATCCACTGGGGCGGGGAACCCCGCGGCGGCGATCACTGTCTGGAAAGGACCTCGGGCCTGGATCTACGGCTTCGGAGCCTCCGACCAATCACAGTTGGAGCACCGGCCCAACCACGCTCTCATTTGGGCCGCCATTCGTGACGCCATTGCGGCCGGCTGCAGGTTCGATCTCGGCCGGGTAGCTCCGGAGCAGGAAGGTCTGCTCGAGTTCAAGCGCCGCTGGGGTGGACAGGCCCTACCGCTGGCCTATGATTACTGGCCGGAACCCGGAGGACTCAATCAGGCTGCCCGCGACCGCGGCATCATGGCTACGGCTGCCACGGTGTGGACCCGTCTACCTGCCCGGGTCGCCCGGCTGGGCGCAGGTCTCTACCGCTACCTGGGATGAGCTCGTGAGCTTCGCCTGGCGGCTCCGGAAGAAGATCTTGAAACGCTGGGCCCGGAATGCGTTTTTCCCCTCCGCTCGGATTAGCCTGCTGCGGCTTTGCGGCTTCAGCATCGGCGAGGACGTTTACATCGCCGACGATCTGATCGTCGTAGAGGAGCTGTCCGAGCGGGGCAACATCACCATTGGCGATCGGGTGAGCATCGCGCCGCGGGTCACCCTGGTTACCTCCTCCCACCCGAACCACTCGAGAACCCGAGGCTTTGCACCGGTCGCTGCAGGACCCATCGTGATCGAAAACGACGCCTGGTTGGGGGCTGGTTGTGTGATTCTCCCTGGCGTACGAATTGGACGAGGCGCGGTCGTGGGCGCCAACAGTGTGGTGGCCCACGATGTTCCCCCGTTGCACGTGGTCGCGGGCCAGCCGGCCAGAACCGTCCGTGAACTCATCCCCGAACGGGGTTGGCAATGATCCGAGTCGACGTCTCCACAACCCCGCTCAGCCCGGCCGAACGGTATGGACTGGATGTGTTGATCGACCTCTCCCGGCTGCTGCTGGCCGAGGAGGCCGCGTGTGAGCTGGTCCGGATCACCGTCACCGACCGGCTGAGCGCCGGATCGGCAGCCGCGGACCTTAGCCCTCAGGCAGCATTGCAGCGAGCCGACGGCGAAATCCGGATCAGCGGTGCAGCATTGCGGGCGGTAGCCGAAGTGGCCGGCGGAGCCATCGAACAGCGGTCTCGCTCCACCGACCGGCATGGTCGGGTACCGTCGGCTGAAAACCCTCTGGTGGCGGCCGGTCAGAGCCGGAAGCCGGTGGTGTCACTCCTGGCGGCAGAGCTGCGGCGCTCGGTGATCGCTGTGGCAGGACGGCGGCCAGTCCGGCTGCTGACCCCATGGCCGGAAGGGCACCGCTGGGCGGTAGTGGTGACCCACGACCTCGATGTGGTGGATTGGTGGGGAATGTTCTCCTTCCTGCGAATCGCCGAGCTGGCCCTGAAGGACGGTTGGGATCGTGCACGGCAGGTGGCGAGGTCGGTCAGTCGGAATATGAAAAGAGATCCCGTTGCCCGTGGAATCCAATCGATCCTTCAGCTGGAGGCCCATCACGGGATCAGAGCGAGCTGGTTCGTGATCTGCGCCGATCGGACCTTGCGTTCGATGCTGGCGGGCGATGCCACCTACCGAGTGGATGGACCTGCTGCCCGACAAATTATAACCGCCCTTACGCAGGCTGGGCATGAAATCGGGCTGCACGGCAGCCTTGCCACCCTGGATGACGCAACTCAGATGCAGGACCAGCGGCGAAGCCTCGCCCGGCTCAGCGATGCTCCCGTTCTCGGCGTGCGACAACACTTTCTGCGGATGCAGCCGGGAAAGACCCAGCGGCACATGGTCCAGTGCGGCTTCGAATACGACTCGACCTGGGGATTTGCCGACCGAACCGGATTCCGGCTCGGGGTCGCGGACCCGGTGCCAGCCTGGGATGCCGCGGGCGAAACCACGCTCCCGCTGGACGTGCTTCCTCTTATCTGGATGGACCGGGCACTCAGCAAGTATGCCGGCATCGAGGAGCCGGGCCGCTGGGTCGAGGATGCACGTGATTTGATGAAGGAGTGCAAGGCGGTTGAAGGCGTATGGGTCGGGCTCTGGCATCCGAACACTACCGAGCCGCTCGGGTTTCCCGGAGCAGAGCCTGCATTTGTCAGTCTGCTGCAGGCGCTGGCCGACGACCGGCCATACTTCGCCACTGCTCACCGGGTAGCCCAGTGGCGCCGTTTCCGGCGCTCGGTTCGCGCATCGCGGGTTACCGCCGACGGCCGGGTGCTACTGACCACCACAGCCGGACAACGCATCCTCATCGCGCTGGAAGACGAGTCCGGCGAGACCACTCGGGTTCAGGTGCAGGCAGGCCGGTTCAGTGGCCCCTAAGCCTTGGCGCGCCCTCCAGCTGCTGGCGGGAGTTGTTCTCGTTGGCTTAGCGGTCCGCTCCATCCTGCTGAACTGGCAGAGCGTTCGAGCCCAGCCGGTCGAGTGGCACCTTTCCCCGCTGTGGCTCGCCGCCAGCGTTGCCGTGGTGTTTCTCAGCTACGCCGTTCTCATCGAGGCCTGGCGCCGCGTCGTCTTGAGCCTGGGTGAGCGTCTCGATTTCGGGAGCGCCACTCGCATCTGGTTTCTGGCCAGCCTGGGTAAGTACATCCCGGGGAAAGTGTGGTCGATTGCCGGCGCGGCGATCCTGGCCCGGCGGGCCGGCGTGGACCCGTCGGTTGCTGTCGCCAGTGCCATCGTGCTGCAGGCACTGGCGCTGGCCAGTGGAGCGGCCGTCGTCGCCTTCACTGCCCGGGAGACCTTCCAGGCGATCGGACCGGGGCTGGTGCCTCTCACCGTGGCAGTAGTTGTCGCCTGCCTGGCCGGTGTGGGGGTCCTCACCTCACAGCCGCTGCTGGACCGGATTGCCCGGATGCTACCCGCGTCTTTCCCCCGTCCTCGCGCTATCAGGCCGGGAATTCTATCAGCAGCTTTTGCCGCCAACGTCGCGGCGTGGCTCGCCTATGGAACGGCGCTGCTGTTCCTGGCCCGCGGAGTCTTGCCCGATGTGTCCCTGAGCCTGGCGCAGGCTACTGGCGTCTTCACCTGCTCCTACCTGGTTGGCTTCCTCGCCCTGTTTGCACCCGGCGGACTGGGTCCAAGGGAATCCGTGTTCTATCTGATGCTGGCCGGGGAAATCGGGCTCAAGCAGGCTGCCGGCCTTGCAGTTGCCAGCCGGCTGCTCCTCACCGGCACCGAGGTGCTACCGGCGCTGCCGCTGCTACTGCGACGCAATCCTTCCTGGTCGGCCTCGGCGCGTGATGCCTGAGACGGAGCAGACCAAGCCATCGGAGCTCGACCGACTGCCTCGCTGGGCGCCGTTCGTAGTCATGGCGGGATTAACGCTGGTCGCATTCCGCCAGTATCTCCTCAGCAGCCCGGGTGAGATGCTCCTCGGCCAGGACACGCTCGCGGCCGGGATCATGTTCCGGAAGTTCTTTGTCGAGCACATCCGAGCTCTCGGCCGGCTGCCGCTGTGGAATCCGTATCTTTTTGGTGGGGTTCCAACCATCGAAGCCGGAAGCGGGGACATTCTGTATCCCGCTTCGATCCTCCATTTCCTGCTCCCGTTGACCAGCGCGTTGGCTTGGAAGCTCATCCTGCACGTCTATCTCGCCGGGGTGTTCATGTACCTGGCGGCTCGTGCGCTCGGCGCCAGCCGGCTGCTCGCACTGTTTGCCGGCTCGGCCTACATGCTTTCCGCCAACCTGGTGAGTCTGGTGTGGGGCGGTCAGGACGGAAAGATGTACGTGACGGCCTTGTTCCCGGCCGGCCTGTGGTTGCTGGTGACTGCTCTGGAGCGAGGATCCTGGTTCCGTTTTCTCTGGCTCGGCGTGGTGGCGGGACTGATGGTGGTGGCCCATCCCCAGCTGGCCTACTACGCCTACCTGGGCCTGGCCGGTTACGCCATCGGTGCGCTGTGGTCACGCCGGCGTGAAGGCGGAGCCATGCTCGCGCACGTCCTGGCTTCGGCCATGCTGGCCGTGGTCACGGCTGTGGGAGTGGCCGCCGTAGTCCTGATTCCCATGTACCGCTACCTCCGGGAGGATTCGCCTCGGGCAGGGCCGGGCAGGGGGTTCGAATACTCAGCCAGCTGGTCGCTGCACGCGGAAGAGGCACTTTCGCTGTTCATACCCGAGTTCGCCGGAACTGATGTCCAGGCGGAGACGTACTGGGGAAAGAACCCGTTCAAGCACAATTCCGAGTACGGCGGAGCTCTGGTGCTGATACTGGGCATTGCAGGCATTGCGGGCCTCCGAGGGGACCGCCGGCGCTGGGGACTGGGCGCCATGGCAGCGGTTGCGTTGCTGTACGCGCTGGGAGCGGGGACGCCGGTATTTCGGATTCTGTACACCATTGTTCCCGGGCTCAAGAACTTCCGTGCTCCCAGCCTGGCTGCGTTCCTGGCCATTGCGTCGCTGACCATTCTTGCCACGCTGCTCCTGGAACGAGTACTGGCCCAAGGTGATCCGCGGGCTCGGCGCACGATGTCAATCGCCCTGCTGGCAGGAGCAATCATCGCAACCCTGGTGGCGATTATCGCGTTGGCAGGTGGACCAGGCCTGTATAACACCTGGACGTCTCTGTTCGGCCGCGCCGAAGGAGTCGACCGGGCCCAGGCCTTCGCCGCCAATCAGCCGCGCATCGCGGGCGGAGCCCTGGTAGTCGCGCTCCTTTGTGCGCTGAACTGGACCGCCGTGTGGCTGTGGCAACGGGGGCAGATCCGAAGCAGCCACGTCGCTCTGATACTGATCGCCCTCACGGCGCTCGACCTGCTGCGGGTGGACAGCCGGTACATTCAAATAGTGCGTTACGACGAGTTCTTTCCGGCCGATCCCGGCATCGAAGCTCTGCGCTCCCGGCTGGCCCCGGGTGAACGGGTGCTGACGGTGGGGGGCGTATACCCTGAAGGGTTTCTGGCAACGTACGGCGTTCCCGAGGTCTTCGGATATCATGGGAATCAGCTTCGCTGGTACAACGACCTGACCCGATATCAGGTCCGACAAGGCGCGCGGAGCGCGAGTGAGCTGGAGCAATATTGGGTGAGCTTGCTCAATAGTGGCGCCCTGCGTGCGCTCGCAGCCCGTTACGTGCTCCTGCCGGGGCAGGTGGACTTGCCGGGATACAAACTGCTGGGCGCCGACCAGCGGGTGGCGGTGTACGTCAATGACGGGGCAGCACCCGGCGCGGCCGTGGTACCCCAGGTGCAGGTGGAGCCGGATTCGGCCCGCCGCATCGCGTTGCTCTGGTCCCCCACATTCGACCCCAGCAAGACAGCCGTCGTGGATGAGCCGGTGCATTCAATCGGCCAGGCGGGCGGTACCGGAACGGCGGTGATCGAGGGCAATGGTGACGACACGCTGCTGGTTCGGGTCCAGTCGAGCGGGCCGGCCCTGCTGACGATCAGCCGGACTTATCATCCCTCCTGGGAAGCCGAGATCGACGGGGCGCCAGCCCCGGTGATCCAGGCCAATCATGCCTTGATGGGGGTGCCGCTGACCAAGAGCGGAGAGCACCGGGTGCTGCTTCGCTATCGCCCGCAGATCGTCCAGCTGTGCGCGGCGATTACCACCACGACCTGGATTCTGGTCCTGCTGATGACCGCCGGTGCAGTCGCGGTCGGACTACGTCGCCGACGTGGCTGAGCGACTGCTCGTTGTCATGCCGACCTACAACGAGCGCGTCAATCTGCCGCTCGTCGTGCCGGCCATTCTCCACCAGGACCCGAGGCTCGAGGTGCTGGTGGTCGACGACAACTCGCCTGATGGCACCGGGCAGCTCGCGGATGAGCTCGCGGCATCGACCCCCCGTGTCCATGTGCTCCACCGGCCAAACAAAGCCGGCCTGGGAAAGGCCTACCTGGCTGGCTTTGGCTGGGCTCTCGAGCGGGGGTACGACCTCATCTTCGAGATGGACGCCGATTTCTCCCATGACCCCAAATTTCTGGGCGACTTCATCCGGGCGGCCAATGATGCCGACGTTGTCATAGGGTCCCGGTACCGGACCGGCGTGAACGTGATCAACTGGCCTATTTCGCGGCTGCTGCTATCGATCGGTGCCAATCAGTACGCTCGCTGGATAACGGGACTGCCGCTGGCGGATTCGACCGGAGGATTCAAGTGCTTCCGCCGGCAGGTGCTCGAGGCCATCGACTTCGACAAGGTGCGGTCGAACGGATATGCCTTCCAGATTGAAATGAGCTTCCGTGCGTGGAAGAAGGGTTTCCGCCTGGCCGAGATTCCGATCGTGTTTACCGATCGGGTGGAAGGGCAGAGCAAGATGAACAAGCGGATAGTCCGCGAGGCCATCTGGATGGTCTGGTGGCTCCGGTTGCGTTCGATGCTGGGCCGGCTATGACTGGCATCCCGTTTTACAAGATGACCGGCTCCGGGAATGACTTCGTGATCCTCGATGGCCGGTCGACCGGTCCGGAGCAGTGGCCCGAGGCTCGGGTGCGGGCCATCTGCGACCGGCGGAATGGAGTAGGGGCCGACGGCCTGGTGATCCTGACGCCTGTGACCTCGGACTCGGTCCGGATGACCTACTGGAACTCGGACGGGTCACTCGGCGCGATGTGTGGCAACGCCGCTCTGTGCTGCGGCCGGCTGGCCACTGAGCTCCAACTGGTACCACGTGGCGAGTTTTGCCTCTTGACCGACGCAGGAGCGGTTCGGGTTCAGTCACCCGAGGCCCACCAGCATGCGGAGATCAACCTGCCCGATTTCGATCCTCCAAAGCCGTTTGAGCGTACGGCCCTGGCTGAGGGAGAGAGCTGGATATCCACGGTGACTGTCGGAGTGCCACATTTGGTAGTGCGGGTGAACGACATCGAAACGGTGGAACCGGCAACTCGAGGGCGGTTCCTGCGCTTCCATCCGGCGCTGGGATCTGCCGGAGCCAACGTGAACTTCGTCGCGCCGGCAGCCCAGTCCGGCGGAGTCTGGTTCATCCGGACCTACGAACGGGGAGTTGAGGGCGAGACCCTGGCTTGTGGGACCGGCACGGTTGCCGCCGCAATCTCGCTGGCCTACCGCCGGGAGGCACGGCTGCCGCTGACGTTCCGGAGCAGGGGAGGCCTGGAGCTCTCGGTCCGGGCCCAGATATCGGACGATCGGGTTTCTGAAGCCTGGCTAGGTGGAGAGGGCAGATTATCGTTCCGGGGAGTCTGGGAACCGCCCAACCTGTAGGTCTATCCTCTTATCCCACAATAACTTGGTGCAGTTATCCCGAACCGGGGAACCGGTTGTCCACACTTTTCCCCATGCCTACTTAACATAACATATCTTATACGGCATACGCCCAGGCCATACAAAAGGGGGACCAACTTATTTCTTGGTCCCCGGTTCTTTGGTCCTCAGGTGCCCTGCTTCCTCACATCTTTCCAGCCGTCAGCTCCGCCAGACGAACCTGTGCCTCGGTGAAGCTCGGCGAATCGGCGTATTTCTGGACCACCGTCCTATACGCTTTGGCCGCGTCCTCCATCCGCCCCGCCAACCGGTAAGCTCTGCCGGCGTCGATGAGGTGCGCAGCCTTGAGGTATGGTAGTTGGGCCGTCTCGGCGGCCTGGCTGTAAGCCTGAGCAGCTTCGGCCCAGCGCTTGGCATTCTCCAGCGCCGAGCCCAGGAGCCCGTAGGCGGGTGCTTGGTACTTCTCCGGTGGCTTACCGGCAAGAAATTCGCGCAGCCCAACGACCGCCAGTTCACTCTGGCCGTTCACCATCCGGACCTGATTGAGGGTGATGACCGCCTCGTGAGCTGCATCGGTGCCTTTGTAAGTGGTGATCAGGCGCTGTAGCTCGCTCGATGCCAGTGGCAGGTTTCCAGCCTCAGCGGCGGTGCGGGCCTGGTTCAGGCTGCGAGCCGCGAACTGCTCCTTTCGCTTCCCGCTGGAGACGATAAACCAGGCTACAGCGGCGACAATTGCCACCAGAACCACGGCCACGAGTGGCAGGCGCTGAGGATCCCGATACCAAGGGCGTCGCTGCACCGGCTCGGTTGTATGTTCTCGACTCTTGGCTTCAACCGTGGTTGCCATCTGCATCCAAACTGAGGTCTATAATCCGGCCCGCTGCCCCCGCATGCCCCCGGCGTGACTCGAACACGCGGCCAACAGTTTAGGAAACTGCTGCTCTATCCATCTGAGCTACGGGGGCTAGGTCCCGATAAGGTAATACCTTATGGCTGCAACTTCACCTACTATGTCATCCCGGATCGGCCGCCACCGGGCCCCCGAGCCTCGCAGCGAGGACGGTATGCTAATCCGGTGGACGGTCCGGCGAAAGCTGCCCAGCTATCGTTTTCTGAGAGTAGTGTCTGACGGGGTGAGCTGGTCAGCGGCCCAGGAGTCCAGGCGAAAGGGATCCCCAGTGCCACGAGTCCCCTGCTGTTCAACCCGAGCCCAGACTCCACTGCCGATGGAATCGAAGACGAGGCTGAGGAGCGGTTTGCCTCCGGCATCGAACAGCCGAGCCGTTCTCCGGCGCCGGTCGAAACGCAATGAATCTTGCTGTTTCTTGTCGGCGAATCCCGCAGCCTCGAGCCTGCCATAGTTAGATAACAGTCCTGTGACCGCAGCCGAATCCGCCGGCACTCCCGACCCTAATACCCACCGTCCCTGCCGGCGGATGAGCGAGTAGGACTGTTTGCCTCGGGAAATCTCCACGCGGGCGACACTGTCCTGGGGCACCCTGGCAATCGTGCGATCCCGCCATTCATCACCCGGTCTGGCCAGCGCGGTGGAAAGCTCTCCCCGGACCAGGTACACATCGGGCTGGTTCGCTCGCCGCAGGTAGATGCCTTCTCCCTCGCTGGCTTGTTTGCCGGCCAGCAGGTCAACCAAGGCCCGTCCCTGCCCCAACACCCGGACCCGTCGCCCACTGTCTTCGGTCACCCGCAGCCGGGCATGCGAGCCGGGATTTCTGGCCACGAGATCAGCGGATGCCGGGGGACCGGCCAGTGCCTGGAGCATTTGGCTCACGGCCTGCGAGTCAGCCGCATGGCCGTTCACCTGCCAGCCCCCACGGTTTGCCCCACGGCGGATCACCGTGGTGTCGCCGGGAGCTACGAGTGCTATGCTATCAACGGCGGAGGTGTCGACCTTTGAGATGAGCTCGGTGGACCTGTCGTCCGACCGCCGGCTGGCGAGCGCTACGGCGCCCCAAAGCACGACCACCACAGCAAGCACCACAACCAGTCGGAGCAATTGTTTGGAGCTCATGCTGCGCTCGCTGGTGAGGGCACCAGGGGCCGATATGGCTCCCGAGTCTTTCGCCGTCGACGCATCAGCCGAATTAAACCCGCAAACGCAACCAGCAGGGGTACACCGACGACGTTGGCATACTTGACCCCCTGACGAGCGGCGTTGCTGGTGAACACCAGCTGTGGAGGCCGGCGGTCCTTCGCCCGGATGCTGATCAGCGCCTCGTCCTGACCCAGCCAGTCCACGGCGTTGAGGGCCAGAGCCACGTTTTCCGGGGCGCCGCGAGCGCTCCGGTCATCGGCGAAATCGTCGTCCCCGATCACGATGACCCGGCCGGCACTGCTGCTGTCCCCCGCCGCTTTCCTGGTAACCACTTGGACAGCGAGGAGGCGGGCCCTCAAATCAGTCTGCGGAAACTCCCGGTTGGGGTCGATCATGGTTTCGCCGGTCGCCACGCCACCGGCTCGACTGCTGAGGTAGAGCGGCGTAATAGTGCGAGTCGGGGCCGCGGTCGTGTCCAGCGTGCTGCCCCAGGTAAACAGGACGTCGCCGACCTCCTGGTTGACAACCGATTTCCCGGTGCTGGCCGCCCGTACAAAGAACGGATACTGCCGGAGCACCCGTCCCATTTGGGAGGGTACCGGGATGATCTCGTTAGCCACCAGGTCGTAAACCACGTTGCTTTGCACGCTGACGCCGAACCGCTTCAGCACCGCGTTCCAGGCCACCGGCTTGGGGAACGACATCGGCATTTGAGGCGACAGCTGCATGCCACTGGCCATGACCAGCGCGCTTCCACCCCGATCGAAGAAGCCGTTGATCCGTTTCAGCTGGGCTGGACTGAGCGAGTCCGGATTGCCGGCCAGGATCAGGAGGCTCACGTCATTCAGCGGTGCTGAGTCTGCTAAGGCGATGGACCGAACCTCGTAGGTCTTGCTGAGTTGCTGCTGGAGTGCGTCGTAGCCGCCCTCGGGTTGCGGGTCCGCATTTACCAGAGCCACCACGTTCTTCTTGGGCCGGGTCAGGGCCCGGATGGCCGAGGCAAGTCGGTACTCCAGATCATCACTTCGGGAGATGAAGGGGATGGTCTCGTTGGCATCGGCGTGCTGCACGGCGACGCCGAGGTAGCCCTCCTTGACCTGGAGCTCGGCTTGCCCGATCACATTGAACTGCACCGGTTGGATACCCAGCGCCTGAGCATCACGCCGCGCCGCTTCATCCTCCGCCGGATCGCGCTGCACCACCCGGACCTTGCCCTTCCCTGCAGATCGGAGATCGTGCAGCAGGTCATCGACGTCTCTTTTCAGCAGCGCCGCCTCGGTCGGGAGTTCCTTAGAGGCAAACAGCTTGATGGTGATGATGTCATCGAGTCCCGCCACGATCCGTTCGGTGGCGGGCGAGAGCGTATATGCATTCCCGGGAGTCAGGTCCAGCCGGCCACGGATGTAGCTCCCCAGCAGGTTCACGACGACGAGGATAGCCACCAACAATCCCACACCCAATCGAAGCCGGCGAGCCCCTCCTCCACCCGGCGCGAGTTTGCGCCGGACGAGGGCACCGAACGCCAGCGCGAGAAACACACCCGCGAGGGACAGGAAGTAGATGGCATCCCGCAGATCGATGACACCCCGCCCAATACTGTCGAAGTGCGAGAGCACGCCCAGCCGGGCGGCGATGGCCGCGAGTGTGGGGGGCAGCCCCACAACGAGAGGGTTCAAACCCACCAGCACCAAGGCGAACATCACGATGACGGCAAGGATGAATGCCGTCACCTGGCTGGAGGCAATGCTGGAGGCCCAGAGTCCCACACCGGCAAGCCCGGCCGCGAGCAGGGCGGAACCGATATACTGAGCCAGGATCGGCCCCCACTGCAGGTCGGCACCGAGACTGAGCGCCAAAGGGATAGGCAGGGTCAGCGCCAACGCGATCCAGAGGAACAGGACACTGCCGAGATACTTGCCAGCGATCAGCTCCAGCTCCGTGAGAGGCTGCGCAAGCACCACCTCGAGCACGCCGCTCCGGCTGTCCTCGGCCACGGATCGCATCGTCACCGCCGGAACAAAGAAGAGCAGCACCCAGGGAAGCAGGTCGAGCATCGGCCGGAGACTGGCGGAGCCGGCCAGGTAGGACTGCCGGAAGAAGAGGAATGCGTTGACGCCGAGGAAGACCACCAGCAACACGTATGCAGTCGGATGGTCAAAGAGCGCCTTGAGCTCGCGGCGCGCTACGGTCCAGACCCGGCTCATGAGGCGGCCTCCGTAGCGGTAAGCTGCCGGAACAGGTCCTCCAGACTTCCCGCTTCCTGATGAAGCTCGTACAAGGTCCATCCCTCCGCCTTGGCCAATTCGAAGATACGAGGCCGGACGTCCTCCGTCGCGGTGACATTGAGCTTGATTCGCCCGTCGACCGCCTCGCGGCGCTCGACTCCGCGCACCCCCTGTAGCCCGGCAAGACGACTTTCCACCCCGGTGCCCGAGGCCTCGACGCTGATTCGGATTCCCGCGGTCGCCTGCCCCACCAGGGTCTCGACCGCACCGTCGGCCACGATCTTTCCGCTATTAATGATGAGGAGGCGGGAGCAAGTGAACTGGACTTCGGGAAGGACGTGGGTGGAGAGGAGGACCGTGCGCTCCTGCCCCAGCTGACTGATCAACCGCCGGATTTCGACTCGCTGATTGGGATCCAGCCCCTCGGTAGGCTCATCCAGCACCAGAAGGTCGGGGCGATGCAGGATGGCAGCCGCCAACCCTACCCGCTGGCGAAACCCCTTGGACAGCTCGCCCAGGGGCCGGTTGAAGACCGATTCGATGCCGGTGGCGGCAACCGCTTCGTCGATGGCCCGGGCCCGCTCTGGCCCCGGCAGCTCCCGCAGCCGACCCATAAAATCGAGGTATTCGGATACCAGCATCTCCAGGTAGAGCGGGTTGTTCTCCGGAAGAAAGCCGATCCGGCGCTTGGCCTCGCGTCCCGCTTCACCCAGCAGGGTGCCATCCAGCCGAATCTGACCGGAATCCGGCTCGAAGTACTGCGTGACCATGCGCATGGTGGTGGACTTCCCTGCTCCATTAGGCCCCAGGAAGCCGACCACCTGGCCACGGTCAATGGTAAAGGAGACATCGTCCACTGCGGGTACGCCGTTGAAGCGCTTGGTGACGCGGTCGAGCGTAAGAAGCGACATAGCTCGTGAATGCCTGAAATGGATTAGTCGTCGCGGGGGATTTTAGGAAGGCCGGTGGCCGGCTTCAAGGCCCACCGGGAAGCTCAACAACGCACCAGCACCTGACAGGGGGCGCCCTCCAGGCGAGCCCGTCCCTTCAGTCCGGCGATCTCCAGCAGAAAGGTCCAGCCCACCAGGTGGGCGCCCAGGCTCCGAACCAGCTGGCCAGCTGCCCGGGCGGTTCCTCCGGTTGCCAGGACGTCGTCAACCACGAGCACCCGGTCACCGCCGTGGAACGCATCGCGATGGGCCTCCAGCGCGTCACTACCGTACTCCAGGTCGTAGGACTCGGTGGTGCGGTCCCAGGGCAGCTTGCCCGGCTTCCGGGCCGGCGCGAACCCCGCTCCCAGCGCCGTGGCCAACGCTCCGCCCAGGATGAAACCCCGGGCCTCGATGCCGAGAACATGGGTCACTCCTGCATCGCGGAAGGGCCGTCCCATCTCCTGGATCAGCTCACCCAGCAGGCGTCCGTCGCGAAGAACCGGCGTGATGTCCTGGAACAGGATGCCGGGCTTGGGATAGTCCGGGATAGTCCGAAGTGAGCTCTGGACCCTGGCAGCGAGAGTAGGCATAAGGGGAACTCCCGGCTACATGATGTCGAAGCTTTTTCCCACCATTACCGGAGTGGGATCTAAGAAGCGTTCCACCCGGTCGACCTGGGCATTGGCCGGACCGGAGCGCAGAAGCTGCTCCAGGGCGGGCAGCGACTCGTCGGGCCCGCTGACCACGACCTCGACTCGTCCGTCGGGAAGATTGCGGGCGTAGCCGACTAGTCCGAGGGACCGGGCGTGCCGCGCTACGAACCAGCGAAAGCCCACGCCCTGCACCAGGCCGGAAACCAGGAAACGGGTGCTCATGCGGGACGACTCGTTCGGGCACGGAGGGTCTCGACCACGATGGGAAGCACCGAGATGGCAATGATGGCCAGGATGACCAGCGTGAAGTTCTCCCGAACGGTTGGAATGTTGCCGAAAAAGTAGCCCCCCAGCACGAACAGACCCACCCAGAGCACGGCACCCACCACATTATAGGTGAGAAACTTCGGATAACTCATCGCCCCCACGCCGGCCACAAATGGAGCAAAGGTCCGGATGATGGGAATGAACCGCGCCAGGATGATGGTCTTGCCTCCGTGCTTCTCGTAGAAGGCATGAGTACGCTCGAGATACTCTCGCTTGAGAAATTTCACGTTGCCGCTAAACGCCCGGGGGCCGATGTAGGAGCCGACCCAGTAATTCACCGTATCGCCAACGACCGCGGCCACGATCAGCAGAGCGATCACCAGCCACAGGTCGAGGGAGCCGAGCGCCGCAAAGGTGCCTGCCGCAAAGAGCAGGGAGTCACCCGGCAGGAAGGGAGTGATTACCAGCCCGGTCTCGCAGAAAACGATGAGAAACAGGATGAAATGGGTCCAAGTTCCATACTGAGAGATCAGCTGGCTGAGGTGCTGATCCAGATGGAGAAAGAAATCGATTGCGTTGCGCAGCAGATCCAAGCGATGCCTGCCTCTCTCTACTCTTCGCGGAAACCGAACTCACCCACCAGCGGAACGAACCGCACGTCGCCGATGGTGCTGGTGCGAACCCCCTGGCCGGTCTGCTCCACCAGCGTCAGCACCTGTGCCTCGCGATCTCCCAGCGGAATGACCATACGGCCGCCGGTTGCGAGCTGCTCGACCAGGGGGCCGGGCACATCCGGCGAGGCCGCCGACACCAGGATCGCGTCGTACGGCGCAAATGGCCGCCAGCCCAGAGTGCCGTCGCCCACCAGCACGGTCACATTGCGAATGCCCGCCGCCGCGAGGCCGGTCCGGGCACTCTGGGCCAGATGCGGCACCCGCTCGACGCTGAACACCATGCTGGCGAGCAGCGCCAGCAGCGCCGTCTGGTACCCCGATCCGGTGCCGATCTCGAGCACCTTCTCCTTGCCGGTGAGGCCGATCAACTCGAGATAGCGGGCCTGCACGAACGGCTGAGAGATGGTCTGCCCGCTGCCGATGGGTAGCGCCGTATCGTCATAGGCCCGGTGGCGTACGCTCTCAGGCACGAACAGATGGCGCGGTACCATCTGGACCGCCCGCAATACGGCCAGGTCGCGGACTCCCTTGCGGCGGAGGACATCGACCAGCCGGCTGCGATAGCCCCCGTAGCTGTCGCCCTCCCCTACCCCTCCAGGGACCATCCGCGAACCGCTTCCAGCAACGAGTAGTTAGTGAGATCCATGTGGAGGGGGGTCACCGAGACAAATCCCTGGGCCACCGCGACATGGTCTGAGTTCTCGCCCCCGGTCCAGGTGATAGTGCCACCACCGATCCAGTAGATCTCGCGCCCCCACGGGTCCTTCATTCTGGTGAGCGACTCTGAAAAATAGCGGCTGCCCAGCTTTGTCACCTGAATGCCTTTGACCTGGTCCGCCGGGATCCGCGGCAGGTTGATGTTGAGCAGCATCTGCTCCGGAAAGTCCTGCACCTCGGTGATTCGCTGCACCAGCTCGAGCAGCAGAGGGTAGTAGGTGGCCATAGTTTCGGGTTGATTCCCGGCGAACGATATCGCGATGCCCGGCACTCCTAGTGTCACGGCTTCCATGGCGGCCGCGACGGTGCCGGAATAGAGCACGTCTTCCCCCATGTTGGGCCCGTGATTGACCCCGGAAAA
The DNA here is from genome assembly GCA_965652025.1 of uncultured Gemmatimonadales bacterium. Taxonomy (GTDB): domain Bacteria; phylum Gemmatimonadota; class Gemmatimonadetes; order Gemmatimonadales; family GWC2-71-9; genus CAVVWJ01. Next base: position 35,401 of record CBFGTM010000019.1, read on the forward strand.
GACGAAATCGGGACGCTCCGGCATCAAGGCCTGCACCGCGAGCATGACGCAGTCCGTCGGGGTCCCGTCGATCTGCCACCCGCCGTCCGGGCGCCGGGTGGGACGCAGGGGCCGGTGCAGCGTCAGGGAGTGGGAGGTCCCGCTCTGCTCCCGGTCCGGTGCCACCACGGTGACGTTGCCCACCCGCCGACATACGTCCGCCAGCAGCGCCAGACCAGGGGCCAGGACGCCGTCGTCATTGCTTACGAGAATGTTCATGGTGGAGCCGGTTCAGGCATCCGGCGTGCCGCCCCCCGGCCCTGCTGTCCCACTGCCTCGCTGGACGGTCTTGCCGTCCAGGACGGCCACGATCTCCGCGAGGCTGGTTGCGAGGTCCTGCACCAGCTCGGCCTCGAAGACCCGTCGCGCCGAGGCCCGCAGCTCACCGGTGCGGCGGTATTGGTCCACTCGCTGGCGGGCGCCGTCAATGGTGAACTTCTCGGTGTACAACAGGTGCTTCACCAGCATGATCAGCTCCACCTCGCGAGCCTTGTACACCCGGTTGCCCGAGCGGTTCTTGGCCGGGTTGAGGAAACGGAACTGACTCTCCCAATATCGGAGAACGTGGGGCTTGAGGTCCGTAAGACCGCAGACCTCGCCGATGGAGTAGAACTCCTGGACCGGACGGGCGGCACTTGTGGTTGTCATCTCCACTGCTCCGATTTGAGTTCCCGTGCCATGAGCTCGGCGATGCCGGTGCGGGCCGGCTTGCCGGTGAACAGAACTTCACGAACTTTCTCGATGATGGGAAGTTCCACTCCCATCCGCTTGCCCAGCTCGGCGCCAGCCTGGGAGGTGTTGGCACCCTCCGCGATGCTGCGATGTGCCGTGCGGTACTCCTCCAGCGTCTGCCCCCGCGCCACGGCAAGTCCGAGGGCTCGGTTGCGGCTGAGGTCTCCCGTCGTAGTCAGGATGAGATCGCCCATCCCGGCAAGGCCGGCAAAGGTCAGTGGGCTGGCTCCGAGCGCCACCCCCAGCCGGGTGATCTCGGCGAGTCCACGGGTAATGAGCGCGGCGCGCGGATTATGACCCATCTCGAGTCCTTCCAGAATTCCTGCCGCTATGGCAATCACGTTCTTGAGTGCGCCCGCCAGCTCGACCCCGATCACATCGTCATGGGAGTACACCCGGAACCGCGGGGTGGCAAAAATCCGCTGCGCATCCAGCGCGGCAGCCTCCTGCCGAGCAGCGGCCACGACCAGGGTCGGCTGTCCCTGGCACACCTCGAGGGCAAAGCTCGGCCCGGATAGAGCCACAAAGCGTACCCCAGGCAGACAATCCTCGATGACGGCAGACATGAGTGCCAGAGTATCGGTCTCGATCCCTTTGGTTGCGCTCACTACCAGTGTGCCCGCACGGACACAGCCACGGACCTGGTTCACCACCCGCCGGACCGCATGGCTCGGTGCGGCGGAAACTATGATCGGGGCGTCAGCGACGGCCTCTCGAGCATCACGATAGGCTCGCAGCGATGGGTCCAGGCGAATCCCGGGCAGGAAGAGCGGGTTCTCCTGCCGCTGATTGACCGCTTCGACCACCTCCGGCTCATAAGCCCAGAGGCGGACCGTCTCGCCTTTCACCGCCAGCAGGTTTGCCAGGGTTGTTCCCCAGCTACCTGCCCCCAGGACTGCGACCACGCTCATAACGGCGGTGCACTCGCGGCCCGTCTGCCGAACCGGTTCTCCGTTCCGTTGATCAGACGCTGAATATTTCGTCGGTGAAGGACGATGACCCCGAGTGCTACGCCGACGACCACCCAGAAGAGCTCCGGCGTTCTGGGATGTTCCAGCAGATACACCGCCGCCGGGAGCACCACGGCGGCCGCGATGCTGCTCAGCGAAACGTAGCCGGTGAGCAGCAGCACCAACCCCCACACCACTGCCGCGACGGCCAGGGCGATGGGGGTCAGGCCCAGCATGACCCCGGCCGCAGTCGCCACCCCTTTTCCACCTTTGAACTGCACGAATACCGAGAAGACGTGACCCAGAATGGCTGCTACCCCGCAGGCCAGTGCGAACAGCTCCGAGCTCGAGACCTGAGGAGCGAAGTACAGGACTGGAATGGCCCCTTTGGCAATGTCAAAGAGAGCCACCGGAATCGCGTACTTCCATCCCAGCACCCGGTACAAGTTGGTGGCGCCGAGATTCCCGCTGCCGTGCTGACGAAGATCGATCTTGGCGAATGCTCTGCTGACCAGGTAGCTGGTCGGAATGGCTCCGAGCAGGTAGGAGGCGAGGAGCCAGAGCGCCACAGTGAGCATCAGCGGCGAGAGCCCCGCCGGGTGAACTTGAGACGCAGAGGGGAGCCGGAAAAGGGCCAGACCTCCCGGAACCCGTGGACCAGGTATCGCTGGTAGGATTCCGGTACTTCCTCGGGCCGATTGCTGACAATGGCGAGCGTGGGCGGCGCAGTGCCCACCTGCGAGGCATAGAGAAGCTTCACTTCCTCCCCTGGCTTCTGCGGCGGTGCGTTGCGCTGGATCAGCTCAGCCAGCACCTTGTTGACCTCCGCAGTGGGAACCCGTTGCTCCCGGCTGTCGGCAACCTCAACGATCAGGTCGAGTACCTTGCGGACTCGCTGTCCGGTCAAGGCCGAGACGTAGAGGAATGGTACATATCGCAGGAACGGAGCCTTCGCGATCAGCGCTTCCTGTCCCTGCCGCGCCGTATTGGCATCCTTCTCCTCGATCAGATCCCACTTGTTGACCAGGACGATCAGGCCGGCACCTCGGTCCCAGGCTTGGGTGGCAATACGAAGATCCTGGTTGTGCATGCCGAGGGTGGCGTCCACCACGAGGACGCACACCTGGGCTCTTTCAATGGCCCGCTCGGTCCTCAGCGTGGAATAGAATTCCAGGTCATCTTCTACTTTAGCCCGCCGCCGTAAGCCTGCGGTGTCAATGAAGTTGAGGGTCCTACCTTGAAATCGCAAGACACTGTCGATGGCGTCCCGCGTAGTGCCCGCCTGGGGTGTCACTAGATGGCGCTCCTGCCCCAACAACCGGTTTACCAGGGACGATTTTCCTACATTCGGCCGCCCCACTACCGCCACATTGATCGCATCCTCTGCTTCTGCTGGATCGTAAGGCGGAAGGTGGGCCACGATGGTGTCGAGTAGGTCGCCGCTGCCCTTGCCTACGGCCGCGCTCACACCCTGCGGTTCGCCGAAGCCGAGTTGGTAAAAATCGTACTGCTCGGTGCTCCGCTCCAGATTATCCAGCTTGTTCACCGTCAGTACAATGGGCCGGCCGGCCTTGCGGAGCCGGTCGGCGATGGATCGATCGACCGGGTTCGGCCCCTCGCGGCCGTCTACCACGAAGATGATGACATCGGCCTCGGCCACCGCGAACTCGACCTGCCTGCCAATGGCGCGGTCCAGGCTGTCATCCGAGTCAGGGATGAGTCCGCCGGTGTCCACCAACCAGAAACGACGACCTTGCCACTCCGCGTCACCGAAGTGGCGGTCTCGAGTCGTTCCCGGCCGCTCCGACACGATGGCTGGACGTCCGCCGAGAATCCGATTGAACAAGGTGGACTTGCCCACATTGGGGCGGCCGACGATGGCAACCGTTGGCTTGCTCACACCTCGACCGGCTCTCCCAGGACATCCGCGAAATCCTTGGACGGCAGGGCCTCGACCGGAATCGAGGTTTGCAGCCGCTCCAGGCTCATGCTGTCGATGAAAAGCTCATCGTCGTTGAGCGATTCGCCGGGAAGGAGTGCCAGGTCGAGGTCAGCCCGATTGCGCAGCGCTTCCTCCACTGCCGCCCCGGGGAGCAATCCTGCGGTCGTGACACTGGGACCGAAAAGCGTGTTCACCACCGGAATGAGATCGAAGAAAGCTCCGGTCACCCGCGCCAGCGGCTCGAGTACCAGGGGCATCAGTCGCGCCATAGCGGTACCGCTTATCACACCGATGCGTTTGCCGCTCCAGTTGAGACTTCCCGTCTCGAGACTGCCGATTCTTTGCTGCAACCAGCGGACCGACCCCACTCCATTCTCGACCTGTTCGAAGCCGTCGTAGACGTCCGCCGGCGGAAGCTCGACCCCAGCCCGGAGATATAGCTCGTCGGCTCCCAGGGCCCAGGTGATGCCGCGCTGGGTCCGGGCAACGGCAGCGTGCTCTTCTACCAGCGCGATAGCCGCCTGGCACTCCTCGGCGGTGGGCTCGCGTACCAGATGGTGCTTGGAGAACTCGGTGAGCCCCACCGGGACGACGGCACAATCCAGGATCGCCGGACCAAACCGATATAGGGTCTGCAGCGTCTCCCGGAGGACCGGCCCATCATTCACTCCAGGCGACATGACGATCTGGGTGTGGAACTCGATACCGTGTGCCGCGAAGTCGCGCAGTTGCGCCACGATGTCCGGCGCGGTGGGGTTGCGCAGCAGGTACCGCCGGATTGTCGGGTCGGTGGCGTGGACCGACACGTACAGCGGTGACAGCCGGTAATCGATTATGCGCTGAACGTCGCGCGGCTTGAGATTGGTAAGAGTGGCGAAGTTCCCGTAGCGAAAGGACAGCCGATAATCGTCGTCCCGGATGTAGAGCACCTCGCGGAGCCCATCCGGCAGGCCGTCCACGAAGCAAAAGTCGCACCGATTGGCACATCGCCGGATGCGGGGAGGCTCGAGCGCGACGCCCATCGGCTCGCCCAGCGGACGCTCGATGTCGAACTCGATCTCCTCCCCGTCGGGCTGGCGAACGTGGAGGAGAATCTGCTCCTCGGCGGTGAGAAACTCCCAATCCAGGAAGTCGTCGAGCTCCCGCCCATTGACCGACAGAAGCTCGGTGCCCTCGAGCAAGCCGAGCTCGGCGGCCACGGATCCCGGATGAACAGCGGTGACGCGTATCATCGGGCAAAGATCTCCCCGCGCGCGGGGACATTCAAGCGGGAGTGGCTGCGTTTGCCCTTTCCCGGGCGCAGAACTCATACTTCATCAATGACACGAAGCACCCGGTGACTATCGGTGAAGGGAGGCAGCGGTAGCATGAAGCTCAAGCCTTTGGATCAGCAGGTCATCGTCATTACCGGCGGCACCAGCGGGATCGGGCTCGCCACGGCCAGGCGCGCGGCCGAGCGCGGAGCCAGGGTGGTCCTGTGCTCTCGCAATGAGTCCGAGCTGCAGGAGACGGTAGACCAGATCGGTCGAAGCGGAGGTACGGCCCACGCTGTCGTGGCGGATGTGTCCAGCCCGAACGACACGGAACGGCTCGCGGCCGCGGCGGTGGAGCGATTCGGCGCCCTGGACACCTGGGTCAATAACGCGGGTGTCTCCTTTTATGGGCGATTGACCGAGGTTGCCATCGAGGACATGCGCCAGGTCTTCGAGGTGAATTTCTGGGGAATGGTTTACGGGAGTCGCGCCGCCATCCCCCATTTGCGCGGCCGTGGTGGCGCACTGATCAACATGGGAAGCATTGTGTCGGATCGAGCCATTCCGCTGCAGGGTGCCTATTCCGCGTCCAAGCATGCGGTGAAGGGCTTCACCGATGCATTACGGATGGAGTTGGAGGAGGAGAAAGCCCCGGTCTCCGTCACTCTGATCAAGCCATCCGCCATCGATACCCCATACTTTCAGCACGCCAAGAATTACATGGAGGTCGAGCCCAAGCCTCCGGCGCCGGTGTATGCACCGGAGGTGGTGGCCAACGCCATCCTCAGAGCTGCGGAACATCCGGTCAGAGACATCACCATCGGCGGAGGAGGTCGCTTGCTGACTGCCTTGGGTACGGCGCTGCCCCGCGTGACCGACTTCTACATGGAGCGGGCGATGTTCAGGGGTCAGCGTTCGGACACTCCGGCATCGGCTCGCTCCGGAAACCTCTTCCAGCCCAGCGGACAGGAGAACCTGGAGCGCGGCGGTTATGAGGGGCACGTGATGCGGTCGAGTCTATACACGCGAGCAGCGCTCTCCCCGGGGAAGGCGCTGCTCGCGGCTGGATTAGGGCTCGCCGTCTTTGCGGGTATTCGATCCTTGGTCGGCTCGGACGACTAGAGTCTACTGGATCCTGACAAACTTGCCGGCTGACGGCACTCCGTTCCGGTTGAGGATGAACAACATGTAGTAACCGGGCGGAGCTTTCCTGGGGCTGTCAGGCGCCGTGATTTGAACAGTCCCTTCGCCTGCGCTGAAGGCAAGCTGATTGGCCAGTTGGCCGTCGTCGAATGCATGAGTGACGGTCCCCAGCCGGATCACCCGTACCTGGGTAACCTGGGCGGCGTTCGGTGTGGCCACGGAGAAGACCTGTCCGTAGCTCACTATCTCCGGGGCCTGCGAGATGGACGGCCGGGCGCCCATGAACATATAGGGTGGGGAGAACAGCTCATGGTTTCTTTCCGGCGGAACCGGGATCGTTCCAGCCATCGCGTCACCGCTGGAGCCGTGGAGCACCCTCCCATCCGGAAGCAGCAAGGAAACCGAGTGATATACCCGCATAATGCTGTTGGCTGCCAACGGCCTCCACTGACCGGTGCTCGGGTTCCAGAGCTCCGCCTGTTTGGTGGCGAGTCCCGGATCGATGTTCACGAATCCACCGCCCCGGGTGCCTCCCGTCGCTAGAACCTGACCATCCGGAAGAATCGTCGCGTTCATATGACGGCGCGGGTTGGCCATCGACCCCGTGCTGGTCCAGCTGGGACTGGTTGCGTTCAGATCGATGATCTCGGCCGTAGCGGTCGGTTGCGCGGCCTTGGGATCGGGGGTTGGCCACCCGGTGTGCCCTCCGCCTCCGACCACTAGAATCTTTCCGGCCTCATACTCAACTGCCGAGCCGTAATCCCGATTGAACCGGTAGAGGTGGGGCGGTCCAGAGATCCATCGGCCCCGACCGGTGGGGGAGGTTCCATCCACGTCGAACCAGCGGGAGTCGATCCGTTCGCTGGCGTTGAAAACGAGTCCATTCTTCGGATCGACGAAGTTGCGTGGGTAATAGGGGATCTCCAGCGCGCCGGCTCCCGGCAGCTCGACCCAACGATTCCCTTCCCAGATCTCGGGCGTTGTCACTACCAGGTTGTTCTGGTCTCGCCCGGCCATGGTCAGCATTCGCCCATCGGAAAGCACGGTGAGCGTCGGATACCAGCGCCCGTGGGCCATGTCCGGACCCTTCGTTACCGCACCCTCGGGCGAGAAGAAATAGGTCGTGGGAATGCCGCGGTCGTCCTGAAGATGCCCACCGGAGACCATCAAGGTCCCGTCGGGCATGAGCGTGTGTCCGGCGCAAAAGAGCATCGTGTCCACGCTGATCATCCGAGCGGTGCTCGGAGGCCCTGCTGCCGGGTCCCAGATGCGGGGCATGCCCATGGTGTCGGGTGGCACGTCGGTCTTGCCCCAGGCGAAAATCTTTCCGCTGGGAAGCAGGTTCATGTGCAACGGGACGATGTCCCAGTTCACCACCGGACCCCAGGAGCCAGTGGTCGCCTCGGCCGGCAATGCCGATACCTCCACCGTCGAGGTGACTGTGGCACCGCCTGCGGTGAACACCAGGGACTGGCTTCCGGTCCCCCGGATGCCCAGGTCGGCGAAGGCGGCGACGCCAGCGCTATTGGTGGTGGCGGTGGTGGCGCCCTCGAGAGTTCCATTTCCGCTGGCGATGGACGCGATAACCTGAACGCCCGGGAGCAGAATACCGCTGCCGTCCCGCACTTCCACGACCGGCTGCGCTGCCGGGTCGAATACCTCGGCGCTCAAGGCTGCAACTGGCGGATTAGTCGTGATGGCGATGCTGGCAGGGTCCCCGGCTTCAACCGCCGTGGAGACGAAGGTGACTGGTGAACCGGTCAAGCCGGCCGAGGTAGCCGTCGTGGTCTGCTGCCCCAGCTGGGTTCCGAGCACCCGCTGGACTGAAGCGCGACCATCGGAGCCGGTCGTCGTGCTAGCGGGCGACACGCTTCCGCCGCCTTGTGCCGCCCACTGCACCGGGACCCCTGGTACCGCATTGCCGGAAGCATCGGTAACCCGTACCACCAATGGACTGGAAAGCGGCTGGCCGACCACTCCATTCTGCTGGTTCCCACCGGCTATTTCGATATCGGTGGGGTTGGTCGGCTGGACGTCGTCACCGCAGCGAAGTGTGGCGGCGGCGAGCAGGCCGGCAATCATCCAGATTCGGATACGGCGTAAGCGACTTAGCATCACCATGCAGATCTCAGGTCCCGAGTCATAGTTATAGCCCTGCTTTCACGGCGCCGTGCATGCAGATACCGGGCCGGGGAACGGGTGCTAAGTTCCTCGTTAACTAATGCTCCGGCAACAGCTTATGAACATGGTCCAGATGGCCGTTGCGCCCGCGCCACGAAATACCAAACCCCGGTCGCATCAGACCGCGGCACCTGCCGGCGCGCAAGTTACCCCTGGGCGGGCCGAAGACAAACCTCCTCCGGCCACCCACTAGAGCCGAAATATAGAGCCAGCATTCTTAAGGGATTGTGAGTTCCGGATGAGAGTAGGGCAGCTGGGATAGCTAACGGGAGGCAGCGGAGCAATAGGAGAGCGGGCGACCGGACTCGAACCGGCGACGTCCAGCTTGGGAAGCTGGCATTCTACCACTGAATTACGCCCGCAGGTGTGCAGTAATGTGAGGAGGCAGGTTGAAGGGGTCAAGGAGTATTGGACTACCTGGCCTCCGACGCCTCGAGAAAGCTGCGCAGATCCGGTTCGCTGATGGCAGGCTCACCCGGTGAGACGTTGTCCAACCGGCCCTCACGCATCCAGCGCTCCAACTCCCCCACCAGATCGAACAAGTGATCGAACGAGTCGACGATGAACAGCAACGGCTGGTAATGGTCGATCTCGAAATACTGGTTGATGACCCATTCCAGTTGGATGGGATAGCGCTGGACCTCGGGTGAATCGATACTGTGCGCGATTTCGCCATATGAGCTGAGCAGGCCACTGCCGTAGACCTTGAGGCCGCCCTCACCCCGCATCAGCCCGAACTCGATCGTGAACCAGAAGAAGCGGGCCATCGCCTTGAAGATGCTGGTGACCCGCCGGATCTTCTCCTTTTCATCCCGGATACCAGCCACGATCTCGGCCGCCGTATGAGCGCAGTCGCCGAACCGCACTAATGTATCGGCGAACGCCCGGTCGGTGTGCATGGGAACGTGACCGGCGATGTCGTGGAAAATGTCCGGCTCGGGCAGATAATCGAGCGTCGCCCCGTCTCGAATGGTGATGGTGGTTGGAAACTCGCGGTTGCGCAGGCTGTTGAAGAAAAGAAAGGATGGGATGTAGCCGCTCACCGCTTTAGCCTTGAAGCCGGTGAGCGGACTGAGAAATCGATTGACGTCCTCCAGCTTCGGAACCCGGTTCGGATCCAAACACAGGCTGTCGATACCCTGCAGAAACCGCGAGTTGGCGTACCGGCGCCAGCGGTTTTCCATTCGAGAGAACAGCCGGCGCCAGGCGTCATGGTTCGCCACCGAATAGAGCTCGTACGGCTGGTGGATGTACAGGCGGCCTTCCTGCTGGGCCTGCTCGATGAAGGGAGCCTTCGTCGTGGTCAGCCCAATTCCTTCTTGCGCCCCTTGTACACTGGCCATGTCGAGTCCCCTTACATCCGCTTGTAACGCCAAGCGGTAATGCCAGCACCTTCCGCCTTGGCTTCGATGGGCTGGCTCTGGCCCGGTTTCAAGGCCGGGATCTGAACTTCCTGGTTGGCAACCACCGTCCCCTTGGTGTCGATGAACTCGACTATCAGGGTGACCGGCTTGGCGGCGATTGGCTTGCCCTGGGGTGTCTGGGCCTCTCGGCCGGCTGCCGTGCCGGTGAGACTGGCCCCACCCGCGGTGGGAGCGAACTGAGTGATCGACACCGTCAGCGGCATTCCCAGTACCTGGGTGGCAGTTTTGTTCGCCAGGCTTTCCTTCTTGGCCATACGCTGCCCGGTGGCCAGCATCCGTGCTATTTCATCGTTCATCGGCTCGATCTCCACCAGCCGGCCAGCGGTTTCGGCGAGCTTAGGCCCGTTCTTGAGACCGATGTACGAGTTGGCCAGTCCGAACAGCGCGTCGCGATTGTAGGGTTCCGTGGCCACAACCTTCTCGAAGGCAGCTGCCGCCTCCTGATATTTCTTGGCATTATAGAGCGAAATGGCCTCGTTCATCGCGCTTGCTGCCCCGCCGGCTACCGAGGGCGGGCCGGCCGGAGCGGCGGGCGCCGCTCCCACTTCTTTCTCCAATGCCACTGCCTTCTCGGTCTGCCCGGTGGCCCGATAGGAGGCGGCCAGCGCGCGCTTCACCTCGGTATCGTTGGGAACCCAACCCAGATAGCGTTCCAGCACCGGAACCGCTTCCTTGTGCCGGTTAGCGCGCTGGTACATCGCACCGAGGTTCCTAGTCGCGACATTACGATCCTCAGTCGCATTCGTCCGCTCGGCGATTTCCGCGGCCTTCTCCCAGTACACGATGGCACTGTCGGTCTGTCCTGCGTTGGCGAAAATGACTCCGGCGTTGAGGAATGCCGCCGGCTTGTCGCGGTAGATGCTGTTGGCCTCACGGAAGAGGACAAGCGCCGAGTCATTTTGCTGCTTCTTGGCAAACTCGACCCCGGCATTGACCAGAGGAACCCAGCCGGTATAGCGGACCTTACTGATATCCGCCTTGCATCCGGGTGACAACGACTCGGCCTTGGAGAACGAACTGTCGGCACCGGCAAGGTCGCCCTGCTGCAGGTAAATACGGCCGAGATAATACCAGGCGGCCGGATTCTTCTCCTGCCCATTCTTCTGAATGGCTTCGAGAATGACCTTGCTGCCCGAGGCCAGAGCGCGATTCCGATTGTCGGGCACTTCGGTTTCAATGCCCGTCTTGAGATAGGTCGCCCCGCTACTGACCTTGAAATGTCCAGGCTTGAGTCCACACTCGGGAGGCACATATCGGCTCGGTAGCGCCGTCACCACGCGACTATTGGGTGCTGTCTGCTGGGCCGCTGCTGGAATGGCTACGCTGCCGGCCAGCATGCTGGCCAACACGATTTGGATTTTCACTGGTCAGGACTCCTTGTTCGAGATCAGAGACCGGAGAGCCCGGTTGTGCAAGTCCCTTGCCACCTCGTGGGCCGGCTGCCCGGTACGGCGCGCAACTGCTGCAACATCTTCGTATTCCGGCTTTATTCGAGGCCCATCGGGCCCCTCGAGAACCTTCACCCGAACGGCGGTGCCGTCCGCGGAAGTGACCTCGAATTGTCGCCGGGCCAGAGTGACTCGCTCCGCGATCTGACGCCGGACTCCGGAAGTGGTACTGTGGCGAAACAGCGCAGCCACGACGGCATCGGAGTCTCGCGGCGCGGTGACCTCGATCCGAAACCCGGTACGGCCCTTCTTCATCTGGGTCGCCCAGACTTGCACGTCCAGCGCCCCAGCTGCAAACAGTGCTTCTCGCAACGGCTCGAGATATTCCGGGCTCAGGTCGTCCATGTCAGTCGAGAGGAGCACGACCTCTCCTGCCTCGACAGCGGCAGCGGCCAGAATGAGCCGCAATGCATTGGGATAACCGGAGGGATCTCGAGTTCCTGCCCCCCAGGCGCCGGCCTGCAGCGCTCTCCACCGGGCCGGCGGCGTGCCGGATGAGAGCACCCGCAACAGTACGGCCCCGGTCGGTGTCGTCGCCTCCCCGCTGACCGGGCCAGTGGTGGCCACTTCGAGCCCTTCGATAAGAATCGAGGTAGCCGGCGCCGGTACCGGCATGTTCCCGTGTGCGGCCCGCACCCATCCGGATCCCAGTGCGACAGGACGGTTGTAGATCCGGTCGATGCCGAGTTGCTCGAAGCCTTCGATGCCGGCAACAATATCGATCAGAGCGTCCACCGCGCCGACCTCATGCAGGGGCACCCGCTCGGCAGGCATACCATGGACCCGGCCCTCTGCTTCACCCAGCAGGCGAAACGCGCGCACCGCCCGCTCCCGAACCCAAGGGGAGATGTCGGCTCGCTCGACGATGCCGATCAATTCTCCGATGTGCCGGTGAGGCCCGTGGTGGTGGTGGTGGTGCTCCTGGTGATCGTGCTCGAGGTCAGACGGCTCCTCCTTCCGCTCACCGGGCAGGACGACATCGACCTTGGTGGCCTGTACGCCGCCCCGTATAACGCTCGTGACATCGACGCGGACCTCAGGAAACCCCAGCCTGGCGGGGACCGCCTGAAGCCACTGCGCCGGAGCCCCTGCCGACAGGACAGCGCCGAGCAGCATGTCTCCGCTGATGCCAGCGGCCGGGTCGAGGATGGCAAAGCGTCCATCGGACATAGACTTAGAATATGATAGGTCGGTCAGCGTCAGGCAAACCTGGAGACCGGAGGGATCAGCGCTGCGGGTTAGCTGCCTTCAAGTGGTCCAGGATCCGTTCTGCCTGCCGAACCGAGAATCCGGGCACCGAGGCGAGCTCGGCAACTGAGGCGGAGCGCACCCCGGCCAGGCTGCCGAAGCGCTCCAGTAGACGCCGCCGCTTGGTCGGGCCGACGCCGGGAATACTGAGCAGCTCGGAGGTGATGGTCCGCTGTGTCCGGCGTTTCCGGTTGTAGGCCAGCCCGAACCGGTGCGCTTCGTCCCGGGCCCGCTGCAACAGGCGCAGAGACGGGCTTCGCCGAGGCAACCTGAGGCTGTCGCTCCGGCCGGGTAGAAAGACTTCCTCCTCCCGCTTGGCCAGGCTCACGATCGGCAGATCGGGAAAACCCAGCTGAATCGCAGCCGCCACGGCCGCGCTCAGCTGACCCTTACCTCCATCGATGACCACCAGATCGGGAATGGGCTGCTCCTCTTCCCGTCGCCGGGTGAGATACCGGGTGAGAACTTCCTGGATGGCGGCGTAATCGTCCTGCTGTCCCAGCCCGCGGATCTTGAACTTGCGATACTCGCTCTTCCGCGGTCTCCCGGCCTCGAACCAGACCAGGGATCCCACCGTGTCCCTGCCCTGGTTGTGGGAGATGTCGATGGTGATGAAGCTCCGAGGAACGGCACTCAGTCCCAGATCTCGGCCCAGAGCATAGACCGGATCCTCGGCACGCTCCTCGGTCTCGAACGATTCGATGCGCAGGCTCTCCAGCAGATGCATCGCGTTCTGATCCGCCAGCTCCAGCCAGCGCTGCGCGGTGCCACGCTGCGGCACCGACCAGTCGGTGCCGGGCAGCAGCTCACGCACGGTGTCCCACTCATCCGGTGGGAAGGGCACCACCAGCCGTCGAACCCGGTCCTCGGCGGGCACATAGTAGCGGACCAGGAAGGCACTGAGCACCGCACTGTCCTGCTCTTCTTCGACTCCCTCCAGGAAGCGATGCTCCCGCCCGACCACCCGTCCGCCACGCACCCGGATCAGCACCCCCACGGCATCGTCCCCGTCCCGAGCGTAGCCGATCACATCCGCGTCGCCCGTGCCCATGATCTCGACGCTGAGCGGCTCGTCCAACCGGTCCAGCCAGCGGAGCGCGTCTCGCAGCTCCCGCGCCCGCTCGAAGTCCTCCCGCCCGCTGGCTTCCAGCATCGCCTCCCGCACTCGAGTCCGGACATCCTGGGTCCGCCCCTCCAGGAAGTCGACCACATCCTCCACCATGCGCTGGTATTCGGGCATGTCGTGCCAGCCCATGCAAGGAGCGCGGCACCGTCCGATGTAATAGTCGAGGCAGGGGCGCTCGCGCCGCTCGTCGGGAAGCTTGTCGTGGCAGCTCCGGACCGTGTACAGCCGACGAATGATGGCCAGAGTCCTTCGGAGCTGGCCGACATCGGTATAGGGTCCGAAGTACCGGGCACCCGGGATGTCGCGCCGGCGAGTTACCAGCACTCGGGGGAATGCCTCACCCAGAGTGACCGCAATCGAGGGATAGCTCTTGTCGTCCTTCAGGCGGACATTGAACCGCGGGCGATACTCCTTGATCAGATTGTTTTCCAGAATCAGCGAGCCGGGCTCACTCGGCACCACGATCGTTTCCACGTCCCCGATGAGCCGTTGCAAGAGGCGGTTGCGCGGACTGTCCGGGAAGTCAGTGGCGAAATAACTGCGGACCCGGCTACGCAGCCGTTTCGCCTTTCCGACGTACAGCACTTCCCCGTCCCTGCCCTTCCAGAGGTACACACCAGGCCCTTCCGGAAGGGTGTCGAGCTTCCGTTGGAGTGCTTCAGGAAGTGAGGGTGTGGTCACACTGTGCTCGTCAGCTTACTCGTGGTACCGGGAAGAACAGCACTGAGGTCAGGCGCTGCGGAACCAGGGGACTCGCTTCAGAAGCCGGCGTGCTTCCGGAACGCCGAGCTCAGCGGTGATCGCGAAGTATGCGATGCCGTACATCCCCAGGGAAAATAACGCGACGACCAGTGGATGCTGGCCTTCCAGAGCCAGCTTGACGACCGCACCGGCGATGGAGGCCCCGGCGGCTCCCCCCCAGAGCCGGGCCAACAGGCGGGCAGGTATTCCGGTATGCCCAATCCGGCCGCTCAGGGCTCTGCGGAGCAAGACGAACTCCACCCACCCCGCCAGGCCCGCCGACACAGTCAGCCCCGCGGCTCCCCAGCGTTGGTCCACTCCGATCCAGCCCGGAAGCGGTATGGCAACAAGGTATCCCAACAGAATGGTAAGGACGACGCGGATGACCGCGTAGCGCAGCGGAGCCCGGGTATCCTGCAGAGCATAAAACGTCGACGCGTAGAGCCGGCCCAAGGTCGAGGCCAGCAGTCCTACTGCTGAGCCGGCCAGTATGCCCCACACGTAGACTGTGGTGGCTCTGGTGAATTCACCGGTCTGGTACAGCGCTGCCACAATCGCATCTCCCAGCGCCAGGAAGGCCATGGCCGAAGGGATGACAAAGAAGGCAATCTGTCGCAGACCGCGATCCAGCCGGCTGCGGAGTTGGGCCGCGAGCTCGTCCCCTTCACCTCTCGTGCTCGACATGGCCGGCAGCTCGGCTGCCGAGACCGACATGCCAAACAGACTCACGGGCAGGGTGTAAAGCACCTGGGCATAGGAGAGCGCAGCAACCGCTCCAGTAGGAAGGAGACTGGCCAGCACCGTATCAACGTAGGCGCTGATCTGGACCACTCCCCGCCCGACGAACACCGGCAAGAAGTTCCGGATGACGGTACGTACGGCCGAGGAGGCGCGCTGCAGAGTGAGCCGCAATCCATGCATCAGCCGGAGCACGAGGGGAAGCTGGACCCCGAACTGAAGCGCGCTCCCAGCTACAGAGCCCCAGGCGGCGTATTCCGCCAGGGTATAGCCTCCCGAGGTCTGTCCCGCTCCGATCAGGGTCCCGATGATCGCCAGGTTCCACAGCACGGGAGCGGTATAAGACAGAAAAAAGCGTCGGTGGCTGTTGAGCACCCCGAGGCACCAGGCCGATAGCACGAGCAGCCCCGCGCCGGGAAAGAGGATTCGGACCAGACGGATAGTGATCTCCCGCTTCTCGCCCGAGAAGCCAGGAGCAATGACGGCGAGCAGACCGGGAGCCGCCAAGATGCCCAGGAGGACGAGCACCGAGCTGGTGAGAGCGAGCAGGCTGAAAACCGCACCTGCAACCCGGCGGGCCTCTTCCTGCTCATCCTGGCCGAGCAAACGGGCATATACCGGAATGAAGGAAGCAGAAAGCACCCCTTCGCCGAAGAGATTCTGGAGAAAGTTGGGAATCTTGAATGCCGCGTTGAAAGCGTCCGCGGCGTCGGATGTTCCGAGGAAATGCGCAAACACCCGGTTGCGCACCAGGCCGAGGATCCGGCTCAGCAGGATGCCGGCGGCGACGACCGCCGCAGGCCCGGCCGGCCTGACTCTCAGGGTCGAGGCGGCGGTGGGAGGGTTGCGCGCTGGGAGGGATCCTCCAGCAACCGCTGCAGGAAGGCGTTCTCATCCTGGAGGGTCTGTACGCTGCGCGCCAGGTCGTCCACCTCCGCTTCCAGCAGCTCAACCTTTTTAGCCAGTTCTGTCAGCCCTGGAGGGGTCTGTTGCGGGCCCTCGAGTCGCCGTGCAATGGCCCGCCCGATGGGAGAGTCGACCACGATGCCCATGATTGGGATCAGGAGCGCTACCAGAAGGATCAGTGCGATCACCGACATGGGTCGAGTCTATGAAGGGTCGAGCGCGCCTTCAAGGGCCGCCGCATACCACGTCTCCATGTTTTCGCTCAGTTCGCCGATGAGACCTGGTCCGTATCGAGCCAGGTAGGAAACGATGGTCAGGATCCGCTCCTGAGGCTGATTGTCTGGGAGCACCTGGGCCCGGGCCCGCGCCAGCTGCGCCAGCTCCACTTCCTGGCGCCGCTTGAGGTGCTGAACCAGCTTCTTCTCGGTCTCGCTGAGCCCGGCGAGTGCCTGGTTCTTAATGCCCTGGACTGCTCGCGTCAGAGTGGGATCGATCTCTGTCGCACTTCGAGCCAGGGCTTCATAGCCCAACAGAATGCTGTCTCGGAGGCCCCGGAGCGCCCGCGAGGCTTCATCCGGCAGCTGGGACCGTACCAGGCGGGATTCGAGCGCACCCCCGGGCTCGAGCAAATCGGCCAGTTCGATACCGAACTTCTGCAGCACCCGCTCCACCCTCGGCTCGACCAGGACACCGGACCATCGCGGGAGCACCGCCTGGCGGGGGACCCGCATGCGGTCGTACACCGGCGGAGTGAGCGCCAAGTAGGCCAGCTCCCCGGGCCCGCCGAGATACGCGACTGTCGGAAGCAGCGCACTCTCCAGCACCGGGCGGAGCAGCACATTGGGCGAGAGCCGCTCGGGCTCGTTGGCGGCAATTCGCTGCAAGTCATCAAGAGTCATCCGCTCGCGGCCGCGGCGGGTGACGAAGCCACCCTCATCCATCAGCAAGCGGTCCCGGCCGAGCCGGCCCTCCAGCATCACCAGGCTGGCCTGCTCCCCGACCGGGACCCCCGGATCGGCGCCTACCATCCTGAGCTCCATCGCGCGGTGCTCCAGATCGCGGTCCAGCTCCCGAGCCGTTCCCAGCGCTCGGATCAGATAGCGAGCCCCGGCTCGCTTCACCGCCCGGTGAGTGCTCTCGAGACACAGGACTCCAGCCGGTGACAACAGCTCAGCCATTGCGCCTGCAAAGCTACCGGCCAGCGTGGCGTCGGGTCGGTAGTGCCGGCGCAGCCACTCCAGGGTCCATTCCCCGAACTCCGTTTGCCCGAGATCGTTTCCCAGCGCGTCCAGAATGGCAGTGACCTCGGCCCCCAGAGGCTCGCGATAGAGGGGCGTGAGCGGCGCGTCCGCCGGCCGGGGCGGCAACCCCATGCGCCGCAGGGTGCCATCGGCGGCAAGCCAGCTGGCGTGGCTCGCCTCGGCGAAATCGTGATCATCTCCCGCAACCCAGAACACCGGTACGACCGGACGCTGCCACTGCCGCTCCAGGATCCTGGCCAGACCCGCAGCGGACAGCGCCTTGTAGACGGTGTAGAGCGGGCCGGTGAAGAGTCCCGGCTGCTGCCCGCTGGTGACCACCAGAGCGCCCGGTGTCGCCAGCCGTTCCAGTGCCGCGTCGCGCGCCGCACTCGGCACGATGGCGGCGGCCAGGTCCGGGTCGAACTGCCCATCCCTGGACGAGGGAAACTCAGCCAGGGGAGCGAGCGCCGTGGACACGATCCGCAGGCTCATGCGACTTGCCCCAGCAGGATGGTTCGAGGTGAACCGGATTCCAGTGGAGCGGCGTCATAGTCGCCGAAGCGATGCTGGATCCGCACTCCCGCGGATTCCAGCATCTGGGAGATCTGCTCCGGCTCGAACAGGCGAACCCGCTCCATATAATGGCGGCCGATCGGAGCCCGAATGCTCTTGCAGACGTAACGCCCGTCGGGCGACACCGAGCGGGTGACCTGAATGGTCTGTCCTGAGAGCTGGATGGTTTCTTGGGGAACCAACTGACGCCGCACTGCCGCCGGATTGAGAAAGTCGATCACAAACCAGCCGCCGAGGCGAACGGTGGAGACCATCTCCTGGAGCGCAGCGGCATGCTCGGCGTCACGCTCGAAGTATCCGAAGCTGGTGAAGAGATTGACGGTGAGATCCATAGAGCCGGGCCGGACGGGGAGGTACCGCATGTCGGCCCGGATCAACGGCCCAGTGGTAACCTGGCGCGCCAGCCGCAACAGGGTGGCCGAGAGATCCAGGCCGAAACAGAGCGCTCCGAGACCGGAAAATGCGCGGGCATGGCGGCCGGCCCCGCACGCCACATCGAGCACTCGCCACCCCGGCCGAAGTCCCACCGCACCGGAGATGAGTGCAACCGCCCGCCCAGCATCCGCGTCGTCGCGGTGAGGATAGAGCCGAAGGTAATCCTCGCCGAACCACTCCTCGAACCATTCAGTCATGGGTCCAGAGAGACCCTAGACTCCCTTGTGATACGGTTCCCCCCGGAGAATCGTGAACGCGCGGTAGATCTGTTCCACGGCGACAACCCGGGCGAGCTCATGGGGAAAGGTAAGTGGCCCGAGACTCCACCGCGCGTGAGCCCGATTGATGAGACCCTGATCGAGACCGTGGGAGCCTCCAATCAGCAGTGACAGAGGGCGGCCTGCCAGGAGCCAGCGCTCCAGCTGCCGGGCCAGCTCCTTACTGGACCAGCCGATCCCTTCCCGCGCCAGCGCCACGATGGTGCTCCCGTCAGGCACCCGCGCTTCCAGCCGGGCCGCCTCGTCCGCCCGCTGGGCCGGTGCAGTGGGAGCCCGGCTGGCCTCCCGGACTTCGTGCTCCTGCAGCGTAGCGTACCGTTTCAGCCGGCGCAGATAGTCGTCCAACGCCTGGCGATAGTAGGGCCGCAGCTTACCGACAGCGACAACCGAAATATCCATGGCGCTCACGCATACATCCCCCTGAGCCGATGCACCGCAGCAACCCGCTCGATCGCCTGCATGTACGCGCCGATGCGCAGATTGATCCCGTGCCGCCCAGCCATCGAAGCGACCTCATCGAACGACTGGACCATGATTCGCTCCAGCCGCTGGTTGACCGTGTCCTCGTCCCAGAAGTAGCCGCCCCGGTCCTGCACCCATTCGAAGTAGCTGACGGTGACGCCGCCCGCATTCGCCAGGATATCCGGTATGACGAAGACCCCGATTTCCTCGAGAATCTTGTCGGCGCTCGCTGTGGTGGGCCCATTGGCACCTTCGCAGATGATCCGGGCCTTGATGTCGCGCGCGTTGTGACTGGTGATGACGTTCTCCAAGGCGGCAGGCACCAGGACATCACAGTCCAGGGTGAGCAACTGATCGTTGGTGATTTTCTCCGCCTCCGGAAAGCCGCTGAGGAAGCGATGCTGCCGAACGTGCTGAAGAACGTCCCTTATCCGCAGTCCCTTGGGATTGTAAATCCCGCCCGACTTATCACTCACGGCGATGATCTTCATCCCCTCCTGCTCCATCAAAGCCGCCGAGACCGAGCCCACGTTGCCGAACCCCTGCACTGCCACCCGGGTCCCCTTCACCGGCATCCGGAGGCGGTTTAGCGCCTGCCGAGTCACGATCATGCACCCTCGTCCGGTCGCCTCACGGCGTCCCAGCGAGCCGCCCATTTCGACCGGCTTGCCCGTGACCACAGAGGTGACCGTGTGTCGCTTGTGCATCGAGTAGGTGTCCATGATCCACGCCATGACCCGCTCGTTGGTGTTCATGTCCGGCGCTGGAACGTCGGAATCGGGGCCCAGCGTCTCAATGATGGCCGCGGTATACCGGCGAGTCACCCGTTCCAGCTCCGCGTTGGACATGCTCGCCGGGTCGCAGACTACTCCGCCCTTTGAGCCGCCGAACGGAATGTTCACCACGGCGCACTTCCAGGTCATCCAGGCGGCCAGCGCCTTCACCTCGTCGAGGGTGACGTTGAGATCGAATCGGATTCCGCCCTTGGCCGGGCCGCGCGATGTGTTGTAGAGAACTCGATAGCCGGTGTAGACATCCACATCCCCGTTATCCCGAAG
The DNA here is from genome assembly GCA_965652025.1 of uncultured Gemmatimonadales bacterium. GTDB lineage: Bacteria > Gemmatimonadota > Gemmatimonadetes > Gemmatimonadales > GWC2-71-9 > CAVVWJ01. Next base: position 55,319 of record CBFGTM010000019.1, read on the forward strand.
AACCGGCACCGAAACGATGATCTGCTTTTCGGGACTCCGCAGGACCTTGTAGAGTCCCGGATCCAGGCTCAACCGCTGCGCGGCGTAGTCGAACCGGGACATCATGGCCTCGAATGGGTTCTCCTCGGCCAGAAACTTGTCCTTGTCGGGACGGATCAGATCTTGGCTGGGACGGCTGACGGTCGTCATATATATGTCCGATACACTCTGAGGATGTTTACAGTCGCTCCACCGGCGTTACCACCGTATCCAGCGCCGCGGCAAAAGCGTCGCCGCCTTCCTCCCACTCCAGATCCAGCATGGCGACGAGTGGCTCCGGAACCGAGCTGGGCCACCGGTTTCGCAGCTTCACGGCGTCCTTCTGGGTGATGACCACATGGTCCGCCCGTCGCGCTGCATGAGCCAGCCAGGCGACATCCTCGTCCCGATAATCATGGTGATCCTTCCAGGTGGCCACCTGCACCGCGGCGCCGGTGGCCTTGGTCTGGGCCACGAACGCGTCCGGATCGGCGATCCCCGACGCCGCCACCACCCGCTTTCCTGCCAGGGTCGAAGCGGGCCGCCGGGTTCCGCTCACCATGCCTTCGACGTAGCGGAGCCCGAGATAGGCGATCGCCACTGGACCGGGGATGCGGCGCTGCAAGTCGGCCGACAGCTTCAGTGCCGCCTCGAGTGTAGCCCGCTTGCGGGTCACCACCACAGCATCGGCCCGTTCCAAGGCTTGCAACCCCTCCCGCCATGGTCCTGCCGGCAACGACCAGCGCACCGCTCGGGTGGTCTCGGCGCTTACCACCGCCACGTTGAGATCACGGCGCACGTCCAGGCGCTGGTAGGCGTCGTCCAGCACCAGCACCTGGGCTCCTCGGGCCAACGCGCGTTCGGCCCCAGCCGCGCGGTCGGGATCGGCCACAACCTTGGCTTCGGGCACTGCGTGCTGATGAACCAGCACCTCGTCCGCGCCGTAGCCTCGAAGGAGGATGCCGGGGGTGAGGCCACGAGACACGTAGTGACGGGCCACCCAGATGGCTATCGGTGTCTTGCCCGAGCCTCCAACGGTCAGATTGCCGATGGCCACCGAGGGGAGGGGCAGGTCCCGGATGGTCAGCCAGCCACGCCGGTAGGCCGACTCCCGCACGATCATGGCTCCGTGCCACAGGGCCGAGGCCGGCAGAAGCGCCAGCCGGGCAAGCTTGGCATCCGGTCTTTTGCTGGTCCACAGCCAGCGGACTAGCCGATGGCTATCGCCTCGTCGCGCCATGCGCCACTCCTCGAGACCCGCGCCAGGCCCACCACGGCCTGGTCCAGCCCCTCCGCAAATCCGACTTCACCAGGGGCCACATCGAAGGGGTGCCCGTACGTGATCCAGATCCGGGCACCCGGCTTGGGAATCATGAACCGATCCCACGAATGTAACCTCCAGGCCCTGTCCGCCTCGGCATGAATGGGCAGTATGGGTACGCCTCCCCGTTGGGCCGCCGCAACTACTCCGGGCTTGATCTCCCGGCGCGGTCCGCGAGGACCATCAGGGGTGAATGCCACAGGACGACCCGCCCGGAGCTCCCGCACGGCGCCGAGCAATGCCCGAGCACCGCCCCGGGTGCTGGAGCCCAAGAGCGACCGGTAACCGAGGGAACGGGCAAAATCGGAGAGATAGCGTCCCTCCCGAGCCTCGCTGACCACGATGGCGATGCCCTGGTGCCGGTGCTGCCACAGCAGCGGAAGGAGAGCCTCGTGCCACAGTAGGAAGACGTTGGCCTGCCTGGCGTCGTACAGTCGTCTCCAGCGCTCCTCGTGCACCAGGCGGATGCGCCAGGAGGAGGCCAGGAGACGGAGAACCGGGGCACCGATCCGCCGGACGGTACCCTCAGCCAGCTTCACTCTCATGGATCCAGCAGCTCCCCGGCCAGCGCCACGACTCTGGCAGATGCTCCTGGCTGTCCCAATCGATCCCGCACCTGGGACAATCCCTGGCGCTGGGCGACAGTGCGAGGATCGGTCGGATCGAGCAGTGGACGCAACTGGTCGGCCAAAGCCTGGGAGGAGGCGCGATCCTGCAGCAGCTCGGGAACGACCTCCCGATCGGCCACCAGGTTCACCAGGCTCACCCAGCGCACTGTACGAACCCGTTGAAACACCGCCCAGCTGAGCGGGTGGACCCGATATGCCACTACCATGGGCGTGCCGGCCAAGGCGGCTTCCAGGGTCGTGGTCCCCGATTTCACCAGCGCGGCATCGGCAGCGCTCAGTAACGAGGCGGCGGCTCCTCGCAGGATCTCGATTCTGCCGGGATTGGAATAGGTCCCATCC
>CBFGTM010000020.1:0-56714 GCA_965652025.1 uncultured Gemmatimonadales bacterium
CCATGACGGACCTGTCGCTGTCGCGCAGCCAGATGCTGCTCCTGAGCGGGTCGGCCAACCGGGCACTCGCTACCGAGGTCGCCGCCCACCTGGGGCAGCCCCTCTGCCAGGTCACGCTCCGACGCTTTGCCGACGGCGAGATCTTCGTCAAGATCGATGAGAACGTGCGCGGGCGGGACGTATACATCATCCAGCCGACCAACCCGCCGGCGGAAAACATGATGGAGCTGCTGCTCCTGATGGACGCCGCCAGGCGGGCGAGCGCAGCCCGGGTCACCTCGGTCATCCCTTACTTCGGGTATGCCCGGCAGGACCGGAAGGACCAGCCCCGGGTGGCTATCAGCGCCAAACTGATGGCTAACATGGTGTCGATGGCCGGAGCAGACCGGGTGTTGGCCATGGATTTCCATCAGCACCAGCTCCAGGGGTTCTTCGATCTTCCGGTGGACCACCTGTACGCGTCGCCGGTGTTTGTGAACCACTACCGGCAGAAGAGCCTCCGCGACCTGGTCATCGTGGCGCCCGACGTCGGCTCAGCCAAGATGGCGCGCGGCTTCGCCAAGCGGCTCAACGCCTCCTTGGCCATCATCGATAAGCGTAGGCCGTCGGCGAACATAGCCGAGGTGCTTAACGTGGTAGGTGAGGTTACCGGCAAGGACTGCATCATCCCCGACGACATGATCGACACCGCGGGGACGATGGCAGAGGCGGTCACCGCCTTGAAGCGGCTGGGGGCGGAGGACGTGTACTGCTGCGCCACCCATGCCCTGCTCTCGGGACCGGCCGTGGACCGGCTAATGGCCTCCGGGGTCAAAGAGGTTGCGGTAACCAACACGATCGCCATTCCCCCGGAGCGGCGGTTTGACCGGCTCAAGGTGCTCTCGATCGCGGGTCTCCTGGCCAAGGCTATCGGATACACCCATAGCGATCAGTCGGTCAGTTCGTTGTTCGATTAACGACTCGCGACTCACAAGAGGAACAACCATGGCTCAGCAAGCCAACCTCGAAGCCACCACTCGGACCCAGACCGGAAAGGGTGCGGCCCGCTCGCTCCGGCGGCAGGGCAAGGTCCCCGGCGTCATCTACGGCCACGACCGCGCGGCTGAGCCGGTGGTGGTGGACACCTCGGCGCTGAACAAGATGCTGGTAGGCATCAGTGCGGGGACAACGGTGCTCGACGTAGTAGTGGATGGGCGCCCCGCGGTGAAGGCGCTGATCCGCGAGCTGCAGCGGGACTCGGTCCGGCCGGGGGAGATCCTGCACCTCGATCTGTATGAGGTCAAGGCCGACGAAACCGTCACCCTCTCCATTCCCATCCACCTGGTGGGCATTCCCGACGGGGTGCGAAACTTCGGCGGGGTGCTCGACCATGTGCTGCGGGAGCTCGAGATCGAGGTGCTGCCAGCGGACATTCCGGAGCATGTCGAGCTGGACGTGACCAATCTGGCCATCGGGCATTCCCTCTTCGTGCGCGATCTCAAGGTGGAGAAAGCGGAGATCCTGAACGATCCGGACACGCCGGTGTGCACCGTAGTGGCCCCGCGCGCTGAGGAGGCGCCGGCGCCGGTTGAAGAGGTCGCCGCGCCTGCGGAGCCGGAGCTCATCCGGAAGCCGAAGCCGGAGGGTGAAGGCGAGGGCGAGGCCGAGCCGAAAGCTTAGGTTCTGCACACGATCGTGGGGCTGGGGAACCCCGGCCCGGAGTACGACGACACCCGGCACAATGCCGGGTTTCGCCTTGCTGATCGGTTGGTGGATCGTTGGCAGCTGGGGCCATTCCGGCGGGGTGAGCGGGCCCGCCAGGCTCGGGGCATCTGGCAAGCCTATCCCGTCGCCGTGCTCAAGCCGCAGACTTACATGAACCGCAGCGGAGCGGCCCTGACGCCCCTCCGTTCCCTTCCCGAGTTCGATCCCAGTCGAGATCTGCTCATCCTGGTGGACGATGTCGCGCTGCCGTTGGGCCGCTTCCGGCTCCGCGGAGCCGGGTCCGCCGGGGGACATAACGGCCTCAAGAGCGTTGAAGGCGCATTACAGCGGCAGGACTACGCCCGGCTTCGGATCGGCGTGGGGCCGGCTCCGCCGGACCTGGACGACCTGGCCGACTACGTCCTCGATCGCTTTTCCCGAGAGGAGCTGGAGACCCTGACCGAGTTACTGAATCCCATGAGCGAAGCGGTGGAGTGCTGGCTGGAGAATGGGATTGAGAAGGCAATGAGCCAGTTCAACCGGTGAGTCGTCAGTCGCCAGTCGCCAGTCGCCAGTAACACCAACCGCAAACCTACGAGCATGCTGCGCCTCGGAATTGTAGGATTGCCCAACGTGGGCAAATCCACCCTGTTCAACGCTCTCACGTCGGCCAAGGCCCTGGTGGCCAACTATCCCTTCGCCACCATCGAGCCCAACACCGGAATCGTTCAGGTGCCCGATCCACGGCTCGACGCCCTGGCGGCCATCGTCAGGCCGGATCGCACCGTGCCCGCTGCGGTCGAGTTCGTGGACATCGCCGGCCTGGTCAAGGGCGCCAGCCAGGGTGAGGGACTGGGAAACCAGTTCCTGGCCAACATCCGGGAGGTGGACGCCGTCCTGCATGTGGTACGCTGCTTCGAGGATCCGGATGTGCAGCATGTGATGGAATCCGTCGATCCGGTGCGCGACCGGGAGGTCATCAACATCGAGTTGGGCCTGGCCGACCTGGCCAGCGTAGAGAAGCGACTGGACAAGACCGGTCGCGCCGCCAAGTCCGGTGACCCCCAGGCCAAACTCGAGCAGCGGCTGCTGGAGCGGATCCACCGCACTCTGGCCGATGGCAAACCGGCCCGGGTCATCGCGCCGACCGAGGAGGAGTCCACCACCTACCGCTCCTTCAACCTCCTCACCGCCAAGCCGGTGCTGTATGCCGCCAACGTTGCCGAGGACGAGATCAGCCAGGGAAATCGGTTCGTGGAGCAGCTCCGGGCCGCGATGGTGCGGGACCAGGAGATTGCAGAAATCGTCACCTTCTCGGCCAAGGTGGAAGCCGAGCTGGCGGAGCTCGCACCGGAGGACCGAACCGAGTTCTTGGAGTCTCTTGGACTCACCGAATCCGGGCTGCACCGCCTGGCTCACGCGGCCTATCACCTGCTCGGACTGCAGAGCTACTTCACCGCCGGCGAGAAGGAGGTGCGTGCCTGGACCGTACACCGGGGCGACAAGGCGCCGGCCGCTGCCGGGGTGATCCACTCCGACTTCGAGAAGGGCTTCATCCGGGCCGAAACAGTCGCCTATGGCGACTTTGTCCGGGTAGGCGGCTGGAAGCCGGCACGAGAGCAGGGACTCGCCCGAGCCGAAGGCAAGGAATACGTGGTTCAGGACGGCGATGTCATGCTGTTTCGCTTCAGTGGCTGAGAGAGTGAAGAGTGAACTTTTCACTGTTCACGTTTATCTTTCCACCTACAAATCTCCTCCCCGACCCACACCAGGCTCGGGGCTCACGAGCCGGGGACCGGCTCCAGTCCAAAGGAAGGTGTCATGACCCGTCAGTACGAGGTGGTCTATATCTTCGACAGTGCGCTCGAAGAGGCCGCCATCAACGAGCGCCTGGCGCGCTTTCACACTCTCATCCAGCAAGCGGGCGTCGAGGCTCCCCAGGTGAATCACTGGGGCAAGCGGACGTTGGCCTATCCGGTCAAGAAGCACGAGACCGGGTACTACGTCGTCGCCAAGTTCGACGCCGCTCCCACCGCCCTGCCGGAGTTCGAGCGTGCCATCAAGCTGGACGAAGGTGTCCTGCGGCATCTGGTCGTGGTGAGTGAAGGCGCCCAGCCGGTGCCCGTCACCGCCGGCAAGAGTGACGAGGAGGAAGACGAATGAGGCGGCCTCAGAAGACCTGCGCCATCTGCGAGTCGGGCGTGCGAGTGGTGGACTTCAAGGACGAGCGCACCCTCTCGCGGTTCCTGACCGAGCGCGGCAAGATCCTCCCGAGTCGACTGTCGGGAACCTGTGCTCGGCATCAACGGCAGCTGAGCACGGCCATCAAACGTGCCCGACAGCTGGCGCTGTTGCCCTACATCAAGGGGTTCACCGGCTGAAGACGCCGTCCGAGCATCCTGGGATGAAGGGACCGGTGCTCCTGCTGGTTGCCTTCATCCTTCTGGCGCCACCGGCGTTTCTCTTCGCACCGCTGGCCGCGCTCCTGCTCTTGGCGCGGCCGGCCACCTGGCGTGAGTGGCTGTGGTTCCTGGCTGGGGCCATAGGGTCCGGGCTGTGGCTTCAGGCAGCCGGCGGGCTGCCGGGCCAGTTCACCCGCGCCGCGGCGGTCCTGGTGACCGGGACCTACTTTGCTCTGACGGTCTGGCGTCCGTCGGCCCGATTCTCCCGCGCCCTGGCCGCCACCGGCTTGGCCGCGGGGGCAATGCTGGTGTGGCTCTGGCATCTGGGCGTGGGCTGGAGCGAGCTGGAACACGCCGTTCAGCAGGACCTATGGAGCTACAACGCACAGCTCATCATGCGCCTGTCGCAGGCGGGGACCGACACCGGTACCCCCCGCCTGCTGAACCAGATGTCGTCGATGGTGCGAACCATTGCGGCCTTCTACCCGGCGTTGCTGGCACTCACCGGTCTCGCCGGGCTCATGCTTGCGTGGACGTGGCACCGTCGGATAGCGCGACGGCCGCTCGGCCCTGCCCTGCCCCGGTTTGCCGCCTTCGCATTCAACGATCAGCTGGTCTGGGGCTGGGTGGCGGGCCTGGGACTCTGTCTCCTGCCGCTGCCCGAGGGAGGCAGAGCGCTGGGATCGAACCTCCTGCTGGTCTGGGCTGTTCTCTACGCCGCCCGAGGTCTGGCGGTATTTCGGGCCGGCGCCAGGCGAGTTCCGGTTCCCGTCATCGCGACGCTCACCCTGGTGGCGATGTTCCTGCTGCCGTTTGTGATCGGTGGCCTTACCCTGCTGGGCCTCGCCGATACCTGGCTAGATTTCCGACGGCGGCTCTCCCCGTCGGCTACCTGAGAGGACACCCATGATCGAAGTGATACTCCGCGAGGACATCAAGACGCTGGGCCGCGCCGGCGAGATGGTGCGGGTCAAGCCTGGCTACGCCCGCAACTATCTGCTGCCCCAGGGTCTCGCCTACGAGGCGACCGAGGGAAACAAGAAGCGGATCGCCGCTGAGACGCGGGTGCGGACCGCACGCAATCAGGCGGAGCAGGCGGAGGCCGAGCGAGCCGCCGCCACCCTGCGCGAGGTGACCCTGACGCTCAGCGGCAAGGCGGGTGAAGAAGGGAAACTGTTCGGCTCCATCACCTCTCAGGACATCGCCGAGGCCCTGGCCCAGCAGGGTCACACTGTGGACCGGCGCCGCATCGAGCTGGAGCACCCCATCAAGACCACCGGCACCCACACAGTGACGGTGCGCCTTCACCCCGAGGTTCACGCCGACGTCCGCGTCTCTGTTGTCGCCGAGTGAGCGCAGGAGCATGGCGGGGATCACCTATGTGGATGGTCCCCGTCTCGCTCGCGCGGTAGCGGCCGCGGCCGACTGGGTCGCTGCCGGGCGGGAGGAGATCAATCGCATTAACGTGTTTCCGGTGCCCGACGGCGACACCGGGACCAACTTCAGCCTCACCTTGCGCACCGTCTCCGACGCCCTCAAGGCGCTCGGGGACGCGCCGCTTCCGGAGACCGCGCGCACCATGGCTCAAGCCGGCGTGCTGGGTGCCCGGGGGAACTCCGGGATGATGCTGGCACATTTCCTCCTGGGCTTCACCGACGCCCTGGGCCAGCGCGCCGTGGCCACTGCTCCGGACATCGCCCGGGCCATTCGGAGCGGAGCCGATCGCCTTTACGAGTCCCTCGATGATCCCCGGGAAGGCACCATTCTGACTGTGGCCCGCGAAGCAGCGATGGCGGCAGAGCCCGTCGCCCGGAGTTCGCCGGACCTGGGTGAGTTTATGCGGCGGCTGCTGGAAGAAGGCGAAGCGGCGCTGGCCCGGACTCCCGAGCTGATGCAGGTCCTGAAGGAAGCCGGTGTGGTCGACGCGGGAGGCAAGGGCTTCGTGCGGATGCTCGAGGGAGTGGTGCGCTACATCAATGGCGATCCCGTGTCGGGAGCCACTCTGCCGGAGGAGCTCGAGCCCCGCGCGTATGTCCCCGCTGCGGCGGCAGATGTCGCAGCCGAACGAGACTTTCAGTTCTGCACCGAGGTGCTGGTCCGGGGCGAGCGACTGCCCTCGGCCAACGAGGTCCGCTCGGCTATGCATGCCTTTGGGGGCTCGACCGTGGTCGCTGTAGCCGGCGACATCCTCAAGATCCATGTGCACACGGATACCCCGGAGGCCGTCTTTACCTATGCAGCCCGATGGGGGCGAGTAGACAGCACCAAAGCCCAGGACATGCGGGTCCAGCATCGGCAGCTGGCTCATCCGGACCGGCGACCTGTGGCGATCGTCACCGATACATCGGCCGATCTGCCCGACAGCATTCTCGACCGGCTTCACATCTCGATGGTGCCGCTGCAGGTGGTCTTCGGTGGATCCACCTTTCGAGACCGGGTGGAGCTGCGACCGGAGGAGTTCTATCGGAAGCTGCGGGCCTCGGGCGAGCTGCCGACCACCTCACAGCCCGCTCCGGCCGATTTCATCCAGGTGTTCCGGAACGCCGGAGCGGAGGCCGACGAGATAGTCGCGGTCCTGCTGGGATCGACCCTGTCGGGGACCTTCAAGGCGGCCCAATCGGCCGTTCGGGCGGCGGAACTGCAGGCGGTTCACTTGGTTGATAGCGGATCGGCCTCCCTGGGCGTGGGGCTCCTGGCCCTCCGGGGCGCGGAGCTGGCGGAATCGGGGTGGAATGGCGCGCGGATTGCGGAAGAGCTCCGCCGGATCCGAGGCCGATCCGGTATGCTTCTGACGGTGGACCGCTACGACAACCTGCTTCGGTCGGGTCGGATTTCCCGGGCCAAGGCATGGCTGGCCGGCATGCTGGACGTCAAGCCGATCCTGTCATTTGATGCTGACGGGAACGTGGTTCCAGTCGAGCGGGTTCGTGGCAAGGAGAACGTGGAAGCGAGGGTGTTGGCGCTCCTGGATCAGCGGCTCACGCCCAGGCCCAAGGTGATTCGTTTCGGCGTTGCCCATGCGGATGCGCCGGGGGTGGCCCAAAGGATTCAGGCCAGGTTGGTAGAGCGATACCGCCCTCGCGATTGTTTCATCAGCCTGGCCACCGGGGTGCTCGGCACCCACGTCGGTCCCGGCGCCTGGGGCATCTTTTATCAGGTTGAGGATGCAGACTCCCCTGGGAAGAGGATTCACACAGGATGATTCAGGGTGTACCGGCCCGGGTTGCGCCCCCCGAAGCGCTTCGCCTGGCTCTGGACGCTATCCAGGATTTGAAAGGCAACCATCTCGTCGTGCTCGATCTGCGCGGTTTGAACGATGCCACTGACTTCTTCGTGATCGCCTCCGGAACCTCGGACGCGCATGTCCGCGGTATCGCTGAGTCGGTCATGGAGAAGTTGGACCGGCGGGGCCATCACACCCATCACGTCGAAGGGCTGACCGGCGGCCGCTGGGTCCTGCTCGATTTCGTAGATTTTGTGATCCACCTGTTCCATCCCGAGACCCGCTCCTTCTATCAGCTCGAGCGCCTCTGGGACGATGCACCCGAGCTGCTGATCAGCTCCACCTAGCCTGAGGTTGTCTATGTTCGGACGCGCCGCTCTGGCCCTCCTGATCTTGTGTCTGGCTCCTGGACTGCTGCAGGCCCAGTACTTCGGGCGCAACAAGGTCCAGTACAGCAGCTTCGATTTCAAGATCATCCAGACCGAGCACTTCGACGTCTACTACTACGAGCGCGAGCGGGTGGCCGCCATGGACGCCGCCCGCATGGCCGAGCGGAGCTACGCCCGTCTGTCCAAGGTCCTGAATCACGAGTTCCGGGAACGCAAGCCCATCATCCTGTACGCCTCGCACTCCGACTTCCAGCAGACCAATGCCCTGGGGGAGGCGCCCGGCGAGGGGACCGGCGGTGTCACCGACTTTCAGCGCAATCGCGCAGTGATGCCCTTCACCGGCTCCTACTCCGAGTTCGAGCACGTGCTGCAGCACGAGATGGCCCACCAGTTCCAGTACGACACCTGGTCCCGCGGCCGGGCGGGCGCCGGACTCGGCACCCTCATCGGAATCAATCCCCCGCTGTGGTTTGCCGAGGGCATGGCCGAGTATCTCTCGCTGGGGCCGATCAATCCCGAGACCGCCATGTGGCTGCGGGATGCGTCCCTGGAAGGCAACTTGCCCACCATCGAGCAGATGACGCTCGACCCCTACCGGTACTTCCCCTACCGCTATGGACACGCACTGTGGTCCTATATCGGCGAACGGTGGGGCGATGAAGCCGTGGGAGCCATTCTCAAGTCCACCCTGGCCGGGGGGATCGAGGGGGCCTTTCGCCGCACGATTGGTCTCACCCTGGACCAGCTCTCCGACCAGTGGCGCGATGCGGTGCAGAAGAAGTACCTCCCCGAAATCGGCGCGCGGGTGAGAGCCCGGGCGGTCGCCAACGAGCTGCTCACCGAGAAGCGGTCGAAGGGGACGCTGCATCTGGCTCCTGCTCTGTCTCCTGACGGGTCTCAGGTCGCGTACTTCAGCGAAAAGGACTTCTACTTCGTCGACCTGTACCTGGCCGATGGCAATACCGGCCAGGTGAAGCGGCGGATCCTCAAGTCGGGGGTAAGCAGCAACTACGAGACCTATCGCTTCATCAACTCCCAGGCCAACTGGTCGCCCGACGGCAAGTATCTCGCCTTCGCGGCCAAGCGAGGTGCGCGCGACGATATCGTGATTGTGGATGTGGCCCGCAACAAACAGGTGAAGCGGATCGAGCTCAAGCTGAGCGGGGTCACCACACCGTCCTGGAGCCCGGATGGGCAGCAACTGGTATTTACCGGGTACGACGGGGGCCTGAGCGACCTGTTTGTGGTCGACCGGGATGGGAAGAACCTCCGCCGGCTGACCCAGGACAAGTACGCCGATTTGCACCCGGTCTGGTCACCGGATGGTCGCACGATCGCCTTTGCCACCGACCGCGGAAGCGAGACCAATTTCAACACCCTGGCCGTCGGGAACATGCGGATCGCGCTTTATGACCTGGACATGGGCTCGATCCGGCTACTGGATCAGATGGACCGGGGCAAGAACGTCAGCCCCCAATGGGCGCCGGACGGAAAGTCCATTGCCTTCGTGTCCGACCGCAACGGCGTCAGCAACATTTTCCTGTATGACCTCGGTCAGAACGCGCTCTATCAGATCACCGACTTCTACACCGGAACCCAGGGCATCACTCCGCTCTCGCCGGTGCTCTCCTGGGCGCCGAAGGCCGACCGCCTGGCCTTTGTGTACTTCGAGAAAGGCACGTACGACGTATATAGCCTTTCGAATCCGCGCGGGCTGAAGCGTCATCCCTACCGCGATACCGCGCCGGACAGCAGCGGCGTCCTGGCCACCACCGCGGTCATTCCGGTTGATACCACCCGTTCGCTGCAGGTTCCGGAGGATGTCCGGCCGCAGGTCGGTGAAGGCGGTTCGATCTACCGGACGCCCCAGGGATTCCGCTCCTCCAGTGAAGTCACCCGGACCGGGGATACCAGCTTCGTGGCCCCGCCGATCTCCATTGCAGCCCTGCTCGACTCGGCCAGCTACAGCCTGCCCGACACCAGCGAGTTCAGCGTAAAGAAGTACAGGGTCAGCTTCTCACCCGACTACATCGCCCGCCCGTCGATCGGCTACGCGCGAGACAATTTCGGCCGCGGCGTCTTCGGCGGCACCGCGATATCGCTGAGCGACATCCTGGGCAATCATTCGCTGATCTTTGCCGGGTACGTGAATGGCCGGATCAGCGAGGCCCAGGTGATGGCGGCGTACGCCAACCAGTCCCGCCGGATCCAATGGCTGACCGGCATCTCTCAGGAGCCCTACTACTTCTATGAGCCGAGCCAGATCCGAGTGGATGCGCCGGCTCCGGGACTGAACACGTTCGTCACCAACGTCCGCCGTCTCGTGGTGCGATCCGCTTTCGGGCTGGCCTACTATCCCATCAGCCGCTTTCAGCGGATCGAGGGCAATCTCCGCTTTGCCAACGTGGACGACGCCCTGCTCAGCATCCTGGAGCCCTATGACCCGGGGTCCGGCTTCGCCATCGAGGAACCGGTTCTGGAGACAATCAACCGCCCTGGCGTGAACTACGTGCAGCCCTCGGTGGCGCTGGTATTCGACAACTCGCTCTTCGGATACACGGCGCCCTTTTACGGCCAGCGCTGGCGGCTCGAGCTTGCCCACACCATGGGCGACTGGCGCTACTCCCAGATCACGGTGGACTATCGCCGGTACGACGGGATCGTCGGGCCCATCGTCTTCGCCACCCGGTTGCTCTATTTCGGCCGGATCGGACGCGATGCCGATCGCTTCCGCATTTTTGCCGGGAGCACTGAGCTGCTCCGGGGGAACACCTCAGGCTCGTACCGCCGCAACGAATGTCTGAACGCCAACGACAGTAACACCGAGACCGGGTGTGCCGACCTTGATCGACTGGTAGGTACCCAGTTTGGAGTGGCCAGCGCGGAGATTCGGTTCCCTATTCTGACTCCGGCCATTCATTTCGTGCCCCAAGGCTTACCTCCGATCGAGGGAGGGCTGTTTTACGATGTGGGTATGGCCTGGGACGGGCGGTCGGACCTACGGTGGAGCCGGCGGCCTGGTGACGACCCGACACGAGTCCGCACACCACTGCAGGTCATGGGCGTCTCGATCCGGACGAACCTGTTCGGCTTCATGATTGCGCGACTCGACTACGCCATCCCACGGAACCGGCCCGGGGTGGGCGGACTGTGGACGTTCAGCTTCGGGCAGGGGTTCTAAAGAGCAGGGAGACTCCGCTATCTTCCGGCGTGCGTTTCCAAGCTACAATCCTTGCTTCGCTCCTCATCGCTGGATGCGGTGGCTCACCGGATCTCGCGGTCGGGAATCTTCCAGCCTCCTCCCGGGTGGTGGCCGCCGTCAGCGCCTTGCGAATCCCCCGGGAGGGTGGCCTGGCCCGCCTCTACCGTATTCCCGCGCTCGACTCCGCCGCCTGGAAGCTCACCGAGCGACTGCCTCCGGTTGACCATCCGATCGGCGCGGACGCCGAGCAAGGTCTCGTCTTCGTGCTCGACCGGAAGAACAACGTGGTGGCGGTTGACCTCGACACCCGCAGGGTGCGGACCTTCCTCGAGAATGTGCGCTATGCCACCCTGGGGCCCGACGGCGCGCTTTACGCTGTCGACACCGCCAGCTCTGTAGTTCAGCTGGTGCGCCGCACCCCGGTCCGCTTCCGCTCCAAGCTGCAGGGCAAGCCGGCTGAGCTCTATGGCACCATGAATGGCGCGCTACTCGCCCGGCTGGCCGGCAATCGCCCGGCCCTCGAATTTCTCGGCTCGGACCAGGCGCCGACCTCGATCCCCCTCCCTGCCGGGAGCGTAGCTCCGAGCTTCCTGGGCGATCAGGTGGCGGTCGCGGCCGACACCGCCGTCATCATCTACACTCCGCACGACAAGTCGAAGCCCAAGGTCATTCCGATCGAGGGCGATGCCCGCGCAGTGATGTTCTCCCCCTCGGGGCACCGGCTCTACGTCGCCCGCGCCGCAGCGCCGCTCCTGATCCTGGATCGATTCGAGGGCACCCCGCTGCGTGAGATCGAGCTGCCCGGTCCCGCTCGGGGGCTGCGGAGCGATCTCTACGGCAGCTGGCTTCTGGTCCAGCCCGAGAACGGCGACTCGGTCTGGGTGGTGGATGTCGGCACCGGCAAGTACTTGGGGGCCACGGCGACGCGATGGACCGAGGACCTCCCGGCCGTAGCCTCTCCCCACACGTTGCTGGTGCGCCGAGGAGCGGATCTGGTGGCACTCGATCTCGGTTCCAGCGGGTTCACTGAGGTCGGCAGAGTCGCCCAAGGCGCGACGGACTTCTGGCTGCCGATTGCCTGGCACCCTCCCCAGGAGGACCAGATCCAGATGGATGCGGACTCCGCGGCAATGGCAGAAGCCGACAGCGCCGGCCGCCGAACGAGCGTCTACCTCCAGGTGAGCAGCTCGCAGAATCCTACCTGGGCGAGCGAGCTCTCCGAGAGACTCCGAGCCGCCGGCCTACCGGCCTCCGTGCTGACCCCCCGGCGCGCTGAAGAGGCCTACCGCGTGGTGCTCGGCCCTTATGCCACTCGCGAGCAGGCCGAGGAGACCGGCCGCAAGCTGGGCATGCCCTCATTCATCGTGACAGCACAGGACCAGTCGGCTCAATAGCGTTCACCCTTCGTGGGGGGCAGATCGCATGAAGCTCACCAAGCTGGAGCTCTCCGGCTTCAAGTCGTTCGCGGACACCGTGACGCTGACGTTCGAGGAGGGTGTCACCGCCATCGTAGGACCCAACGGCTGCGGAAAGTCCAACGTCTCTGATTCGGTCCGCTGGGTGCTCGGTGAGCAGTCGGCCCGGCTGCTGCGCGGAGGCAAGATGGAAGACGTAATCTTCCAGGGTGCCGCGGCCCGCCGCCCGGTGAACGTGACCGAAGTCTCCCTCTACCTCGACAATAGCGACGGCGACCTCCCCATTGCCTACCGGGAAGTGGTGGTGACCCGCCGACTTTCTCGCTCCGGTCAGAGCGACTACCTGCTCAATGGCTCACCGGTGCGGCTGCGCGACGTCCAGGACCTGCTGCGCGGCACCGGCCTCGGCAGCGATGCCGGCGTAGTCATCGAAGCCAAGATGATCGACCTGCTCCTTTCCGACCGGGCCGAGGAGCGCCGCTCGCTCTTCGAGGAGGCGGCCGGGATCGGCCTTTATCGGGACCGGAAGCACAGCACGGAACGCCGGCTGGAGGAGACCGCCGTCGATCTGCAGCGGGTGGAGGATCTGATTGCCGAGGTGCAATCTCAGATCCGAAGCCTGGCCCGGCAGCGGGGAAAGGCCGAGCGCCATGCCAAGCTCCAAGAGGAAAAATTCCTGGTGCAGGTCACCCTGGCCCGCCGCCACCTCGACCGTCTGGCCAACGAGGCCGCCGGCATGGAGGCGCGCTACGGCGAGCTGACCGAACTGGTGCCTGAGCTGCGCCAGCGCTTGGCCCAGCGGGAGAGCCGGCGCGATGAGTGGTCCCGTGCCCGATCTGGGTCCGAGGCGCGGCGGACCGAACTGACCCACCGGTTGGCGGCTCTTCAGGTTGAGATCGGCAGGCTCGATGGTGATCTGGCCCTTGCGGCCGAGCGGCTGGGGAATGCCTCGTCCCGACGGCTCCGCGCCGCCGAGGAACGGGCCCAAATGGAGCAGCGGGCCGCGCAGGCTGCCCTCGAGCAAGCGGCCGCGGCAGAGGACCACGATGTCGCCGCATCCGAGCATACCCGGATCGGGCAAGAGCTGCTCGGGAGGGCGGAGGCCGAAGAGGCCGTACGGCGCCGCCTGGGTGAGCAGCGAGGCGTAGTCCGCCAGCTGGAGCAGGATCTCCAGACCCAGGCCCAGACGCTGAAGTCGCTGGAGGGCGAGCGGGCCGCTATCGAGGGCGAGCTGGCCAGCCTGCGGGAGCGACTCGCTCAGGCGGAGGCCCATCGCACCGGTCTGAGCCAGGAGCTGGCTGAAGCCGAGAGGCGCCGCGATGCCGCGATCGCGAGCGCCGACACCCTGAGTCAGGATACCCGACGAGCCACTGCCGCGGGTGAGCATGCCCGCCATCTGGTGGCGGAGGCCAGGCAACGCGAGGCCATGCAGCGCGCCGACCGGCGACAGGCGGAGGAAACCCTGGCCCAGCTGGCCGCTCGGCGCCAGGCGCTGGAAGAGCTGGAGCGCGACCGCGTGGGTCTTGCGCCCGGCGCCGCAGCGCTGTTGGACGTTCGGGAGCAGTTCGATGGCGGAGTGCTGGGACCGCTCAGCGATTTCGTGACCACCGGCCCGGAGAACGCGGAACTGGCAGAGCGTCTGCTGGGCGAATGGATGCACGCGGTCCTGGTTCGTAACTCCGCCGCTGCCGAGGCGGTGCAGGAATGGCACGCGCAGCATCAACCCGGACCCCTGGTCCTCCTCCCGGTGGACCCCGGTCCCGCATCATTCTCTGCCACGGACAAAGCCCACGATCGAGTTCACGCCGAAGGGCCCGCGGCTGACTGGGTGCGAGCCGCGCTGGCGGGGTCGGAGGTGCTGGACGAGAGTGGCCGGGTGCTCCGCCGTGCCAGCGGCGCCATCTTCCTCTCCGGTGTGGGTGCCCCATTTGGTCCCATCCGCCGGCGGGCCGAGCTGGCTACGCTGGTCCAGGAAGTCGAATCCGCCGACCGGGCGCTGGCTGCGACCGAGGAGAGCCTGCGGGGCACCGTGGATCGGCTGGTTAGCCTGGAGGAGCAGCTCGCGGCCGCGACGGCCGAAGTCGAGCGGGCCCGGGAGGTAGAGCGACAGGCCGTTGCCATCCGGGAAGACACCCTGAGAACGGTGGGCAATCTGGCACGTGAAGCGGGCGAGGCCGGAACCCAGGTCGAGCGGCTCACCGAACGTCTGACCAGCTCGCAGCACCGGCTCGCCGACATCGATCAGTCGCTCATGACCGACGAGCTGGCTCGAGGGCGAGTGGAGGAGCAGCTCGGCGCGGCGAGGGCGCTGCTGGCCGATCTGGAGACGGAGCAGGAGGCAACCCGGGAGCAGCGGGCTCACTGGCAGGTGCAGGAGGCACACCTGGCCGGCAGCCTGCGCGCGGCAAGCGAGCGGCTGCAGCGCTCGGCCCGGTCCCGCACCGAAGCGGAGGAGGCTACCCGCGCCCTGTCAGAGGAGCTGGTTCAGCTGGAAGCGGACACCGCCTCGATCGCCGCTCAACAGACGGAATGGCTGGAGCTCCGGGAGGAACGGCGAACGGCTCTGCAGGAACTGGAGCTCGCGAGTGCCCGGGCCGAAGCCGAACTGGCCGAGGCCGAAGCTGCCTTGGCCTTCGCGGACCAGGAGGTGGCGGCGCTGCGCGCCGAGCTCGAGTCCAGTGGCGAGGAAAGCCATGGACTGCAAGTGCGCCTCACCGAGACCACCGGCATCCGGCGGAGCATTGTGGAGCGGGTGGAAGCCGAGTGGCACCGGCCGTTCGATCAGCTCACCGAGGGCGTATCGCTCCTGGATCTCGACCTCGAGAGCCTGGAGTCGGAAGCGATGCGTATTGTCGGTGCGCTGGATGCGATCGGTCCGGTCAACCCGCTCGCGGTGGAAGAGCACGCGGAGGAGAGCAAGCGGCTCGAGTTTTTGATCACCCAGCGGGATGATCTGGTGAGTGCCCGCCAGTCGCTGATCCAGGCCATCCGGGAGATCGACGGTACGGCGCGCACCATGTTTCTGGAGACCTTCAGCGCGGTTCAGGCCAACTTCAGCAAGGTGTTCCACACTCTGTTTGGCGGAGGTGAGTGCGAGCTGCGGCTGGCCAATCCCGACGAGCCGCTGGAGAGCGAGATCGACATTCACGCCGCACCCCGGGGCAAGCGGACCCAGCGCATTCATCTGCTCTCCTCCGGCGAGCGGACGCTGGTCGCCGTGTCCCTGCTGTTCAGCATCTATCTCACCAAGCCGAGTCCCTTCTGCCTGATGGACGAGGTCGACGCTCCCCTGGATGACGCCAATGTTGGTCGCTTTACCCGCCTGCTCGAAGAGTTCAAGGCGGACACCCAATTCCTGGTCATTACTCACAACCCGCGGACCATGCAGTCGGCCGATGCGGTGTACGGGGTGACCATGCAGGAGCCCGGAGTGTCCACGATTGTCGGGGTAAGGCTGGGTGAGCCGGGGCATGTCTAGGGTCTAAGCGTCGAAGGACGGGTCTCGCCCTGATGGCACACCCCGTGCATCATTATGCTCCAGGCCCTGGACCCTAGACCCAAGACTCTCGTCTCACTGGATCCAACGAGCGAATGTTGATCGTCATGCGCCACGGCGCGCCGGAAGAGGACATCAGACGCGTCGCCACCACCATCGAAGAGATGGGCTACCAGGCTCGCCCCATGCCTGGGAAGCAGCGGACCACCGTGGGCTTGGTGGGCAACGACGGGCGGGTGGATGCCTCTCGCCTGGCGGCGCTCCCCAGCGTGCAGGAAATCATCCACGTCACCAAGCCGTACAAGCAGGTCTCCCGCGAGTGGAAGCCGGAGTCCACCGTGGTGCGTCTCCCCGGCAATCTGACCGTGGGTGGCGATGAAGTCGTAGTTATGGCTGGGCCCTGCTCGGTCGAATCGGAGAAGCAGATTCTCGACTCAGCGCGGGCGGTCCGTGAAGCGGGTGCAACTGTGTTGCGGGCGGGAGCATTTAAACCTCGTAGCTCGCCGTACTCCTTTCAGGGCCTGGGTCTAGCCGGCCTGACGCTGCTGGCGCGCGCCCGGGAGGAGACCGGACTCCTCATCGTCACCGAGGCCATGGATCCCGAGGGGATGAACGCTGTCGCTGATGTCGCCGACATCATTCAGATCGGCGCCCGCAACATGCAGAACTACTCATTGCTGAAGTGCGCCGGCCGGGCGGGCAAGCCCATCCTGCTGAAGCGAGGACTCTCCGCCACCATCCAGGAGTTATTGCTCTCCGCCGAATACATCCTGGCCGAGGGCAATCCGAACGTCATCCTTTGCGAGCGGGGCGTCCGGGGTTTCGATCCCGCCACTCGCAACCTGCTGGATCTGAGCGCCATCCCAGTGGTGCACGGCGTCTCCCATCTGCCCATCATCGCCGACCCGAGCCATGGCACCGGCCACCGGGACATGGTGATGCCGATGGCCAAGGCCGCTGTCGCCGGTGGCGCCGACGGACTCCTGGTCGAGGTGCATCCCACGCCCGATCGGGCGCTTTCTGATGGGGCCCAGAGTCTCTACCCGGAGCAGTTCGAGCGGCTGATGAAGGAGGTGCGGCTCATTGCGGAGGCCATCGGCCGCCGGGTGGCCGAGCCCGCGGGGATGCGGGCATGAGGATGATCCCGCTCCTGGTGAGCGCCTGGCTGGCGGTCCCTTCTCTCGCAAATGGGCAGGATGCCCAAGCGATCATCGGTCGGGCGGCGCGGGTCTATCGCTCGCTCAGCAGCCTGAAGGCTGACTTCGTGCAGGTGATCGACAACCCGATGATCGACAGTGCGGAGAGCAAGGGAACGCTGACTCAGGCCGGCTCAGCCAAACTCGCTATGCGGTTCAGCGATCCGCCAGGGGAAGCGATCGTGATCGACGGAAAGTACGTGTGGGTGTACACGCCAAGCACGGTCCCGGGGCAGGTGGTGCGGATGCAGTCACCCAGCGGCGGCCCGGTATACGGCTACAACCTGCTGGCCTGGTTTCTGGACCGACCGGCGGAGCGATACCGCCCTTCCTACCTCCGCTCGGAGCGGGTAGGAGGCCGGATGACCGACGTGGTGGAGCTGGTGCCCACGGTCCCCGACATGCCGTTCACCAAGGCGTCGATCTGGGTCGACCGGGAGAACGCCCTGCCCCGCAGGCTCGAGATCCACGAGCAATCGGGCGCTACCCGAACGCTCACTCTGAGCAACATCCAAGTGAACCAGTCACTGCCGAAGCAGATGTTCACCTTCAAGGTTCCCAGCGGTGTCCGGGTTGTAGATCAGTAACTCACCGTGGGTCCTGTACGCCGTTGCTGAGAACGGCATCCACCTTGTCGGCTGCTAACTCGCTCAGGCCCGCTTCCCGGGCCAGCAGCACGGCTGCACGCCCCACCACCCGATACAGTTCACGATCCTCGGCGCTCAGCGCTTCCAAGTGTGACTGAATGGTTTGTATGTCTCCTCGCCGGACGGCTCCGGTCAGAGCTGCAGCCGGTCCCAGCGAAGTCAGATTGGCCACTGCTCCGCCGAGCAGCGGCAGGTAGAGCTTCCCGGCCACATCGGGCGCGACCCCCGCTGACCGGGCCAGCCGCTCGGCGACGCCTACCAGGGCCACCGTATAGTTCGCGACGAACGCGGCGGCCGCGTGATAGGCGGGTTTGGCGTCTGCCGGAATTCTGACCGGCACCATCCGCAGGGTGTTGGCCAGGCGCTCTGCCGCCACCAATGCTCTCTCGTCCCCCTCGATGCCGACATAGGCGCCCTTCAGCCGCTCGGCGGCGGAGGCCGGATCGGCCACCGATTGGATCGGGTGGAACGAACCACAGCCGGCGCCCGTCTCTTCCAAGGGCTGGAGGGCCCGCCGGTCCAGGAGGCCCGACAGATGGAGCACCACCTGATCCCGGGCAATCGCGCCATCCTGCGCCAACTCTCGAGCCAGCTCCGTGATCGCATCGTCGGGTGTCGCGATAAGCACCAACTCGGCCCCCGCGGTTGCCTCTGCCCGGCTGCCCTGGTGAAGGATGAGAGGCGGAATGACCTCACGTTGGCTGCGATTTACCAGGATGACGCGGTATCCGCGCCGTTTCAGTGCCAGCCCGAGGCCCTGCCCCATGCGTCCGGCACCAATGATCGTGGCTCGAGGTTGCACTGAGACTCCGGTAGCTGTAAAACCAAGCCCGGCCGACCGCAGTGGCCGACCGGGCTGGAATATTGCGTTGACTCCTAGTTCTGCGCCGTGGTTCCCCGCACACTTGCTTGGGCCAAGCTCAGCAGATCCTTCGGGGTCTGCGCCTTGCGAAGCAGGCCCATAGCGGTCTGCATCTGCTGATCGTTGGCTGCCCGGCGTCGGAACTCGGCGGGCCGGCCGAAGACATAGCGGGTGATCTCGTTGCCGAGCTGTTCGTCGATCAGAGTGCCGGCGCCCTGGAAGACGCTGGAGCTGATCTCGACGCCATGCGAGCGGAGCCGGGTGTACACCTGCTGCCGCATCTCGGGCGTGACCTTGAACGACTCCGACTTGATCAGGTGGCTCTTCTTGGCCTCGAGCGCGATGGAGGTGAGCGCATCACGGTACTGCGGCAGCCCATTGCCCAGCGCCTTGGCAAATTCGCGCTCCGAGTTGGTAAGGGTATCGAGGCGAATAACCAGATCCGGCACGATTCCCCCGCCACCGCGCACCACCCGGCCAGCGTCGGTGTGGAAGATGGGCCGCTCCCTGAGCGCCGAATCGGTCGACTCCGCATCGGGCGCGCCGAGCACGGTGTCCGCCACCACCGCCATAGCCGCCTGGGCGGCTTGGTCTTCCTCGCTCTTGGCGATCCGCTGGATGGTTCGTCCGCTGGGGGTGTACCAGCGGGCGGTAGTGAGCTTCAAGGCCACGCCTTCTCCCAGTGGAAAGAGAGTCTGAACCAGACCCTTTCCGAAGGTCGGCGCGCCCACTACGACGGCCCGGTCATGGTCCTGTAGCGCGCCCGCGATGATCTCCGCTGCGCTCGCCGTCCCGTCGTTCACCAGGACCACGATGGGAAGATCGGGCCAGACCTGTCGGGCTTCATCATAAAACTCTTTGGTGGCTCCCCGGGCGCGGCCCCGGGTCGAGACGATTTCCTGACGCGTATCGAGGAAGAGATCCGCCACCTTTACGCCCTGGTCGAGGAGACCGCCGGGATTGTTCCGCAGATCCATGATGAGCGACTTCATCCCCTTGCTCTTCATTGAGGCGATTTCCTGCCGCAGCTCCTCAGCGGAGGTCTCGCTGACCGGATTGAGGGAGATGTAGCCCACGCCGCGGTCGAACATCGTGCCTGGCGGGACCGAGCGCATGTGGATCTGGGCCCGGGTCAGCCGGTACTTGATGGGGTCGGTGATTCCAGCCCGGCGAATGGTGATGCCGACCCGAGAGCCCGGCTCCCCGCGAAGCGCCTTCACCGCCTGGTCGTTCTTCCAGCCCTCGGTCGATTTCCCGTCCACCTCGATGATCTGGTCTCCGGTCTCGATGCCCGCCCGCTCGGCCGGGGTCTCCGGGAGCGGGGCCACCACGGTGATCCAGCCATCTCGTACATCGATCTGGATACCGAGCCCGGCGTAGTTGCCGGAGGTCTGTTCGGTCAGCGCCTTGTAGTCGTCACCGGTGAGCAGTACCGAGTAGGGGTCGTTGAGCTGCTCCAGCATGCCTCTGGTGGCCTTCTGGTACAGGTCAGTCTCTCCGAGCGAATCGACGAAGTAGGTACTGACGTGACCCAGTACGTCATCGAAGAGCCTGGCCTGCTGGTAGACGTTGCCGTCACTGGCAACGCCTCGCTGCAGCAGCCACCCGCCGCTCAGGAAGGAAATAACTGCGACCAGCCCGATCACACCCCAGCGCTGCTTCATAATCTGCCTCCGCTCCCGCAGAATAGCTGACACTTGTTATCCGCAATCACTGAGGGGACACCTCGCACCGAGCCCTGTTGGATACGAGAAGATAGGTCAGGACAGCCGGTTAGACCGCAGATTCATAACAACTTAACCAACCGTGACCGGAAACCGTTCCGGCGCGGCTGTTCGCACTTCGGACCAGGCTGCCTGCAAGAGCTGGTCCGGTGGCATGCGCCCATCTAAATGTCGCACCCCTTCGCCCCGGACCGCCAGATAGTAGTCCACGACTCGGCGGTGGAATTCGACGCTTTCCCGGTCCAGGCGGTCCTGCTTCTTGCCGGCGGCGATCTGTCGTGCCTGGCCCAGCTCCGGATCCAGATCCAGGATCAGCGTGAGGTCGGGGCGGATTCCCTGGGCGGCCGCCAGGTTCCCGGCCTGAATCAGCTGCGGATCGAGCCCGCGACCACTCATCTGGTAGGCTTCGGTCGACATGGTGAACCGATCCGAAAGGACCACTCGCCCAGCCAGCAATGCCGGCCGGATGATGGTCTGAACCAGGTCGGCGCGCGCCGCCAGATAGAAGAACAGCTCGGCCACCGGACCGAGCGTGTGCTCCGGATCGAGCAGGGCCTGGCGGGTCATCTCGGCGGCGCGCGTCCCTCCCGGCTCCCGCACGATGACCGGGTCTACCTGGCACTCGCGCATGCGCTCGGCCAGAGGCCCCATCAGGCTGGACTTCCCGGAGCCTTCCGGGCCCTCCAGGACGAGGAAGAATCCGCCCCGGCCGCGGGTCATGCCAGAGTGATGATGCTGCTAGCCGCTCCCTTGTCCATGCCCTCACTGATCTGCTGATTCACCTTCTGCATCAGCTTCTCGAAGTTCGAGCGGGCCACGACGTAGGCCTGGCCGGTGGGGCTCATTTCCAGATCCCGCACCGCATTCTCATAGGCTTCAGCGGTGGCCTGATCGGGCATTTGTCCAGTAGAGACGGCCTGATCCACCTTACGGGCAAGCGTCTGGATTTGATCCAGCTTCGCGACCGTATCCTTGTCCTCACGCAATGACGTCTCCGCCCGCCTGAGTGCCTGGTATTCCGCAGACTGGCCGATGAGCCTGCCGAGGTCCTGCGCCTTGTCCCAGATCACCGTGTATCACTCCTCCGCGCAAGCAGGTAGCGCTCGCGGCCAAATAGGTCCATATGAATGCTCACCTCATACCAGCCATGCTCATTGGCGAGCTGCGCCGCTGGAGCAGCCCGGCTGCAGTCGATCTCCAGCGCCAACCAACCACCGGGTTTGACGACCTGAGCGGCCTCGAGGATCAGCCGAGCGGTTGCCTCGAGACCGCCTGCCCCACCCCGCAGTGCCAAGGCAGGTTCCCAGTGGCGCACCGACCGGTCAAGCGCGGCGTACTCGCTCTCCGTAAGATACGGCGGATTCGAGATCAGTGCGTCCAGGGAAGTAGTGCGAAGGGCAGCACAGAAGTCGCTCCGCACCAGATCCACCTTATCTGACGCGCCGGCGACCTCGGCGTTGGTGCCGGCCAGCGCGAGTGCGTCCCCCGAAATGTCGATGCCAATCACCCGCTGGAAGCTGCCCTCCAGCGCAAGACTCAGCGCGATACAGCCGGAGCCGGTGCCGAGGTCCGCCACCAGCCCATTCCGCTGCCGCTGCAGCAGCAGGTCCAGCAAGCCTTCGGTCTCCGGTCGAGGGATGAGCGCTCGCTGGTCGGACCGCAGCAACAAGTGACGGAATCCGGCCCAACCAGTCACATGGGCGAATGGCTCGCCCGCACTCAGCCGGTGGGTGGCACCACGAAACCTGCCGGCCTGCTCAGCATCGACTGGGCGGTCACTCACCAGTTGATCGGCGGTCCCGCCCTCCAACTCCCGCCAGAGGCGGGACGCCTGCCGGCGAGGCTCAGGCCAGCCAGCACGCCGCAGCTCCTCGGCTGCTTCATTGATCAGGCGGCGCTGCGAGACCGCGAGCTCAGGCATCGATCAACTCCTGCCGGCTCGCCATTCGGAGCGCGGTCACCAGGTCGTCGAGATCGCCATTCAGAACGTCGTTCAGATTGTGGACCGAGAGATTGATGCGGTGATCGGTGATCCGGCTCTGGGGAAAGTTGTAGGTCCGGATCTTGGCCGAGCGGTCCCCGGTTCCGACCATGGCTCGGCGGTCTCGCGAGCGGGCGGCCTCCTGCTCGGCCAGCATCCGGTCGAGCAGCCGGGCGCGCAGCACCTCCATTGCCTTGATCTTGTTCTGCAGCTGGGATTTCTGGTCTTGCTGACTGACCACCAGCCCAGTGGGCAGGTGGGTGATGCGCACCGCGCTGTCGGTGGTATTGACGCTCTGGCCCCCGGGTCCGGAAGACCGAAACACGTCGATCTTGAGATCCTGGGGCTCGATCTTGATGTCCACTTCTTCCGCTTCGGGAAGAACGGCAACGGTGGCGGCGGAGGTGTGGATTCGGCCCTGGGTCTCCGTCTCCGGAACCCGCTGGACCCGGTGCACGCCGGACTCGCGGCGCAGCAGGCCGTAAGCCTCCTCGCCCCGGACGGCGACAATCGCCTCTTTGATCCCACCCAGGAGGCCTTCGCTCAAGGAGATTGGCTCCCAGGATAGGCGGTGTCGCTCACTGTACCGCTGATACATGCGATAGAGGTCGGCGGCGAACAGCGCGGCCTCGTCGCCGCCGGTACCGGCCCGGATTTCCATGATGGCATCGCGGTCGTCGTGCGGGTCGCGCGGGAGCAGCAGCTCGTGCAGCTCGGCGGTCAGCGCGGAAATTTCCTCGGGGAGTCGGGCCAGATCGGCCTTGGCCAGGGCCGCAAGCTCCGGATCCGGCTCAGCCGCGAGCTCGCGGGCCTGCTCCAGATCGCGCTGCAGCCGGGCGAGCCGATCGGCGAGCCTGACCACGGGCGCCAGGCGGGTGTGCTCCCGTCCCAGCGACCTGAGTTTTCCCGGATCTCTTGCGGTGGCGGGATCCGCCAGAGCCTGGCCGACTTCATCCGCCCGCAGCAGTGCCTGGCGGAGCCGGGCCTCCACGGGTTACGCCTTGGGTGTCGCGGCCGCCGGCTCGGTCTGGTACTTCCGCCGGAACCGGTCAACCCGACCCGCGGTGTCAACCAGACGCTGCTTGCCCGTAAAGAAGGGGTGGCACTGGGCGCACACCTCCACGTGAATGGACGTGGCGGTGGAGCGGGTCTCGAACTGATTGCCGCAGGCGCACTGGACCATGAGCTTGCGGTAGGGAGGATGGATATCCGACTTCATTGCTGCTCCGAAAGTTGTTCGCAAAGTCCTTCAATTTAGCCGGGGTTATGGCAATATGGGAGGGATGCGACTCAATTGACAGCACCACCAGCCCCAAGTATGCTGCACCCAAACACTTCCAAGATCTGTGAGGCACGAGTGCCATTGTCCCCGATGGAGGTCCTCCGGAAGGTCCCCCTCTTCTCCGGCCTGAGTGAGTCCGATCTGGCCGCTTTTGCCGACCTCACTCGCGAGCGCAGTTACCCCAAGGGGAGCGTCATCGTTTTCGAGGACGATCCTGGCGATGCCCTTTTTCTGGTCGCCGCCGGCCAAGTCAAGGTAGTGCTCATTGCAGAGGATGGCCGCGAGGTCATCCTCTCGGTGCTGGGAGAGGGGAGCTTCTTTGGCGAGATGGCCGTCATCGACGAGGAGCCCCGCTCGGCTCACGTCATCGCCATGGACGACTCCAGCCTGCTCGTGCTGCGACGCGAAGACTTCCACGCCCGTCTCCGCAGCTCACCCGAAGTCGCCATCTCACTACTCAAGGAAATCTCCCGCCGGCTCCGCCGAGCCGACGAAAAGATCGGCAGCTTAGTCCTGCTCGACGTGAACGGGCGGGTAGCCCACCTGCTCCTCCGCATGGCGGAAGACGAGGGCGGCGACCAAATCACCCGGAAACTTACCCACCATACAATTGCCCAGATGATCGGCTCCAGCCGGGAAACCGTGTCCCGGACCATGCGCAACCTGGTGGAGCGCGGCATCATTCAAGTCACCCGCAAGGATATCACTCTGAAGGACCGCCGCTCCCTCATGCTGGCAGCGCGGAGAGCGTGACTACGCTCACGGCCATCCCGTGACTGTAACCACCGCTCGACCCTAGCGAGCGCGGTGAGGTTGCTGCAGAGCTTCTCTTCAGACGGGCAGGCATGAAGCAGCACGAAGTCACTTTCTGGGGCACTCGGGGATCCATTCCTACACCGGGACCGCAGACCGCACGCTACGGAGGCAACACTCCCTGCATCAGCGTGACCGGTGCTGATGGCCGACTGGTCATTCTGGACGCCGGTAGCGGTCTGCGACCCCTGGGCCACGAGCTGATGAAGCAGCACAATCCCGGCCTATCCGTGGACATCCTGCTGTCCCATACCCACTGGGATCACATACAGGGGCTCCCCTTCTTCAAGCCGCTCAGCGCCCGGGAGACCTCGGTCTGCATCTACGGAGCGGCCCAGGAAGGTGTCCCGCTCAAGGAGATCCTGGGGCGGCAGATGGACCCCATGGTGTTCCCGGTTCCCCTGAATGCACTGGCCGCATCGCTGATGGTGGTGGAAATCGAGCAGGGCGAGTTCGAGATCGACGGCTTCAGGATCTGCGCCTTTCGGCTCCGCCATCCCGGCACCACGCTCGGCTATCGGTTGGTCCCATCGAGTCGAGGGCGTGAGATCGCCTATGTGACCGACAACGAGCTTGGGCCGGGGGGAAACTACGAGGTCAGCAGCGACTGGCGCGAGCGCTTCGTCGAATTCGTGCGGGGAGCGGATACCCTAATTCACGACGCCATGTATCTCGACCAGATCATCCAGGCGCGGGCCGGCTGGGGCCACTCGACGCCACGGCAGGCAGTCGATCTGGCCCGCGAAGGCCAGTGCCGGCGACTGATCCTCTTTCATCACGAGCCGGAACATGACGACGCGGCACTCGATCGCCTGGTAAAGGACACCCGGGAGTATGCCGCGCGGACCGCGCCCAAGCTGCAGGTGGAACCGGCTGTGGAGGGGATGAGGTTCACCCTGTGAGAGCGGGTTGGACGATCCGGCGCGGTACGCTGTTGGTGGTGGTAGGCCTGGCCCCCACGCGGATGACTCGCGCGCAGGTTCAGCCGGTGGTCGCCATCCTTCCGTTTGAAGATCGGGGATCCTACGGTCAGGAGAGGGACGTCTTTCAGGCGCTTCGTTTGGGCATCCCTGCCACCATTGCCGCCGAGCTGAGCGGCCACTCCGAACTGCGCTTGGCCGATGCGGTGCGAGTGAGTCGGTCAATGGAAGCCCAGAAGCTCGGACCCAACGAGCGAATAGACGCGGCCACCGCGGCGCGGATCGGAAAGGAGGCCGGCGCCCGCTATGCGATTACGGGCAGCTTTGCCGACTTTTACGGCAAGTTCCGGCTCGAGGCCAGAATCGTGGACACCCAGAGCGGTCAGATTCTGAAGGTGGTCTCCAACAACGATCCCCAGCTGCAGGACTGGGCCCAGCTGTATCGCATCGTGCAGACGGTGGGTCACCTGGTAATGGCGGAAGCCAACCCTGCTGTCCGCTCACCACCCCCGGACTCCGCCAGCCAGGCGATTCCTACGAAAGCTCTCACTCATTACAGCCTCGGCCTGCTGTACGAGCGCCAGGGCGACCGCTCCAAGGCGGCGCAGCAGTACAATCAGGCGCTCTCCACTTTCCCCAACTATCCCGAGGCCAAGGACGGCGCCCGGCGGGTAGGGGCGCCGTAGCCTCTCGCCAGGCTCCTGACCGCCGCCAGCATTCCGCAATGCGCTGGAAGCGCCAGCGCGATGATGGGACCGTTCACCTGCTGAAAGGCAGGCAGCAACTGGAGCAAGGCTCCCAGAAGCGAGACCCCGGCGATGATCTCGGCCAGGAGAATCGCCGGTCTCCTCGCCTTCGGCGAATCGAATGCCAGCCGGGTGACGTACCAGAGAAGCGGCAGCGCCAGGAGGTCTACCTGGAGCACGTTCTCATTCCGGTATGCAGCGGCGTGATCGGTCAGTCCCCAGAGTCCGGCCAGCACCAGGCCGGCAATGCCCGAGACCAGCAGCCAGATCCAGCTGAATGTGAGAAACCCGTACCGTGCCCACCGATTGCGGCGCGCTGCGAGGGCGAGGGCGAACAGCAGGCCACCGATCGCGAGCCCGATCAGGGAATAGGCCGCGGTCCAGTTGGGTGGACGATCCGGAGGGAGCGGGGCTGTCGACTGGAACAGAGTGCGCTCCGATTTCACCAGCGGCGCCTGGTGGCCATCCGCCAGCCGCACGGTGAGATTTCGAAAATGTTCCCGCATCGACAGCGGGAGGAACATCTCCTCCCATTTCGTGATCGGCCGGTCCACAGGTTGACCTAGCCCGAGCAGCAGGCCGGTAAAGACGAGCGGATCGTTGGCCGTGAGCCGCTGGGTGTGGAACCGATAGGTCGTGCCCGCTGGGGCCTTGGCCATCTGACTTCGAACCTGACCGCCAAGCACGCGGTCGAGGGCGTCGCGGACGCGGGTGGAGCAATTGTCGCGGTAATAGTCGTAGTGGTAGTAGCGGTTCTCCGGGCGCTCGTTCCATTGGAGGAACCGCTGAAGCTCCTGCTTTGCCTCGGGGGCCATCTGCAGCTCTTGAACCCAGACCGAGCGGTTGTCCCGCCGGTAGCTCTCGACATAGGATTGCGCCGGAAAGCCGCGCATCCAATACCACATGCGCCCCTGAACGAAACGCAGCAGAAAGTTCTCTTGCCTGAGGTCGAAGAGCCCGTAGTTGTAGGTCTGGTCGGTACCGGCGACGGGATCGTGGATCCAGATGGCGTTATGACCGAAGCGCTCCCAGACCCGCTTACCCGGACCCATGGTCATGAGGTAGACGGTCAGTTCGGTCGGTCGGGCGGTCGGCCGGTCAGCCGGTCGACTTTGCGCTACCAGATCATTCGCGAAACCCAGCACAGCGAGGCATAGAGCAGCCCAGCGAAACTGCACCATACAAGGACTGCGGAAGACCCAAGTTCTGTGACCGACCGACCGCCTGCCCGACTGACCGCCGGCCCTCACAACTCCACATCTCGTCGCTCAGTCGCTGCCCGGTAGATTCCGTCAATCACCTGGTGGAGAGTGAGGTGCTCCTTGAGCGCGGGCACCTTGGCATCGCCAGCGATCGCGGCCTGAAAATGGGCCCACTCGGCCCGGTAGGAAGCGGTGAAGGCGTTCTCCCGGCTCACCGAACCGGTGGGTGAGACGTCGACCGCCATGCCATGCAGCTCCTTCCAGACGTTGAGCGGATTGATGCCCGCGCTCCCCTTGCTTCCCCTCAGTCCGACCCCGAACCGCTCCCCCTCGCCCAGGTGGCGCCAGGTCACGTCGACGAAGATCGACATCCCGTTCTCACAGGTGACGAAGGCGCTGCCCGACTGCTCCACCCCGCGGTCCCGAATCATGGGGTCCAGGCTGGCGCTGACTCGCACCGGAGCGGAGCTCCCCCCCAGCCAAAGTCCCAGATCCAGGATGGAGAGGCCCAGATCGAGCATGGCGCCGCCACCCGCCTGGTCCTTTCGAAGCCGCCAACCCAACTGGGTGCGACCGGGACGGAACACGTGCCAGCTTCCCCGTACGCTTTCGATGCTGCCGAGCTCCCCGCTCTGCACGAAGCTGCGGACGATCTGGACGTCCGGGCGGTAGCGGTGATTCATCCCCACCATCACGACGCGGTCCTGTTTTTCGACCGTCCGCATGATCCGCTGCACGCTGGCCGCGGACATCGCGAGCGGCTTCTCCACCAACACATGCACCTTGGCGGACAGCGCCGCCTGGATATGGGACTCGTGCAGATGGGTCGGGGAGCAGATCACGACGGCATCCAGGGTCTGGAACTTGAGCAGGTCCTCGATATCGTCGAAGGCGTCCTTCACGCCGAAGCGATCGGCCAGGGCGCGCGCCTTCTGCTGGTCTATGTCGCAGATAGCCGGGATCTCGACAGTGCGCATCTTCTTGAGGACCGGGAGGTGCGCCACCTGGGTAATGGTGCCACCTCCCACGATCCCCACTCTGAGTCGCGCGCTGTCAGCCCCGCTCGGGCCCGCGGTCATGGGATCTCCTCCTCAGTAACGGCGCACAACCTTGGTACCGGGGAAGTACGCCGCCAGAATCTGCTCGTACCCCTGCCCTGACCGCGCCCGGCCTACCGCTCCCCACTGGCAGAAGCCGACACCATGTCCGGCTCCCATGCCATCAGCGGTGAGATGGGTCACCCGTTCCCCCGCGCCGGTTGCTGACAGGATGAACGCATTGCTTCGCAGCAGCTCGCCGGATAATGGACGCAGTACCTGCCGGATAGCGAGTCCGTTGACCCGAATCTCCGGTCCCCCCAGCGCAATCGCGAGCTGATCCACCCTCCCCGAGGATGTGCGCCGGGCGACTCGAATATCTCTCACTTGCCGCACGTCCTTTCCGTTCACTCCGGCGACCGGGGGAAGGTTTCGCTCCAGGGTGGCCCGGAGCGATGCATCAGTCCACTCCTCGTGCCAGCGATAGCGAGGGGAGATGCTGCAGTAGTCCGATCCATCCTCCGCCCGGTCGGCGATGGACCGGAGATAGGGCCGCGAGGCGCCGCGGAAGACCTCGTATCCGTCAGCGGTGCGCCCGCCACACGTAGAATAGAAGAAGGCTTCGATCGGCGCGCCCTCGTAGGTCACGATCTGTCCGCGAGTCTGCCGCACCGCCGAGCGGCCCTCGGGTGTCTCACCGCTGACACCAGCGTAAACCTGATCGGACACGCCGGCGGTGAGATCGAACCCCCGGGCCTTCCACTTCCCGATGTTTCGGAGCGCGTAGGTCCGCGACACTACGGCCTGCGCCTCCAACGCCGACTGTTCGGCGAAGTTGCGCCGCCCCATCTCGGCGGACACCACTCCCAGAAGGTATGCCTCCATGCCGATTCGGTTCACCACCGTGAGGCCGGTCGAGTCCCGCAGGATATCGAGCAGGCCTCTGTAGAACCGCCCGTTCACCCGGAGGGCCGCCGAAGGCCCGCTCGCGGCGAGCGCCATGGCGTCATAGGGTACCGAGGTCCAGCCGCCAGGACTTCGCAACGTGATCCTTGCGCCGGCGGCCGAGAGCTGCCAGGTCTGCCCCGCCGGGATCGTGGTGATCCGAGACCCGTCCGGCTGGTTCACCACGACCGCGTCGCTGCTGCCAACTGCGACCCCGAGAGCACCGGTCGCGAGGCCGACCCGAATTTCGGGGTCATTGTGAGCAATGGAAGTGGGCTCAATCGGGCGAGGGGTGGGCTCAGCCCTGGGAATGGCTGGTGGAGCGGGACGGG
The DNA here is from genome assembly GCA_965652025.1 of uncultured Gemmatimonadales bacterium. GTDB lineage: Bacteria > Gemmatimonadota > Gemmatimonadetes > Gemmatimonadales > GWC2-71-9 > CAVVWJ01. The sequence continues at coordinate 29,498 of CBFGTM010000020.1, forward strand.
CGGCGGGGACCGACCCGGACACGCAGCCCGCGAGCGCAACCAGCAGCAAGGGCACTCCGTGCTGCCAGAGACCTGGCTGCTCAGCCCCGGTAGTTACCAAACTTGAGCTCGACCCCGAAGTCCTGTGCCCGGAGGAAGGCGATTACGGCTTGCAGCTCGTCCCGGGATGGCGCCGTCACCCGCACTTCATCCCCCTGGATTGCCGCCTGAACCTTCTTGAACCCGTGATCCTTGATGGCCTTCACGATCCGCTTGGAGACGTCCTGCGGGATACCCTGGGTGAGCCTGAGGGTGCGGCGCACAGTCTGGCCGGTGGCCTGCTCCAGTTCTCCCAGGTCGAGATTTTTCACCGGCACCGAGCGCTTGATCATTTTGGTCTTGAGCACGTCCACCAGCGCATCCATCCGATACTCGTCATCGGCACTGAGCCGGATCTCGGCGTTGGGCCGGTCGAAATCCACACTGCAGTGGGTGCCCTTGAAGTCATATCGCTGGGCAATCTCCTTCAGCGTCTGGTTGACCGCGTTGTCGACCTCCTGCAGGTCGGCACCGGTGGAAATGTCGAATGAGGCGTTGCTGGCCATAGAGTCAGCTGAAGCGGCAGAGGAGTGGATCGTGAACGCCGAAGAATGACCTCGTGCGCGTCGTGCAGCAAGCGCGTCCTGCCCCGCGCGCACGACCCCTGGCGCGGGCGACCGGATGCACGAAAGTTAGGGGGAGGCTGGCCGACGATCCGGCCGCTCCAACTCACGCGAGGAGACCGCATGTCTGCCAGCGATGATCTGCTGCGCGCCAACGCCGAATATGCCAAGACGTTCAGCTGGGGGGACCTGCCCCGGCCTCCGGCGAAACGACTCGCCATCGTCACCTGCATGGACGCTCGCATCTTCCCGTCGCGGGCGTTTGGGTTACAGGCGGGGGACGCTCACATCATCCGAAATGCAGGGGGCAGGGCCCGGGACGCCTTGCGTTCGCTCATCATCTCCGAGCGACTTCAAGGCACCACCGAGATCGCAGTCATCCACCACACCGACTGCGGACTGCTCACCATCAACAACCAGGATTTTCAGGCTCGGCTGAAGAAGGAGCTTGGCGCTGACGCAGGCGACATTGACTTTCTGCCGTTCAGCGATGTCGAGGAGAGTGTACGCGAGGACATCGCCTTCCTGATCGCCTGCCCTCTCATTCCGGCCCACGTCACGGTCCGCGGGTTTGTGTATGACGTGCGAAACGGCAGGCTCAAGGAAGTGCACCACGAGATGGCCGACGAGACCGCGATATTGAGCGAAGCGAAGGATTCATCGTTTCGCCCGGGATGACGAATCAGGCGAGGAAGCTTTCGAGGGCCCGGGCCCGGCTGACATGGCGCAGCCGGCTCAGGGCCTTTTCCTTGATCTGACGAACCCGTTCGCGGGTAATTCCCAGCAGGCTTCCGATCTCCTCCAGCGTCATTGGCTCCGGCCCATCGAGGCCGAAGTAGAGCCGCAGAATCTTGGCCTCCCGCTCCTTCAGGGTCGAGAGCACCTCTTCGATCGATTCGGTGAGCGCGTGCTCGAAGGTCTCGGAGTCGGGGCCGGGGTTTTGCGTGTCGGGGAGGTAATCGAGGAGCTTGTTGTCCTCGCCCGGGGTGAGAGGAGCGTCGAGTGAGAGGTGGTTTTGCGAGATCGAAAGCGTCTTCTGGACCTCTTCCATCGAGATGTCCATGCCCTCGGCGATTTCTGACGGCGTCGGCTCCCGGCCCAACTCCTGGAGCAGCGCGGAGGAACGCTTCCCGATCCGGTGCAACGTGCCGGCGCGGTTGAGCGGCACCCGAACGATCCGGCTCTGCTCCGCCAGGGCCTGCAAGATTGCCTGGCGGATCCACCAGACGGCATAGGAGATGAACTTGATTCCCTTGGTCTCATCGAACTTGTGAGCCGCGCGGATGAGGCCGAGGTTGCCCTCGTTGATCAGATCGGCGAGAGAGACGCCTTGATTCTGATATTTCTTGGCGACTGATACCACGAAGCGAAGGTTGCTGCGAACCAGCTTGTCGAGCGCCTCCCCATCCCCCGCGCGAATGCGCTGGGCCAGGTAGACCTCTTCCTCCTGTGGGATGAGGGGGTACTTGCTGATTTCTCGGAGGTACTGGTCGAGCGAGCCTTCATCGAACGAGGGAGCTCGCTTCGCGGAACCGACCTGCATAGGACGCATGTTGGGAACCTTACTCCCTGTTTTGACGAGGCGCAACCGAGTCGCGGGCTGCGACTCGCGAGTCGCATGGAGAGGTGATACCCGTCACCTGTTCGGCTTGACAGGGAACACCACTGCACCCGGTGGACGGAAGCGTAACTCGTAGCTCGCCGCTAGACATCGTAGGTATCGATCTGCGCCCGCTGCAGCTTTCCGGAAAAGTCGACGTAGCACACTTTGGTCTCGGAGTAAAACTCGTAAACCTCCCAGCCGCCCTCGCGGTGGCCGTTGCCCGTGGCCTTCACGCCACCAAAGGGAAGATGCGCCTCCGCCCCGATGGTCGGCGCGTTGACGTAGGTGATTCCGTTGTCCAGCTCCTGCATGGCCCGGAAGGCAAGATTTACGTCACGGGTGTAGATCGAGCTGGAGAGCCCGTAGCGCACGTCGTTATTGACCCGGACCGCCTCGTCGTACGAGTCCACCCGGACGACACTCAACACCGGCCCGAAAATCTCCTCCTGTTCCAGCCGACTGCGGGGCTTCACCCCGGCAAACACCGTCGGCTGGAAGAAAAAACCGCTGTCGAGCTGCGCGCCCGAAGCCCGGGTCCCCCCGGTCACCAGCTCGGCCCTTTCCTTCCGACCGATCTCGACGTACTGCTCCACCTTTTCCCGCGAAGCCTCATGGATCAGGGGCCCTACGTCGGTCTTCTCCTGCAGCCCGTCGCCCAAGCGCAGGCGCTCGGCCGCCTCCGCCACCCGGCGGACGAATCGGTCATGAACATCGCGGTGAAGGATGAGCCGACTGGTTGCCGTGCAGCGCTGCCCGGTCGTTCCAAAGGCGCCCCAGAGCACCCCCTCGAGCGCCAGGTCTAGATCGGCATCGTTCATCACGATCATGGCGTTCTTGCCACCCATCTCGAGCGAGAGCCGCTTATGCATCCGGCCACAGGTCTCCCCGATGATGGACCCAGTCTCCGTGGATCCAGTAAACGAGATCACCGGCACCTCCGGATGCTCCACCAGCGCCTTGCCCACCGTCTCTCCGCGGCCATGCACCAACTGCACGACTTCCGGAGGGAGGCCGGCTTCGAGCAGGCTCTCCACCAGCAGATGCACTGTATGGGGCACGTCCTCCGACGGCTTGATGATCACCGAGTTTCCGCAGAGCAGCGCGGGAAACATCTTCCAGGTGGGGATTGCGAGCGGAAAGTTGAAGGGCGTGATCAGTCCCACCACCCCGATCGGGCGGCGGTAAGTCATCGCCCATTTGTTGCGGAGCTCCGAGGGAACCACGTGGCCAAACAAGCGGCGCCCCTCGGTCGCTGCGTAGTACGCGGTGTCGATGCCCTCCTGCACGTCGCCCCGGGTTTCCGCCAGCACCTTGCCCATTTCCCGGGTCATCGCGCTCGCGATCGCGTCCTTACGCTCCACCAGGAGATCGCCCACCCGGCGGAGCACGTCACCCCGCGCCGGCGCCGGGGTGCGAGACCAGATCTCGAAGCCTCGCTTGGCCGACTGCACCGCGGCCTCCACGTCGCGGGCATCAGAATCGGGGAAGCGGCCGATCAGGTCGTCCTGCCTGGCCGGGTTCCGATTCTCGAAATAGGCCCCGTTGGACGGCGGCATCCACTCACCGCCCACGAAGTTCTGGAAGGTCTTGGTCTCGGGCGTCCGGGCTACCCGGGGCTCACGCACATCGTAGGTCTTAGTCATGGATTCCTATTGTGAAGGCTGCGGTGCTGGGGTAGTGGGTGCTGGCGGCGGCGGCGGCGGGCAGGTCCACTGGCGGGCTTCTTTCGCGTAGCCGGCCCGAGGCAGAATCTCCCGGGTAGCCATGATTCCCGCGAACAGGAAAACCAGCAGCGAGAGCAACAGCCCGAGCCCCTGGCGGTGAGCCCAGCTGGTGAAGGCGCCCAGAACCCCGGCCATCAGAGTCAGCAGACAGGCCCCCAGAAAGAAGATGAGCCGAATACCGCAAGTATTGTCGAATGGCCAGACTACGAGAGCCACTGCAAGCAGCACGGAGAGCAGGGTCCAGAACCAGGCTAGGGCGGCGAAGCGGCGACGCGACCCGGCCTGGCGACTAGCCGGTACCGGGCCGCCAGCGGGCTGCTGCTTGGCAATGGCCCGGTCAATGTCCGCCAGCTCCTTGTCCCAGTCCCGTGGCTGCTCAGTCATGCGACCCCCGAGTAAGACCGTAGCGCTCGATCTTCTTATACAGGTTCGACCGTGGCATCTTCAGCGCCCGGGCCGTCTCCGACACGTTCCAGTCATGCTCCTTGAGTTGTTGCTCCAGGAATTTCTTCTCCGCTTCCTGCTTGAATGTCTCGAAGGTGTGCGGCGCTGCTCCGTCAGCACCGGCGCCCGCGTTGCCGGGGAGGAGATGATCGATATCCGCCCCGGTCACCGTCTTGCCGCCGGCGAGAATCAGCGCCCGCTCCACCGCGTTGCGCAGCTCCCGAATATTGCCGGGCCAGGATCGGGCCTGCAGCCGGCGGACCGCATCGTCCGAAAACTTCCGTCCCGGAACCCCCGCGCTGGCCGCCAGCTGCTCCGCGAAGTAAGCCACCAAGGCCGGAATGTCCTGCTTCCTCTCCCGAAGCGGCGGAACGTCAATTGGAACCACGTTGAGCCGGTACAGCAGATCCTCCCGGAAGCGCCCCTCGGCAATCTCGTCGTCGAGATCCTTGTTGGTGGCAGCCAGCACCCGCACATCCACCTGGATGGACTTGGAGCCACCGATCCGGGTGACAACGCCTTCCTGCAAGACCCGGAGCAACTTGGCCTGGGCTGAGAGTGACATGTCGCCCACCTCGTCCAAGAATAGGCTGCCGCCGTCAGCCTGCTCGAACTTCCCTGCCCGATCGGCAAATGCGCCGGTGAAGGAGCCCTTCATGTGGCCGAACAGCTCGCTTTCGATCAGCTCCGACGGGATGGCGGCGCAGTTCACCTCGATGAAGGGGCGGTCCCTCCTGGGGGACGCCTCGTGCAACGCGCGGGCCACCAGCTCCTTCCCGGTTCCGTTCTCGCCGGTGATCAGTACCCGTGCCGCGGTGGGGCCGACCTTGGCGATCAGGTCCCGGACGGTCTTGAGCGCCGGGCTGTCGCCTACCATGGTGAACCGGCTCTCGGTGGCCTCCCGCAGCCGGAGGTTCTCGTCCCGGAGCTCGGCGTGGGCCAGCGCATTCCGCACCGTAACCAGCAGCCGGTCGGTGTCGAGCGGCTTCTCCAGGAAGTCGAACGCGCCACGCTGCGTTGCCTCAACTGCTGTGGCGATGGTGCCGTGGCCTGAGATCATCACTACCTGGGCCTTGGGATCTAGGTCGCGGATGCGGGAGAGGGTCTCCAGCCCATCGAAGCCGGCCATTTTTACGTCCAGAAAGACCAGGTGGGGACGGAACTCAGGATAGAGCGTGAGCGCCTCACCCCCGGTGGCCGCAACCCGAACGACCAGGTTCTCGTACTCCAGCACCTGTTTCAATGCCTGGCGGATACCGGCTTCGTCGTCCACGATCAGGATGCGATGACTCATGCGCGCGGCGCTCCGTAAAGAACAGCACCGGACGGCCGCACCCGGATCTCGCGAATCCCGGCAGGTATGCGCACCGGTACCGTACGTCGGTTGGGGTCGCCGAGCGCCTTTGCCACCAGCTTGGGGACTGCATCGCGGGGCAGCGGGAAGTTGCGAATGCTGAATGACCGGAGGGCCCACTCGGCCTGACGGGGTCCCACGACCTGGATCGGTCCGGCCGCCTCAATCGGCTCGGTCGGCTTCAGCGCCATTGCCAGCGGACCGACCAGTTCCTTGGGCAGGCGCGCGGTGGCGAGCCGGGCCCGCACCGCGATGGAGCCGTCCTGCAGCTCCACCTGCAGTGAGTCGAGCTGGTTTCGGAGACTCGGGTCCAGCCCCGAGCCGATCATCGAAGCGACTTCAGCCGCGCTGAGAACCACCGAGTCCGCTCTCCAGCCGTTCAGGGAATCGACCTTGGCGCGGGCCGACATCAAGGATCGGGTGCCGGGGCGCCCCGCCGAGCTGCTGATGTCGCTGCCACCGAGGGAACCAATCACCTTGCGTGCCTCGCTCCCCAACCGGTCGCGATAGAGCCAGCCGAGCCCGAGCAGGAGCAGCAGTCCCAGGAAGCCGACGAACTTGACCGGCGCGGTGAGACATCCCATCACTCCCCCAGGGTAAGCGTGAGCCGGGACTCGTACCGGGGCCCGCCAGTCGTGAGCACGCTCTCGTAGAGCACCAGCTCTCGGGCGACGAACGGCACCGGCTTCAGGCGCTCCTCGTGAGCATCAAGGCCTCGACTGGGCAGCCGCTGTCCCTCGCGAACCCGGCCCAGGGTGATGTGCGGCTGGAACGGCGCGCCCTCGGGCGGAAAGCCGATTGCCTCGCAGCCCCGCTCGATCCGGTCCTGCAGCAGCTCCAGGGACGGCGGCGCATCCATCCCGGCCCACAGAATGCGCGGCCGGCTCCGACTGGGGAAGGCGCCCAGGCCATCGAGGGTCAGGCTGAGGGCGCCGGCTCCGTCGGCCGCAAACCGCAGCGCCTCGCTGATCACCTCGAGACGTTCCGGGGCTACCTCGCCGAAGAACTTGAGGGTGAGGTGCAGTCCCTCATCATGGACCCAGCGCACCGGCCACTCTTCCCTCCGCAGGTCGCTCAGCAGCTCGAGGATCCGGGCTCGCGCCGGCTCGGGAATCGGCACCCCGGCAAAGAGCCGCATCAGCGTGGGACCGGCGCGAGAGCCAGCAGTCCACCTCTCCGATATCCGGCCGGATCCAGCTCCACTTCCCCGAAGCCGAACTGGCTGAAGGCCTCGTCGATGGTGTGCCAGTGGGCCCGCACCAGTGGCATCTGGTCCGGCATCACCTCGAGTCTTGCTTTGTCGCCATGATGGCGCACCCGAAGGTCTCCGCTGACACCGAGGGCTCGAAGCAGCGACTCTCCCTGCTCCACCTGATGCAGCCGCTCGGGCGTGATCGCAAGGCCGTAGGCCACCCGACTCGAGAGGCAGGGCGATGCCGGTGCACTCCAGGTCGGGATGCCCAGCTGGCGCGCTGCCACCCGCACGTCCCCCTTGCTCCAGCCGAGCTCGGCGAGCGGCGAGCGTACCGCCTGCTCCCGGGAGGCCCGCAGGCCGGGCCGGTGCTCACCCAGGTCATCGGCGTTGGTGCCGTCGATGATGGTGTCGAAGCCTCGCTCCCGTGCGATCTGGTCGAGCCGGGTCCACAGCTCGTTCTTGCAGAAATAGCATCGGTCGGTGGTATTGCGGAGGTAGCGGGGATCGTCCAGCTCGTGGGTATCGATCGCGAGCAGGGCGACACCGAAGCGCTGCGCGATCATGCTGGCGGTATCCTGCTGAGACTCGGGATAGGAAGCACTACGGCCGGTTACCGCGAGAAACCGATCGGCGCCCAGGGTCTCCGAGCAGACGACCGCAAGCAGCGCGGAATCCACTCCTCCGGAGTAGCCGAGGACGACGCGGCCGAGCGTTTCCAGGTGAAGCCGCAGGGCTTCCAGGCTTGGCATGTAGGGAAACGTAATGTATTCGAGGCCGGCCCTCATGGGCCGGAACGGCTTGTGCCCCCGGCTCAGGGCAAGGAAGTTCTGGGATCAGCGGAACGTAGGCGGAGAGACGGAATGGTGATTTCCCCGGCAGAGCGAACCAGCCCAACCAGCGTGCCCCGCCCGGTGCTCAGCACGCTCGACGGGATCGTCCTCATTGTCGGATTGGTGCTGGGGGCCGGCATCTTTCGTGCACCCCAGCTGGTCGCCGCCGGCAGCACCAGCAACGAATCCTTTCTCTTGCTCTGGGTCGCCGGGGGAGTAGTCTCGCTGATCGGTGCTCTCTGCTACGCGGAACTGGGCGCGGCCTACCCGAATGCCGGAGGAGAGTACCACTTCCTACGGCGTGCATTCGGGCGCCAAGCCGGATTTCTCTGTGCCTGGTCGCGGCTGACTGTCATCCAGACCGGATCCATCGCCATCCTGGCGTTCGTGGTAGGCGACTACGCGGGCAGCATCGGCTGGGCAGATGATGCGCCTCCCTGGGTCTCGCCCGCGGTGGCCGCGGTGGTCGTGGTGCTGCTCACCGGTCTCAACGTGGCCGGTCTCCGGCAAGGCTGCCGGATGCAGTACGCCCTCACCACGATGGAGGTGCTGGCCCTGCTGGCCGTCATCACAGCCGGGATCATCGTGGCCGTCTCCCCAGGGAATCCGCCGGCTTCGTCCTCGCACATTCCCCGCTCCGGTGTCTCGCTCGCTTTCATCTTCGTGCTCCTCACCTTTGGCGGCTGGAGCGAGGCAGCCTACCTCTCGGCAGAGTTCCGAGATCGGCGGCGAGGCGTGGTGCGGACACTGAGCTGGGGGCTGGCTATCATAACCCTGCTGTACCTGCTCACCAACGTGGCGTACCTGCTGGCGCTCGGCCTCGGCGGCGTGGCCAAGTCCACCGCGGTGGCCGCAGACGTGATGCGCAAGGGCGTCGGGGAGTGGGGGGCCGTGCTGGTGAGTCTCGGGGTCATGGTCGCCGCTCTGTCATCCGCCAACGCCACTATGATCACCGGTGCCAGGAGCAACTACGCGATGGGGCGGGACGTGCCGGTGTTTGGTTTCCTCGGCGGCTGGCAGGAGCAGCAGTCCACGCCCAAAGCGGCGTTCCTGCTTCAAGGAGCCATCGCGCTCGGGCTGGTTGGCTTCGGCGCGGTCACTCGCCATGGATTCGAAGCCATGGTGGCGTACACGGCACCGGTGTTCTGGATCATTCTGCTGGCGACCGGGCTATCACTGCTGATTCTTCGGCGCCGAGAGCCCAGCGTGCCCCGCCCCTTCCGGGTCCCGCTCTATCCGCTCACCCCCCTGCTCTTCTGCGCCGTCGCCCTCTACATGCTGCACGCGAGCGTGGCGTACGCGGGACGCGGCGCGCTGCTCGGACTCGGGGTCATGCTTGCGGGGATCCCTATCATTCTTCTGGCCCGGTCGCGACCTGCTCCGGGCAGCTCCATCCAACCACTGCGCTCACGAGGCACCCCATGATCCACCGCCGAGTGTACCTCGGATGTCTGATAGCGACGCTGCTTCCGGCCGCTATGGCGAGCCAGGAAAAAGCCGCGGCCCGGCGGGCACCGGACGTTCACTTCGTCCCCACCGAGTCCACCATGGTTCGCTCGATGCTCAAAGTGGCCAAGGTGGGAAACAACGATGTGGTCTATGATCTGGGTTGTGGGGACGGACGAATCGTCATCGCAGCGGTCAAGGAATTCCGGGCTAAGCGGGGCGTGTGCGTCGACATCGACCCAGTTCGCATCGCGGAGAGCCGCCGTAACGCGGACACAGCCGGCGTGGCCCGGCGGATCACCTTCCATGAAGGCGATCTGTTCCAGATGGACCTGCGCAGCGCCACTGTCGTGACGCTTTATCTCCTGCCGGCGCTGAACGAGCGGCTGCGCCCCAAGCTCTTTCGCGAGCTGCGGCCGGGCTCGCGGGTGGTTTCTAACTCGTTCGACATGGGCGACTGGAAGCCGGACAGCATTCTGAACGGCAACCCGGCGTCCCAGTTCTTCAACTTTGCGTACTACTGGGTCATGCCGGCTGATGTTGGGGGAACCTGGCGGGTCAAGGTCAAAAGTGGAGGCAACTACACCCTCGGTCTGGAGCAGCGCTATCAGCATGTCACCGGTACTGCATCGGCCGGAGAGGACAAGGCCGAGTTATCGGAGTTTGTGCTCAAGGGCGACAGCGTCCGCTTCGTGGTCAGCGACTCATTGCGCTTCGCCGGCCGAGTGGCGGGCGAGCAGGCTACCGGGAAAGTGGCCAGCGGGGACGAGTCGCGGTCGTGGACTGCGGAGAGAGTGAAGAAGGCGGACAGGCCGGACACCGCAGAGAAGGCCGATTAACACCCTCGACGTTACTCCCGAGCTCCGCATTCCACTCTCCGAGTTGGAGTACCGTGCTTCGCGCTCGGGCGGTCCGGGGGGTCAGCACGTGAACACCAGCTCGACGCGGGTGGAGCTCTGGTGGGACGTCGCCGCCTCGCCGAGCCTCGCACCGGAGCAGCGAGACCTCCTGCTGCGGCGTCTCGGCCGCAGGCTGGACTCCTCAGGCCGCCTGCGGCTGGTATCGAGCGGGTCCCGCAGCCAGCTGCGTAATAAGGAAGAGGTGACGGAGCGGCTCCGCAGGGTCCTGGTTGCGGCCGTCGCGGTGCAGAAGAAGCGCAAACCCACCCAGCCCAGCCGATCTGCCAAGGCGGCTAGACTGGAGGCGAAGCGGCGGCAGGCGGCTAAGAAGCTTCACCGGCGGGCTCCCGAACTGGATGAGTAACGGCCCCCACCTTCACCTCCCCGCTTCCCGCTTCCCTCCTTTAGCGGCCAGCTCCAGTCCTACCGTCCGCACCAGCGCCTCGGGGGTAAACGGCTTCTGCAGGAATACAGCCTCGGAACGGAGCAGACCCCGCCGCTCGACCTCGCCGTCGGTGTAGCCCGAGGTAAAGAGCACCGCAGTTCCCGGCCGCAGTTCGGTGATACGGTCGCTCAGCTCCTGGCCGCTCCCGCCCGGTATCACCATGTCGGTCAGCACCAAGCTGATCTCGGGTTTGTCCTGGATGATGTGCAGTGCCTGCTCCGCGGTGGCGGCATCGAGCACCCGGTAGCCGGCATCCTCCAGCGAGCGCTTCATCATGAGGCGCACCATCCGGTCATCCTCCACCACCAGCACACATTCGTTCCCTTGCGTCGGGAGCTTCGCGGGCTCTGTAGGCGGGCTCTCCACCGCGCCGCCTCTAACCGGGAGATAGATCTTGAACGTGGTGCCCTGCCCCGGTTCGCTGTAGACCCAGATGTAACCGCCCGACTGCTTCACGATCCCATACACCGTCGAGAGGCCCAGCCCGGTTCCCTGGCCCACTCCTTTGGTGGTGAAGAAGGGCTCGAAGACGTGGCCCAGGGTTTCCTTGTCCATACCGTGGCCGGTGTCACTCACCGCGAGTACCGCATAGCGGCCCGGCTGGACTGCCGTCCCCGACTTGAGCCGGAGATAGTCGGCGGTGAGGTCGACCCGAAAGGTTTCCAGGGTGATGGTGCCGCCTCGCGGCATGGCGTCCCGGGCGTTCAGGGCCAGGTTCAGCAGCACCTGCTCCAGCTGGCCCGGATCGGCCCGCACCAGACCGATGTCCGGAGGCAGACGCAGTATCACTCCGCAGTCCGGACCCATTAACCGGCGCAGCACCGACTCCCAGCCGGAGATCACGGTGTTCAGATCGAGGGTCGCCGGCTTCAGGATCTGCCGCCGGCTGAAGGCGAGCAGCTGGCTGGTGATCGCGGCGGTGCGTTCCGCCGCATTCTGCATGAACTCCACGTCGACCCGCACTGCTTCCGGGACGTCGGGACGCCGCAGGATGAACTCGGCGGCGCCGAGCACTACACTCATCTGATTGTTGGCCTCGTGGGCAACGCCGCCGGCGAGCCGGCCCACCGATTCCATTCGATGTGCCTGCCGTAGCCGCTCCTCAGTCGTGCGCCGCTCGGTCACGTCGGTGCACACTCCAGCAAGGTAGACCGGCCATCCCTCTGGGCTGCGCTGCACCTCGCCATGGTCGGCGATCCAGCGCACCCGTCCATCCGGCAGAACGATCCGAAACTCGTAGTCCAGCTCTCCGCCGTCGCGCAGCACCCGCTGGATTACTTCGGCTACGAAGTTCCGATCGTCGGAATGCACTCGAGCGATGAACTGCTCGTAGTTGGTCATCGGGTCTCCCGGTGCAAGACCGTAGAGTTGGCGCAGGTTCTCGTCCCAGGTGATGGTGTCGGTCTCGACCGACCAGATCCAGGTCCCCATCCGCGCGGCGTCGAGCGCGCGGTGGAGACGGTCCTCGCTCCTGGCGAGAGCATGGGTAGCCTGACGCCGCTCCCACTGCACCGCAGCGGCCAGCACCAAGCCAGTCACCGCGACCGCGGCGAGATAGAGAGCCACGGCGAACAGCGTCCGGGTGTTGGTCACACTGATGAAGGGGCCGCCGCCCTGCACTGTGTGGAGCACCGCGACGCTGGCGACGCCGAGAGTCGTGAGTGCGGCCCCGCGGCTGCCGAAGCGGAGCGCAGCCCAGATCACGAAGGGAAAGAGCAGGTAGTGGTAGTCCACCCGGCCCAGCACCGCGGGATCCACCAGTTGCCCCAGCACCAGCTCGGCAGCGGCAAGGCTGCCCAGACAGAGGAGGGCCACCTCGAGCAGTCGGTGCGTGCCTTCGGCAACCTGCGGGCGGGTGCCCCACGCCAGGATCAACGGCGCTACTACCAGCGCCCCGAGCAGATCGCCGGTCCACCACACCGCCACAGCCGGCGGCAGTTCGCCAGGTAGCGCACCGGCCAGCCAGAGCGTGCTCGACCCGATCAGGGCGCTGCAGGCGGCGCCTACCGCAGCCGCGACCAGGAATTGACGCACATGATGCAGGTCGTCCAGCCGAGGCCTGGGTCCAGTGATCCGCCGCAGCACTAGTGCGGCGACCAGGGCCTCGAGCGTGTTGCCCAGCGCAATGCCGGCGGCAGCCAGCAGCGGGATGGGCGTCGCCGCATTGGCCAGGAACGCGCCCAGGGCAACGCCGGGCCAGTAGCGGTAGCCCAGCAGCGTGAGGCTGGCGATGGCGATACCGGTGGGCGGCCAGATGAGGGAGACGCTCTGCCCGATGCTGGCGTACTGAAGTCCCAGCCGTGCTGCGGCGTAGTAGACGGCCGCTAGCAGGGCGACTCCCAGCGGGTAGCGAAGCGCGAGCGGCAGTGTCATCGGTGTAGCTGGAAGCTCGGTAGCTCTCGACATTCGCGCAACCGGGCCCATGTTTGTAGAAAGACGAGGTGTCTCATGCCGCCCAACGAGCCAGATCCGGTGGAACCGCTGCTCCTGGCGCAAGAAGATTGAGGATCCGCCGGGCGGTCAGGATCACGTCTGCAGTGGCCGTCACACTAGTGGTTGTCGCCGGTGTGGTCGTCTGGACCGCTCCCACCTGGCTGGTCCCCCGGCTGGCCCGGCGCTATCCGGGCTGTCTTTATCAGGTGGCCACCAACCAGAAGCTCGTCGCACTCACCATCGACGACGGGCCCGATCCGATCTCGACGCCGGCCATCCTGGATCAGCTGCGCCGCTACGGGGCGACGGCGACCTTCTTCCTCGTCACCAGTCGCGTGCCCGGGGAATTCTCCACCATGCAGAGACTGGTTCGGGAAGGACATCAGCTGGGCAACCACTTCACCCGGGACCGCGCCAGCGTTCGGCTCAGTCGGCAGGAGTTCGAAGCCGATCTCCTGGCTGCGCATCGCGCCCTCTCGCCCTGGGGGCATCCGGTGTGGGCTCGCCCAGGGTCAGGCTGGTACACCGAGCAAATGATCCGGGTGCTGCGCCAGCATCAGTATCGCTGCGCGCTGGGATCGGTCTATCCGCTCGATGCCGCGATTCCGTCCACGACCTGGGCCAGCCAGTACATTCTGCGGCACATCGAGCCCGGCGCGATCATCATCCTCCACGACGGGGGGAAGAGGGGAAAGCGCACGGTGCGGGTGCTCTCGACGGTGCTGCCGGAACTTCGGAAAAGGGGCTATCGAGTAGTGACCCTGAGCGAGCTGATGCGGGTCGCAGACTAGACAGTAAAGGAGAAAATTGGAGGGTTCATGACTCTCAGCCCGCAGATCCGAGGCGCCGTCCAGATTCGCTCCACCCCGGCTGAGTTTATCCAGGCGCTTCGCCGGCGCCTCGCTACCGGGCTGCTGGCAGGAAAGCCCCATACCACTTCGAACTACGTCGTCTCTCAGACCGGTCCGGACCGGCTTCACCTTCGTGCCGCCGACTGGCGGACGGCGATGAATGTTGGATTGAACGAAGTTGATCTCGAGCTCCCGCAACGGGGCACTGTGAGTTACCAGGTGCAGTATTGGCGCTGGGCCTCCTTCGCGCTCGGGCTCTGTGGTGTGCTCGGCCTGATCGCACTCGTCCTGCTCCTTACCGTCGATATTCGCGGGTACATCGCAGGATCTCGCTGGCGGATGATACCCGGGCTCTCCGTGAACCAGAACTTGATCCTCGTCTGGGCAATGGCCTTGTTCTGGGGATTCCTCTGGCCCTGGGTTCTCATCGGCCTGCACAAGCCTGTGTTACGGCGCCTGATGAACCGGCTCATCACCGAGGTCGATGCCCAGGGGTCCGCCGCATGACCGACGACCGGATCATCCAACTTCTGGAAGAGATTCGCGATCTTCAGCGCTACAATGTGGAGCGCTATGGTGAGGCGCTGCGGAATCAGGAGGAATCCATTCGTCTCCAGCAAGCAGCCCTGCGCCGAGTAAGAATCATCCTGGGCTTTGCCACCATCGCACTCGTTCTGGCGGTGGGAATGCTGGTGTTACTGTTGCTCCGCGTGGTGGCACGGCTGCAATAGTCGCCTGAACCTGGAGGCTCCATGGACGCCGGCTTTCTTGCCCCCCTCATCCCGATCGCCGCGATCATCGCCGTCGCGGTGGTGAAGCTGGCTAAGCTGCGTGCCTCCCAGCCGGGATCGGCCGACGTCACCGCGCGGCTCGAAGTCGTGGAACGCAGTCTCCACGAGATTGAACAGGAGCTGATAGAAACCCAGGAACGGCTCGACTTCGCTGAGCGTCTCCACAGCCAGGCGCGCGAAGAGCGGCGCATCAGCGAGAAGTAGATGCGATTGACGGATCTCGAAGCTCAGTCGAGGGGGTGGGTGGTTGCCGGCAACTCCAGCAGAGCTCGGACCGCTTGCATAATGTCGGCGATACTGGCCGGCCGCTGAAGCACCTGCGACCAGGGACCATTTGGAGGTCGAGCCAAGACACTGCCCAGGAGCAGCGTCGCCGGCTCACCGTGTTGCCGGAGCAGCCCGAACACTGCTGCTTCGCCTCCGTCCTGCACAACAGCCTGATCGAGCACAACCAGCCGCACCGGTCCCCGGCTGTGTTCCACCGCTGGATAAGTGAGGGCTTCGTCCAGATCGGAAGCACCGAGCGCGTCATACCCGGCCTCCCGCAACACCGCCCGCAGCTGGGCCCGGGGCCACTGGTCCGCCATGACGATCAGGACTCTTGGAGGAAGCTCGTTCGATGCGAGTGCAGCCGACATTATCGCCTGGAGGGAAGAGACGTAGTTTCGTATACTCAGCTAAGGAAGGCAACGAGAGGTGTGTAGTATGGCGCGGCCATCTAGTCTCGGCCTGCGGAGGGTGGTGCTTTTCGGTGTAACGGCGATGGCCTGCGGCTCCGACGATCCGACCTCCCCGCCCCCACCGGTCGGCACTCTCGTGGTCAATCCTACCAGATTGGTCCTGGGAGTCGGGATGTCTCGACAACTCTCGGTCAGCATCCTCGATCCCTCGGGTGCGCCGGTCGGCGGCGCGATGGTCGACTTTAGCTCCAGTGATCCCGGCCGAGCATCGGTCAGCCCGGATGGACTGGCGAACTATGTTGCCGCCGGCCCGGCGGAGATCCGAGCCACCAGCGGCGAGCTGGTCGCCATCATTCCCTATACCGGTCTCCAAGCGGGCCACCCAACCGGCACGACCACCAGCTCACTCCGGCTGCCGGGCGACGGCCAGGGCGACGCACCGTTCGGCGCCGCGATCGATGGCCAGGGCCGGATCTTCATCTCGCAGACTAACAGCGGTCGCCTGGCCTCGAGCCTGTACCCGGTGAGCGACTTCGTAACCCGAGACCTGGGTGGGATTCCCACGTCGGTCGCGCTGCTCGGCAGCGACCGCGCACTGGTGACACCCACCGGGCCGGACACCAACGACGCCAGCGTGGTCGAGCTGTCCTCCGATCGAGTTCTGGTTCAGGTCCCCCTCGACGTACCCTCATTCTCGGCGGTGACCGCGCCGGACAGCCAAACGGCGTATCTCGGCACCAACGATGGCCGGGTCCTCGAGTTCGACGTCGCCTCCTCCCAGGTGACCGGATCCATCGATCTGGGAGTGCCGCAAAGTCGGGTCAATCACCTGGCGCTCAATGCCGGGGGGACTCTGCTCTACGCCAGCTCGTTCACGACCGGTACGATCTCCGAAATCGATCTGCATTCCAGGTCGGTGGCTCGCCTGCTCATCGTTGGAGGCGAGCCCCAGGGCCTCGCGGTCTCCGTAGACGGGACGGAGCTCTACGTAGCGGACGAGTCCGGCAAGGGCCAGATCAACATCTACAATCTGGTCGGCGATACGCTCGAAACATCGATCTCCTCGGGCGCAACCGAGAGCATCGGAGGACCCTTCGGGTTGGCTCTGTCCCCTGACGGCGCGAAGGTGTACGTCGGTGTCATTACCACCCAGGGGCCGGGATTGATTCAGGTGATCGACGCCGCCACTCGGACGATCGAGCGAACCATCAACAGCTGCGGGAGTGTACCCCGGCGGATCGCCTTCGGATTCTCGGGAGGGCTGGCGGTGATCGTCGACGAAACCGGCTGCGCGACGTTCGTGGAATGATGGGTGAAGAGCTGCCGAAGGACTTCGATCGACTCGTTTCCGAGTACTATGATCGAGCGCCCGAAGAGACTCGACTCCAGCAGGGCTTTTTCCAACTGGAGGAAGCCCGCACCCGGGAGCTGATTCAGCGGTTTGCGCCACCACCTCCGGCAACAGTAGTGGATATCGGCGGGGCTGCCGGCGCCTATGCTCTCTGGCTGGCGGAGGCGGGTTATACCGTGCACCTGCTGGATGCGTCCCCCAGACTGGTGGCGGAGGCTCAACGTCGCAGCTCTCTCGCTGCCCAGCCGCTGGCCTCCTGCCGGGTGGGAGACGCGCGCCGGTTGACGCTGCCGGATGACACGGCAGACCTGGTGCTGCTGCTGGGACCGCTGTACCACTTGACCGAGGCCGGGGACCGGTCGCGCGCGCTGCGGGAGGCCGCTCGAGTGCTCAAGCCGGGCGGCTGGCTTCTTGCCGCCGGCATTTCACGCTTCGCTTCGACGCTGGACGGTCTGGCGCATGATATCCTGGATGACCCGGAGTTCGCCCCGATCGTGGAGCAGGACCTTCGGGACGGGCAGCACCGCAATCCAACGGGCCGGCTGGAATACTTCACCACCGCCTATTTTCACCGGCCCGAGGAGCTGGCCAGCGAGGTTCAGGCTGCGGGCCTGGTGTTGACCGGCGTCTACGGGATAGAAGGCCCTGGCTGGATTCTTCCCGATGTCAGCGACCGGATGGCGAACCCCCGCCAGCGCGCGGCACTCCTCCGCGTGGCTCAGCTGCTGGAGACGGAGCCGGCAGTGGTGGGAAGCAGCGCGCATCTACTCGCGGTGGCGCGAGTGTCAGCATGATAGGGCCCGGAATCGAGCACGTTCATGGATCCGCTATGACGCAGCAACGCCTGAAGGACATCATCGCCGTGGTGACCGGTGCCAGCCGGGGCGCCGGCCGAGGCATTGCCCTCGAACTCGGGGCCGCCGGCGCCACGGTGTACGTCACCGGCCGTAGCACTCGGAACTCGCCGGGAGGCGGCTACCAGCGATTTCTCAAGCTGCTGGATCTGGAGGACCCTCCGGGCAATATCGAGAAGACAGCGGAAGAGGTATCCCGACTGGGAGGGAAAGGAATCCCGGTGCGGTGCGACCACACCGATGAGTCCGATGTGGCTGCGCTGTTCCAGCGGGTGAGCGAGGACAACGATGGCCGACTCGACCTTCTGGTCAACAACGCCTGGGGCGGGCATCAGGACCCTGTCCACATTGTGCGGCCTTTCTGGGAGCTGCCTACTACGTTCTGGGACGGGATGTTTCACGCCGGAGTGCGGAACCATATCCTTGCCGGCAAGTACGCTGCTCCCCTGATGATTGGGCGGCGGAGTGGGCTGATCGTCACAGTTACGTTCTGGGACCGCCACCGCTATACCGGCCACTTCTATTACGATCTGGCCAAGGCAGCGATGACTCGACTCTCCTTTGGAATGGCGCAGGATCTCCGGCCCCACGGAGTCGCCGCAGTCGCGGTTTCTCCGGGCTGGATGCGGACCGAGTTCGTGCTCGCGGGGCATCACACCGACGAGGAGCATTGGATGGAGGTGCCGGCTCTCGCCGGTACGGAGTCACCGCGCTATGCCGGCCGGGCAGTTGCGGCACTCGCAAGCGATTCCGACATCATAGAGAAATCCGGGCGGGTCTTTCGGGTCGGCGACCTGGCGACGGAGTATGGGTTCACCGACGTGGACGGCCGTCGAGTTCCGGCCTTCGAACTGCCGGACGCCGCGGCGTTCGTCATGGAGAGATCATGAGCTTCGATTCGCGAGAGCAGGCAACTCTGCAGCGAGCCGCGGCCCTGGCCATTCAGTTTCTCGATTCGCTGGACACGGCGCCGGTGGGCACCACGACTTCACTCGCCGAGCTGCGTCGCCGTTTCTCCCGTCCCCTGCCCGACCGCGGCACCGATCCGGTCACGGTGATTGACGAGCTTGCCCGCGACACCTCCGGAGGTCTTCTGGGAAGCGCGGGCGCCCGCTTCTATGGCTGGGTCATTGGGGCGGGGCTACCCTCGGCCCTCGCCGCTGACTGGCTGACTGGCACCTGGGATCAGAACGCGGGGCTCCACGCCTGCGGGCCTGCCGCCGCAGTGGTCGAGGAGGTCTGCGGGACCTGGCTCAAGGACCTACTCGGACTGCCCGCGACAGCCTCCTACGCGCTGGTGACGGGCTGCCAGATGGCCCACGTCACTTGCCTGGCTGCGGCGCGGCACGCGCTGCTTGCCCGCTCCGGCTGGGACGTAAACCGGGATGGACTGGCTGGGGCCCCGCGGATTCGGATCCTCACCTCCACCGAAGTTCACGGAACCACCACTCGCGCGGCAAAGCTGCTCGGGGTTGGAACGGCAAACATGGTGATCCTGCCCAGCGATTCGGAGGGCCGACTCGCGGCGGAGGATCTGGAGGCCGAGTTGGCAAGGGAGGCCGGACGGCCGACCATCGTGGTGCTCCAGGCCGGCGATGTGAACTGCGGCGCCTTCGATCCCTTTCCCGACCTGATCGCGCTGGCGCACCAGGCAGGCGCGTGGGTGCACATCGACGGGGCCATGGGACTCTGGTGCAACGCCGTGCCGGAGCTGCGCCACCTCCTGGAGGGCGCCGAGCTGGCCGACTCCTGGGCCACCGACGGCCACAAGTGGCTCAACGTTCCCTATGACTGCGGCTACGCCTTTGTAGCGCATCCGGAGCATCACCGGGCCGCGATGGAGCATCACGCGAGCTACTTGATCCACGCAAAGGACGCACGGGACCAGCTCGATTGGACCCCGGACCATTCTCGGCGGGCGCGAGGCTTCGCCACCTTTGCAGCGTTAAGAGAGCTGGGACGCATCGGACTGGCGGATCTCATCCTGCGCTGCTGCCGCCATGCCCACGCCATCGTCACTCGGATCGGCGCACTGCCCAACGCACGCGCCATCTGCATCCCTCAGATCAACCAGGGGCTGGTGCGGTTCTACGACGGCCGAGAAGATGCCACTGACGAGGACCACGACCGACGGACCGATGAGGTCATGGCCAGCGTCAACGCGAGCGGCGAGGCCTTCTTCACTGGAACCACCTGGCGGGGCCGGCGTTGCATGCGGGTCTCGGTCTCCAGCTGGCGCACCACGTCTGCCGATGTGGATCGCGCGGTGGCAGCGGCGGAACGGGCGCTCCAAGTGGGTGCCGGTCAAACAGAGGCCGGACGTCTGGCGTCGCGATGAAGGTGCGGCTGACTGGTGCCTTCGTGGTGTCGACGGTCCTGTGCCTCACCTCGGTACTGCAGGCCCAGACGGCGCCGCCCGCCTCCGCACCATTCCGGCACAAACAGATACCTCGCGAGCCCGGATTCCGGGTCTTCATCGTCCCCGACATGGAAGGCATGGGAAGCGCGGTCGACATCCGCGAAGTCATTGCCGGCAACGAGGGCGAGCGGTACAAGGACCTGACCAGCCCGGACTATTGGGACCGCTTTCGCCTGCTGCTCACCCGAGAAGTCAATGCAACCATCCGCGGTGCCCGTAGTGCCGGCGCCCGAAGCTTCGTGGTCAACGAGGGTCACGGCGGTAATCTGTTCGCCAACGTGCTTCCCTGGGAGCTGGACAGCTCGGCGATCCTGGTGCGCGGCTTTCCCAAGCCGCTCGTGATGGTAACCGGCATCGACAGCAGCTTCGGGACGCTGATGTTCACCGGGGCCCATGCCAACGCCGGCAGTCCCGGAGTACTGGCCCACAACTTTGCGTTCGACTCCTTTACGGTGAACGGCAAGCCGCTCAATGAAGTCGGGATCAACGCGCTGATCGCGGGCGAGCTGGGGGTCTCGGTGTCACTGGTGAGCGGTGACGACGTGCTGATCGAGGAGACCCGGAAGATGCTCCCCAACGGCTTCGTCGCCATCGTCACCAAGCGCGCGGTGGGCCGGAGTGCAGCAATCACCTACAGTCCCGCAAGAGTTCGGCGGAGACTTCAGGCCGGGGCCGCGGAGGCGGTGCGACGAGAACGACAGGGTGACTTTAAGCCGTTCACGTTGCGGCAGCCCTACGTGGTCGATTTCAAGCTTCGGCGGACCTACGCGGACAGCATCGTGCAGGCAGTCGACACTCTGTCTGAATTCAAGCTAAAGAAGACTGGCGAGCGCACCTTCCAGTACGTCGCCGACAGCGCGCGGAAGATCGGCTGGTTGCTGGACGCCATTGAGGAGACGGTGCTTCGATGAGCCGCCTCGCGCTCGGGGCCGCACTGCTGTTCCCCCTCCCCGGGTGGGCCCAGGCCCGAACTCCGGGAGACACGATGCCACGAGATACTACCCCACCGGCAGCGTATTTCGGTGTCACCGAGTACCAGCTCGCCCGGCAAAAGCTGGAGCAGGAGATGCAGCCCGGCGGGTTCAGCGTGTATATCATCGCCGATATGGAAGGCCTGGCCGGCGCGGTCCGCAACCAGACCGAGATGCGTCCGGTGAGTCGGGGCGGCTCGCACCAGCACGAACGGTTCCGCCAGGAGCTGACCGACGAGGTGAACGCCCTGATCGCCGGGGCCCGCGCCGGGGGAGCCACCCAGTTCATCGTGAATGAGGGACACGGCGGCACCCTTTTCCGCAACGTGCTGGTGGATCGGCTGGACCCCGAGGCGATTCTGATCCGCGGGTATCCCAAGCCGATCGTGATGTCTACCGGGATGAACCCGATGGTGGACGCGATGATGATTGTCGGTGCCCATGCCAACGCGGGCAGCCCCGGGATCATCTCCCACAACTTTGCCTTCGACTCCTTCACAGTGAACAGCAAGGTTCTCAATGAGGCTGGAATTGCCGCGTTCATCGGCGGGGAGATGGGAGTTCCCATGGCGCTCGCCAGCGGAGACGATGTGCTGACGGGAGAGACCCGCCAGATGCTTGGGCCCGTCGAGACCGTGACAGTAAAGACCGCCTTCTCCCGGTCGGCGGCGGCCGTGCTCCCAGCGGCGACGGTGCACCGGTTGCTGCGTGAGGCTGCCGCCCGCGCCGTGCGGCGGGTGAAGGCCGGGCAGCTTCGCCCGCTGGTCATGGAGAAGCCGTACCGAGTCCGGTTCTGTCTCCGACGGTCATTCACGGAGGACGATTGGGTGCGGGAAACTGTTGGGCGGTTGGAGGGCGTTACCGCCGACACTGGACGCGGCTGCTTCCGCTACAGCGGCGACTCGGCGGAAGAGGTCGGCAATCTGCTCAACGAGGTGGAGTGGACGGTGCTCAAACCCTGAGCCAGATGCATTACCATGGAAATCCGCACCGTAGGTCAGTTCCTGGAATACTGGGATAGTTTGCGCGGTCGTACTCGGCGGGTCGTGGCCTGCATTCCCCCCGACCGGCTGGAGTGGACCGATCGCGCGGGAGCATTCACTCTGGGAGACCTAGTACGCCATCTGGCCACCATCGAGCGCTACATGTACGCCGAGACACTGGCTGGGCGTCCCAGCCGGTACCCTGGCTGCGGCCGAGAGCTGGCCGACGGGTACGAAGCCGTACTGGCGTATTTCGATCGGCTGGACCAGGAAAGCCGGGACATCATTGCCACGCTCAGTGATGCCGATCTTCAGAGGAAATGCCGCACGCCGGCGGGCAGCGAGATCACCACCTGGAAATGGCTGCGAGCCATGGCTGAGCACGAGGTGCATCATAGAGGGCAGATCTACCTCCTGCTGGGCATGCTGGCCGTCCCTACCCCTCCTCTATTCGGGCTCACTTCCGAGGAAGTCCGAGACCGGTCCACGCCCTCGCCCTTGGTGTAGTTGCCGCCCTCATCCCCTGGTCTCAGATTGGTGGTTCACACTGAGATCGAGTCCGAATGCACCGACGGAGAAGTCGCGAGCTCTGGAGCGACATCATCCGCGCCGGCCTGAGCTGTGCGCTTGGTGTAGGTCTGGTCCTGATCCCCGCTGCCTGCCGGGATCGGGCGGCAGCGTATCGAGCGGTGTCATCCACTGCCAAGGTTCCCGGGTACTTCTCAGTTCGCGGGCTTCCTCCAGTAAAAGGCGTTCTGCTGCTGAGTCCTTCCGGCCTGGAGTTCCGCTCGGCCTCTGGTTCCACCCTGGTCAGCTATCGCGCCTTCCGACGCATTGGTCCCGCGTCCCTATCGGACCAGAATGCAGCCGCCGCCTCCCTAGCCTATACCGGACGGATCGGACTGAGAACGTCCTATGTATTCCGGATCAAGGACGGCGTGTTCGAAACCGCCGACCCCGGGCCACTGCTTCACCTGCTCGCCGACCTGGTGCTTTTCGAGAACCACACCAACGCAGATCTCTTCGGAACTCCGGGACGGGCTCCCGACACCGCGGCGATGTGGGCGGCCGTGCATCGCCTGGTCACGAGCCCTTACGCGGACACGCTGTATGCTCTCTTCGGCCGCCCAGTGAGGACCACCGGGCTGGTCGGTGCTCGCGGTGCGCGGGAGGGCAACCTGGCCGAATACGTTCGCTCCCGCGATTCCGTGGCACTGGATCCAGTCCGGATCGGAAGCGAAGTTCGACTTCGCCATGCACTAGCTCATGAGCTGGGACACCGGTGGGAACAGCAGGCGCCCCGTCAGGTGGACTCGATCATGTTCCGGGTAAGGGCGATCAATGACCGCGAGAGATATGGTCATGAGAGCGCGTCCGAGCAGCGGGCGGAAGCGATTGCCTTTGCCGTGCACTTCCTGCAGAGCACGGCAGGGCATGCCGTTCTACCGCGCGACGGCGTCGAATGGCTCCGGCACTACGACTTCCTGATCCCGGGGACTCGGTCGATGGTGCGCTACCTGGTCGGCCGGCCGATTTATGCGCAACACCCTTTGCGGGTGATACTTCTGAGCGAGGCCTCGTAGCCGTCAGTGGGGGTCCAGTGGGTCCGCCACTGACCACCCAAACACGCTGGTCCAGTCCTCTCTCATGCTGATCATGGTCCACCCCTGCGCCCTCGCCCGCTGGAGCGAGGTCTCTGCGCCGGCCGTGTACTCGAACTCGCGATCCGGGTCATCATGGACCAGCAACAAGCGCAAGGCCGGACGCGATGATCCACCGGCGAATTCCAGCATCGGGATATCAGCATTGGAATTCCCCACTGCCACGATGGGGCGCCGGCCGATCCGGCTCCAGATCCGCACCGGCTTGGCTGGACCGTCATCGAACACATCCGGCTGAGCCCGGTAAACGACGGAGCCTCCCCACTCGTCCTCCCGATAGCCCAGCGCGTGCGAGCTCCCGATGATCCGCTCCGGCGGAATGCCATAGAGCTCGGGGGTGATCGGACGCATGAAGTCGCGATCACCCCCGGAAGCGATGTAGATGCTGAAGCCGTTTCCCTCCAAATAGCGCATCAGGCCGAGCATGGGCTGGTAAATGCAGTCCGCTAGGGCCCGACCCAACAACGGGTGCACCGTCTGATGCAGGAAGGCGTAGGCGGCCGCCTCATAGTCCTCTACCTTCCAGCCCCGAAACGCCTGCAGGATGCCCCGACCCAGCAACTTCACATCGCTGTCGTCGCCCTGATAATGCCGAGTTACGGCTCGACCCAGCCACTCGTAATCTCGGCTTGATGCCGCCTTCCAGGGCTGCCGGTCGCGCAACGCCGGCCGGCGCTCTACCATCCGCGCCAGCCGTTCCATAATGAACCCGAGCTCGACCGGCATCGGCTTCTCGCACCAGAGGGTGCCATCGTTGTCGAAGACCGCGATGCGCTCACCCGGCCGGACGAAGTGGGGTGAGTCCCGGTGGGTCACCCCGGCAACAAAATCCTCGATGGCGCCCCTCGTGGCGGTGTCATTCCAGGAGTCGAGCCCTCGGCTGATCTTTCCGGGAATCACGAGGAATCCTGCTGCGGTTGGAGTTAGAGATGCCGCCCCACTGGCCCACAACTATCCCAGCCAGCGAGCGGCATGAAAACCGCCCCCTGGGCAAGGCATCGGCGGCGGCAGGTACACCACCCTCGCGAACAAGGAGGACAGCTGCACTGTTGGGACGGCACACCCGCCACCAATCTGCTATTGATTGGCGAACATAGAAGGAAAGGGTCCGACTATGCCACTGGACCAAAGGCGAGTGGAGCGGACAGCCGCCTGCTCCTCAGGTAAGGCCCGGCCGCGATCGCGCTCACCAGTACATAGAGAAGAATTGCAGCCGGGGCCAGTTTCTGGTCCGGGAAGTTGGCCTCCGCGATGGCGATGGCAATGGCCGGATGACGCATCGCGGTGGACAGGGCAAGCACTGTCCGGTCCTCCTGATTGGGCCCGCCCAGAAAGTGACCGGCGACCAGGCCGATCAGAACGAACACCACCATCACCAGAATGGTGCCATTGCCGATCAGGCTGACCATAGCCGGCCAGACTTTGATTAGGATCGGGATTACGCACAGGATCAGCACGACGAAGGCGACCGTGGATATCGGCCCGGCAGCACGTGCGGCTAAGCCCGGCGCGAGCCGATGGATGAGGAGGCCGACGCCGAGCGGAAGCAGGAGTCCCCAGAAGCCGAGGACGAACACCGACCCGGGGCGCATCTGCAGGGGAATACCAAAAATCGCCTGAATGATTTCTAATCCGAGCGGAATCACGAACACAGACAGCAGCGTCGCCGAGACCAGGAGCCCGCAGGTAAAGGACACCCGCCCGCCCTGCTTGAGTGCCTTCCGGGGAAAGACCGGAGGGAGAGGTGACAGCGCGAGGGCAATCAATCCGATCCCGACTGCCGGCTGAAAGACGAACCACTTGGCCAGAAGGACGGCAACCAGGGGCATCACCACGAAGATCGCCAGTATCGCCCGCAGCAGTTCCCGCGGCCGCCGAAACAGATAGGTGACATCCTGCACGCTGGCCGCGAGACCCAGCGCGAAGACCAGAAGTGCCAGGCTGATCTTGAGGACCAGGGACAGCAACACCGCGGCACTCATGGCTGCTTGGGAGTCAACGTGAAGTCAGCTCGGCCCCGCGCCGACGCCAGGACCAGGATGAGGGTCCAGTTACCGGGAGTTCCCGGTCGGGTTTCCGTGTCCAGGTTCAGCTCCAGCAGGGTGGAGTCGACGACCTGACCCACCGCATCCAGGACGACCAGTACGCCGTAACCATGATGCAGGAAGCTGTCATGCCGGACGGCGGCCTGGGGCGCGGAGTTGGGCCAGACCCACTCCAGGCGGTCGTGGACGTTGCGCAGATCGGTGGCCTTAAACTGAAACCGCTCCGCCGTGTTGATGGTCTGAGGATCGTTCTCTGGGCCTAGCAGCCGGACGATCGAATCCTGGCATCCCAGTACCAGGGCCAGGCCACACAGGGCGAGCCCGCTCCTCACTCGGCGGGCCCTCATTGTTCCACCCATCTCGGGATGGCCAGTGAGAGGAACACCCGGCCCTCCGACATGTCCTGGTTCACATCAGGGTTGAAGGTGTAATTGCTCCGGCGCCAGAGCCGGGTGTAGGCCAGGCCAGCCCCGAATTTTCCTCGGAGATACGCGCGGGCTTCCGCGCCCACGTTGAAGATGTCGTGGCTTCCAGGGAAGCCGCTGATCACTGGAAGGAACACGTATCCGCCAGACAAGCGAACGGTGGCTTTCCCCGGCCACAGGGCTCGGCCCTCCACGCGACCGCCCAGCCCCACTCCGTAGTCGTAGTCCCGGCCCTCTGCCGTCACGAAGTAGTCCGAGCGGATGGCGGCGATTGGGTTGACCCGGGCCATGGCCTCGCCGTACAGCTGCATGCCTCTCCCCGGCTTCGTGTTGGTGGCGATGAGGCCACCCTGAAAACCCTGGGCCCCAAAATCGATTACTGGATTCTGGATGTACTCGTAGGTCATGAAGCCGGCGAGCAGCTTGCCATTCCCCGACCCCAACGGCTTGGCGGCCAGGTTGCCTCGAACCCGAAGCTCCTGGAGCGGCTTCTGGTTGGATGATCGGCTCGCCAGGGTGCCGTACAACTGAAAGGCGGAGAACGGCTCTCCTCCCAGGTCCGCCAGCTGTCGGCCGTAGAAAACAGAAAACTGGACGAAGGCCTGGTCGAGCGCGCCGGGAGCATCGAGTGAAGACGAGTTCGAGAAGCGCCGGTATCCCACGTCCATGGACGCCTGGATACTGCTGGGACGCCAGTCGGGCGGCGTCTCTGAAATGCGTCCAGTTTCCCCCCGAACGAGCCGATTGAATCCCCGGACCGGGTTGATGAGCCCGGCCCCGATTTCACGCACTACTCGGTTCGAGCCGGTCGCCTCGTTCTTGAGAGTCAGAGAGGAGAACCGGAACAACATCTCACCCAGGGTGATCCCGCCGAGGGTGGTATTGGCCAGATCGTTGGGCGAGGGCGCCCAGACCTCGCCGAACAGCTCCCACATCAGACTGCCGGCAAAGGCCCAAGGCGTCGACTCCCAGAAGTCGTATCCGTTGGCTCGGCCGGCGTTGAAGTACAGGCTGCCGTGATAGGGGTGGGCGAACTGATTGTTGTTGAACTTGTTGTTGTCCCACTGCCAGGGAAACTTGATGTTGTCGGCCCAGGTGCGGAATGAAATGTTCGACCATTCACCTTCGGTGACCCATTTGGTGAATGCCCAGGGGACGAACTGGACCGCCAT
>CBFGTM010000021.1:0-55757 GCA_965652025.1 uncultured Gemmatimonadales bacterium
CCAGTCCGGCCCCTGGCGCGCCT
Source organism: uncultured Gemmatimonadales bacterium (assembly GCA_965652025.1). GTDB lineage: Bacteria > Gemmatimonadota > Gemmatimonadetes > Gemmatimonadales > GWC2-71-9 > CAVVWJ01. The sequence goes on from CBFGTM010000021.1 coordinate 24, forward strand.
TCCTGCGCGATCTGGGCTTGAGCCTCGCAACATTCATTCTGGGGTACGGCATCTCGGCGCTCTGGCTCACGCCCGGATCCATGTTCAGCAAGGACCACGCGCTCCCCCGGGTACTGGAGATGCCGGAGGCCAAGGCCCGCCAGAAGCTGACTGAGCTCGGCTTCCGGCCTCGCCTGGATGGAGAGCGCCCCAACGACAGCTTTCCTGCCGGCACAGTGATATGGCAGGATCCGCCACCAGGCACCGTGCTTCAACCCAACAGCGTTGTGCAGTTGGTTTTGAGCACCGGACCGGCCCTGGTCGCGGTCCCTGACGTGGTCGGGCTGAACGTTCCTCAGGCAAGCAAGATTCTGGCAGCCGCGGGAGTCCGGGTAGGTACGATCGATTCGACATCGGCCGGGCAGGAGCAAGGGGTAGTCATCGCCACGAGACCAGCATCGGGTGTGGGACGGCCGAGGGGCGCAGCGATAGCGCTGGTGGTCAGCCGGGGCGCCGCAGAGGCCGAGCCGTGACCGCGCGGATTGCGCCCAGCATCTTGAGTGCTGATCTCGGTCGCCTTCGAGAGCAGGTCGAGGACGCCCTGGCCGGAGGGGCGGAATGGCTCCACGTCGACGTGATGGACGGTCACTTCGTCCCCAATCTGACCTTCGGTGCTCCGATTCTGCGGGCCCTCCGCCGGATCACCGATGTCCCGCTCGACGTTCACCTGATGGTCGAGCGGCCGGAGCACTACCTGGCGGAGTTTGCCGAAGCGGGAGCCACCGTCTTCACCTTTCACCCCGAAGCCACGGTCCACGTGCAACGGCACCTGGCAGCGGCGCGCGAGAGGGGAATGATGGCGGGACTGGCATTGAACCCTTCGACTCCGGTCAGCCACGTCGAGGAGTTGTTAGCCGATCTCGATCTGGTACTGGTCATGTCGGTCAATCCGGGGTATGGCGGCCAGGCCTACATTCCTCAGTCTACCGAGAAGATCCGGAGGGTGCGGGCACTGCTCGATCGGCGGCGTGCCCGGGCGGTGCTGGAGGTGGATGGAGGGATCACGCTGGATACCATCGGCGAGGCCTGGGGCGCCGGCGCCGACACCTTCGTCGCAGGGACTGCGGTGTTCGGCAACGCGGATCCGGCCCAGGCAGTCCGGGAGCTGCAGCTCCGGTGTACGGTGAGGGTCTGAGCGCTATGGCCAAGCAATGGCTGCTGGTGGTCGCGATCGTAGCAAGTCTCGCGGGCGGCGCGACCTTGCTGGCGAAGTTCGGTCCCGGTATCGATGGCGTGTCGGTGGGCGCGCGGGCCCCAGACTACCGCGCCGTTGATCTCGCGACTGGCGATTCCGTCTCTCTTCGGGAGCGCTATCGCGGCGCGGTGACGCTGGTGAACATCTGGGCCACCTGGTGCGAGCCCTGCAAGATCGAAATGCCCGCCATGGAGCGCGTGTACCAGGCGCTCGCGCCGCAAGGATTCAGGATCGCCGCCATCAGCATCGATGTGGGACCTCCGGAGAGGGTCCAGGCGTTCGGCCAGGATCTCGGATTGAGCTTCGACCTGTTACAGGATCGCAGTACCAGAGTGCAGGACATTTATCAGACCACCGGTGTGCCTGAAAGCTTTCTCCTGAATCGTGACGGCATCATCGTGAAGCGGGTGATCGGCGCGCACGATTGGGACTCACCGGTGAACCGCGCGTTGATCGAACGGCTGCTCGACGAACCTGCCGGCCGCTCATGACCCAGCTCATTCTCGGCATCGAGACCTCCTGCGACGAGACCTCCGCCGCCGTGGTCCGATGGGAGGGCTCCGGACCCGCCCTGGTTTCGCTGGCGATTCTTTCCCAGGACATTCATCGCATCTTCGGAGGGGTGGTTCCCGAGCTCGCCAGCCGGGCCCACGTGCAAGCCATCGAATCGGTAACCGAGCAGGCGCTGGTCGAGGCCGGTATCGGTCTCCAGCAGCTCGACGGAATAGCGGTTACCGCCGGTCCTGGCCTGGTCGGTTCCCTGCTCGTCGGCGTGATGTACGGCAAGACTTTGGCCTTCAGCCTGGATCGCCCGCTGATCGGCGTCAATCATCTCGAGGGGCATCTGTTCGCACCTACGCTGGAGGATCCGGAGCTGGAGCCGCCGTTCATTGCCCTGCTGGTCAGCGGCGGCCACACCATGCTGCTGGACGTGCCGGAGTGGGGAGAGTACCGGCTCCTGGGACAGACGCTCGATGATGCAGCCGGTGAAGCCTTCGACAAAGTGGCCAACCTGCTGGGGCTGGGATATCCGGGCGGTCCCGCCATCGAGCGGGTAGCCCGGACCGGCACGGCTAACCGGTTCCAGTTCCCCCGGCCCATGCTCCAGGAACTCGAGCGGGGAGGGCCTCACCGCTATGCCTTCTCCTTCAGTGGCCTCAAGACAGCGGTGCTGCGAGCGGTGCCTACCCCCCTGGACTCAGCTCTGGTCCCCCACCTCGCTCGTGGTTTTCAGGATGCGGCCATAGAGGTGCTGGTGGCAAAGACCGCCCACGCTGTCGAGGCAACCGGCTATGATCTTGCCACGATCGGCGGCGGTGTGGCGTGCAACCGGGCATTGGTAGCGGCGCTGCGAGAGCGTCTGGCGGGAGTGGCCCGGGTCAGCGTAGCTTCCCCCCGGCTCAACACCGACAACGCGGCCATGATCGCGGCAGCGGGAGCCTGGCGGCTGGCGCAGGGGGAGCGGAGTGGCCTCGAGCTGGAGCCCCGCGACGACCTGCCCCTTCCTGGATTGGCCCTCCATTCTCCTGGTACGAGGTCATGACCGTCTTTCCGTTCATCATCCACTTGGGCCCGTTCGAGGTGACCGGCTATGGGCTGATGCTCATGGTCGCCTTTCTCATGGGCGGCTGGCTCATCGCCCGTCAGCTCCGAGAGAGCAATCTGCGGGAGGACTATGCGGCCGACATCGTGGCCGCCGCGGTCATCGGTGGCATCATCGGAGCCAAGCTCTGGTACGTGGCGCTCACCAGAGATCCCGGTGCGCTGCTCTCCCGCGGTGGCCTGGTATGGTACGGCGGGTTTATCGGTGGCGCTGCCGCCGTCCTGCTGAATGGTTGGAGACTCAAGGTACCGGTTCGTTGGACCATGCAGCTGGCGGCGCCGGCCCTGGCTGCGGCCTATGCCCTGGGACGGGTGGGCTGCTTCCTGGTCAACGATGACTACGGCCGGCCGACCGATCTCCCCTGGGGCATGCGCTTTCCCGAGGGCCTTCCTCCCTCGACCGCGGGGAACCTGCACCAGCTCTTCGGGGTGCCAATTCCAGCCGGCATCGACCCCTCGACCGTGCTCGCAGTCCACCCAACCCAGCTATACGAAGTCGCCATCATGCTAGTTGCCTTCGCGATCCTCTGGTCGCTTCGAAAGGGGGGCTACCCGATCGGCTGGCTCTTTGGTCTCTACCTGATTCTTGCTGGAGTGGAGCGGTTCCTGGTGGAGTTCGTACGGGCTAAGGACGATCGGTTTCTGGGGAGCTTTACCCTGGCTCAGCTGACCAGCGTGATCATCGTTGCCATCGGCGCGTACCTGCTCACAGCCTGGCGCCGGCGCCTCGACCCCGCCCCGGGGCTCTATCTGGAGACCGGCAAAAAACGCTCGGCGTCGTAAAACTATACATCCATCCAAGTCTTTATCAGATAGCGTGTTACAGGAGAAATCCAATTCCTGTACAGCCTCTTGACGAAAAGTTGCACCAGCTCTAACCCAGGCCTCATCTCTTATCCGCTTCTCCCGCATAGGCTTAGCAATAATGGCCGACCTGGCACCTGCCTTGCTTTAGAAGAGAGCAGGAAGCTGAGAGGCTTCAATCGAAAAGTGGTAGGTCGAAGAAGGGTGGAGCGGGCACTTCGGCCCGTCTCCGTAAACTCAGGGGGCGATCTACCACTTACTTACGCAGGCGGCCCGTCGTATCGACGGGCCGTTTGCATTTCAGGGAGTGGGACCCGGTAACAGGTTTCGGGGTGAAACCAGGACGCCGTCGGCGTCGGCATAAAGAAAGTGACCTGGGATAAACGCCACCCCGGCGAAGGTTACCGGTACCCCCCGCTCTCCCGCCCCAGACTTTCCGCCCCGCCTCGGGATCGTGGCCCGGGCCCGGATCCCCAACGGCACCCGCCGCAGTTTTTCAGAATCCCGAACACAGCCGTTGATCAGCAGTCCAGCCCATCCGTTTGCGTGGGCCAGGGCCGCCAACCGGTCTCCCACCAGAGCCGACCGAAGCGAACCACCCCCATCGACTACCAGCACTCGGCCTCTCCCCTTCGACTCCAGAGCCTGCCGAACCAGGGCGTTGTCCTCCAACACCCGCACGGTCTCGATTGGTCCCCAGAACCTGTCTATCCCGCCAAAGTCACGGAATACAGGCTCCGCAGTCAGGACGCTTTCGGAGTGCACGTCGCTCAAATCAGCGGTGGTGAACTCCACTTACTGGTTGCGAACGCGCGACTCCGGCGCCTCGGTCAGACTGGTCTTCATCCTTTCCACTTCAGCACGCATTTCGCCCAGGTCCGCTTCCATCCGCTCGAGCGAGCGTAGGAGCTCGCGGCTGGCCTCCTGGGGAACTGGTGTTGGGATAGTCGGACTCGGGCGCAGCGGTTCCGGCGGTAAGGCCTTCGCCCTGCTGCGACGAGGTTCGACCAGGAAAGTCCATACCAAGGCAATCAGGAGGAGTATGAGGAGAAGGCCCTGTATCAGCAGGGACTCCACCGTGGGATAGATCCCGAGTGCCGGCATCCGAGGCCCACCGGGAATGATGGTGGTGGGCAGCAACCCGCCTTCCTGCAGCTCGGCGACTCCCTTCCCGGCGAATACAAACGCCATGTAGTACAGAAAAGCGCTGGTCACCCCGAAGAACGGCTTCAACGGCAGCCGCATACCAAAACGATTGATGGCGATGTATACCCCGACCATGACGAGGCTTCCGACCAGGATGCCGGCCAGGATAGGCATCGTAGCCCCGGTGGAGCCCCCGGTCAGGAATAGTGCCTTGTAGAAGAGCACAGTTTCGAATCCTTCGCGGTAGACCGCCAGAAACGCAGCCGACGCGAGGGCCAAACCCGATCCGCTGGTGAGAGCATCCTGGACCTTGCTCTTTACGAAGTGATTCCACTTGGCCACTTCCATCTTCGAGAGCAGCCAGTAGCTGACATAAAAGAGGACCATCGTGGCGACCACCATCGTGGCGCCCTCGAGGGCCTCCCGCTTGGCGGGGGTCAAATGAAAAATCGTCTCCAGCGCAAACGCGGTGAGCAGGCTGGCACCCACCGCCGCTCCGACCCCGATGTTGATGTCCCGTTTGCGGTGGGCCGCCCCCATCTTGATGAGGAATGTCATCAGTGCGCCGACCAGGAGGATCGCCTCTAATCCCTCACGCACGAGGATGACAAAGGACTGCAGGAACAGGTTCGCCGGCGACAACCGGTCCGCCAATACCCGCTCCGCGTTCTCCAGGCCGGCCTCCAGCTGCCGACGGATTCGATCCAGTTCGCTGGCGGTTGCACCACCAGCGGCCCGGGTCCTGAGAGCGGCAAAGGCTGCCTCCAGCTCAGCAGCCAGGGCCGGATTCTTGGCCTGCACCAGCCGCTCCACCTGCTCGAAGGTCATGTAGGCGTCGAAGGCGCGGGTACTCGCCGAGGTGTCACCGGTCCGCGCGAGAGCGTAAGTCGAGTCGATTTGGGCTCGCACCCGGGCGAATATCTCAGCATTGGCTCCGGACGACGCATCCGGCTGAAAGGCTCGCACGGCGGCGACGCGGGCGAGGGCCCCGCTCGAGTCGGTAGGATCCCCGAGCGCGGCCAGCACCGCGGAGTCGGACATTCGTCCGGTGGTGGCGAACGACTGCAGCGCAGCCGGCACGGCACCCGAATCCGGGGGCAGCCGAAGCAGGGAGGCATATAGCGCCACGGCCCACCGGTCTTGGGGCGAAAGCCGCGATTCGAAGGCCGGCATGGCGGTGCCGACTACACCGATACTGATCCGTCGGAAGTAGTCCAGAGGAGACTGGTCTCTCAGTGCGTGGGCATCCGACAGGTTGGCAGGAGGAGGGTCCAGACTTCGGGCAAGTGGACCGTCACCTTGGCCCCCTGAGCCATGACAGGAGGCGCAGTTGGCCCGGTACACGGCTTCTCCCCGAACCAGCGAAGGAGGCACCGACGGGATCTCATCCAGCTGCAGCCCGAAGTGAGACGCGAGTGAATTGGCCAGTTTCCGGACCCGAACGTCAATCGAGTCGGGCAGCGCCCCCCGCTCCACCAGCTTGAGGAGATGGTCTATCTCCCTGAGGGTCTGTGGTCTGACCTCCTCCGGGAGGAGACCGGCAGAGCGTCTGGACTCCTGCAGAAAGAGTCGGGCCTCATCAACCTCGGCCTGGGATACGACCCGCCCGTCCACCACCCCGATCCGATACTCCTGGGCCGCGAGTTGGGCCGTGGCCGCCAGGCGCCGGACGACTGGAGCCTGGTCTTGAACCGGTTGCCGCTGCTGAATGGGAAGGAAGAGCGAGGTTGTAAGTGCGACACCGATGAGAATCATTTTCACCCGGTTTTGAGGTCGGTGTCACAAACTAGAGTAATTCAGTCGGAATTGAAAGAGATCTGCGGCTAGGGCGCCTCAACCAACGCAACAGCCCCAGCGGCAGAAGCCGAGTGGGTCAGCGAGATCTGAATGTGGAGACCACCTCGCTCCTCCGAGAGTCGAGCGGCGAGGCCGTGCAGCAAGATGGCGGGACGGCCGTCTTCGTCCCGGGAAACCTCGATCTCGCGCCAGCCGACCCCGCGGGCACCGGGAATGGACTGCAGAGCCTTGTATACCGCTTCCTTGGCGGCGATACGGGCGGCAGCGTGCCCGGTGGCATCGGGACGGGACGCTAAATACCTCCGCTCGTCCTCCGAAAAGAAGCGGGCCATCGCGCGTTCTCCCTTGTTGGCGAGCAGAGTGCGGATCCGGTCCAGATCGACCAGGTCGATGCCCACTCCAACAAAGGTCACAGGCGAGACCACCAGAGCTCGGCGAGTCCCCGGAGCGGCGGGGGCACCGGCAGGTATCCGCCCAGCACCAGTCCCAGATATCCCAGGACCAGAACCAACACCAGGGTGATGCCCCAGAGTGGCCAGCGCGGCCGGCGCCAGTTCCGAACTCGGGTTATTTCTCCTTGCCAGCGGCTCTGCTCCTCACGGGCCGCATCGCTCAGCGCGAGCCAGGCAGACTCCATGCGGCGCGCCGTGGTGGCGAGGGCCACCTGCCATTCTTCCTGGCCCAGCCGGCCCCGAGCCCCAGAGGCAGCGGCCGCGGGGACCGTGTGCTCCAGAGCATCCAGAGCACTGACGAAGCTTGCGCCACCACTTCCCAGTCGGGCCTCGATGGCCCGCACGTCATCAGGGCCCAACAGGAACCGCGGCAGACGTGCTGGGGGAAGTCGCGACTCGGCGGCAGCCGCGTGCAGGCGGGAGTTCACCGCGTCAGCTATCCGCTGCGCCGCAGCTGCCACCGCCTGCTCCCATAAGCCCAGCCAGGCTACCCGTCCCAATGAGGCGATGGCGCTTTGGCGGTCCCCGGTGGCCATGAACGACCGCGCGGCGCCGGCGACATCGAAGAGTCGGGTGACCAGATCGAGCCGGATGTCCTCGAGGGTGAGTCCCAATGGACCGGGATCGGAAGGAACTCCAGGAGGATCGCCCAGCCGACCGAGCGAGGGACCCAGTTCCGGCACGGTCCAGCTTTCGCTGGAGCTCGAAGTCTGGCTCATCCCGACGCCTTAAGCCTGGAGGATCGAAGTCACGACCCGCCTGGTATCCCGCAGATCCTCGAACACAGCATAGGGCCCGCAGGCCTGAAGCTCCGCGAGCGAGTAGCCTCCGGTGGCAACGGCCACGGCACGGGCGTCGATGCATTGGCCACAGGAGATGTCCGCGGGGGTGTCGCCGATGATGACTACCTCGGAGCCAGTAAGGGCTCGGCCCAGGACTCGGGTCGCGCGCCGCACAGCTATTGGCGGCAGTTCTGGACGCTGAGCGGCGTCGGAACCGTACGCCCCTACCTGGAAGCGGTTCGGGTCTATTCCAGCGGCCCGCAGTTTGAGAGCGGCGCCGGCCTCAATGTTTCCCGTCAGCAGCCCCAGTATGACCCCGTCCTCCAGCTCTAGGCGGTCGAGCAGCTCGAGAATACCGGGCATGAGGGTAGTCTGCGTTGTCGGACGCTGGAGCTCGTCAGCGAGCAGTTCCACGTAACGGCGGCAGATGGCCGCCAGGCGAGCTGGGGCCAAATCCTCACTTTGGCCGCTAGTCTGGAGTAGCTCGGCTACGATCTGGGGATCGGTCTTGCCGTCAAAGCGAATCTCGCCGACGGCTCTCCCCTCCCCCAGTTCTTCGCTGATAGCCGCAGTGATGGCTCGGCGGCCGGCACCTGCAGTGAGGAGGATGGTACCATCGATGTCGAAAAGGACCAGCTTCACCGTTCTTCCAATCGCCGGACCGCCACCAGCCTTTCGCGGAGGCTGGCCGCTCGGGTTCCGGGGAGCCAGGGCTCAACCAGGGTTCCGCCGCACGCGAGCGTAGAGTGGACCAGCGTGTCCCCTTCTCCGGCAAAGGCCACATGGGTTATGCCTCCCCCGGTCTCACTGCGAAAGAACAAGAGATCTCCCGGGCGAATGGAATCGGGAGAGACGGTGTTCCCATGCCCGGCCTGTTGAGCCGAATCACGGGGCAAGGGGACACCTCGGGCAGCAAAGGTGGTTTGCACCAGACCGGAACAGTCGACTCCCCAGGGCGTGACGCCGCCCCACTGGTAGGGACTGCCCAGGAAATGCTCGTAGGCCCAGCGTTCCGGCGCCTTGCCGCGAGCGGCGCGTACTGTGTCACTCATTTCGCGCACGCAGCCGGAAATCACTCGGGCTTGCACTCCGGTTGGAAGCCTGACCAGCTCACCGTCCAGGGCCACGCGGGACCGCAGAGGTAGGGCGAACTGCGAGCCGTTGATCCGAACCGCGGCGCCCTCACTCCAGCCGGTGGCTGATCTCCGCCAGAGGTCGGCAGCGGGATTGTCCACTTCCAGCAGATAGCCCGAATGCACCCAGCCCTGGTACTGGTCCGTGTGGGTCGAGACCCGGCGCCATTCGCCATTTCGGTGCAGCACCACTGCCGTTTCGCCCAGCACCAGCTGGGTCACCTGCTCCGCCCGGACAGACGGCTCGGCAAGCACCGGCGCAAGAGCGGCGTGGGCAATAACGGAGGTCATGCTAAGGTCAGGCGCTCTTCTCGGGTTCGGACTTGCCGCCACAATCCTTACAGAGCGTTACCCCGCGGAAGTTGCAGATCAGGCATATGAAGGTACCGCAATTGGAACAGGGATAGCCCTCGGAAGCCCTCTCTTCCCGCCCGCAGGCTCGGCACGTCATGGCATCATGTTCTTGCAGCTCAGCCATACAGAACTCAGGCAGTGATGTTGTAGCGCTTGATCTTGTTGATCAGCGTCGCTCGGGAGATCCCCAACTCGATCGCCGCCCGGGTCCGGTTGCCGGTGTGATGCTTCAGGGTGCGCTCGATGTGCTGCCGCTCCAGATCTTCGAGACTGAGCGGCGTGTGCCGCCGATCTCCCAAACCTGGCCGGGCCCGGAACTCACCCGGCAGGTGCTCCACACTGACCGCGGGCTGCCCGCGCCCCAGGATGAGCGCCCGCTCGAGGACGTTCCGCATCTCGCGGACATTGCCGGGCCACGAATAGCTCAACAACCGCTCCAGTACCTCGCTCGAGAGCGCAGGGGGACCATCGGGCAGCTCCGCCTGAAGGTCGCCCATCAGCCGGGTGATCAGCGCCAGGCGGTCCTCCCGGGATCGTTCACGTAAGGCCGGCAGGGTCAGCGGCATGACGCTGAGTCGGTAGTACAGATCCTCCCGGAACTGCCCCGTCTCGACCTCGGACTGAAGGTTCTTGTTGGTGGCAGCGACCAGCCGCACGTCGACGGTGATCTCCCGGGTGCCGCCGAGGCGGCGGAAGGTCTTGGTCTCCAGCACCTTGAGCAGCTTGGGCTGAAGCTCGGGCGCGAGGTCGCCGATCTCATCGAGGAAGATGGTTCCGTGGTCGGCAATCTCGAACAGTCCCTGCTTGCGGTCCTTGGCGTCGGTAAAAGCGCCCTTCTCGTGACCGAACAGCTCGGAATCGAGAAAGGTGGCGTTCAAGCCGGCGCAGTTGACCTCGACGAACGGCGCCTTGGCCCGGGGGCTCAGGTCGTGAATCATTCGGGCCACCCAGCCCTTGCCGGTGCCGCTCTCGCCATTGAGCAGCACTGTGGTCCTCTCGCTCTGCGCCAGCAGAGCAACCTGGTGGCCGAAGTCCTGCATTCCAGAGGAGGTACCAAGGGAATCCAGCCCATGGCCGGGTGCGCTCTGCACTAGCAGGGCTTCGTTGATGCGCCGGAGCCGAGCTTTGTCCGCTACCCGCGCGGTGGCAGCCGCCAGATGCTCCATGTCCACCGGCTTGGTGAGGAAGTTTTCGGCGCCGAGCTGCATGGCCCGCACCGCCGTGGCGACATCGGCCTGCCCGGTCAGCAGAATCACCGAGGCGTCGCGCTGCCGCAGGTGTTCCAAAACCTCCATCCCATCCATGCCGGGAAGGCCCAGGTCCAAGATCACAACTTCTGGTCGGAGCCGGTCAAAGGTTGCCAGCCCAGCCTCTCCGCTCAGCTCCCGAGTTACCTCGTAGCTAAAGCGCTCGAAGTAGTTCCCAATGCTGCGCAGGACATCGACATCGTCATCGATCAGCAGGACCGATCCGGCCATCCAAGTTTCCTGAGTCAGGGGGTGAGCGAAGCCCCCAAAAACTAGTCAGTCGTCGGAGCTACGCCATGGCTCGGCCGGGCGGGGAGCCAGGATCCTGATGGCCCCTGGGAGCACGGTGGCCGTGAATGGCGTTTCGCCGCCCGGCTCGCCGTCCAGTTGCACCGGTTGGACCCCCTCGGATTCCACCCGCACCTCGCGCCCCTGGGCATGAGCCACGCAGGCCTCTACCCCCAGCCGGCTGGGTCTCAGCCGGAGGAGCCGCCAAACCGCTCGCACACTTTGGGAGAAATTGTCGGCCCGGAGGACGATTACATCGAGCAGACCGTCGGTCGGAGTGATCCCCGGCCCCAGGCGGACGAACGGCGGTATCACTTCCCCGCAGTTGGCCACCAGGACGATGGCGGCGTTAGCCTGGTATTCGACCCCGTCGATGGTGATGAGGTGCTCAGTACTTCGAAGGTCCGGCATGAGCCGCAGCGTGGTGGCGAAATACGCCGCCATTCCCCACCGCCGCTTCTGTTCCGACAAGGTGGCCGCCATGACCCGGGCATCGTACCCTGCTCCGCAGGCCACTGCGAAGTACTGCCATCCGAAGGGGCGCTCCATTCGCCCCAGGTCAAACGGGCGCGGCGTTGCGGTGAGCAACAGGCGGGCGGCGCGCGCCGGCGAAGCTGGAATTCGGAGATTGCCGGCTAAGAGATTGCCGGTCCCGCCCGGAATCACCCCCAGCGCTACGTCGGTGCCCACGAGGGCTGCCGCCGCCTGCATGGTCGTCCCATCCCCACCGATCACGACCACCACGTCGACCTGCTGACTCACTCCATATTCGGCGAGCTCGCGGGCATGCCCCGGACCTACGGTGGTGAGCACCTCCAAGTCCCACCCGGCGCTTCGCAAGACATTGGCGACCGTGGCGACCGGCTTCTCCCCGGTGCGCGCCGCCGCCGGGTTAGCGATGAGCAGCCCGCGGGTCACCTCAAAATTCCCGCTCCCAGAGGATGTCGGAGCCGATCTGATACGGTGCCGTAGTCTGGAACCCAAATTCTGTCCGGCAGGTCTGGAGGCTCGGCTCAACGCTGGTTTGCAGCGTCCACTCCCGGCTGAATCGAAACTCCAGGCTGGCCCCCAGATTGTTGTAACTGAACTGGCCCAGGTTCTCGGGACAGAACCCGGCATTGAGTGTCAGGAAGGTCTTGCTTCCCAGCTGCCATCCGGCCGCGAGCTGGGTGAGGGATTGCGATCCGCGCCGGCGGGAAACACCGGGTCGGATCTCCAGCAGATCGAGCGGCACTCCCAGGTCTTGAATCAGCGCGCGCTCCAGCTCGCTCGAGAGCGCGCTGGAGAAGTACGAGAGTCCCGTCGTGAGAGTGTTGGTCTGCCCCAGCTGGGCGGCCTCGTTGGCCGGATAGCCGGTGACCAGATAAGACACCAGATCGGTCTCCGAGATCGGTGGGTTGAACGTGCTCTCCAGGCTGACCTTGGGGGCGTAGAGCGTACCGGTAATGTTGGCAATGACCGGGATTTCTTCCCCCCGCACTGCGCGCACAACGTGGGTTGCGCGGATGTCCAGCCCTGCGTTCAGGTCGCCGAAATAGCGCACCGATCCCCGGTCAACGGTGAAGTCACGGGTGATAGGCCCGATGCGAAGCGTATAGCTGCCGCGGAGGGCGTCCAAGGTACCGGAGGGAGCGTAGGTCTTGGCCGCTTTGCTCATCAAGACTTCGCCGCCCAGCTGGATGTTGGCCTCGTTGGAGCGAAGCCAGACATCGGAACCCAGCAGAACCCGCAGGTTCTGAATGGTGAGGGAATCCAGGAACCGGTTCTGGAACTTGGCTCCGATCGTCAAGTTCTGGCTGCGCAGCAATGTCGTGTCCACCAGGTCCGCAATGGTGGGGTCCTCCAGGTCGATGATGCGCTTGCTGACCAGATCGGCAAAGTAGAGAACGCCACTGTTGGCGGTCAGGTCACCGGTCAGGGTGGATTCGAACAGGGGTCCTCGCAGCCGCAGGCCGCCGGTGCCCGTGAAGGTCAGAAAGTTCCTCACGTCGAGGGCCCGAAACAGGTCCGCCCGCAGCCTGAGATCGAGAACCGGTCGGACGAAATCCTCCAGGTCGATGGCGCCGCTCACATCCAGCCGGCCGCCACTCTGCACCACAAAGGTGTCGAGCACCAACGAGCTGCCCTGGAACCGGGCCCGCCCCTGCAGGCGGTCGTATCGCACCCCGAGCCCAGGCAGCGACATCGCTCCGCCTCGAATTTCCAATCCTCCAGCAAATTGAGGCCGTTCCCAGCTCCCCACTACATTGACATCCACCGCCAGCTGCCCGCGCACGCCGGTCACCGCCGGTGTGAGCGCCTCGAGGATGCCGAGGTCTACGCTGTCGCCCCGAGCGTGTACCGAAAGGGGGCCTTCAACCCTCCGCCGTGATGCGCCCTCAAGAGCCAGATCGAGCGGAAGGCGGGTCTCGATCTGAAGCATGCTTTGGCCGGTACGCCACAGCAGGAGACTGGCTTCCAGCTTGCGGTCGGCGTAGTCCACCACTCCCTCGACAAAGGGCGACTCGAAATCTCCGAACCGTCCCCGATCGATCGTGGTGGTGCCCCGCAGGGTCGGCGCCCGCGCCGTGCCTCCCACTCGAACGTCGAGCCCTAACTCGCCGGCAAGACCCGAGGTATCCCGCTCGAGGACGCCGTAGACATCCTGTAGGTCGAGGCCCAGCAGCCGTACGGCCAGCGATCCCTCCGACGAACCGGGCACTCGCCCACCCACCTGGATGATGCCGGAGCCGTCGGCCGCCCGCAGAGTGAGCGGACTGATGGCCGGGGCGGAGTCGCTCAGGGTGACGGCGAAGCTCTCGTCCAGCTGATAGTGATGAGCCGGAAGGGTGAAGGCCAGGCTGTCGAACATTGCCACCTGAGTTTCACCGCGGCGCCACCAGCGCCCCGACCCGCGTACCCGCGAATCGGTCCCTACCCCGGATCCGGCGGTCCACTCCAGCGAGTCGGCCCAGCCGCGCACCTGGGTGCCAGCCTGATGAAACACCCACTTTTGGACCGCGATAGAATCGGAGCTGACGGAGGCGGTGACCTGCGGGCGCTGCCCTCCGATCCAGCTGAACGCCCCGGTCAGGCGAGGCGCGCGGATCTGTTGCCATTCCAGATTCCGGAGCAGGGCATCTCCGGTCATCTCCAGTGTGTCCAGGCTTCCGGCCAGTCGAATTCCAGCTTGCGCCGTCCCGCTGAGCGGACGGCTCTCGGGCGAGTCCCCTCGAGTCTGATCCGTTGCGGCCAGTAGGAGGGAGTCGAAGGCGATCAGACTGTCGGCGGCGAGCGAGAAGGACATCTGGCCGCTGTGCGGAGCGGTCCAGCCCAGCGTACCCGATCCCCCAACCCGGGCCCCTTTCCACAGCGCATATGCCGTATCCAGCTGGATCACGCTGTCGTGTACCCCGACCGCGGCGTTCACGGTATCGAGCGTCCACTCCCGAATCCGGCTCCTCGACAAGGCCAGACGGAGGTCGCCTTCCGGAGCATTGAGAGTGTCCGTCCTGCCGCTGACGGTCAGCGCACCGTTGAGCCGGGAAGGGACTCTGCGACCGGTCAGCGCGGCGAGGTCGAGCCCGGAGAAATCCAGCTGCAGGTCTTCGGCTCCCCACCGGGGCGGCCGCACGGTAGTCACCCCATGGGCCACGATGTTTCCGATCTGACCGGAGAGTGATGCATCGATCGACAGGCGCTCCAGGGTCCCTTGACTTCGGAAGTGGCCCCGCACCTCTCCTCGCGTCTTCATGGAGGGGAATCCCCGGCGGATCCCCTCGAACGAGAGCGGGTCCAGGGCCACGTCGGCCGCCAGCCCCATCACCTCGAATCGGGTGTCGAGGTGTACCGTTCCCTCCAGGAAGCTGGGCGGGAGATCCATGTCTTGGTGCTGGGCGGTCCCGGTAAAGACGACGTTGTGGAGTGGTCCGTTCAGCGTTCCGACCGCGATCAGGCGCCCGGGGACAATGACCGCCGGCGCAACCCGGCGAACCGTCCGCAGGTCGATGTCCGATTGCCGGAGCCCGAAGTTGGTGAAGGTGAGCCCACTGTCACGCGATGCGCCAACTCCGCCGTCACCCGAGAGAGTGGAGAGCGGGTTCCCGGGCACGCTCGCATCCCTGAATGCCCACTCGAGACTGACATCCAGCGCATTGAGAAAGCCCGATCCGGCGAGCTTGCCGGTCACCGTTCCGGCAAAAGGCAGCGTGTCCAGATAAGGTCGGACGGCATCCAGATCCAGGTTGGCAAGGCGAAGGTTCATATCGCGAACCCCCAGGCCGCGGCGTTTGTCGGTGATGGTCACCAGCTCGCCGTCTACCTGGCCCAGAAGCCCTTGCAGGTGAAGGTCGCGAATGTCATACGCTGTGCGGGTTCCGGTCTCGGACCGCGCGGCCAGGACGCCGCGGCCAGTCATGGACGGGAAATCGGGTGAGACCCAGCGGAGATCCTCCAGGTCCACCCGTGGCGAGATCACCTGGAAGTCGAACAGGATGGTGTCCTGGGGCCAGGTAACCGCGCCACCGCCGGAGAACCTGGTATTGGGCAAGGCTCCTCGGGAGAGACTGAACACCGCGCTGTCACCCCGGATCCGTATCCTGCCCACCGCATTGCGCAACGTAACGCCCGGATCGTTGACCCGGGTGGCGAGCGAATCGAGATCGATGGTAAACGGCTTTCGGTCCGGCGTTGCAATGCGAAGCCGCGCGATCCGGGTGGCGAGGTCGGAAAGAAGAATGACCCGCCGGCGCCCCTCCGGCGTGTCTTCGATCAGCCGTCCCGGCTTGGCCCGCTCGGCTCGCAGCGCGGAGTCCACACTCAGCTCAGTCACCGCCGTGCGGGGCGGGTTCCAGGGCAAGGCGATCCGAAGAGTGCCCTCGCTCATCCGGACGTTGTGGAATTCGACCAGAGGAGACCTGCCGCCCTTGGAGCCCTTCCCGATGCCGAGCACCTCTTCGTAGTTCATCCGTCCATTGCGGTGCTTGATCAGCTGAATGGTGGGCCGGTCGAGCTGGATCGAGCTCAATACCACCTGGCCGGCCAGAAGATTGGGCAGGCGGTAGCTGACCCTCGCCCGGGGGAGGTCGGCCAGCAGGGCGCCGCTGGTATCCCGGACGATCAGATTTTCGAGCGTGAGGTCGTAGATGAACGAGCCGGAGATTGCCCCGACCTTGATCGACCCGAGTACAATCCGGTCGAGCATCTGGGAGACGGTGCGCGCCAGCAGATCCCGCCCCGGCGGAGTGAGGGTCATCGACGTGACCACTCCCAGCACCATGGCTACGGTGCCGATCACAAACACGAAGAGGAACCGGGCGATCTGTCGACGCATCAGAACGGCTGCCCCACGGCGATGTGAATGGCGTACTTTCGATCTCGTGACAAAACGTACGATCCTTCACCCGGAACCGGCGTCAGATTCTGGAGCGTATCAGCCTCGAAGAGCACTCCGGGTTGAAGTTTGTAGGGATTGTACGCCACATCGAGCCGGGCTGGGCCGAGGGGCGTGGCAATCCGAATGCCGACCCCGGGGGTTACCCGGATCACTCGTCCGGACTTGGGGCCCTCCCGCTGCCAAACCCCACCGGCGTCCACAAACGCAGCAAACCGAACTCGGGAGCTGAAAACGGGCGAAGGCAGCCGCAGCTCGACGTTTCCCAGCGCGAAAGTATTGCCGCCGGTGGCGGCCACCCGGACTGAATCGGATGTGATGCTGTCCGGCGTGATCCCGGCAGTAGGCACCACATAGACAACCGGCCCCAGCTCGTTCCGTTCGAAGCCGCGCACGTCGTTGGGGCCGCCGGCGTAATACCGCTGGTCCGGTGGGACGAAGGCTCCAGACACGTTGCCCACATCGAGAGTGGGTGAAAAGATGAGACCACCCCGCAGCCGCCAGCTCAGGACTATGTCTCGAGAGAGCAGCCGGTACCACGACATGCCGGCCACCATCCGGGTGAACTGTTGCAGGCTCGATGAACCGATGTACTTGGAGCTGTAGGTCAGCTCCACCGATCCAACCCGCCCCCGGGTTGGATCGATCGGGCTGTTCACCCGGGGGAAGGTGCCGAGTGCGGTCAGAGTGGCCAGAACCAGATTCTCTCGCAGCGGGGTAACCACGTCGCTGGTACAGGCCCCGAACACCGAGCAGAATTGCAGGGCAGTGGCCTCGGTCCGGCCGTAGGTCAGGGTATAGGTTAGCGACAGCGGGTTACGTCGGCGGGGTGTGGTCCGGCTGAGGGCGATGCTGGCTCCGGTCTCCTGCCGCAGGTACACCTTGTATTCGGAGCGGCGTTCGGTAAACACCGACACGGTAAGGGCATTGTTGGGTGAGAGAAATGCCGGGCGCCGCACCGATGCTCCGAGGTAAAAGTTCACCTTGGCCGACCCCACTGCATCGTCGCGGGAAGCGCGGCAAATATTCTGGTCCAGCCCCCAATCCAGCGGCTCCCCTATGCCCACCTTGGATAGCCGGCCGGTCAGATCGAGAATTCGGCCGGCGCCGACAAAGTTTCGGGTCGTCCAGCCGAGGGAGCCGCGGAAGCAATCATAGGTGGCGTATCCCATGCTTCCGCGGATGCGGTGCGGCCTGCTCTCATTGACTTGGACCACCAGGGGCACCAGAGAATCTCTCGGATTGAAGGCGCCCGAATCGATGTTGACAGTGACAAAACGGAAGAGGTCCGACTCATACAAGTTTCGCTGGCTTTCGAACAGCTCCTCCTGGGAAAACCGGCGGCCGGGCCGCGACACCAGAAGATTGCGAACCACGCTGGTGTCGACTCGTTTGGCACCCACGACCTGGATCGGCCCGATGACTGCTCGGCGGCCGGGCTCCGATTCGAACGTCACCTCGGCAGTCTTGGTGTCTCGATTGGATTCAAAGGCGGTGAACACTCGGGCCGAAGGATGCCCACGATCCCGGAGCCGGCGGGTCACCGAGTCGGCGCTTGCCTGCATGGTGAAACGATTGAATGGGTCGCCCACCTGGAGCGGAAGGTCGAGCAGCACCGCCCGCCGCAGGCGCGAGGGCAACGAGTCCAGACCGGTGACATTGATACTGGTCACCCTGATGGGATTGCCTTCCGTGATCTTGAAGCTGATGTAGACATCCTCCGGTGTTCGCTGCACCAGCGTGTCGATCTGCACATCGGGGTACCCGCTCCGCTTGTACAGCACGCTCAGCCGGACCACGTCACGGCGAAACTCCTCTTCGTCGAAATAGCGCTTGGCTCCGAGCCCGATCCATCGAACCAGAAAGAATCGAGCGAACCAGCTCGAGTTGGTGGTCGCGATGGCCGCCGCCAGCACTTCGTCCGCGATGGCTCGGTTGTCCTCGAACTCGAGCGACCTTACCACCCGCTGGGGCGGCTGCTGGGCAGGCATACTTGGTGCCCATGCGAGCGCGGCAAGAAAGCCAAGGACATGGCGTCCCCCCACCCTCATCGAAAGTCGGATGAGTGGCGTCCGGGCCCGATCGGCCGCGAAGGCCGGAAGGTTATGTGCCAGTGAGTAGGAATGCCGCACCTCTGGACGAGGGTTCGTTGACCGTCGGCCCATTGCGACCAGATTGACGGCATGATGTAAGCCCGGTAGTTTGACCACCTTACGTCGCGGTGTCAACGTTCGCGGGACGTTCCGTCCTGGGCCTGACGACCTCCTCTGCTCCCCGACTAATTTATGCGCAGCCTCTTTCTGGTGACCGTCCTGGCTTTGGCTGGCTGCACCGACCAGGACGGCAGCACCGCACTGAACTACTACTTCACCTACGACCCCCGGTCGCTGGACCCTGCGCTTTCCACCGACGTCCCGACCGGGGAGGTCGTTTCGCTGCTGTTCGACAACCTGACCCAGTTCGATCCTGACGCCAAACTCGTTCCTGGTCTGGCGCGCAGTTGGGAAGTGGATCCCGGCGGACGCCGCTACACCTTCCATCTGCGGCAGAACGCCAGCTTTCACGACGGTACGCCGATCCGATCGGCACAGGTCCGGGCCTCCCTGCTGCGAGCTCTGGCCCCGGGCAGCACCGGCGGGCGGAGCTGGCCGTTGTACCCGATCGAGGGCGCTCGTGGCTACGCAGCAGGACAGCAGCGGGAAGTCACCGGCATCGCTGTACCTGACGACTCCACCGTGGTATTCACCTTGGAAGAGCCGCTCAATCTGTTCCCCAAACTGCTGGCCATGCCGGTGGCGGCTATCGTCCCAACCCCGACTCCGCCCGACTTCGACCAGCATCCCACCGGCAGCGGTCCCTGGACCTTCGTGTCGTGGTCTCATGACGATGCCATCGTGTTGGCCCGAAACCAGCGCTACTGGGGCGGTCCTCCCAAGGCCGATACGCTGCGAATCCGCATCATTCCGGAGCCACTCACCCAGGCCGCCGAATATGAGGCTGGGCAGCTCAGCGTCGTGGAGGTGCCGGTTGGCGAGACCCGCCGTTGGGAGCAGACCAAGGCGAGCGAGCTGCAGCGCCGGCCCGGTCTCAAAGACCTCTACGTGGCCATCAATACCACCCGCGGTCCCCTGCGAGACGTTCGGGTACGCCGGGCCCTCAACCACGCCATCGACGTCCCTACATTGCTGACCACAATCCTGGCCGACCGGGGTGTTCGCGCAGCCGGATCCTTGCCTCCCGGCGTTTCGGGCTACGACTCCACCCGCGCGCCCTACGCCTACGATCCAGCCGAGGCGAAGCGACTGCTGGCTGAAGCCGGGTACCCCAACGGGTTTGCGGTCAAGCTCTGGCGCACCCAGCGGGCGGAGCTGGCCCGGCTGGCGCAGTCTCTGCAGCAGGGGCTTGCTGCGGTCGGGGTTCGCGCCGAGATCGTCGAGCGCGACGCATCGAGCGCGCGAGCCGCGGTGCGCAAAGGCGAGGCCGATTTATTCCTGACCGATTGGTGGGCCGACTATCCTGATCCGGAGAACTTCAACTACCCCTTATTTCATTCCCGCAATAAGGGCACCGGCGGCAACTACGCTTTCCTGGACGATAGGCTCCTCGATTCGATGATCGTTCGCGCCCGAGCCACCACGAACGAGGCCGAAAAGGTGCAGCTGTCTCGTGCGATCGATGCCCGGGTATTCGAGCTGGCCCCCTGGATCTTTCTCTGGTTCCCGGTCGACGTGTGGGCGGCACAGCCCCAGGTCCGCGGTTGGCGCTTCCCACTGGTCTTCACCGGACAGCGCTGGACTCAGGTCGAGCGAGTCCAGTGATCCGATTCCTACTGCAACGGTTTCTGCTGCTGATCCCCACGCTACTTGGCGTCCTGCTGGTAACCTTCCTGCTGCTCTATGTCGCTCCGGGCGATCCGGTCCAGGCCATGGTTGGCGAGCGCGCGGATCCAGAAACCCTGGCTCGACTGAGAGCAGAGCTGCGACTCGACGATCCGCTGCACCAGCAGTTCGGCCACTATGTAGGCGGTGTGCTCCAGGGCAACCTCGGCACCAGCTACATCACCCGTCGTCCCATCCTCCAGGACCTGTTACAGCGTTTTCCCGCAACCCTCCGCCTGGCCGGAGCCGCCATGCTGTTTGCGGCGGTGGTCGGCATCAGTATCGGGGTGTACGGAGCCTGGCGGCCCGGCACCTGGCTTGACCGGTTGGCGGCGTTCGGAGCATACCTCGGGGTCTCGTTTCCGGTGTACTGGGTGGGCCTGCTCCTGATTCTGATCTTTGCGGTCACCCTCCGGTGGCTGCCGCCGTCCGGATCGGGCGGACTGCTCTATCTGATACTGCCGGCACTGACACTCGGCATGCGCTCGGTTGCATTTCTATCCCGGATGACTCGCGCAGCCATGGAAGAAGTGCTGCAGAGTGATTTTGTGCGCACGGCCCGTGCCAAGGGGCTCAACGAAAGACTGGTCGTGTTGTCGCATGGCTTGCGCAATGCGCTGCTGCCGATCGTGACCGTGCTCGGGCTCGACTTCGGCAGCTATCTCACCGGGTCCATCCTTACGGAAACCATCTTTTCCTGGCCCGGCGTCGGACGGTATGTGCTCACCGCCATCGATAAGCGGGACCTGCCCGCGGTCCAGGGAAGCATCCTCTTTCTCAGCCTGGTGTTCGTACTCGTGAACCTGCTCACCGACATCCTCTATGCCCGAGTGGATCCCCGGGTGGCGTATGATTGAGCGCGTCGTCCCCTCCGTCCTCTCTGCTCTCCTCGCGCTCTCCCTCCCGGCGACCGCCCAGACCGACCTCGCTCGCCGGATTGACGCGCGCCTCAACACCGTGCCGTTCAACCGGCAGCTCTGGGGCATCGCGTTGATGGACCAGAACGGGAAGCTGCTCTACGGCCAGAACCAAACCCGGATGTTCGTCCCGGCCAGCAACATGAAACTGGTAGTCAGTGCCGTGGCGGCCGCGCTTCTGCCTCCCGATTGGCGAGTGAAGACCAGTGTATATGGCGGTCCGGTGGTGAATGGCGTGGTGCAGGGAGACCTGGTCCTGTACGGCCGGGGCGATCCCACGATGGATCAGCGCTGCTATGCCACCGACAGCACCCTTCCGGGCGTGTGTGATGTGGACCCGTTCGCCCGGCTGCGGCAGCTGGCGGCGGCCCTCCGGGCCAGGGGAATTCGCGGCGTGACCGGCAACGTCGTGGGGGATGGCAGTTACTTCGAGCCGACCCTCATCCATCCCAACTGGGAGGCCTTCGACCTGAACTGGTGGTATGCGGCACCGGTTTCTGGACTCGGCTTCCACGACAACAGCGTTGATTTCGACTGGCAGCCCGGGCCGGCGGTGGGCGCCCCCGCTGCTATCACCCTGAGCCCAGACTTGGGAGACATCGGGTTCGAGAACCGAACGCTGACGGTGGCTCCGGGCGGCGAGTCCGATATCGGAGATCGCTTCTTCCGGCATCCCGGGACGCTCGACATCTGGGCCGAGGGAACCGTCGCGCTGGACAATCCCCGTCGCACCGAGTCGTTCGCTCTGCCCGATCCCGGTCTGTACGCGGCCCGGGCTCTGCGGCAGGTGCTGGGGGAGGTCGGGATCGCGGTCACCGGAGACACTCGCTCGACTACCGATTCGCTGCTCTATGCCCGACTGCGGGCTTCAGCTCCATTGGCTGAAGTTCAGTCTCGGCCGCTGCGCGACTGGATCTTCCCCATTCTCAATACCAGTCAGAACTGGTTTGCCGAAATGCTGCTGAAACAGCTGGGCCGGCAGTTTGGCAAGGCAGGCTCCTGGCCCGAGGGGCTCGACGTCGAGCGGCGATTTCTCATCGACTCGGTCCGGGCTGATTCCACCCAATTCTCATTGAGTGACGGCTCCGGACTCTCCAGCAGCAATCTCATGAGCCCCCTGGTGTTCACCCAGCTGCTCCGCTTCATGCGGCAGCACCCTCGCTACGCCGGCTTCGCCGCCGGGCTGCCGCAGGCCGGAACGGTCGGATCGCTACGGACCCGGTTCCTGGGGACCCCGCTGGCCGGCCGGGTCCGAGCCAAGACCGGCAGCATCTCCCGGGTCCACTCCTTGTCGGGCTATCTCGAGCTGGGTCCCGGGAGAACGCTGTTCTTTTCGGTGCAGGCCAATCATCATGCCGAGACTGCGCGGACGATGATGGCGGCAATTGACAGCGTGGTGGTGGATATGGGTAGAGCGGTGAGCAGTAAGCGGTAAGCGCGGTTCAGTCGTCCTTCTGACCAAAGATGGCCAGGTTGGAGGAGTGTCCCGGGTTCACCTTGGCCTTGGGGTTGATCAAGTGCACCGCATTGTTCACCGCAATGCAGGCCTCCGCCGCCCCGGTGGCGATCAGCTTCAGCTTCCCTGGGTAGCTGGTGATGTCGCCCGCGGCGTAGATCCCGGGGACGTTGGTGGACATGACCTGGTCCACCTTGATGTCGGCCTTTTCGGTGTCGAGGCCCCACTCCTTGATGGCGCCCAGATCGGAGTGAAATCCGAGCAGCGGAATCACCGCATCAATATCGAAAGTCTCCTCCTCTTTGGTTTTGGTGTTGACGATGGTGACCCGCTCCAGTTTCCCGTTTCCGTGCAGCGCTTTGACCTCCCAGAAGGTGCGCAGCTCGCACTGGCCCCGCTGATGAAACTCCTGCACTTGATTAATGGTGGCCTGGTGGGCTCGAAAGCCGTCCCGGCGGTGAATCAGCATGATGGACTTTGCGATCCCTTGTAGATTGACCGCCCAATCAAAGGCCGAATCGCCACCGCCCACCAGCAGGACGCGTTGGCCCGCAAATTCCTTCGGGTCGAGCACCTTGAAGTACAGACCCTTGCCCTCGAAGCTGTCCTCCCCCTCGATTCCGAGTCTTCGGGCCTCAAACGCTCCGATACCGGCAGCGATGACGATGGTGCGCGAGGGGTAGGATCCCTCAGAGGTCTCGAGCAGGAAGTGTCCGCCGTCCCCGTCTTCCACCCGGCGTAAGCCGGTGACCACCTGGCCAAGGTGAGTGGTGGCTCCGAACTGTAGCCCCTGGATCGCCATGTCGCGCACCAGGTCCTTGGCCAGAATCTTGGGGAAACCGGCCACGTCGAAGATGTATTTCTCGGGGTAGAGAGCCAGCAGCTGGCCGCCCAGTGCCGGCAACGCGTCGATGATCCGGGCGGAGGCGCCCCGCATGCCGGCATAGAAAGCGGCGAAGAGACCCGTTGGTCCCCCGCCGATGATGGAGATGTCCCTCAGATCCTGCTCGTCCACCGGTTCTCCTGACGCTGGGAATGGTGCCGTGGTGCTGAAGCTTAAGGCCTTTCGCGCGGCGGGGGGACCCGGCACATTGGCCGCATGAAGATTTATACCCGTACTGGTGACCAGGGCGACACCGGACTATTCGGAGGCGGGCGGGTGCCGAAGGATCACCCCCGGGTGGCTGCTTATGGTGAAGTGGACGAGCTGAACTCGGCCCTAGGGGTCGTGCGAGCCACCGAGCCGGCCGGGTTTTACGACCAGCTCTTCGAGTCCATCCAGCGCGACCTGTTTGCCATCGGAGGGCAGCTTGCCGCTCCCGATCCAGAGCCCGTCGCCAAAGCGCTGGCCAAGGCCGATCTGCCCGAGGAACGGATACGGGCGCTGGAGCGGATCATCGACCAAGCCGACCAGGAGTTGCCCGGGCTCAAGTCATTTGTACTCCCTGCCGGTACCCCAAAAGCGGCAGCGCTTCATCTGGCGCGCACGGTTTGTCGCCGGGCCGAGCGAAGTCTGGTGCATCTGGCTCGCGAGAGCCAGGTGCCCCCCAGCTTCATCGTTTATCTCAACCGCCTCTCCGATCTGCTCTTTACCCTGGCACGGCTGGCGAATCATCGGAACGGTACGGGCGACGTTACGTGGTAAAAGACCCGCGTTCGTCCATCTCCAGCATGCCCGATCCGGTTCTGGTCCAGCACTCCCGGGGCAGTTATCCGGTCATAATCGGACCAGGCAGTCTGGAGCACTTGGGTCATCTTGCTCAGGACTGGCTCGCCGGTCGCCGGCTTGCGATGATCGCGGACGCCACCGTCCATGCGCTCTACCAGGCCGGCCGGTGGGGTTCGCCGGTCTGGACTGGCGAGCTGCTTACGGTACCGGCAGGCGAAAGCTCCAAGAGCCGGGAAACCTGGGCCCGGCTGACCGACGACCTGCTGCTTCGCCGGTTTGGACGGGACAGCGGGCTGCTGGGACTGGGGGGCGGAGTCATCGGAGATCTCGCTGGCTTTGTCGCGGCCACTTACCTGCGGGGAGTACCCTACCTCCTGGTGCCCACCACGCTGGTCGCCATGCTCGACGCGTCAGTCGGCGGCAAGACAGGGGTCAACGCACCTCAGGGCAAGAATCTGATCGGCGCCTTTCATCCGCCCACCGGGGTGCTGGCCGATCCGCTGGTTCTGCTGACATTGCCCGACCGGGAGTATCGGGGCGGCCTGGCCGAAGCGGTGAAGCACGGCGCAATTGTCGATTCCGGCTACTTCGAGTGGATGGAATTGCGGGTGGAGAACATTCTAGGCCGAGACCCACCCACCCTCGCCCGCCTGGTCCGGCGCAGCGTCGAGATCAAGGCCGCAGTGGTGAGCGAAGACGAGCACGAAGGGGGTAGACGGGCTATTCTGAACGCGGGCCATACGATAGCCCATGCGCTGGAGCAAGCCTCAGCCTACCGCCTCTCCCATGGGGAGGCGGTCGCCCTTGGCCTGGTGGCAGAGTGCGCGTTGGCTGAGCAGCTGAGGGTGGCGAAGCCGGGGCTTCGGCACCGGGTCGAGACCTTGCTGGCTGGATTCGGGCTTCCGATTCGCCTCGAGCAGTCCCTCGACGACGGAGCGTTGCTGGACTTCATGAAGAGCGACAAGAAGAACCGCAACCTGCAGGTACGGTTCGCCCTGATTGCCGCCGTCGGCAGCATGCACCAGGACACCGGCTGGACTACAGCGGCATCAGACGGGGACATCCAGGCCGCGCTGGGGGTCCTCACTGCCGGAGACTAAGTATCAAAACTGCAACAATTTGCGCAAAGGCCGGAGACCGGGTTATCCACCGACCTCAGAGGCCTAAGTGGAAAAGGTGACCAACCATTTGTGCAAAAACATTTTGTGATGTGGAAATTTTGTTTTGCTTGACCAGATCCTCAACACTTCCTATATTCGCTCCTCAATCCTCTCCGATGTAAGCACTACCGCTTCAACATTTCGCCCGTTCCCTCTGCCGGGGTTGTCTATGACGCATGTGCGCACCGGGAAAGCCCGCCCGTTTGCTCGTTCCGCTCCTTCCGGCGCTTTTGATCAATACCTGCTCGATATTCAGAAACTCCCGATGATCTCCGATCCCGACGAGGAGAAGCGGCTGGCTCGCCGCGCCGCGGCGGGCGATGAGTCAGCGGCCGAACGTCTGGTTACCGCCAACCTCCGCTTCGTCATATCCTACGTCAAGAAGTACCAGGGGCACGGGCTCGACCTTTCCGAGTTGGTGGCCATCGGGAACGAAGGTCTGCTCAAGGCGGTCAAGAAGTTCGACCCGGATCATGGGGTCAAGTTCATTTCCTACGCCGTCTGGTGGGTTCGGCAGGCGGTGCTCAAGGCTCTAGCCGAACAGACCCGCAGCGTCCGCATTCCGTTGAACCAGAACTCGGCGCTGGTCCGTATGTCCCGGGCCAAGAGCTTCCTGGCCCAGGAGCTGGGCCGGGAGCCGACCGACGATGAGATCGCCATCGCGCTCAACGACACGGTGGACAACATCAGATCGGCTCACCGTATGAGCTCGACCGAGGTGTCGCTCGACGCGCCGGTGGAACGGCAGGATCGCGGTGCCAGCACCTTCGGTGAACGGGTGGCCGGCACCGGGGGCATCGAGATCGAGGAGATGACCGACGTTCGGCTGCAGCGGGAGTTCATCGATCGCATTTTCCAGCGGCACCTCACACCCCGCGAGCGAAAGATTCTGTCCCTCTACTACGGGCTGGAGGAAGGGTCCGAGGCCCTGACCCTGGAGAAGATCGGCGCCCTGCTCGGGGTCACTCGGGAGCGAATCCGTCAGATCCGGGAGCGCGCCTTCGAAAAGCTGCGCGATTCGCCAGACGTGCGGGCTCTCCGGGGGTTCTGGGGAGCAGCCTGAAAGGCGTAAGCAGTAAGCAGTAATAAGTTGTAAGCGGGGGGTTTCGACAGCCATCGGAACCCCCCGCTCACTTCTCACCGCTCACTGCTTACCTTCCAACATGCCCTTCCGGCTGCCACTCTTTCCGCTCTCGGTCGTGCTCTTCCCCGGGAATCCGCTCCCCCTGCACATCTTCGAGCCCCGGTACCGACGCCTGCTAGCCGACTGCCTGGCCGACGATCGCCGCTTTGGCATCACGCCCGTAAAAGACGATGCCGGGCCGCTCGAGCCCGGGGCGGTGGGCTGTGTGGCTGAGGTTCGCGTCAACCAGGAGCTGCCCGATGGGCGCTCCAATATCGTGGTGGTGGGCGGACCCCGCTTCGTAGTCCTGCGCCTGCTGGAGGAGGACTTACCGTATCTCGTGGCGACGGTCCAGACCTTCGAGGACAACCAGGGCACCAATCCTGCAGCCGACGAGCTCGATACGCTGCGAGAGCTTTCGGTCCGATACTTTGCCGGGCTGAGAGAACTGAGCGATGCCCTTCCCGAGGAGGCGACCCTGCCTGACGACCCCGCGAGCCTTTCGTTCCAGGTAGCCGGCAATCTGGAGTGCGATCTCAGCATCAAGCAGCGGCTCCTCGCCGAGCGATCCACCTCGCGGCGGGTCAAGGCACTCATCCTGCTTCTTCCGGTGCTGACCAGCGCGGTCGAGACTGGCATCCAGATCCACCGCCGGGCCCACAGCAACGGGAAGGGTGGCACCGTTCCGGATATCCTGACCAGCTGATGGAAGCATCCCTGCTCGCCGCGTTGAATCGTATCGTTGGGTCCCGCTGGGTCCGCCATCGCCGGGCTGAATTGGCCACTTATACGATGGACGGCCTGCCTACCCATGAGTCGGTTCCCGGAGTGGTGGTCATGCCCGGCAGCCCGGAACAGGTCCGGGAGATCGTGCGCCTGCTTCATCTGCTACGGGTTCCCTTTGTCGCTCGGGGGGCAGGAACCGGCCTTTCCGGCGGGGCCCTGGCAGATCCCGGCACAGTGCTTATTGCTCTAACCCGGCTGAACCGGATCCTGAGCGTGGACCCCGTGCGGCGCCGCGCCGTTCTGCAGCCTGGAGTGGTGAACGCGCGGCTGTCCGAGGCTGTGCTCCCGCACGGTCTCTACTACGTGCCCGATCCCTCGAGTCAGGCCGCCTGTACGATAGGCGGCAATGTGGCTGAGAACGCCGGTGGTCCCCACTGTCTCAAGTATGGGGTCACCACCAACCACATCGTTGCCCTCGAGGTAATCCTGCCCGACGGGTCGACCGCGCGGCTGGGATCGATCCATGGCGAGCCTTGGGGACCGGACCTGGTTGGGCTTTTTGTGGGCAGTGAGGGCATGTTCGGCATCGCCACCGAGATTACGGTTCGCCTGGAGCGGATTCCGGAGAGTGTACGCACGATGCTGGCTGACTTCTCCACCGTGCGGGCAGCCAGCGAGGCGGTGTCGGCCATCATTGCAGCCGGCATCGTTCCGGCAGCGCTCGAAATGATGGATCGGGCCTGCGTGGCAGCGGTTGAGGCCTCGATCTATGCCGCGGGCTACCCTACCGACGCTGCCGCGGTGCTTCTGGTCGAGCTCGACGGACAGGGAGCGGCGGTGGAGGGCGAGGCGGCCTCAGTGCTCGCGATATTGACCGAGTCCGGCGCCAGGGAGGTCCGGAGCGCCTCGAGTTCAGCGGACCGGGCCCGCCTATGGCAGGGCAGAAAGAAGGCGTTCGGCGCGATGGGCCGGATAGCACGTGACCTCGCGGTCCAGGATGCCGTCGTTCCCCGCTCGGCCCTGCCGGCCATCATGGATCAAATCGAGGGAATTCGGCGGGAGTACGACTTGACCATTAGCAACGTGTTTCACGCCGGCGATGGCAATCTCCATCCCAACATCAGCTTCGACCGGCGAGACCCGGCCGTCCTCGGTCGCGTCCGTTCGGCCTGCCGCGAAATCATGGCGGCCTGTGTTGCCGTTGGCGGAAGCATTACCGGCGAGCATGGCGTCGGCAACGACAAACTGGATTACATGCCCTGGATCTTCGATCCGGATACCCTGGCCGCCATGCGTGCAGTCCGGCAGGCGTTCGATCCGGCTGAGCTGGCCAATCCCGGCAAGGTGGTGCCGGTCCACGCCTGTCGAGAGTGGACCGCAGTGAGGAGCACGCGAATCCCCCTGCTTCACTCGGGACTAACGTGAGCGATCCGATCTTCACCCGACTACGGGCGTTGCTGGGAACCACCGGGGTCGAACGTGATCCTCAGGGGGTGCCACGGGCCACGCCGGAGACCTCCGACGCGCTCTCGCTGGTGTGCCGCCTGGCGCATGAGGAAGGCTGGAAAATCAGGGTCGAGGGACGCGGTACCTGGCTGGCTCCAGATGCTCCCGCCGATCTGGTGGTCAGCACCCGTGGACTGGAGCAGGTAGTCTCGGTCAGCCCTGCCGATCTGGTCGCCACGGTACAGGCCGGCACTCCCCTCGAGGTCTTGCGGCGGCGTTTGGCGGACTACGGTATGTGGCTGGCACTGGACCCACCCGGGCGGCCCGAGCGCAGCATCGGATCGGTCGTGGCTACGGCGACGGCTGGCCCGCTTCGCCACGGCTTTGGGCCGGTGCGCGACCATGTGCTGGGTTGCAGTGTTGCCACCGGTGATGGAAGGCTGGTGAACGCGGGGGGCAAGGTAGTCAAGAACGTGGCCGGCTACGATCTGACCAAACTTCAGGTCGGGGGCTTCGGCGGATTTGGCATCATCGCCGAGGTCCACCTTCGGCTGCGGGCACTGCCCCGAGCCGACGTGACCCTCGTCGCTCGAGGGAGTCGAGACGCGCTCACCTCCGCCGCGCGCGATCTGATGGCCGCGAGTCTGCTGCCAGCTGCGCTGGAGCTTCTCTCACCCGCTCTGGCTGCCGAACCCGAATGGATTCTGGCGGCGCGCTTCGTGGGCACCGAGGCAGCAGTGCAGGCGGACGTGCGCATGCTTGGGTCACAGGGCAACCTGAACTGGCAACAGCTTCCCGCCGACCGCACCGCCGCATTCTGGAGCGTAGCAGCTCGGGGCAGCCTGGGAGGCCCAATCACCCTGCGGCTGGGCGTCCTGGGCGACGGGGTGGATGAGGCTATCGATCTTGTCGCCCACGATCTCGATGAGGGACTGGTCTCCGCCGGCGCCGGCCAGGGAATGATCCGCTGGACCGGAGACGCTACCCTGGATCGGCTTCGGTCCCTGCGGAGAGCCGCCGCCTCGCGGGAGATCCCGATGACCCTGGAACGGGCCCCGTGGCCCCTCCGCCGCGCGCTGGGACACTTCGGGGCCTATCGCGAGGGCGTGGGGACGATCGTAGGGCGGCTGCGGGGCACCTTTGATCCCGGACAGTGCCTCAATGTGGCGCTGGAAGGGGTGGAGTAGATGAACGATTCCTCGGCCTACGCTGCCCTGGATCCATGCGTCCACTGTGGGTTCTGTCTGCCTGCCTGCCCGACCTATCTGGCAACCGGGGATGAGGGGCACAGCCCGCGCGGCCGCATCGTGCTGATGCGTGCGCTCGAGCGAGGCGAGATGGGTGGTAGTGATCCGGCCCTTCGCGACTACCTGGATGGTTGTCTTGGCTGCCGCGGATGCGAACCAGTCTGCCCCTCCGGAGTGGGATACGGGCGCGGCCTCGAGGCAGCACGGGAGCAGTTGTTTGCCGAGCGGGGCCTCTCGCCTCTCGCGCGCAGCGTACTGGGCGTGTTTCGCTATCGGGGTATCTGGAAGCCCTTCTTCACCCTCGCGCGGGCCGTCCGGGCGACTCGTCTGCCCAGCCTACTGGCCGGCAAGGGACGGGTCCGATTCAGCCTGGGCATGCTGGCCTCGACCGGAGAGTTGAAGGAAGGAATCGAATGGTCCGAGGGGTTGGACAAGTCGCCCTTCCCGAACGCCCCGATTCCTCCGACTCCTCGGCCCTCTCCCACCGTGGCTCTCTTCCGCGGCTGCGTTATGGACACGCTCTTCGGCCATGTCCATGCCGCCACCCGCCGCACCCTTGAAGCCAATGGGTACCGAGTGCTCGATATCGCCGATCAGGTCTGCTGTGGGGCGCTCCACGAGCATGCCGGCGACCGGGATGGCGCGCGCGCGCTGGCGCTGGCCAACCTGAAGGCGCTGGCCGGCAGGGCTGACTTCGTAGTGGTCAACAGCGCCGGCTGCGGCGCACTGCTCAAGGACTACGGACACCTGCTGCAGAGCACGGAGGCCCAGCAGTTCGCCGCGTCCGTCCGGGACATCTCGGAGCTGCTGGCCGAGCGGGGGCCGAGAAACGGAGCGGCCCTCGATTTGGACGTCGCCTATGATCCGCCATGTCACCTGCAGCATGCCCAGCGGATCCATGAAGCTCCGTTGGCAATCCTTCGAGCTATTCCGGGGCTCCGCTTGAGTCAGCTGCCGGGAAGCGAGCGGTGCTGTGGCAGCGCCGGCATCTACTCCGTTCTGCGTCCTCGGATGGCTCGTACCGTCCTCGAGAGCAAGATCGCCGTGATTGCAGCGGCGTCCCCGCGGCCGGATCTCATCGTGACCGGCAATCCCGGGTGTATCATGCAAATCGGCGCAGGACTCCGAGCCGCCCGCCTTCCTACCCGGGTGGCCCATCCGGTGGAGCTTCTCGATCTGTCGTATGACACGGCCGGGTTCTATCGCCGAAGAGCAGCAGGTAATCGCGAGTGACGAGAGACACAAGGCCAGTTCCTGCCTCCCTGCTCCTGGACAACAGATCGGGTTATACCTTCTTGGTGACGTCCGGTGTCTGTCTGCTTCAACGCGGTGATCATTTCCACGGCTCATGTCTGAGTTCGACCTTACGCTAGATCGCGACCGCCTGGCCGAGGTTCGCCACGGTGCGATTCTGGTGACCACTGAGCCTGCTGTGTTCCGGGTTCAGGGCCCAGGGGCTCTGACCTGCCTCCAGGGCCTCCTCACCAATGACCTGGTCAAACCGGGCGACAACAGCATGGTGTATGGTGCGCTGCTCACGCCTAAGGGAGCGTTGGTGGTGGACTACTGGGTGCTTCGCCAGCCGGACGTCATTACGCTGGTGGCCCCGCGATCAGGACATGAGCCCTCGCTGGACCTGTTCCGCCGTCAGCTTCCTCCTCGGCTGGCCCGGGTCACGGATCTGACCGGTCAGGCGAGGGTCGCCTGGCTGATCGGGGCGCGGGCCTTCCAAACACTCGCTGAGTCGGGGGTCACCGTGCCGGAAGCCTCCGGACGGATCGCGTCGGTTGGCGGTGAGGTGAGTCCGGTCGCGCTCGCGCTGGCGCCGGAGGCGGCCCATTTCGTAGCGCTGGCTGTGGGAGCCGAGCCCGCCGTGGCAGCCCTCAGCGCGAGACTGGTATCGGCCGGCGCATTGCCCGGCGATGACCGGGATCTTCATGCTGCCCGGATTCTCTGCGGTTGGCCCGCGTTGGGCGCCGAAATCGACGAGCGCACCCTCCCTCAGGAGGTGCGCTATGATCAGATCGGCGGTGTGTCGTACACCAAGGGGTGTTACACCGGCCAGGAAACGGTCGCTCGGCTACACTTCAGGGGGCACACCAACCGGGAGCTTCGAGGACTGCGGTGGCGCCGCCCGCCTCAACTGGCCGGACGTTCCATTCAAAAAGGCGAGCGCGAGGTCGGTACCATACGCTCGACCCTCAGTCTGGAGGATCGGGCGATCGGACTGGGCTTAATCCGGCGGGAAGTGGGAGTGGGAGAGGAGCTGGTGGCTGGCGGTCAGCCAGCCACCGTCGTTGCCTTGCCCTTTGGACCCGAGGATCTGGATGGGTAAGGGCCTACTTCTTGGCGGTGTCGCGAGCCATCATCGAGTCGGAATGGGTCATGCCCATCCCCGTGTCGGACGCGCCCGGCGCCATCGCGGACGTGTCGGCGGCCGGGGTGGTTTCCCGCTTCTCACAGCCAGCAACCAGGAGAACCGCAGTCAGAGCCAGGATCGTCTTCATCGTCATTCCCTCAGGCGTGGGTCGGCGGTGGATGAACCCGGTCGTGGGGCGGTCACTGTCGCCGGCAGGGACGCGACGCGAAAGTACCGCACCGACCGACGTTGTCAAGATGGGTTAAACCCTACCCTGACCATACCAACTAAGTCACTGATGCTGAAAATCTTATCCCTAGCAGATCAGCCTCCGTCCACGCTCGAGCGTACCCCATCATGATAGAGCCGCGTACTCTGAGTGAACTGAAGAACAGCCGTTGGGCGGAGGCTCCGCTACGGGGACGCACCGTCCGGGAGGAGATCCGCAGTAATCTCCTGAAGCGGTTGGAGTCGGATGACCCGCTGTTCCCCGGCATCGTCGGATACGAGGACACCATCCTTCCCCAGATCATCAACGCACTCCTCGCACGGCACCATTTCATACTGCTGGGCCTGAGGGGACAGGCCAAGAGCCGGATTCTCCGAGAGCTGACCAGCCTGCTGGACGAGCGGATCCCTATCATCGCGGGAAGTGAGGTGAACGACGACCCGTTTGCACCCATCTCCAAGTACGCCCGTGAGCTGTTGGAGCAGTGCGGCGAAGCAACACCGATTGCCTGGCTGCGCCGGGACCAGCGGTACGTGGAGAAGCTCGCTACACCGGATGTGACCATTGCAGATCTGATCGGCGATGTGGATCCCATCAAGGCCGCACGGGGTGGACACTTGCTGTCCGACGAGCTGACCATGCACTTCGGGCTGCTTCCCCGGGCCAACCGGGGGATTTTTGCCATCAACGAGCTCCCTGACCTAAGCGGGAAGGTCCAGGTGGGTCTCTTCAACATCATGCAGGAGGGCGACGTCCAGATCAAAGGCTATCCGGTGCGCCTCCCGCTCGACGTATTGCTGGCCTTCACCGCTAATCCGGAGGACTACACCGCCCGCGGCAAGATCATCACTCCGCTGAAGGACCGGATCGGGTCGGAGGTCATCACCCATTACCCGCGCACCGTCCAGCTGGGAATGGAGATCACCGCACAGGAGGCCTGGACCCGTCGAGGTGGGCCTTCGCTCGACGTTCCCGACTTCGTCCTGGAAGTCATCGAGCGGGTGGCGTTCGAAGCGCGGGAGGACAAGCGAGTCGATAAGCGCTCGGGCGTGAGTCAACGGCTTCCTATCAGCACGCTCGAGAACGCCATTTCCAACGCTGAGCGGCGAGCGGTGGCTTTGGGCGAACCGACGGTGGTCCCGCGGGTGAGTGATGTCTATGCCGCAGTCCCCTCGATCACCGGCAAGTTGGAGCTGGAGTACGAGGGCGAGCTGCAGGGCGGTGACACCATTGCGCGTGAGCTGATCCGCCGTGCGGCCGGCAGGGTCCTGGAGGAGCGCATGGGGGGCGCGGATCTGAGCAAGATCGTGGCGTGGTTCGACCAGGGAGGCGCCCTCAAGGTGTCCGGGGATCAACGCTCAGACATTTGCCTCAAAGGATTCGGGGTGGTACCGGGCTTGGTGGAGGTGGTGAAGGAGTTCGGTCTGGTCGCTTCCGACGATTCGGGACGCCTGGTCGCTGCCTGCGAGCTGGTGCTCGAAGGCCTCGCCGCCCAGAAGCGGATCAGCCGGAGCGAGGAGCTGGGCTATACCCGGGCCAAGCCGGAACGTCGGGAGCCAGGGTATGGGAAGGGGGGGATCAGTTTCGGCTAGGAACCGGAACCAGGAACCAGGTGAGGTACAGCACCAGGCTTACGGGTCTTGGCCTATAGTAAACCACCTCGGCGAAGGTTATCAATAAAGTAGTGCTCTCGCCCCCGGTTCCCGGCCCCTGGTTCCCGGTCCTTATCTAACACCATGCGCTTCACGACCTACTCCAAGTACCATCCCGAGCTGGCCGACGCGGTCAATCTGCAGGGATTGCTCGACCAGCTGAGCGATTTCTTGCTGCAGTCCGGATTCGCGGGCAACTCACCTTCGTTCTGGCACGACGACATGGGCGAGGGAGAGCGGTCGCTCGACGCCCTGCGACAGGCCATTCTGCAAGCCCTGATGGAGTCGGGGCAGCTTACCCCCGAGATGCTGAAGGTGCTCCGCGGTGAGTCGACTGGCGACGAGGCGCGCGATCGGGAGGTGGAAGCCGAGCTGAGCCAGTTGCTCGATCGCATCGTTCAGCGTCTGATGGAAGAGGGATACCTCAACGTGAATCAGGCGCCCCAGGTGCCCCAGGGCTATCAATCCATGTTCGGGCCCGGGGGCCAGGCGCATTCCGCAGCCCAGCAGGTCCAGTTCAATCTCACCGAGAAGGGAATCGACTTTCTCGGCTACAAGACCCTCAAGAATCTGCTGGGCAGCGTCGGCAAGTCGAGCTTCGGGGCGCACGACACACCCTATCTCGCCACCGGGGTCGAGGCAGAAGGGGTAAGCAAGAAGTACGAATTCGGTGACGTGTTGAACCTCGACGTGCCGGCCACGCTGACCAACGCCATCGCGCGCGAAGGCTTGGGCGTGCCACTGAATATCGAGTACGGCGATCTCATGGTCAGCCAGTCAGAGTATCGCTCCTCCGCCGCCACCGTACTGATGCTGGACTGCTCCCACTCCATGATCCTCTACGGAGAGGATCGCTTCACGCCGGCCAAGAAGGTGGCGCTGGCGCTGACTCATCTGATTCGCACTCAGTATCCGGGGGACAGCTTGAGGGTAGTGCTGTTCCACGATTCAGCCGAAGAGATCCCGCTCAGTGCGCTGGCCACGGCCCAGGTCGGGCCATATCACACCAACACCGCTGAGGGGCTCAAGCTGGCTCGGCGGATCCTGCTGGGCCAGAAGAAGGACATGCGGCAGATCATCATGATCACCGATGGAAAGCCGTCGGCTCTTACCATGACGGACGGCCGGATCTATGTGAACTCCATGGGACTGGATCCCCAGATCCTGCAGGCCACCTATCGAGAAGTCGCGAACTGCCGACGTTCCGGCATCATGATCAACACCTTCATGCTCGCCCGGGACCGGAGCCTGGTGGAGTTCGTCAAACAGGTCGCCTCGATCTGCAAGGGCAAGGCGTACTTCACCAACACGATGACTTTGGGGCAGTTCATCCTGATGGATTTCATGAAGCGCAAGACCCGGCGTGTCTCCTAGCCGGCATCTCTTTCTCGCCCTCGCACTCACGATCTCCCAGCTCATCGGCTGTGGACCCCGGGGAGGCGCAGCCTCCAACCCCGGTAATCCTGCTCCGGTGAGTGACGCACCGGCGGCCCCGGCCGTGGAGCCACCGCCGACAGTGGACCCTGCAGCGGAAGGAGCGGGAGGAGTGCCGAGCGACGGCGGGGTGGCGGTTCGCCCCAGCCAGGCACCCCTGGTGCGTATTCAGGATGCGCTCGAATCCGATAGCCTGTTGGGGCGGCGAGTGCGAGTAGTCGGCCGATGCACCGCCGCGGGGTCCGGCCGCCGGGCCGGCTCGTGGACCTTGGAAGAGGCGGGTTTTGCGATCGAAGTGCGGGGGCTGGTGCCCTCGTCCTGCGGGCCCAGCAGTACCACCGATCTCACCATCTTTGCCCAGATCGAGCCCAAGGCCGCGGGCAGCAGCGATCGTCTGCTGCTGCGCCTGCCGGACTAGGGCTTCCCCCCCGAAGCCATTACCCCTGCTTCGGCACCCCTACTCCTCCGACCACGCGTTTCACAATCCTCCCGCCCGGAAGCGGCGTCGAAGGATCCTCGATCTCGTTGATGATCGCGAGCTCCTGCAGCGAAATCGAGGAGGGATAGCGGGAGTTGAATTGCTCCAGCGTCATCTGACTATTCAGCTTGACCAGCTCCACCCGGGCCGGGCTGACGTTCAGCTTCGACTGGTCCCGCAGCTCGCTGAAGCTCCCAATCGTGTTCCGAAAGAGTCGATCGTAGGTCTCCAGCTTGTTGCCCGTAGTGTAGCCCATCAGACCAAACGTGGTACCCCCGTAGGATATGAAAGACACGATGCCGGCGATGGTCCCCTGCTCGGTCTGGGCCTGGAAGTAGCTGGAGGCCGCGGGCAAGCCGTTGATGCTCGAGGTCGAGGTCTGCCCGGCTTGTACTCCCTGTTGGGAGAGGAATTGCTGCGCCGCCTGCTGGGGTGATGCTTTTCCGGCCAGGCCGAGCTGGATCATGGCGTCCTGGTTAGGGCTCAGTGATGCCACCGCCTGGGGAGTGTTCTGGACCTTCCACCCGTCAGGGAAGCTCAGCTGAAACTTCATCTGGGGATGATAGAAGTGAGTCCCCTCGAAGTATCCCTGCCGCGGATCGTCGCCGTAGGTCATTCCCTTGATGTATTGGAGGTACTGATCCTCATTGACGATCCCCTTGCTGGGGTCCCGCTGAAGGGTGTCGAGGATGCTCTCGATGTGCTTGATCCGGTTTTCCGGGTTCGGGTGCGTGGAGAGCCACTCCGGCATCTTTCCGGCGTTGCTCACTTCGCTCACCCGGTTCAGGGTCTCGAACACCTTCGTCATCTCGCGCACGTCGTAGTTCTGATTCAGCGCATAGCGGAATCCCGCCAGGTCGGCCTGGTTCTCCGCGTCTCGTCCGTACTTGAGAAAGAGAATGCTCAGGCCGGTACTGGCCAGCTGGCCGAAGCGAGCGATGTCGGAGGAGAGAATACTGCCGACACCCAGCCCGATCTGCGCCAGCTGGGCCTTGCTGATCTGCTGCACCGAGTGGCGGTTGGTGACGTGGCCGATTTCATGGCCGAGGACCGTTGCAAGCTCGGCCTCGTCACTGATCGAAGTCATGAGGCCCCGGGTGACATAGATGAACCCTCCCGGGAGGGCGAAGGCGTTGACCGAGGCATCATCGACGACATGAAATTCCCAGGGCAGCTTGGGCCGCTCGGACTGCGCCGCCATCCGCTTGCCGAGAGTCGCTACATACGTCTGGACCTTGGAGTCGTTATAGAAACCGATGGTCCGCGCAACGTCCTGGGCCGCCTGCTGCCCCATCTGGATCTCCTGGGATTCGGAGACCAGCGCGAGCTCGCTCTTACCCGTAACAGGGTTGCGAGCGCAGCTGAGCAGACCGAGCGCCAACCCGGCGCCCAGCAGCAGCTGGCGCGGTTGGGGCGACGAGATGAAAGCCGAAGCTGGAGTCATAGTGCGTCCTTTGGTTCTCGTTCCATCGCCGGATCTCCTAGAGCAGGAGTGGGTTACACCCCAGCGCCAATTGATCATGCTAGCCATTGGCGCCGTCCGAGGCTGTGATCCGCGTCCCCCCTGCGCAAGACGCAGACCACGCTGCGGGCGCCTGCAATGGTTCCGCTCAGCATTCAGAGGACAAATCATCGGGAGACCACGACCACTGTATGGGTCAGTGTCCACGCTGTAGCGTGTTCTGTGATCCGCCTCACCCAGCGGGAGCGACCGCGACGTTCGCGGGATCGAGTCCGGCGGCGTAGGTTATTCTCTCATCGTAGTTATTTATGGCCGGAGATTCCCAGCTACCTGGAGTGGCCATGATCTCTCCCCGTTGTGCCTACCCGATTGCGCTGGCAGCGCTGGTTGCCTGTGCTGGCGGAACGATGCGAGTTGCGGAGGACGATGAAAATGACCCGGGGCCGGTGGCGCTCGCTCCCTCGCCTGAGCCCTCGGGCAACGACACCGTAGCTACGCCGGCGCCGGAACCCAGCGCGGCACCGGTAGCACCACCCAGCGAGCAAGCGCCGCCGCCGCAGGGCTACGCCCCGTACGGAACTGCCGGCACGCTGGAAATTCGCCGACTGGGCCAATGGACCCGAACCGGCATCAGCGAATCGCGTCGTCTGGTGATTCGAGATGCCAACGCCTGGGCCGAATTCTGGTCAGAGCTGGGAGTCGGCGAGCGTCCCGACGTGGACTTTACCCGGGACCTGGTCGTAGCAGTGGCCGCCGGGCAGCGGCCCACCGGCGGTCACGAGATAGCGGTTGGACAGGTAGCCCAGAACAGCGGCGCCCTCACCATCAGCGTGGTGGAGACCACGCCGGGGCCCAACTGCATGACCACAGCGTCACTGACCCAGCCCGTGGATGTCGTTGTGGTACCTAATGTTAACGCGAAAAGCTGGAGCTTCCTGGAGCGTCGGGAGGTCCGCGGCTGCCGGTGAGTTGCCCTATGTGTCCATCCGGCCTGTAGATCCATTACCGGGTCGCGCCCAGAACCCCGCCAGAGCTTGAGCTGGCGGGGCCTTTTCTGGTCTAAGTGCATCCCTTCCAAAGACTTAGCTCACACTTGACTTGCCAGCGGACCCGGTCGTTATTCCCGCAGGACCAAACTTTCGTGGTCCCCCCCGAAGACCTTATTCCAGCGGAACTAGAGACCGCTGGAGATCGATCTCAACGCTCTGATGTCCGATCCCGCTCGTACCGCCGTCGCTGCCGCCGCAGGTCCACTCCCTCCACCCGAACTCGAAATCGTCGCTCCGGCCGAGTCGGAATCGCTTACACCCCCGGTGGCCCACATCAATCCTAGAATCGACATCGTCCACGGCGAGACCCGGGTGGACGATTACCACTGGCTCAGAGAGCGGCACAATCCCGAAGTCGTGGCCTACCTGGAGGCGGAGAACCGACACACCGAAGCCGCCATGCGCCATACTGAGGTACTGCAGGAGTCGCTCTATCACGAGATGCGAGATCGTATCCAGGAGACGGATCTGTCGGTCCCGGAGCGGAGGGATCGGTACTTTTACTACACGCGTACGGAGGCGGGGAGTCAGTATCCGATCTTCTGTCGTCGCCGTGACCAGGCCGGCGCGGGGGAAGAAATCCTTCTGGATCAGAACCCTCTTGCCGCGGGCCACCCATACTTTCGGATCGGTTCTCTGGAGGTAAGCCCGGACCACCGTCTGCTCGCCTATGGGGTGGACACCTCGGGAGCCGAGGAGTTTACGGTATTCATCAAGGACCTCTCCACCGGCGAGCTCCTGCCCGAGCGATTGCTGAAAACATCGAGCCGGGTGGCCTGGACCAACGATGGCCGGACCATCTTCTACGCCGTGCTCGACGAAGCTCGCCGGCCCTGCAGACTGTACCGGCATGCGGTCGGGTCGGCTCCGTCCGCAGACGTTCTAGTCTACTTCGAGCCGGATGCCGCGTTTTACATGGACATCGGCTGGACTCGCAGCCGCCGTTTCCTCCTGCTCGATCTCTCGAGTCACTCGACGACCGAAGTCTGGTTCGCCAGCGCGGACGACCCCGAGGCCGGGTTTCAGGTGCTCCAGCCCCGAGAGACCGGTGTGGAGTATGCCGTGACCCATCATAACGAGCGCTTTTTCATAACCACCAACGACTCGGCGCCTAATTTTCGCCTGGTGGAGGTTCCGGTCGATCGGCCTTCGAAGGAAAACTGGAAAGTCGTCCTTCCTCCCCGCTCGGACGTCAAACTCGATTCCGCCGACGCCTTTGAGCGCCATCTCGTCGCCTACGAGCGCCACGGCGGCTTGACCCAGATCCGAATCATCGATCTCGATACCGGCGCCGAGCATCTGGTTCCCTTCCCCGAGCCGGTCTATACCGTGCGGCCTCATGCCAATCCGGAGTTCGAGACCACGACCCTCCGGTTCAGCTACACCTCACTGGTGACACCCAACTCGGTGGTGGAGTACGACCTTGCCGACCACACCTGGACGGTCCGGAAGCAGACCGTGGTGCGCGGCTACACCGGCTCGGACTACCGGAGCGAGCGGGTATTCGCCACCGCGCCCGACGGAGTGCAGGTCCCGATCTCACTGGTATATCGGCTGCCCCTCGGCCTCGAGGGCGCTCGGCCTTTGTTGCTCAGCGGCTATGGAGCCTACGGCCTGAGTTACGACCCGGTGTTCTCATCCAATACCCTCAGCCTGCTCGACCGCGGGTTCGTCCTGGCCATCGCCCACGTCCGGGGGGGCGAAGAGCTGGGCCGAGCCTGGTACGAGGCGGGTCGCCGGTTCAACAAGCGCACCAGCTTCACCGATTTTATCGCCGCGGCCGAACATCTCGTTGAGCAGGGATACACCGCGCCCGAGCGACTGGTCATCAACGGCGGAAGTGCTGGTGGGTTGCTCATTGCCGCGGTCACCAACTTGCGCCCCGACCTGTTTCGGGCGGTTTTGGCGGAAGTGCCGTTCGTGGATGTGGTGAACACCATGCTCGACGCCACGCTTCCGCTGACGGTTATCGAATACGATGAGTGGGGCAATCCCAACGACCCGGTAGCGTATTCCTACATCCGGTCCTACTCGCCGTACGACAACATCGCGGCCACGGACTACCCCCACATGTTGATCACGGCAGGACTGAACGATCCGAGAGTGGCGTACTGGGAACCGGCAAAATGGACCGCGAAGCTCCGGGCCACCAAGACCGACAATAACCGTCTGCTCCTGCGCACCAGCATGGGAACCGGGCACGGCGGGGCCTCCGGCCGCTACGACTCGCTTCGGGAAGCTGCCTTCAAGTACGCGTTCGTGCTCGACGTGCTGGGAATGCGATAGCCCGGGCTCACCACAAAGGGGATCGGGGCCAGCGGCGGGCCAGCAGGGCATCGAGGCCCGCGGTTCGGCCGGCCGCCCCCAGTAACAACGCGATGGAGATCGCGGCAAAGGTTGTGTCGCTGCCGGCCAGGCTCCATTCACCTGGTCCGGCCTGAGCCAGATTGCTGATCGACAACACCAGCACGACCGCAGCGGTCAATCGGGTAAGACACCCCACCATAAGCGCCACCCCGAGCACCACTCCTGCCCAGCTCGGTGATAGGGAGACCAGGGGAGCAGCTCCTGCCCGGAGTTCATCCCATCCCCGGATCAGGATCGCCAGACCGAGATAAACCCGTAGGAATGCCAGAGCGGCGCGGGCCAGGATTCCTTGAGCCACCGAAGCGGGAATTCTCATTCAAGTACCTGGAACGGGCGAATAGGCACCTGCCGGGAGCCACGGTCCAAAAAAGGTATCCAGGTCACGGCGTCGCCGGGGAGGCGGTGCAGATTACAGGGTCCCCTATCGTGGAGGTTCCGTGCGAGTCCATGACGTGATGACGCCTGATCCAGCCTTCTGCACCCCAGACTGCACAGCGCAGGAAGCCGCGCTCCTGATGAAGGAGCATGACTGCGGCTCCATCCCGATCGTGGACGGCCAGAGCAAACGTCTGGTTGGAACGGTGACGGATCGCGACCTGGCAGTTCGCGGAATCGCCGCCGGCAAGGGCCCGGACACGCCAGTACGCGAGTTAATGACCGAAAGGCCGGTGACCTGCGGTGCGGAGGACGAAGTCGAGATCGTTCGCGAGGTCATGGTGGCCCAACAGGTCCGCCGGGTGCCGGTGGTGGACCAAAACGGGCTGCTGGTAGGGATCGTGTCACAGGCAGATATCGCCCTCCAAGAGGGAGCGGCGAGCGACCAGGAGGTGGGCCGGATTGTCGAAGCCATCTCGGATCCCCGCAGCAATCTGGAGGAAAGCTGATCAGCCGGTGATGTCGCCATCCCGGCCTCGGGATGGTCGAGGAGTCTAGAGTCTAGGGTCAAGAGTCTAGATATTAGGTCCGGTAGACTCTAGCC
The DNA here is from genome assembly GCA_965652025.1 of uncultured Gemmatimonadales bacterium. Taxonomy (GTDB): domain Bacteria; phylum Gemmatimonadota; class Gemmatimonadetes; order Gemmatimonadales; family GWC2-71-9; genus CAVVWJ01. The sequence goes on from CBFGTM010000021.1 coordinate 41,865, forward strand.
CCTAGACTCTCGACCTGAACACCGGACCCTCGACCGTCTCTCCAATGTCCTCTGACCGCCGGCTCAAGCGAATCTGCGTGTTCTGCGGTACCAACCCAGGGTCGCGCCCAGTCTACGGCTCGGCTGCCCGTGAGCTGGGCCGGGTCCTGGCAGAGCAGGACATCGAGCTGGTGTATGGCGGAGCTAGTGTGGGCATCATGGGAGAGCTGGCCGACTCGGTGCAGGAGCACGGCGGCCACGTCACCGGCATCATTCCCCAGCAACTCATGGAGAAGGAGGCGGCCCATACCGGGATTCGAAATCTTATCGTGGTGGCTTCCATGCATCAGCGTAAGTCGCAAATGGCAGACATGTCGGACGGCTTCATTGCCCTGCCGGGTGGAATCGGCACGCTGGAGGGCTTCTTCGAGGTACTGACCTGGGGTCAGCTGGGTATTCACGCCAAGCCGGCGGCCATTCTGAATGTGGAGGGATACTTCGACCAGTTGACCGGCTTCCTCGACCACGCGGTTCAGGAAGGATTTCTGACCGACGCCCACCGTCACGCGATCATCGTGGATTCCAAGCCGGACGGGTTACTGGAGCGAATGCGCGCCTTTACTCCGGCAGAAAGCGAGAAGCTGATGGGGAGGACGCATCGGTAGTGGCGAACTCCGATGGTGGCGGCCGGCGGCCGTAGGTAGCGACATACTCCCGGGTAAACTCCGCCCCCAGCAGGACGATCTGGGCCGAGTAGTAGACCCATACCAGAATAACGATGACCGAGCCAGCGGCGCCGTAGGTCGACGCAATGCTGGTACTACCTAGATATAGGCCGATCAGCAGCTTGCCGATGGTGAAGAGCCCTGCTGTTACCAGGGCGCCAATCCAGACATCTCCCCAGGCCAGTTTGACGTCCGGCAGCACCTTGTACACCAGGGCAAAGAGGAGGGTGATCACGGCGAGTGACACTACGACGTTGAGCGCCTCCCAGACGACGAACGCGCCGGGGAAGGCGTTGCCCATGTAGGTGTGGATGGCGGCCAATGCAGTGCTCACCAGCAGTGAGGTGAGCAAGAGAAAGCCGAGTGCAACGACCAGCCCGAAGGACACCAGCCGCTGCACCACCAGCATCCGAAAGAAGCTCCCGCCCGGCTTGGGCTTGACCCGCCAGATGGTATTCAGCGCGGTCTGCAGCTCCAGGAAAGATCCGGTGGCTCCCAGGAAGAAGGTTACCAGTCCCAGCACCGTGGCGGGCACGCTGTTGGATGGCCGGGCAGCGCCTTCCAGCATGCTCTGTATTGCTTGAGCCCCGTCCCTGCCGATCAGACCCTGGATCTGACCGACAATTTGCCCCCGCACGGCCTCCTCACCGAACATGAGACCGCCGATGGAAATGGCCACAACCAAAATGGGCGCGAGAGAGAACAGGGTATAGTAGGCCAGCGACGCGCCCAGGCGGGGCACGTCATCCTTCCACCACCCTGCCAGAGCCCGGCCCAAGGTTGAGCCCAGCGAAGGTAGGGTGAGGAGGGCTGGAGTGGCTGGACGGGTCGCCATTCAGGATCCCAGGGTTGCCGGATCGACCGACCTGAAGCGGTAGGGCGTTCGTTCGAGGGACACGTATAGCTCGTCGGCCGCGGGCTGAATCTGCGCCCCAAAATAATGACTCAGCACCTTTTGGAAGACGTTCACGGTCGTCACAGTGTCGGCAAACAGACGGCCGCCTCTGGCCGGCATATAGTAGGCTCCGAACGCCCCGAAGCGCTCCCGCAACTGGGCGGCAGTCACGGCCTGGGCACTCGGAGCCGACGAATAGTGCAGCAGGTTGGTGCCGTGGTCGCCCTGAATCACGATGATGGGCTCCGGGCTGGACTGCTGAAGAATCGCCGTGACGGTGTGGAGCACGAGCCGGTTGAGACACTGAAGCTGCGCGGTGTAGGCTCGCTGCCGGTCGGCTGGCCCCCGCAGCGGGGTGGGAGCCGCAACCCGGCAGTCGGCCTTGAAGACATAGGGCCAGTGCGGGCTCACCAGATGGGCGAATGCAAAAGTAGGCTCCGGCACTCGAGGCACTTCCTCCAACCCTCGTAACGTGCGCTGAAGGTGATCCGCGTCCCAGCGATAATCACCTTCGAAAACGTCAAAGGCTGTCGTGCGCAGAAGCGAACGGCGAAGGTCCGAACGGGTAGTCTCCCGAAGGAGATTGAATCCATGCCAGGCCTGAAACTCCCAGTCGGCAATGCGACTGCGAGTGGTGGAAGGCCACCATTGGGAGGGGAAGAAGAGGTAGCGGTAGCCCTGCTGCCGCAGGAAGGTCGCAGTCCGGTTGTGCTCCAGCAGATAGTTGGGCAGGGTGGCGTCGCTGGAGCCGTCACCCACCTCTGCAGAGACTCGGGTAAGATGGCTGAAGTTGAGCAGTGATGGGAGCGACAGCAGCGTGTGGACGTAGTTGCTGCGGACCAATCGAGGGATAGTAAACCCCAGCTGGCGCAGACTGTCTTCGAAAGGGCGATTATCGAACTGAAAGAGTTCCCGGAGTACGGCGGAGTTGGCGTACTCGTCGAGCACCAGGAGATAGATGTCCCGCTTCGGCGCTGGGCTTGAACTAAGGGATGCGCCCCGGAAAGGGACTGGCCGAGCCAGCTGTCGAGCCAGTTCGCTATTTCGAACCACGCTCCTGGCCCGGACTTGGTCAGCGACGAACCGCACCCCCAGCCAGCCGACCATGAGCAAGCCGGTCAGCGTAAAGAAGGTGTTCACTCGCTCCAGCACGGGGGGACGACGGCTGAGCCACCACACCGCCAGGAGGAGCAGGCCAGCCAGGGCGGCCAGCACCGCCACCGGCGGCACTCCTCCTAGCCCGCGGGTGAACTGTCCCACTGCTGCTTTTCCGTAGATCAGAAAAATCCCGATCAGCACGACCACGGGTACCAACGCGCGGGATGACCTACCTCGCAGAACGGCTGCGACGATCCCATAGATCACGGCACAGGTGACTAGACTGGCAGCGATTGTGATTGCCGCATCGTCGACGCGGGTGCCGCCGGGATTCCGGGTCAGAGTATTCAGAACGGGCAGAGCAGCAAAGAAAAATGGGTACCACAGCGTTGGCCGCCAGCTCATGTATTTCCCGCTCCACGTGCCAGCATGAGGTAGACCCGGCGTTCGGAATCCACCACCGGCTCACTCGAGCGGATGTGATAGTATTGGCTAAAGGCGGTTTCGAACCCTTCTTTGGTGTACTCCGGAAAGATGTCGGGTCGGCTCACGAGGAGACGCTTGACCTGAGAGTCGCCCTTGGGGACGAACTCGATGATGAGCCGTCGCCCCAGACGGCTCAGATAGGCGGCGATGCGCTGCAGGGGGAGATTGTGCCCGATCGCGAGGTGGTGCACCAGGGCTAGCGCCAGTACCGCATCAGCCGGCCCCCGCTCCGCCAGCGACAGTCGCTCCACTCCCCCCCAACCCTGGCCGGGGGAAGGATTGGTGAGGTCCAGGAGCAAAGGCAGGATCCCGCGCTCCTTTTCCGAACGGACCCGGCGGTAGTTCCGCTCGACCGCGGCAGGATCCATGTCAAAGGAGACAACCTGCGGGGCAACCCCTCGGGCAGCCCGACTGTACTCTCCGGTGTTGGCTCCCATGTCCCAGACCATCTGGGCACCCGCTCCCTTCAGGTGGGCCACGACGATCTCCCGCTTGGACTGGGCTCCAGCATCGCTGTAGTTGGTGTCCGTCGTATAGTCCGCCCACTCGGTCCCGGTGGGCTGCCAGGAAAGTCGACGAATCGAGTTGGCCAGGTTCTGGATCAACCGCTGCAGGCTGCCCTGGCTCATCGCCCTCCTGCTTAAAGCCGGGCTCACGGCCGAGCCGGCATAGCGGCGCTGAGCCAGGGTGTGCAGGTGCACATGCAGCAGGGTACTGGGCATGATCCAACTGCGGCGGGGCAACAGCCGGCTGCCAAGATCGAGGGGAATACCATCCAAGTACGATCGCAGCCACGATCCACAGCGCACGTCGACCTGGCTCATCAGCAGCAGCGGCACCAGAAAGTGTTCGCAGAACTGGCGGTAAGGTCCCCAGGGCTTTCCTTCCTCGACCGGCTCGAAGGAGAGGGTGTCGATAAACACCGGTCGCCCGTTGTGGAACTGGACGTTATACGCACTGCTATCCCGCAGGGTAAAGCCCTTCCGGAGCGCCCGCTCCTGGATGTCCAGGGTCAGGAGTGCAGCATCTTTCAGCTGCCCGAATGACCACTCGTAGGGGTATGAAATGAAGGCGACGCGCTCGGGACGGAGCACGGCGTAAGCCTCTGCCGTGGCGGCCTGATCCAGGTTCACCTGCTCGTGGGGCACGAGCAGGCCATCACGGACCAGCTCCTGGGAGAGACCGGAGGCCGTGAACGCGTCGAACTGCGGCCGGAAGCTGGCGTTAACCTGGCGGTAGAGGATGCCGTCCCGAGTGTAGACGAAGCCGCTGGGGTCCCGGAAGGACCCCTCTACGGCCTGCCAACTCATCGCCGGCGGCGGGGAACCAGCTGTCTGAAGAAGGACTTAAAGGCCTCACGGACCCGGGAGACCATAGCAACCATCGAAAGAACGCCTGCGGCAATGAACTGGAGCACGAGGCTGCCAGTCGTGGGATCAATGTACATCGTGTGGTTCCAGGGCTGCAGGTGGTGAGCTGACTGCTGCATCTGGGGGTAACGGTATTGTAACTAGAATGTTTACACTGCGTCAGTGAGGCAGCCCACACCCTATTCCGAGTTGGATAGCCGCGCCCCGGCCGCCGTGTCCCCCTGGATCCAGACCGTCTTGATGTTCACGAACTCGCGCAGCCCGTAGTGCCCGAGCTCCCGGCCATAGCCGGATCGCTTGACCCCACCGAACGGTACTCGGGGGTCGGAAGCCACCATTGAGTTGAAAAAGACCATTCCCGCCTCCAGCTCGGCCACGAACCGTTGCTGCTCCCGATCATTCTGGGTCCAGGCACTGGCTCCCAGGCCGAAATCGGAATCATTGGCTATCCGGATGGCCTCGTCGATGTCCCGGACCCGGAACAACAACGCGACTGGCCCGAATATCTCCTCATGGTAAGCTGGTGAGTTCTCGGTGATGTCGGTAAGCACGCCGGGAGCGAAGTAATAGCCGGGACGGTCCAGCCGGTGTCCCCCAGTCACCAGCCGGGCGCCCGCACTGACCGAGCGGGCGATCTGATCGGTCAGGGTCTTGACTTGTGCTTCATTGGCGAGCGGTCCAACGTCGGTCCTCTCGTCCATCGGATCTCCAACCACCAGGGCTTCCATCCCGGAGACGAGTCTGCGCTCGAATTCGTCGGCGATCGATTCCGAGACGATGAAGCGCTTGGCGGCGATGCAGGACTGCCCGTTATTGATCGTTCTGGCTTTCACCGCAGTGCGGGCGGCCAGCTCCAGGTCCGCGGACGGCATCACAATGAAGGGATCGCTGCCACCCAGCTCGAGTACTGTCTTCTTGATCTGCTTGCCCGCGGCGCTTGCCACATGGCTGCCCGCGCCGGTACTTCCGGTCAGCGTCGTGGCGACAACTCGGGCATCCTCGATGACCCGGCGGACGCGGTCGGTCTCGATCAGCAGAGTCTGAAAGCAACCCTCTGGCAGCCCGGCCCGGCGGAAGATGTCCTGGATGGCCAGGGCGCACTGGGGCACATTCGAAGCGTGCTTGAGCAGGGCGACATTTCCCGCGGCGAGCGCTGGGGCGGCAAAGCGGAAGACCTGCCAAAACGGAAAGTTCCAGGGCATGATCGCCAGGATCGGCCCGAGAGGCTGGAACGTCACGTAGCTCCGGGACGCGCTGGTCTCCACCAGCTCATCGGCCAGGAAGCGCTCCGCCTGTTCGGCGTAATAGCGGCACCCCCAGGCACACTTGGCGGCCTCTTCCACCGCTGCGCGGAAGGTCTTTCCCATCTCCTGCACCATCAGCCGTCCAAACTTTTCCTTTTCCGCCTCGAGAATGTCAGCAGCCCGAAACAGCATTCGGGTCCGCTCGACCACCGGCGTGCGCCGGTAGCGGCCGAATGCATCCGCCGCGCACTGGAGGCGGGCATCGAGCTCCGGCTCGGAAAGCGGTGTGAACGTGCGAAGCGTCTGGCCGGTTGCCGGATTGACGCTAACGATAGTCATGCCCTGCCGCCTTTCGTCTGCTATTATGCTCCCATGAACCCACTGGGTATCCTCCTGCGGAACAGCATCGACTACGCTGGACTCTTCCCTCCGGCCGGGCTCGACATGCGCACCTCGGTGGCCAACTACGCCGCCTACCGAGCAGGGCCTGATGCCTGGGCGCTCGGCCGCTTCGTTCTGCCGGCGAGCCGGCTTCCCGAGTTCACGGAGGCGTTGCGTCCGCTGCTCGACTCCCGCTCTCTGGCTGAGCCTTGGCTCCTCGCCGCTTTAGCAGGGACCGACCTGGGATCCGATCTAGATCTGATACGCCGGTTCAACGATCAGCACCTGCCGGCCCTGGTCGACACCGTCGAGTTCAGGGCCGATACCGCCGAGGCCATCCATGACAGGATGCACTGGTTGCCGCACGATCTGCAAGCGTACGTCGAAATTCCGGTGAACCGGGATCCGGCCGGGCTCCTCCCCGATCTGAAGCAAGCCGGAGGCAGGGCCAAGGTGCGCACCGGCGGAGTCACCCGTGACGCCTTTCCCAGTCCGGCTGAGCTGATCCGATTCATTTCGAGCTGCGTTACAGCAGGGGTGCCCTTTAAGGCCACAGCAGGTCTCCATCACCCGGTCCGGGCAGAGTACCGGCTGACATATGCCGCTGATAGCGAGCGAGGCGTGATGTTCGGGTTCCTGAACCTCTTCCTGGCAACAACCTTCCTCCGGGCCGGGATGGAGGAGCGGAGGGCAGTCCAGGTGCTGCAAGAAGCGTCGGCCAGCGCCTTCGAAGTGGGAGAGAGCGGCATACGCTGGGATGGCCGGAGCCTGAGTCTGGACGACCTCCAGCGGGTGCGGCGGGAGGTGATCATCTCCTTCGGGTCGTGCTCTTTCAGCGAGCCCCTAACCGAGCTCCAGGCCCTCTATCTGCTCCAGCCGGGAGTGGGCCGGGGGTGAACCGTACTCATGATGCCCAGCTGGTGTCCTGGGTCGAGTCGGCTCAGGGCCATCCGGAGTTTCCCATTCAGAACCTGCCACTTGGGGTGTTTCGCCACCGAGGCAGTAACCGGCCGCCCTCCTTGGGTGTCGCCATCGGGGACCAGATTCTGGATCTCGCGGCGTCGGCCGCTGCGATGGGAGTGCCCTCGGAGCCTGCTGCGAGCGCCTGCGGGGAGCCGTCGCTCAACCGGTTGATGGAGCTCGGCCGGACCCGCTGGTCGGCGCTGCGCTCAGAGATCAGCGGCTTGCTCGAGCTTGGCTCCGCTGCCTTTCGGCGCGACGCTGGGATCGCTGACCAAGTACTGGTCCCCATGGCCGACGCCGAGCTGTTCGTCCCGGCCCAGATCGGGGATTACAGTGACTTCTATGCGTCGGCCTATCACGCCACCAACGTCGGCAGCATGTTCCGGCCGGACAATCCGCTGTTGCCCAACTACAAGTGGGTCCCGATCGGCTATCACGGCCGAGCTTCCTCGATCGTTCCCAGCGGAACGCCGGTGCGCCGGCCCAAGGGGCAGCTCAAGCCTCCTGATTCCAACCGCCCGGTGTACGCGCCCACCCAGGCACTGGATTATGAGGCTGAAATGGGCTGCTTTGTGGGGGCAGGGAACCCACTGGGGCAACCGGTACCGCTAGCGCGGGCCGAGGACCACCTGTTCGGACTATGCCTGGTGAACGATTGGTCGGCGAGGGACATCCAGACCTGGGAGTACCAGCCGCTCGGACCGTTCCTGGCGAAGAGCTTTGCCACCACAGTATCTCCTTGGGTGGTCACCCTGGAGGCCCTGGAGCCCTTTCGGATTCCGGCCTTCGAGCGCCCAACCGATGATCCACCGCCGCTGCCCTATCTCGACGGTGAAGCCAACCGGACGCGCGGCGGCATCGATGTCGTGGTGGAGGTATACCTCGCATCGGCCAGGATGCGCGAGTCCAAGGCACCGCCGCTGCGCCTGAGCCGCGGTCGCATGGCCGATTTATACTGGACCTTTGGCCAGATGTTCGCCCATCACACGAGTAACGGATGCAACCTGCGCCCCGGTGACCTGCTGGCCAGTGGCACCGTCTCGGGGCCGGCCAAGGACTCGCGGGGCTGCATGCTCGAGCTGACCTGGCGCGGGGCGGAGCCTCTCCAGCTTCCAAACGGAGAGACCCGCAAGTTCCTCGAAGATGGAGACGAGGTCACCTTGCGGGCCTTCTGCGAGCGGCCAGGCGCCGTTCGGCTGGGCTTTGGCGATTGCCGCGGGATCGTCTTGGGAGCTTAGCGGTCAGCCCTTCTCGACGATCCGCTGCAACAATTTCTGGGCGTAATCCTTATCCCACTCTGCCAGGTTCTTCCGGGCGGCAACTTCGACCCGGGCGGTCTTGTCGTCCTTCCGTTCGATCTCGAAGGTCACGTCGAGATCGCCTTTCTTGCCCTTCAGCTCTCGCTTGTCGCCGCCGCTTTCGGTGCTGGAGGCATCGGGGACGATCCCCTCTTCACTCATGACCGCGCGAGCGCGGGCGGCGATCTGATCGGGCGAGCCTTCTACTATCGACTCCGCCCCCCGGCTGGTGAGATAGATACCCGCACCGGCACCGGCTGCCGCCGCAGCCAGACAACCGGTCATCGGCAGGATCAGGGCGAGCGCCATTACCCATTTGGCCGGCGCTATCCGTCTGTTCAGCATAACCTTACCTCCAGAACCAGTGAGTAGAGCCACGGCAGGAAACTGCTGCCAATCCTACGGCCCGGTGGCAGAGCATTCCACTATCTACATCACCGGAAGCGCGTAATCCCCATCATGCCGGGCTTCCTTCCCCTCTGAGTGGCCTCCATAATTCAGAATCCTGCTGCCCGAGACACCAGTGACCCAGTTTCTGAAGCCGACCCAAATTGCCATTCATGGCGCCCGCACCCTGCCCCGGCGCTATTATGTCGCGCCCGACATCTTCTCGCTGGAATTCGAAAGGATATTTGCCCGCCGCTGGCTCTGTGTCGGGAGGGAAGACCAGATCGCCAATCCGGGCGACTACTTTCTCCAGACCATCGGGACCGAAAGCATCATCATACTCCGGGATCGAACCGGCTCGTTGCAGGCGTTCTATAATGTCTGCCGCCATCGCGGCACCCGCCTGTGCGAAGAGCACCGGGGCCGGTTTTCCGAGACGATCCAATGCCCCTATCATGCGTGGACCTATAGTCTGGACGGAAGGCTGCTCGGCGCTCCATCCTCCGGAGAGATCGAGGGATTTGCCAAGGCCGATTATCCGCTTCACCGGGTAGGTATCGAGAGCTGGGAGGGCTTCCTCTTCATCAATCTTGCCGAAGAGCCGGAGCCATTTGCGCAGGCATACGAGCCACTGCTCCGGCGGTTCAGTCGCTTCAACCTGCCCAAGCTGGCTGTCGCCCGCAGCATCGAGTACGATGTGCGGGCCAACTGGAAGCTGTTATTCCAGAACTACTCCGAGTGCTATCACTGCGGGCCGGTGCACCCTCCGCTGGCCAAGCTGACTCCCCCCACCAGCGGCGAGAACGACCTGATCGAGGGGCCGTTCACTGGGGGGTTCATGGTGATCAACGAAGGCCACGAAAGCATGACCATGAGTGGCCGATCCTGCGGCTTGATGGTGGGTGACCTCCCCGACGAGGACCTCAATCGGGTGTACTATTACGCGCTCTTTCCCAACATGTTGCTGAGCCTGCATCCGGATTACGTGATGTTTCATACCCTCTGGCCCGAGGCTCCCGACCGCACTCGAATCTTCTGCTCCTGGCTCTTTCATCCCGACAGTCTCGACAACCCTGACTGCAATCCCGACGACGGGGTGGAGTTCTGGGACATGACCAACCGGCAGGACTGGCACATCTGCGAGCAGAGTCAACTCGGGGTGCAGTCGCGAGCTTACCAGCCGGGGCCGTATTCCGGGCGGGAGAGTCTTTCGGTGCAGTTCGATCGCGAGGTGCTCAAGGCGCTGGGTAGTGAAGAGTGAAAAGTGAAGAGTGAAAAGTGAACAGTCAAAACGATACTCCGACCTAGAATCCCACGTCATTACCCGTTCACTGTTCACTCTTCACTCTTTACTCTTCACTCTTTTCACTGTTGGCCCAGGTGTATCCGGCGCTCGACAGCGGCGTACGCTTCCCTGGCCCTGGGCTCAGGGATCAGTAAAGACACCAGAATTCCGGCCAAGAACGAGAGCGGAATAGTGACGAGTGCCGGATTCTTGAGCCCGAACCAGGCGCTTTCTTTCGCCAGAAGGTCGATCTGGACTGTGGGCGAGAGATAGATCAGCACCAGAGTCACGATCGTCCCCACGCACATACTTGTCACCGCTCCGGCAGTGGTGTAGCCCCGCCAGAAAATCGCGAGCACCAGTGCGGGAAAGTTGGCGCTGGCCGCGATGGCAAAGGCCAGCGACACGGTAAAGGCCACGTTCTGGCCCTTGAAAGTGATGCCGAGCACCACGGCCAGGAGTCCCAGCGCCACCGTCGCCAACCGCGCCACCCTCAACTGCTCGCCCTCCTGAACCCGCCCTTTCCGCACTACACTGACCCACAGATCGTGGGAGAGCGCCGCGGCGCCCGAGAGTGTCAGGCCCGCGACCACCGCCAGAATGGTGGCGAATGCCACCGCCGCAATAAACCCGAGAAATGGGGTGCCACCCAGGAGCTCAGCCAGCAGCGGCGCCGCCATGTTCCCACCCTTATCCACGGCTCTGATGGCCTCGGGTCCGACCAGGACCATCGCACCGAAGCCGAGGATGAAGGTCAGCAGGTAAAACAATCCGATGAGCCCGGTGGCGACGAACACGGAGGTGCGGGCCGCTCGTGCATCGGGGACGGTGTAGAAACGCATGAGGATGTGAGGCAGCCCGGCAGTCCCGAACATCAACGCCATGCCCAGCGAGATTGCGTCCAGTGGGTTCGAGACCAGCTTGCCCGGCACCAGAACACCCTCACCGTAGCGCTCCGCCGCCGTCGCAAAGACCGCTGCCGGACTCATCCCGAACCGCAGCAGCACCAGCAGCGCGAGCAGCAGGGCTCCAGTCATGAGCAGCACTGCCTTGACGATCTGCACCCAGGTCGTGGCGATCATGCCGCCGAACAGCACATACCCGATCAGCACGATGCCGACCAGGATGATGGCGTGCTCATAGCTGAAGCCAAACATGAGCCGGATCAAACCGCCGGCGCCGACCATCTGCGCAATCAGGTAAAGGGTCACTGTCGCGAGCGTGCCGAGCGCCGCGGCAATTCGCACCGGCGTCTGCCGCAGCCGCATCGCCACCACGTCGGAAAAAGTGTAGCGGCCCAGATTGCGGAGCGGCTCCGCGATGAGGAACAGCACCACCGGCCACCCCACCAGCCATCCGGTTGAATAGATCAGGCCATCGAAACCAGTCGTGGAGACCAGTCCGGCAATGCCCAGAAACGAAGCGGCACTCATATAGTCACCCGCCAGGGCAAATCCGTTCTGGCCTGCACTCACCGAGCGCCCCGCGGCATAGAAGTGCTCGGTCGTGCGGGTGCGTCGCGCCGCCCACCAGGTAATCGCCAGCGTGATGGCGATGAAAAGGAAGAAGAAAACCATGGCCACCGCGTGGGGCTGTCCTATGCTGCTGGCGGGAGGGGCCTGGATCATGGGGAATGCCTGGCGGCCAGTGACCGTACCTTCGGATCGTAGTGGGTATTGGCCCAACGCACATACACCCAGGTGAGGACCCAGGAGACGGCGATGACGAGAGCGCCAAGCAGGATGCCGACCGTCAGCCCCGGCACCACGCGCCGGGCCATGATCTGCCGGCCGAAGGCTACCAGCAGGATGAATCCGAAATACAAGACCACCATGGCTGCGGTGAGGCTGAGGGCCACCCGGCCTCGCGCCCGGTCGAGCTCCCGGAGCTGCGCAGAGATATCGGTCATGTATTTCTCTGGTTAACGCGGAGGAGCCTCGCCCCCTTCCGGCCCGTAAAAGAAGACCCAAACGGCCAGGTCGTCGGTGAAGTCCTCGAAACGGTGCTCGACGCCCGCCGGCACGAAGAGGACGTCGCCCGGGTTGAACGGGTGACGCTCCTTGCCATTGCGAAACATGCCACTGCCCTGCACCACGGCATACACCTCGTCGCGGGTGTGAGGCGACTGGGGATCATGCTGCCGGGGCGCGTACAACTCGACACTCAGAGTGCCATGATTGAAGAGCTCGACGTAGCGCTCGCCATGAGAACCGGGCAGCCGGCCCAGGCCTTCACTGACTGTGAGTAGATGCCGTGGCATCGGGAAATTTCCGTGGAGTTCGGGTCCGCATGTCGCGCAGGATTTCGCGGGCCGCGTTGTAGCCGCAGGCCCCCATGACCCCGCCTCCAGGGTGGGTCGCGGCGCCGCAGAGATACAGCCCCCGGATCGGAGTCCGGTAGTCGGCGTAGCCCGGCACCGGCCTCATGAATGAGAGACTGCTCAGCGACATGGTCCCCTGCATGATGTTCCCACCAGTGAGCCCGAAGCGCCGCTCGAGGTCGGCGGGAGAGAGCACCTGTCGCCCGATCACAGAGCGCCGGAAGTTCGGTGCGTACTCGTTCATCAAGTCGAAGCACCGCTCGGCGTACTTCTCTTTCTCCTCCTGCAGTGACAGGCCGGAGGTGAGCTTATAGGGGAAGTACTGGGTGAACATCGACATCACGTGCTTACCCGGAGGAGCCAGGGAATCGTCCAGCACCGAGGGGATGGTGGCCTCGATGATGGGCAGCTCCGAAGGACATCCGTACTTGGCGTTGTCGTACGCCCGCTCGATGTAATCCATGGTGGGCGAGATATGGATGGTGCCGCGGTGCTGCGGGCCGGGCTCGGTGCCGGGAGCGGCCTTGAAGTCAGGCAGCTCGCCCAGCGAAATATTGATCTTGAGGCTGGCGCTGCTGTAATCGATGTTGCGCACCGCCTGCAGGAAATCCTCGGGAAGCTCTTTCCCGCCCAGCAGCTTGAGGAAGGTAACGTGGGCATCGGCTCCCGATGCCACTCGACGGCCGGCGAACTCGGTCCCATCCTTGAGGACCACCCCAACCGCCTCACCCCGGCGAACCAGGATCCGGGCGACCTCCGCGTTGGTTCGGATCTGGGCTCCCCGCTCCCGTGCCGCCGACGCAATGGCGTTGCTGATCCCACCCATTCCACCCCGGACATAGCCCCACACCCCTCGAATGCCGTCGCACTCGCCCATGACGTGATGGAAGAGCACATAAGCCGTGCCTGGCATGGACGGCGAGGCCATGGCGCCGATGATGGCATCGGTGGCGAGCGTGACCTTGAGCTGCTCCGATTCAAACCACCGGTCCAGGATCGGCGTGGCCGCTCCCGTCAGGATCTCGATGGCCCGCTGACCCTCGGTGCCCAACCGGGCAAAGCCCATCCCCAGCCGGGCGAGCTTCAGGAGATTGCCGGGTCGGAACGACCATGGGTTGGGCGGGGTCTGGAGCAGGGTGGGCTCCAGAAATGCCGCCACCCGCTCCAGCATCGCCTCGTACTTGGGCAACGCCTCGGCATCTTTGGGGGAGAACTTGGAGACTTCCTCCCGAGTCTGCGCCTTGTTGGGGCCCAGCAGTAGCGAACGTCCATCGGGAAAGGGAGTAAACGACGACGGATTGCGGGGCAGCATCTTGAAGCCGTGCCGCTTGAGCTCAAGATCTCGAATGATCTCCGGTCGGAGCAGGCTATTGACGTAGGCGGCGGTCGAAACCTTGAAGCCAGGCCAGAGCTCCTCGGTGACGCAGGCGCCTCCCAGCACCTCGCGGCGCTCGAGCACCAG
>CBFGTM010000022.1:0-55670 GCA_965652025.1 uncultured Gemmatimonadales bacterium
ATGCTGGACTTTTAATCCCTAGGTCGTGGGTTCGAGTCCCACCGCCCTCAATTAATAGAAGTAAGCAACCGCAGCACTCAGACCTCACTACTGTGTGATGCTCGCGATCGTGTCAGGCGCGATGGTCCATTCGCACGCCAGCCAGTCCCCGATATCCACTTTGGCAAACCGTTCGGCGATCAGACGACAACGTGAGCCATCATCGCCAATGACTGTTGCCGGTTGCTGCTTGTCCCGCACCAGCTTGAGAGCGTAGCCAGGCTGGGCTCCAGAACTGCCCGTGACGAGGCCGGGTGCCACAAAGACCTGGTCGGCTCTCGGAGAACAACCGCAAGCCGGGAGCACGGCAAGTAACACCAGTAAGTGACGCAGGCAGCCTCCAGGAGCGCGGTACTTCTGGAGACGGATCGAGTCGCCCCGATTGCACCCGCTGGCGCGGAACCCACGGCGGGATACAGTAGTGGTGTGCAACGACGCGTTGGAGCCTTTCTCGCCCCCGCAGTCTTCCTGCTGTTGCTCATCCTTCCCCTGGAAGGACTCTCGCTTCAGGCGCACCGTCTTGCTGCGGTGCTGGCTGCTGTCGTTGTCCTCTGGGTAACCGAGGCGCTGCCACTCCCGGTCACGGCGTTACTGGGCGCTGCTGCGTCCGTCGTGCTTCAGGTCGCTCCCGCTAAGGATGTCTTCGCCCCGTTCGCCGACCCGCTGATGTTCCTGTTCATCGGCGCATTCATCCTGGCGCGCGCCATCTTCCTCCACGGGCTCGACCGCCGAGTGGCATACGCCGTCTTGTCACTGCCCTGGGTTGGAGCGCGGCCCAGTCGGATCCTGCTCGCCTTCGGCGCCGTCACCGCGTTCATTTCCTGGTGGATCTCCAACACCGCCACCACAGCGATGATGTTCGGGATCGGCCTGTCCATCCTGGCCGCCATGCGCGGGTCCCAATCCCAGTCCATCGACCCAGGCTACCCAACGGCGCTCATGCTGATGACATCGTTCGCCGCCTCGATCGGTGGGCTGGCGACCCCGGTCGGCACGCCGCCCAACTTGATCGGGATCAGCTTCATCCGCTCCCAGCTCGGGGTGGATGTCAGCTTCCTGCATTGGATGCTGATCGGCGTTCCTGCCGTTCTGCTGCTGTTCGTGATTCTATATGCCTTTCTCAATGCCGTGGCGCCGGCGGGGGTGCGGGAGCTGCCTTCCGGGGCCGAGTCGATTCGCCGGGAGCGGGAACTCCTGGGACCCTGGACCCGGGGCCAGCGTTCCGTCGCGATAGCGTTTGCGTTGACCGTTGCGCTGTGGGTGATCCCGGGAATTGTGGCCGTTGTTGCAGGTGAAGCGAGCCCGGCTTATCGGACTCTTACCCAACGGCTGCCCGAGGGAGTTGCCGCGCTGCTCGGGGCCATGCTGCTCTTCGTTCTTCCCGGCGATGAGGGGCCGGCGATCTCCTGGAAGGAAGCGGTGCAGATCGACTGGGGTGTGGTGCTGCTCTATGGCGGAGGCTTCGCGCTAGGCGTGCTCTCGTTTCAGACCGGGCTCGCCGAGGCGATCGGCCGGGGAATGACTGGTTTGCTGCCGATCGAGGGAAGCCTCGGTCTGCTGACAGCATCCGTCCTCGTCGCGGTTGCCCTCTCGGAAACGACCTCGAACACCGCTTCGGCAAACATGATTGTTCCCGTTGTCATATCGATTGCCCGAGCAGCGGGGCTGGACCCGTTCGAGCCGGCGCTAGGCGCCACCATGGCCGCGAGCCTGGGGTTCATGCTGCCGGTGTCCACGCCGTGTAACGCCATCGTCTACGGCTCTGGATTGATCCCGCTGGGAAAGATGATTCGATACGGGTTGGTATTGGATGTGGCAGGAATAGTGGTGATCCTGGGCCTGGTCAGGCTGCTGGGGCCATTGTTGCGGTAGAAACCTCTCGCCCCGCAGCGGTTAGCGTTTGGGTTCTCCCAGAATCCGACTGCGGTCAGTAGACCGAGTGTGTTGGACTATCAGATATACTGGCGCGATGCAGCCCGGAGCATCTGCAGCAGGTGCAGCTCCCGTTGTAGCGCATGCCAGCGATCTCTCCCCTTTTCCATCGCACGGTCGTAGCAGTCGCCACCCTGCGCCAGCTGCTGTTGCTGTAGTGCGGTCAACCGCCGCTTCATCCGTCCCAGCTCCGCCGAGAGCCGCTCGATCTCCAGTTCCAGCCGGCGGACTTCCCGGGGTGATAGCGCCCAGAAGGTATCCGAGTGCGGCTCGGCCCTGAGTGCCGGATTCTGGTCGGCGCACCGCAGGCAGAGCCCGGCGGGCGTGAGCTCGAGGGAGTCCGCCATCTCTTGACAGCTCGGGCAGGTCACTGTCCCTGACGATGTGGCCAGATTGGTCCGCGTGACCGAGAAAGAACCGTCTTCGAACGGGAGCGCAGCCTCGAGGTCCGGCACCTTGCCGAGCGAAAGTCCGGCAGCGGCGGCGGCCAGTCTGCCGACCGCGGAGCGGCGTTGCATGGCGGTTTCCTTTCGGGAAGCCTGCCCTAGATTCCGGGGGTGGCCAGCAAGATAACAGCGATACCGCAATACGTCCGCGGTCTGATTGACGCGCGACCCTTCGGCATAGCTTCCGTGACCGAGTTCGGCGCCCTCAACAACGGGACCACGGACTGCACTGCAGCCTTCAATTCGGCGCTGCTGAGTGCGGCCCGGCTCGTAGTGGTCCCGCCCGGCTTCTATCGAATCACCGCCCCGCTCAGGATTCCCTACAACACCGGAAAGTGGATCCTCGGTCTGGGCGGAGCCAAGTCGGTTGCACTCACCGTTGACATGCCGCCGGGAACCCCCGACCGCGCCGCCATCGAGTACACCCACGATGGGAGCGGGAAGCCCAATCACGCCGGCTGCGTGTTGCAGAACCTGCATCTCATCGGGAACGGCTCCATCTGTCATGGGGTGCATCTGCAGGAGGCTTCCTACCCAATGCTGGAAAACGTCCTCATCGAGGGCTTCCAGGGAGCCGGCCTGCTCCTGGACAAGTGTCAGGATGGCTCATTCAACAACCTCGCCCTGGTGAACTGCGGCCTAACTTCGGGTGATCCTGCCCGGAATGCCGACACCCGGTATGCGGCTCTCCATCTCACCAGTACCATTCCCCACGACCACTGCAACATGCTCCGGTTCCGTGATTGCCAGATCGAGAACAACCGGGTCTCACCCTATGTCTGGATCGACGACGCGGGGCCGATCGGAATCTGGTTCGATCGCATTCACGCGGAAAACGCTACCGCACCGGGGCAGCGCGATTTCCTGCGGTCCTCGGGCGGGGACTGCCATTTTTCCGGGATTGCGGCGGTCGGTTTCCGGGAGGGATTCATTCTCGAGGGCTACGGCAACAACATCTTTACTGATTGCCGGGACATCATCAGTGTGGTTGGCCCCAGAAACGTGGTCGGCAGCATCAAGATGTCGAACGTCCACTGCGGGCCGCTCTCCTGGACCTCCCTGGCCGGCAAATCCTACTTCACCAACTGCGTCATCGGAGACGTGAGCATTCACTGGCCGGCCGGAGGACCCAGCGTTTTTACGGCCTGCGCGCTCGGGCGGGTCGGGATCGACCACGCAGGGCACCCCCATGCCGGAATCCGCTTCTTCAACTGCGAAATGACCGGCTATATCACCGACGGACAGGCCAGTGACCAGTGGCTGATCGACTGCATCGTGAATGGCGATGTTACGGCTGCAGCCGCGCGCTCCCGGCTGGAAAACAATGTCGTCACCGGCTCGGTCCGAGCCAACAAGACCGAGTCCTCCTACATCCCCAGCATCAAGACGATCTACGACACTGCTCCGCCGGCGAGCGGTACCTGGCATGTAGGTGACAAGGTCTGGCACTCGGCTCCAGCGCCGGACGGAAATGTCGGCTGGGTCTGTGTGAAGGACGGCTCACCCGGCATTTGGAAGGAATTCGGCCACATCTCCTCCTGATCCGGCCGCCGGGAACCCGCTTACGTTATAGTGTAGGGATGGCCCGCCGACACTCGCCTCGTCGGCCGGCTGGAGATCTGTCACGATGATGGGAGAACCGACGTGAACCAGGAGAACAGAGGACCCCGCTCCGCGGTTGCCGGCGCGCAGCAGACCGACGTGGCTGTGCTGGCCGGCGGCTGCTTTTGGGGCGTAGAGGAGATTCTGCGCGAGGTGCCCGGGGTGATCGATACCGACGTTGGTTACACCGGTGGCTGGGTGAAAGATCCGACCTACGAGGACACCCACGACAGCAAGTCGGGGCACGCCGAAGCGATCCGGGTAACCTTCGACCCGTCGGTGCTCAGCTACGAGGACCTGCTGGAGAAGTGGTTCTTCCGCCTCCACGATCCGACGACGCTCAACCGGCAGGGAAACGACATCGGGACCCAGTACCGCTCCGCGGTCTTTCCCCAGACCCCGGAGCAGCAGCGAATTGCGGAACAGGTGAAGGCTCGGGTCGAGGCCTCCGGCAAGTGGAAACGGCCGATTACCACCAGCATTGAGCCCGCCTCCACCTGGTACAGCGCCGAGAGCTACCACCAGGACTACCTGCGTAAGCACCCTGGCGGATACTCCTGTCACTTCCTGCGCGATTAGCTGCAGATGGGTGCGGGCACGCGGGACATCTTCGGGCGAGCCGAGAACGCCGAGCCGGCAGGGCCGGGAACCTACGGCCAGGCGCCTCAGGGGTTCCGCCTTCCCCAGCAAACCCGACTCGGGCCAGTTTGTCTCCAGGTGGCCGATCTCCCTCGCTCACTTGACTTCTATCAGGAGGTGCTCGGACTCAGGCCTCTGGAGCGAGAGACCGGCGGGGCGGCGCTCGCTGCCCAGGACGACGATCGGCCCCTGATCGAGCTCCGGGCTCGTCCCGGCGCGCGAGCGGTGCCCCGCCGGGGAGCGTTGGGCCTCTACCACTTCGCCATTCTGCTGCCTGACCGCCCTTCGCTGGGGCGCTTTCTCAGACACTTGGGAGAGGCCGGCGCCCGCGCCGGTGCGGCCGATCATCTGGTCAGCGAGTCGTTGTATCTCCAGGACCCCGACAATCTCGGCATCGAGGTGTACGCCGACCGGCCGCGAGGCAGCTGGCGACGGATCGGCCGCGAGCTCATGATGGCCACCGATCCGTTGGATACAGCGGGGCTCCTCCAGGATGCAGGAGAGCAAGAATGGGAGGGCATGCCTGCCGGAACCGCCATAGGTCACGTCCATCTCCATGTCGGCGACCTCGAGCGCGCCGCGAGGTTTTACTCCGAGGGGCTCGGCTTCGATCGGATGGTTTGGCACTATCCTGGTGCGCTGTTCCTTGCGGCTGGAGGGTATCATCATCATCTGGGTACTAACACTTGGGCAGGACCCGATGCCACGCCTCCGGCTGAGGGAGATGCTCGGTTGCTGGACTGGACTATCGAGCTGCCCGATGAGGCGAGCCTGGTGGCGGCCCGCGACAGCTTGAAGGGAGCCGGCTTCTCGGCTCGGCTCACCCAAGGACAGGGCGAACCTCCGGAGCTCGTCGCTCTGGATCCGTGGGGGACTCAGGTTCGCCTTCTGCCTGCGAGTTGACTCGACTGTTGCTGCACCTTCAATCCGGAGGGAGGCCTCAGCCCGAGAGGTTCAATTTCTTGCACAATGCGTGAAGCAGTCTGCACTTCCGGTTCGCTCGACCGGCCGCGTTCTCACCTCTATGTGACGGGCCTATAACAGATTAGAAAAAAGCGCCGACCCGTCACGATCCTTGCTCAACTTCTCCCTCCTGCCAGCGTAGTAAAACCGGGCACATGGAGGTGAGTGATGAGCCAGCCATTCTCGGGGATCCCTGATCCGGGGAGCTCCAGTCCGTTCCGGCGGCGTTCGCCGCAACGCGTCATGCAGGAAAATCTGAGGGAGATGTGGCGGGAAGCGCGGCGGCGTGGCGAGGGAGCCATGCGGGCAGCCCAGCGCCACGGCGGAGATCTCTGGCGGAAAGCGAAGCGCCACCCTCGCGCTTTCGGCCTTACCGGCGCCGCGGTCGCGATAACCATGGTGGGCGCTTACGCGCTCAACGCCTCGGGTCGCTCGCTCTGTCCTCCGGTCAGTGAGGCCAAGGCTCCCAAGTTTCTCTTGTTGATGGATCCGGTGCCCAACCAGGCATCAGGCTCGGAGCTGACCATCAACTACGACGTGTGCGGTCTCAAGTCGGGCACGCCCTTTCGGGGGAAGCTCAAGCTCACCCAGACCCAGACCGCTCCCAAGAACAAGAAAAAGAAGGCCCCCAAACCCCAGGTCATGGTGATCAACTTCAAGGGCAAGTCCGAGGGCTTGGCAGACCGCCGGCGGCAGGAGCAGAGCCTCGGGGTCAGGCCGGGAACCTACACTCTCGAGCTTTCGGTGACCGATAACCTGGGACGGGAGCGCAAGCGACTGCAGAAGCTGGTGGTCAAGACGCAGTAGTCGGAGCCGAGCACAGGAGGACTTCCACTCCGCGAACCTGCCCGCTGCCGAGTCGAGTGAGTGCCCGATTCGCCTCGGCTAGCGGGACCGGTTCGACCTCGATGTGAAGCGGCACCGCAGCCGCCACCCGCAGGAACTCCTCCCCGTCCCGCCGGGTGAGATTGGCCACCGAACGAACTGTCCGCTCGCCCCACAGTAAATCGTAATCGAAGGCGGGGATCTGACTCATGTGGATCCCGGCGCATACCACGGTGCCGCCCTTGGCCGTGGCCTTGAGGGCACTCGGAACCAAGCTGCCCACCGGAGCAAAGACGATCGCCGCGTCGAGCGGCTCGGGTGGAAGCTCGCTCGAGTCGCCGGCCCACTCCGCGCCCAGCTGGCGGGCGAACGACTGCCCGGCGACATCTCCCGGCCGAGTAAATGCAAACACCCGCCGATTCTCGGATCGAGCGACCTGTGCTACCAGGTGTGCCGCCGCTCCGAAACCGTAGAGTCCCAGCCGGGCTGGATCTCCGGCGGCGCGGAGCGAGCGGTGGCCGATCAGGCCGGCGCAGAGCAGCGGCGCCGCATGCACATCGTCGTACCGGTCGGGGAGATCGAAGCAATACCGTGCGTCTGCCACCGTGTATTCGGTATAACCCCCGTCGCGATGGTAACCGGTAAAGCGGGCGCGGTCGCAGAGATTCTCTCGTCCCGAGCGGCAATACCCGCACACCCCACAGGTCCATCCCACCCAGGGCACACCGATGCGCGCTCCGGCCGTGAAACGGTCGACTCCCGCACCAGTGGCCACTACGGTGCCGACGATCTCATGGCCCAGTATCAGCGGCAGTTTGGGGTCGGGAAGCTCCCCCGCGCTGATGTGAAGGTCGGTGCGGCAGACGCCGCAGGCCTTGACCCGGAGCAGCACCTCGCCGGGCCCGGGCTTCGGCGATTCCACTCGACCAGGTCGCAACGGCTGATTGGGAGCGTCGAGCAACATGGCGAACATCATGTCCCAACCTTGGGGCGTGTGATTCGGTTGGCTAGTGCGAGCCTCAGGGGCTGGCGTCCAGCTCGGCTCTTTACGAGAATGGATGGGTGATGTCGCAGCACACTGTCCGCTTGAGGCCGATCGGCTTTCTGCTCGTCAGCACCTCGTGCTCAACCTTTCAGCAGGCTCTGGCCCCAGCCGAGCCATACCCGGCCGCAATGCCTGCCTCGGGGCAGGTGCCGGATTCCACGTTGCGGCGCGCGATCAGAAAAGCCGAGCTGATCGTGCTGGCAACACCACTCGAGCTTGCCAGCCAACATGGTTTCCTTACCCCGCAGTTCCAGCTCGGCGCCAAGGAGACCTGGTACGACGTGAAGCTGGCCGTCGACTCGGTGCTCAAGGGGAAGCTCCGGCGGGCCAAGCGCCCCGACCTGGGCGCGCTGCCGGCGGCACTCACCCCACCGGTAGCGTTCCGCCTCGCCAAAAACGAGATCATCGCCCAGTACCCTGCCGTGACTTCCCGAAGGAGCAACTGGGCGGCCGCTGCTCCGCTCAATCCCGGGGAGCGGGCGATCTTCCTCTTTCGCCGCTGCTACTACTGCCTACCGATCACGGGGCTCACCACGGGACGGGGCAGCTACTACACGGCCAGCCCTCTGGTAGCAATCGGGCCCGAGAGCAAGCTGCGTCCCGAGGAGTGGTCCCGGGTAGCGAGGTTGCAAAGAGAACGCTGAGGCGCAGCCGTCCCCGAGCGCGGAGAGCTCAGGAGCAGTGTTCAGAGGGTAGGAGCGAGGCGGAGTTCGTAGGTGACCGGAAGCTGGGCCGGCTCTCCACCGGCCGCCGACTCTATTCGATACTGGATGGGGTGCTCCAATTCTCCGCCGCCGTCCTGGCTTCGGGCAACGGTCACCGAGGAGTCAGGCAGGACCTCCTGGAACTGGCCGTTTACGCCCCGAACCCAGGTTCGGGAGCCGCGCTCAAGCTGCCGCACGCCGCGGACCACCAGCGAATAACCGGTGTTGACTGAGAGTCGAAGAACCTGGATTCCCTCGCCAGCTCCCTCACGCTTCCTCCAGCGCACGTCGCCCAAAGTGCGGACTGCTCCGCTCGGGGCTGCCTGGACAATCAGAGTCAGCTGAACCGGCGCCGAGCGTAAGCCCACCTGCGCCTCGGCCATCTGACACCATCCAGCGCCGATCAAGAGCAGACCTGCCAAAGCCAGCTCGCGCCGACCAAAGTGCTGCCGAAGGGTACCCACCCAGACACTCCCGGCGTTGAGGTCAGCCCGGCGGGGGAAGGCACCCCCTCGAACCAGGCCGGCCCATCCAAGCCAAGTTGCTCGGAGTCCATAACTTATCCCTCCGATTCAGGAGCGGAAGAGGACTTATGTATTTCGCCAACGTCTGGCAGCCCACCGGTGAAGCCGGCTGCATCAATTCAGCTAAATGGTTGTGCTGTCTGGAGCTGATGGCTGGCCCACGACCTGCTCGTCGGAGAGAGACAACGTCCCTTGGGAGAGCCGATGAGTGGGTCAACCCAGCGAATCCTGGTGGTGGACGACGACCCCGGCATCCGGCGCACCCTCGACCTGATGCTGAGCAAACAGGGATTCGAAGTCATCCAGGCGTCCGATGGCGTCGAGGCCGTGCGCCTCTGGCGCGACCGAGGTGGGGACCTCGTCATCACCGATCTGCACATGCCCCGGAAGGATGGCTTCGAGACCATCGTCGAGCTGTTGTCCCACAGCCCCCACATCCGGATCATCGCGATGTCGGGCGGCGGTCAAACCAAGCGACTCGACCTGCTGGGTAATATGGTCTTGCTGAAATCGGTGCTGACGATCGAGAAGCCGTTCACCCTGGGGGAAATGATGATGACAGTGCATCGGGCGCTGGGAACCATCCACTAGAACAGCGGCCTCAATCCAGCATTCGAGCGCGTTGCTCCGGCTGCGGCACCTCGCACCAATCCGCCCGCCCAAACCACTGCTTCCGCCGCATTGCCGCTTGATCGTAGAGCCAGTTTCTGATCGTACGAGGGACCCAACGTCCGAGCAGAGCGGCCAGTCGCCAGTGTCGGCCGAGGTAGGTCCAAAGCTGGAGCACCGCGTCGGATCGGAGCAGTACTCGGCTTGCCGAGCCCGCCGGCTCCAGCCATCCGACGGAGTCAATCTGCTCGAGCTCAGGGTGCCGAAGCCGGGCTCGCCCCGCGAGCTCTCCGTGCAACGGGGCAAACCGCAGCACGCCCCGCCGGTCGGTCCGGAGCACCCACTGAACCAGCCGAGTGCAGAGGCCACAGGTTCCATCGTAGAGCAACACCGGCCCTTCCGGGCTCGGCACGGGCTCTCGGTCTATCATATGCGAAGTCTGCTACAACTCGATCTGAGCCCCTAGCTCAACCACCCGGTTGGGTGGCAGGCAGAAGAACGACGTGGCCGGCCGGGCATTGCGATGCATGACCGTGAAGATCCGCTCGCGCCAGAGTGCCATTCCCGGCTTGTCGCTGGGGATCAGGGTCTCTCGCCCAAGGAAATAGGTAGTCTCCAAGTGCTTGAACTCAAGCCCGTAGCGCTGCAAACGGGACAGAGCCTCGGGCACGTGGGGCTCTTCCATGAAGCCATAGCGGAGCGTCACCCGATAGAATCCTGCGTGCAGATTTTCAACCCTGGCCCGCTTCTCCCCCTCGATGTGGGGGACGTTCTCGGTTTCGACGATCAGAAACACCACCCGCGCGTGCAGCACCTTGTTGTGCTTCATATTGTGCAGCAGAGCCGGAGACACCGAATTGGGATCGCTGTACATGAAAACCGCGGTTCCCGGCACCCGGGGCGGAGAGTTGCGCCGCACGTCCTGAAGGAACAGGTCCAGCGGAAGCACGACTTCTGACAGCCGATCCTGAAGAATGATGCGTCCGCGCTTCCAGGTGGCCATGAGTCCGAAGATCAGCGCGCCAATCACCAGCGGGAACCAGCCTCCGTGGGGGATCTTCAGGATATTAGCCGTCCAGAATGACAGGTCGATGACCAGGAACAAGCCGGTCACAACCAGCACCCGAGGCCAACCCCAGCCCCACCGCTCTCGCGCCACGACGAAGAAGAGCAGCGTCGTGATGACCATCGTGGTGGTGACCGCAATGCCGTAGGCTGCAGCGAGTCTGCTGGACGAGCCGAACCCGATCACCAGACCGATGCACGCCAGCATGAGCAACCAGTTCACCCCCGGGATATAGATCTGGCCGAACTCTCTGGCCGACGTATGTTCTATTTCCACTCGGGGGAGATATCCCAGCTGTACCGCCTGCATAGTCAGGGAGAACGCGCCCGAGATTAAGGCCTGGGACGCGATCACCGTAGCCGCCGTCGCGAGCACCACCACCGGCAAGAGTCCCCACGCCGGTACCATCCGGTAGAATGGGTTCTCCACCGCTGCCGGGTCCTGGATCAGGAGGGCTCCCTGGCCGAAATAGTTGAGCAGGAGCGCGGGCAGCACGAGGACGAACCACGCCAGCCGGATCGGCCGCTTGCCGAAGTGTCCCATGTCGGCATAAAGTGCCTCCCCGCCGGTCACCACCAGGAACACCGATCCCAGCACCGCGAAGGCCCGCCAGCCGTTCTGCAGAAAAAATTCGATGGCATGTGCTGGGTTCGCCGCCGCCAGCACCCGCGGCTCCGCCAGGATCTGCCGGGCCCCCAGTGCGGCAATGGTCACGAACCAGAGCAGGGTGATCGGACCGAAAACGCGGCCCACCCGGGCGGTCCCGTGATGCTGATAGACAAAGAGCCCGACCAGGATGCCGATGGTGATGGGGATGATGTAGGGCTGGAACAGCGGCGTGGCCAGCTCCAGCCCCTCCACTGCACTCAGAACCGAGATCGCCGGAGTGATCGCTCCGTCTCCGTAGAGCAGCGCCGTGCCGAAGAGGCCCAGCATCACTAGGCCCCACCGCTTGGTCCGCTGTCGGATGCCCATGGGGGTACAGAGTGCGGCGAGAGCCAGAATGCCACCCTCGCCATGGTTGTCGGCCCGCAAAATGAAGCCTAGATACTTGACCGAGATGACGAGGACGAGGGACCAGAAGATGAGAGACAACACCCCCAGGACGTTGTCCTGGTTGGCGGGCAAGCCGTGGGCGAGGTGAAATGATTCGCGGACTGCGTAGAGCGGGCTGGTCCCGATATCCCCGTAGACTATCCCGAGCGCCGTGAGTGACAGCAGCACCAGGTATTTGCCTCTCGGGGCGGCCCTCACGGGCGGAGTGACCATGAGCCAAGGAGTGTAGCCGCGACCGACCGGGCTAGGAAGGTGGCGAGCTATCTCGCGCTCGACCGCAACACCGCGGCCGTGGCGTTCGCCATGCTCACCATGGCGCTGGGCGAGCATCTCTGGCGCAAGTTCGTCCCTAAGTATCTGGAGGCGCTCGGGGCTCCCATCGTTGCGATTGGCCTCTACGGAAGCACCGAAGACCTGCTCGACGGGCTCTACCAGTATCCCGGCGGCTGGGTGGCCGACCGGTACGGACGGAGGCGCGCCCTCCGGCTCTTCGTGGGTCTTGCCGCTTCAGGCTACGCCATCATGGCCATGGCGCCCAGCTGGCCGATTGTCCTTGTGGGAGTGGTGTTCATGATGGCCTGGCGGAGCATGGCCAGCCCCACGCTGTTCGCGGTGGTCGGCGACGCGCTTCCCCGCGAGCGGCGGGCGATGGGCTTCTCGGTGCAGTCCATTCTCCGCCGCATTCCGATCGCGATCGCACCGATCCTGGGCGGTCTCCTGATCGCGAAATCCGGCGTCGTCCAGGGCGTGCGGGTCGGTCTCCTGGTGTCGATTCTCCTGGCCCTGCTGACCTTTGTCCTGGTCTCCCGAATTCGGCTGGAGCTGCCGACGCTTTCGGTTGCCGGGCTCAGTGGGGTGTGGCGCACCTTCCCGCCTCCGCTGAGGCGGCTGCTGCTCTCCGACATCTTCATTCGGACCTGTGAGGGGATGGTGGACGTGTTCCTCGTGCTCTACGCCCTCAACGTGGTGGGGATCACTGCTCCCGAGTTCGGACTGTTGATTGCCGTGCAGATGACGACCTCGATCGTCTGCTATCTGCCCGTGGCGCAGCTGGCGGACCGGATGGGCCGCAAGCCGTTCGTCATCGCCACCTTTCTCGCCTTCTCGCTGTTCCCCCTCGCCGTCATCTCGGCAACTTCCTTTGCCGGGCTCGCTGCCGCGTTCGTGATCGGCGGGCTGAGGGAGATCGGGGAGCCGTCTCGCAAGGCCCTGATCGTGGATCTGGTGTCGCCCGAGGCTAGAGCACGAGGCGTGGGTCTCTACTATCTCGTGCGGAGTCTGGCCATCGCGCCGGCAGCGACGGTGGGTGGACTGCTCTGGCAGGCGAGCCCCACAGTGCCGTTTCTGCTGGCGAGCGCCATGGGCTTGGTGGGCACGGCGGCTTTCGCACTCACCGTGAGGGAGGAATACGCCGGCTAGGCCGGTCCAGACTTCGTTGTCGCGTCAAGCAGGGGAGCTGTTCGATACGTGTCGCAGGATTTCCAGCGCCAGGATGTCCTGAAATGCGTGGGCTACCACCACCGGCCAAAGCCGCCGAGTGCGGAGATAGTAGGCGGTGAAGAGGATGCCAATGGGAACCACAGTTACCACCGCAAGGGGTCCTTGATACGCATGCGCCAAGACCCGCAAAGCCACGCTGATCGTCCCGGCGGCGGCGAGTCCCAGTCTCCGCAATGCCGCCATCCCAATCGCTAGCCACAGCAGCTCCTCAAAAATCGCGTTGAAGAGCGAATACGGCACCGAAATCCAGGGCCGGGGCGCGCCGATGAACTCGGTTTGCTTGGCGACGGTGATGAGGTCGGGCAGGATGGCCCGGCAGATGGCTGCCCAGGCGGCCACCGAGAGAATGGCCACCGTCCACAGTCCCAGACCTCGTACCAGATCTCGAGGCTCGAAAGGCAGAGTGGCACTGCGGTGCGGCCGCCAACCCTTACGCCAGAGCCATCGGCCCAGAAAGCCGGTGAGGACCACCTCCACCACCAAGGCAGCAGCCAAGGCACCGTCGGTGAGCTCGATGGGCGCCGAGCCGCCGTTGATGCCGCTCAACGCCGGCAGCCCCACTACCAGCAGTACTGGAATCAGCAGGGCGATGATGGCGATGCGCTCCGGCAGCGTATCCGCAGGGAGCGAAGTCGCTTGCGATGGTCTGGCGCTAATATGAGCCTCCGGTCTATCCAAGGTATCCTCCAACCGGTGTACTCTCCATACCAATGCGGATATTCGTAGCCGGGGCTACTGGTGTACTGGGCCGACGGGTTGTGCCGTTGCTGGTCGAGGCTGGGCATGACGTGACCGCGCCTGGCCGAACTGCCGAGAAGCGTCAATCGCTCGAGCGGCAAGGCGCTCGAGCCGTCGAGGTCGACCTGTTCGATCCCGACGCCGTTCGCTCCGTGGTCAGCGAGCACCACGTGATCTGCAATCTGGCCTCAGCCGTGCCTCGCGGTACGCACGCATTCTTGCCCTGGTCCTGGCTCACCATGGCCCGGATCCGCCGCCAGGTGTCCGCCAACCTGGTCAACGGAGCGCTGGCCGGTAGCTCGGCACAGCTCGTGATCCAGGAGTCGTTCGCACCGATCTACGCCGCGGCTGGCGACCGCTGGGTCGACGAATCCTCACCGGTGCGTCCGGCGCTCTACAATCGCAGCGCTCTCGCCGCCGAGCGGAATGCCGATCGCTTTACCAAGGCTGGTCGAGCCGGCGTAGTGCTCCGGTTCGGGATGTTGTACGGTCCGGGTGACGCAATGACCCAGCAGATGATCGACCTGGTCCGGCGGGGGTGGTTTCCACTCTTCGGCAGTTCCGGCGGGTTCAGCTCCTGGGCCCACCATGACGACGCCGCCAGCGCGGTGCTGGCTGCCCTCGGCGCCTCGGCCGGCGTTTACAATGTCGTGGAGGATAATCCGATGCGCCGGCGCGATCTGGCCAACGGTATTGCTCTTGTGCTGGGCGTTTCACCGCCGCGATTTCTGCCCCGCTGGGCTACGCTGCTGGGCGGTGCCGTCGGCCCCACATTGGCCCGATCGCTTCGAGTGTCGAACCGAAAGCTCAGGGAGACGACCGGTTGGGCGGCGCGCTACCCAACCACACTCGAGGGGATCGCCGACATACTCACGCGGAGTCCAGCTTGAGTCTGACTTGCCCGTTGCTCTCGCTCACCCGGTAGGTGACGATTGCTTTCTTGGCGGGGCCAGCTCCTACTGCCCCACTCCGGCAGTCGAACTGCGAGCCGTGCCAGGGGCACTGCACCACACCACCGATCATCGTGCCACCGGCCAGGGATCCACCCTTGTGGGTGCAGCGATCGTCGAACGCCACATAGCCCTTTTCGGTGCGGGCTAGCACGATGCGGCGTCCGCCAAGGTGCAGCAGCTTCATCTGGTCGGGCTGCAGCTCTTCCGAATTGGCGACCACCGGTGATCGGTCCGCTTCGCCCTGAATCCGCGACTCCTTCCACTTGCCTGCCTGGGCATAGCGATGGTCCACTCCGATCTGATTGCGGTTGACCAGCACGCCGCCCATCCATCCGCCTGCCGTTAGCAGAGCCACCCCGATGCCTTCGAGGGCGAGAAGGCCAGTGCCGGGTGGCCCCACATCGGCGCGAATGACGCACGCGAGCACGAACAGTCCCACAGCCGTGAGATTGACCACCATGTGCTTGGTCGCGCGTGCTTTGCCCGAGCTTCTCGGTGGAACTGTGCCGAAGTAGTCAATGAATCCCGGCACCGCCGCGATCAGTGCCGCGACGATGCCGATCAGACCCAAATAGCCGCCGGTAGTCCACCAGCTCGGCTGCCCGGCGAGTCGCCCCGCGAGATCGAACCCGAACGCGCCGTAGAGGAACGCGAAGGGGAAGGGGATCAGGGCCGGATGTATCGGATGGCCTCTGAAGCTCGCCTTGCTTCTCATACCATCTCCGGGCCGAGGATCAAGCGCTCGGTCGGCCGAGCTGCTTCTGAATCGCCTCGGCTCGATCCAGATGCTTTTGGATCACCGGACCAGCCTGCTCGATCAGTTTCTTCAACTCCTCATTCTGGGCCGCGTCATGGGCCTTGCCCGCCAGATCGAGCACCGCCTTGTGGATGCCGATCTCCTGCTCGATATAGGTACGGTCGAACTGCTGGCCCTTGGGAGCCGCCTTGAGGGCTGCCATCTCGGCCTCGGCCGCAGGCTTCAACGGATCGTTCGCCGGCGCTTCGGGGGTCACGTTGAGCTGCTGGGCCAGCTGCTGCCCCTTGACCCTGAGGGCGTGATGTTCGCCCATCATCAGCTTGGCAAACGCTTTCACGTCGGGGCTGGTCGCTTTGGTGATGGCATAGGCCCCCGAGGCGCTGTCGGCCATGTTCGCCTCGTCGAGAAGAGCCACGATATTGGCATCGGATAAGCCGCCGGAGGCGGCCGCCGACTGCGCTGTATCGCCAGCGGCCATCCCGCTGGACGCCGTGTCCGATGCGTTCGATGCCATGTCGGCGCTCTGCCGATTCTTACACCCCACCATCGTGAGGATTATTGCTGCTGCCGCGGCCGCGGTGCGGCGCGAGAGAAGACCAGTCACAGTAACCTCCATCGATGAAGCAGTTCCCGGTCTCAGGTACCCAATCCGCCTGAGATAGTTCTACTTAATAGATGGGCTGAGAAAAGCAAGATTGTATATGCTAATCTGTGCTTTGTAGAACGTTCTTCCGCATCACCACCGCAGAAGCGGGGCAGGCCTCCCGGAATTCGACCGATTCGCGGACCGCGTCCGGCACCGACTCCCGGTTCACGCAGCAGAAGCCGAAGCGGGGGAAGTAGTGTTCGGCGGTGGTCGTAAGCAGATAGACGTCCTGAATGCCGCGTTCCCGGGAGAGGTCCAGCGCTCGCTCGATCAGGGCCCGGCCGATCCCTGTCCCTCTCCATCCGGGGTCTACCGCCGCGGAGCGCAGCAGGGCCGACTCCCGATAGATCTCGAGGCCCACTACACCGACCAGCTTGCCGTCCCGCTGGGCCACTATGAAGTCCGACAGAGCCCCGGAGTCCACACCCTGGGTCGGCAGGTTGGCCTTGCCCAGGAGTGAAAGAACTGACGGTAGATCATCCGGCGCCGCCGGCCGCATTTGGACACAAGGGTCATGCATGGTCTCGGTCCTCACGATTGACTCCTTCCGACAGGCTTACGGGCGCGCACGAACGCACCCATCACTTTTCCGCCAACTTCCCCGGCCAGCAGCTCCGGGTTGAGGCCGCTCCCTTCCAGAAATGCTTTCGCGTCCTCAATCTCGTAGATCCGGGTGGGCTCGATGCCGATCTGTTCGAATCCGGCGTCGGCGAGGAGCCGCTGGTACTGATCTTCACTCAATGCGCCGGCCACGCAGCCGACCCAGAGCTCCATGCTCCGACGGATCTCGGTCGGCATCTCACCCCGAACCACGACATCCGAGACCGCGAACCGGCCGCCCGGCTTCAGCACCCGGAACGCCTCCCGGAGTGCCCGCCCCTTGTCGGCAGACAGATTGATCACGCAGTTGGAGATGACCACGTCCACCGAGCTGTCCGGCAGGGGGATCGCCTCGATCTCGCCCTTTAGGAACTCGACATTCTCCACCTCCGCCTTACGTCGATTCTCCCGCGCCAGTGCCAGCATTTCGTCGGTCATGTCGAGGCCGTACGCCTTGCCGGTGGCGCCGACCCGCCGAGCCGAGAGCAGCACGTCGATGCCGCCGCCGGAGCCCAGATCCAGCACCACTTCTCCTTCCCGCAGGTGGGCCAGGGCTGTGGGATTGCCGCAGCCCAGCGAGGCCAGCACCGCCTTCTCCGGAAGGGCCGAGGTTTCACTGGAGCTGTACAGGTTACTGGTGATCGGATCCTCGGCCGTTCCACCGCAACAGGTGCTGGAGCAGCAGGAGCTCCTGCCGCCATCCGCAACCTGCCGAGCCGCCTCGCCGTATTTCCGGCGAACCGTTTCCTTCACGTCAGTGCTCATCGCCATTCTCCTCATCAAGATTTGTTGATATGTCGCTCAAAAAAACATGCTCAACAGCAGCCGTTCTTCCGCTCGGCGGGGGCCGGTTCCGACGCCAGCTCGCCCAGAATCTCCGCCAGCTCTTCCAGGGCTTCCGGCTCAAGCGTGTAGTAGGTCCACCGGCCTTCTTTTCGGTCGGAGATCAGTCCCGCATCCTTCAGCACTTTCAAATGAAACGAGAGCCGCGATTGGGCCGCGTCGAGGGCATCGGTGAGGTCGCACACGCAGCGCTCGCTCAGACGGAGCCGCCGGATGATCGAGAGGCGAGTCTCGTCGGAAAGCGCGTGGAAGAGCCGGGCGACGCGCGAGGTGTCCGGGCGGGTGCGAGTGGGCATCGAGGGAATATATCAATATTTCTTGATGTGTCAAGCGCTGGCGATTTGCCCCGAGGGCGTGCAGTCTAGATCGCATATCATGATTGTTCTCCATATGCCGTCAGCCATCCTGTTGCTCACTGGCCTCGGGTTCATCGGATTCGGCGTGGCCTGTGTTCTGTTGCCCAGGCGCATGGCGAGATTTACCGAGGTGGAGCTCCCCAGCGCCTCTGCTCGCACCGACTTTGCAGCTACCTACGGCGGTTTTCAGCTCGGCTTCGGCTGCTTCCTTTTGACTTGCACCCGCTCACCGGCCTGGATCGAGCCCGGACTGGTCGCCGCGGCCGCTGCCCTGGCAGGCTTCGCCGGGATACGAGCCCTGGGAATCGTCGCCACCCGTATGCGGGTGTCTAACACGATCTGGCTCGCGCTCGGCATCGAGCTTGCCGGATTTGCGCTCAACGTCTGGACCTTGAGAATGATGTCATGAGGCACATCGCCAGAGTTCTCCACGCAGTCGTCGCCTTGAGTCCAAGTGTGCTTGGCGCGCAGGCCGACTATGCGGCCCCCATCATGGCGGGCATCAGCAATCGGGGAGAGAACCAGCGGGACCCTTACGTCACCGCGGGCGACCGAGCCTACCTCATCGGTACCCAGGATGGGGACTTCCCCGATCTGGGCGGCCACGTGCCGGGCGAGATGGGCGGCCTCTGGCTCCATCCGATCAAGCTGATCGATGGCTTCTGGGCGACGATTGTTCAGG
The DNA here is from genome assembly GCA_965652025.1 of uncultured Gemmatimonadales bacterium. Classification (GTDB taxonomy): domain Bacteria; phylum Gemmatimonadota; class Gemmatimonadetes; order Gemmatimonadales; family GWC2-71-9; genus CAVVWJ01. The sequence goes on from CBFGTM010000022.1 coordinate 18,526, forward strand.
GCGACACCGGTCGGGAAGTCGCTCTTTCAAAGAGCCCCAAGTTCATCAACTATGCCCACGGGAACCGCTTTCGCTATGGCCCGGTGCTGGACAGCCTCGAGGTCGAGCGCTTCCAGTTCAGTCCCGACGGCCAGGCCGGCGTGGTGGTGCAGTACAAGTTCATCAACTCCGCCGCACGCCCGCGCAACCTGAGCCTGCGATTCAGTGCCAAGCCCCATCTGCTTCCGGTGTGGTTCTCCGACCAGATCGGCATCACGGACGCGGCCGATAGCGTCTCCTGGCTGCCAAGTAAGAGCCTCTTCACTGCCAGGGACCGCGAACATCCCTGGTTCGTCGTCTGGGGAGCCTCCACGCCCGGAGCAAGACGAGTGAACCGGCCGGATTCACTCCCTACCTCGAGCCACAGGCTTTCGGTGGATGCCAGAGGCAGCGCCACGCTCACCTTCGTCTTCGCCGGCTCGACCACGACCCGAAAGCAGGCAGAAAAGGCCTGGACCTACCTGGCCCGCAATCACGCGCAGCTCCTGGAAACGAAGCAAGCGCATTACGCCTCCCTAATCGAGCGCGCCAGAATCCGGATTCCCGATCGGCGGCTTCAGGAGGTCTACAACTGGGTGCGGATCAACACCGAGTGGCTGGTCCGCGACGTGCCTGGCATCGGTCGGGGCCTGAGTGGCGGTCTCATGGAGTACCCCTGGTGGTTTGGCACGGACGCGTCCTACTCCCTGCAGGCGCTCATGTCGACCGGAAACTTCGCGCTGGTAAAACAGACCCTTCGGCTGCTGCGGAGCCAGTCTGCCAAAGCCAACGGGAACGGGCGCATCCTCCACGAAGTCACCACCAACGGCGGGGTCTCCAACCCCGGCAACACCCAGGAGACCGCACAGTTCATTTACACCGTGGGTCGATTCTTCCAGTGGAGCGGGGATCTCGACTTCGCTCGGGAGATGTATCCCGCCATGACCCAGGGATTGCATTGGTTGCTGAGCGACATGGACCGGAACCTTAATCTCTTTCCGGAAGGCTACGGCATCATGGAGGTGCTGGGGCTCAATAAGGAGGTGATCGATGTCGCGGTCTACACCCAACAGGCGCTCGAGGCGGCGGCGCTAGTGGCCGGTGCACTAGGCGAGCGGCAAGCCGCGGCACGCTATCGAGGACAAGCAGCGCAGCTGGCGACACGAATCAACCAGCGGTTCTGGCTGGAGGATGAGGTCTCCTACGGCGACTTCTATGGGACCAGGGACGAGGCCATCAGTGTCGCTGAGGGTGCGATCAAGCAGATCAATCTGGGCGACAAGCTGACCGAGAGAGACCGGCAGTCGATCGGCTTCTACCAGACGCTGAAGCAGAAATGGGCATCCTTGCCGGATACCACCCGAGCCTGGATCACGAACGAGAACTGGGTCATCGCCACGCCGGTGGAGACCGGCATCGCGCCGCGGGACCGGGCCATCCGGCTGCTGGACCGGATTCGCAAAGAGAACGTAGGTGAGTACGGACCCTACCTCTCCGCCACCGAGAAGCAGGCGATGATGACCATCTCCACCGGAGTCCAGGCCGTCGCCGAAGCCAAGTACGGACGCATGGATCAGGCGCTGTGGTATGTCGATAAGATCGTGCAGACCTTCAACCGGAAGCTGCCTGGCTCGATTTCCGAGATGATGCCGGATTACGGCTGCTTCACCATCGCATGGACCAGCTATGGCACGGTGGTCCCCCTGATCCAGCATGTCTTCGGCATCGAGCCCGACGCGCCGAGCCAGACCGTGGTCCTCGATCCGAAGCTGCCCTCGGGCTGGGAGGACATCAGCATCGAGGACCTCCCGGTTGGGAACACCCTGATGTCGTTCTCCCGCGCCCGAACCGCGCGGGGCGTGGAGTACACGGTGGCAGCCCGGGATACCGGATGGAAGTTCCGGCTCAAGGGCGTCGCACTACCTGGGGCCAGATTCTTTCTGAACGGAAAACCCGTGTCTGCCCCCGGCGGGGAGATCGCACTGAGCGGCAGGAAGAACCACCTGCTGGTGGTTCCTTAGCGAACGGCGGTCTCCTCCGGGAAAAGGCGGTCCAGTGCCCCTCCCCAGCTGGTCTCCAGCTCGGCGACGCGCCGATCCTGATCTCCCCACGCCGAGAGCCATACAACAATCTCTCGCTGGTGGGCTCCCGGCCCTCCCGGCTCGACCGAAACTCGAAACAGCGCATCCGTTGGATCGTCCACCACTGCGGCGTGCTGGATCCCTGGTTGCCGGTCGAACACCTGCCCACCGCTCAGCCAGGGAGCAACGGTGCGGTCGCCGGTCAGGCGAGCCCAGGCGTCTGGGCTAGGGGTAGGGATCCGTCGCCGGAGGTAAACCACATGTCTTGGCTGGCCGGCATGGCGCTCGAGGTAGTGCTTGAGCGAGCGTAGCTCGAAGGCCCACCCCCGATTGGTGCCCTCCACCCAGCCGTCCCACGATGGGTCGCGCGGAAAGCCCGAGGTGACCGCACGGACCAGCGTGGTGCCGCCCTTTGCCTCGATCTCATAATCGGTTACCTGGGTGATCTCGTCGCCCTGATGGAACGACCAGCTGGTCCGCAGGTGACGGGGAGGATCCCACCGTAGGATCTTCATGCTGGCGGTGAACTCGTTCCGCCAGGACATGAAGATGCTCCCGCCGTTGCCCGGCTCCACCCGAGCGTCGAGGGGAAACCAGCGCACCAGCTCGCCCGCGTCGGTCAGTGCCTTCCATACTCGATCCGGAGTCGCCTCGATAGCGATCTGCCCTTCCGCAGACCGGCCGGCCGGCTCTGCCGTGGCAGTGCTCTGCCAGTTCTTTCTAGACTCAGTCATGCTCGTTCTCCTGAGGTGAAGGACGAGGTCCGGGGTACGCGCCTGCGATCACCCGGAACCAGCGTCCGGCTCCGTCCTCCTGATGGTGTTTAGCCACTACCCGCGCTACCGCCTGGGTCAGGTCGGACGCAAACGCGCCGAATGCCGCCGGACTCCTGAGCCGAACCGTGGTGTTGACCGACGCGGTGGCCAGCCGCGCGGGCTTCGATTTGGACCGGTCCAGCAGATCGGCGAGCTCACGCAGGGCTCGGGAGGCGAGAGCCACGAGATAGGTAGCGGAAAAGCGATCGCCGACCTCGTCGGGCTCGGCTATCAGCTCGCCGACCGCGGCGGGATCCAGCACGTAGTGCCGGGCCACCAGCCGCATCACCCGCTCCGGCCGACTTCCCTTGATCCGCTCTTCCGCCAGCTCCACATGGCCCGCCTCCTCGAGCAAGCGCAGGTGGTAGTTCAGCCGCTGCCGGCTCCCTCCCAGACGGCGGGCCAGCCCGGACGCCGAGTCAGGACCCTGGGCCAGCGCCTCGACCAGGCGGCGGCGCTCCGGATGGAGCAGCACCTGGGCGCGGCCGGGCTCGCGGACGAACTCGAGAGGCGTGGGAGCGGGGGCGGCAGCCGGCATGGCTGCATGTTGATCTTGACAAATAATCTTGTCAAGATGGCAGGGGACTATCTTCCACCAGAAAAGGAGATCGTATGATCCGCAAACTGGCATCCGGCGAGTACCGGCTGTACTCCCGAAAGAAGAATCCCAAAACTGGCAAGCGTCGCAACCTGGGAACCTTCAAGACCCGGGCGGCCGCGGAAAAGCACGAGCGGGCGGTGCAGTTCTTCAAGCGCGGCGGATGATGCCTGCCGGTGCAGCCATTGTTCTGCTGCTCCTGCTGGGGGGCCTCATGTCTGACGCCAGCGCTCAGGGCTCCGACCGCAAGCGGGCCCAGCTGCCGCTCGAGCTGTTGCCCGACACCCTGGCGATCTGCCGACTTGCCGCCGACGCACCGGTGCCGGCGTGGGCATCGTCCCGGTCGCCGTTCTTCACCGTCAGCCGCACCGCCGAAGAGCTCTCGATCACCGTGCTCCAGAGTCGGGTACCCGAAGGAGTCCGCTGCGAGCGGGACTACCAGGCGCTACGGATCAAGGGGACCCTGCCACCCGATCTCGTGGGGATCCTGCTCTCGATTGCGGAGCCGCTGGCCAACGCCGGGCTCAGCATCTTTGCCATTTCGACCTACGATACCGACTACGTGCTGATCAAGACCCGCGACGTGCCCGCCGCGCTGGCGGCCCTGCGCAAGGCCGGCCATAAGGTCAGCCGCAGCCGAGCCGGCCCGGTGGGAAGCGGACCCTGAGCTGGGCGCCGGCTATCGAATCTCGGTGGTGCCGCGGCGCTCGGGAGAATACCGCCGGGAGGAATAAGCCAGGCCCTGGTGGGGATCGCTAGAGGTTATGCTGGTTCTTTTTCGAGAACGCGCCGCTCGATCTCCCACGTGTGGGCGATGGTGTGCCAGGCAACTCGACGCACGAAGTAGCGCACCGGCCAGCGGGTTCCCCCGCGCGGACCCTTGGCCGGGATCTCGCCCCGAGCCGACGCGCGGAGCCCTTCGATGATCGCCGATCGGGTTCCCTCAAGCCGGCCTGCGGTCTCGCCCGACGAAGGAGCCTTCCACCCCAGGCCCCCGAGATAACTTCGGTCGGCCTCGACGACATGCCGAACGATCGCGTCCAGCTCTCGCCCGCCGCCTCGGGGGCCCTTCCGCAGCGCTTTCCCTGTGGCCCGCTTCCGGGCGCCATCCAGCGCTCGCCACCCGGCCCGCAGCACCTTCTCGAGCCGCGCACAGTCGGCCAGGTCAGCACTGGCCCGATCGGCTGAGGGAATTACGCCGGGCGCGCCGAAGTCAGTGGTGGCGTTACCCTGGACGCGCTCGACTACGCGAAGCTCGTCGACTCGTGCCGGTGCCTGGAAACCGAGTCGGGCCGAGCGTACCACTGTCGCGTAGCGGGAGCCATAGTCCAGCAGGGCTTGCAGCGCCGCGGTTTCATCGGGGCCGCTGCGGCACCAACCCGGCCACTCGACGGCACAGGCGAACACCCGCTTCGCGCCGATTTCGAGATAGACATTGATCATCGCCATTCATATCGAGAGCAGCGAAGCCATCACTCCTTCGCGACTTCCTCTTTCTCGTCCGCTTCCTTGCCCAGGTGCCGGTCCAGGAAGAAGAGGGCGGAGCTGGTTTCGCCGATTCGGCGTACCTGCTCCAGGATGCTTCGAGCCGTTTTCTCCTCCTCGACCTGCTCGGTGACGAACCACTGCATCAGTGCCTGGGTCGGATAGTCCTTCGCCTCTGTCGCCAAACCATATAGTGCGTGAATGAGGCCGCTCACCTTCTGCTCGTGGGCCAGGGCCCGCTCCCAGATATCCAGGGTCGAGCGGAACTCGACCGGCGGTTGGGCCACCGCCTGGAGCCGCACCCTCCCGTCGCGGTCGGTGATATAGTCGAAGATCTTCATCGCATGGATCTGCTCTTCGGCCGACTGCCGTCGCATCCACTTCGCCTGGCCGGGCAGGTTTTCCGCCTCGAAGTGCGCCGCCATGGAGAGGTAGAGATAGGCCGAGGCGAGCTCGTGATTGATCTGCTCGTTCAAGGCGGATTCGATTTTGGCATCCAACATGTCGCGGCTCCTTATGGGTACCTTCTCGTTTCCCAGCAGCTCACAATCCGCTTGCCACCCCGATCTTGTAGGCGAGCACCAGGCCGAACCCGACACTCACCAGGCCGGACGCCAACCTCAAGCTCCGGTCGAGCCCGGGATAGCGGGCGCCGATCCGGGCGAAGGGCCAGGCAATTGCAGCGGTGACCAGCATCATACCGGCGATGGTCCCGAACCCGAACACCAGCAGATAGAGGATGGACCACCTGGAATCGCTGATTGCCGTCAACACCAGGAGTGCCACCGCGGCCGACCCGGCCAGACCGTGGACAATCCCCACCACCACCGGCCGGACCAATTGATAAATCCCCAGAGCTCCGAGCCGGCGGTCGAGGCGGGCGAGTGGAGTCTGCTCCGGTGTGTGCGGATGCGACTCGGGATTATGCTGGTGCCCGTGGGTATGCACGTAGTCCCCATGGGCGTGCGGATGCACGTGCACCGCCGACTCATCGTGTCCCCTCGGAGTGGACCTCAGGTTGCGAAGTCCCAGAAAGATCAGCATCCCCCCGACCGCCAGCTCCAGCGACAGGCCAACCCCGGGCGGGATGACCCATCCCAGGAGGATGATGCCGCCGCCGACCACCAGAATCGTGAGGGTATGGCCGACCCCCCAAAGGGCGCCGATCACTGCTGCGCCACCGCGCTGCCGATGGCGGGCCACTATGGTGCTCACCGCGATGACATGATCGGGGTCGGTGGCGTGTCGCATACCCAGGAAGAACCCGAGCAGCACGATGGCTAGGGGACTCATGGGCGACAAATCTAGTCGCAGTCTGCTTGTTGCTAGGCCGGGTGCGCCCCGGACCTTGCCGGCTTTCGCCCGGAAACCTGAGTCGCGTAGTAGTCGCGCAAATGCGCTGGGTCCGAATACGGATCTGCCAGGGCGACATAGCCATCCGGCCTCAGGAGATAGAGCGCCGCCCGCAGCAGGCCCGCCCGCCGCATCGCCGGCCGCCAGGGAAAGACCTGAAGCGCAAGCTCGAACTCGGCGCAGACCTCGGCCAGGCCTCGTCGCAGCTCTCCATACACGTGAACCTGCCACCTCAGCGACCGGAGGGTGAGGAAGTTGTCGTTTTCCGGTCGGAGTTGGATCCACGGCAGGCGATCACCGCCTCGTACACTTCCTGCCATCCCGACACTGAGTGGGCTGCTGCGATAATTGACCCCGATTTGCGAGACGGTGCGGAACATGAGTCGGCGCACCGAAGCCAGTCGAGTCAGCGGCGACGCAACCAGTGGAACCAGCCTGGTGCGCACCCGCCGGGCGACAGGACCCTGTTTGATCACCACGGTGAATGCGCGATCGGTGGTCGCCACCAGCCGGCGGGCGAAGCCGATCCGCTCCGGCTCGTAGGTCGCGAGCAGGCCCTCTCCGGCGTCTCCCTTCAGCACGGCGGCCAGCTTCCAGGCCAGGTTCACGGCGTCGCCGATGCCGGTGTTCATGCCCTGGCCCCCGACCGGACTGTGTACGTGCGCCGCGTCGCCCAGCAGGAACACTCGTCCCTCGCGGAACCTGGTCGCCACCCGGTGATGCACTCGATAGGTGGAGAACCAGTTCACCCCGGCGACGGTAAGCTTCAGGTTCCGGGTGGCCCGCTGGACCACGTCGTCGGCGGTCGGCTCCCCGTGCTCCTGCGGCTCCCAGCTGGCGGGTCCGATGAGACGCAGACCGCCTGCATGTCTGAGCGGAAACAGGGCCAGGAAATCGGCGTCTTCCAGGTCCACATGGATGTCGCCGTCCACCGCAGGCCCGCTGGCGTTCACGTCGGCGACGTAGAACACCCCGGAGTAGGTTCCGCCGGGGAAGCCGGTGCCCAGCGTCTCCCGAACGGTCGAACGCGCGCCGTCGCAGCCGGCGAGATAGCTGGCCTCACAGATCTCTTCCGAGCCGTCGGGCCGCTGGAGCACCGCCCGTACGCCCGCGGCGTCCTGCTCGAGTCGCACCAGTGCGGCACGCCGCTCCACTCGGATGCCGAGTGTCTCCAGCCGCTCGATCAACAGCCGCTCGTGGACATCCTGGGGGCAGATGAGCGCATAGGGAAAGGGACTCAGCCCCTCACCCATGCGTTCGAGAGAGACGTGGGCTGTCTTGCTGCCCCGGGCCCAGAGGTTGACTGCGCCCACTTTGACGCCGGCATCGACCACCGCATCGGCTAGGTCCACTTGGCGATAGAGCTCCAGTGTGCGCGCCTGTACCGCCAGCGCGCGGGAGGTGGTCCCCGGCTCCGCGGTCTGGTCGATGATCCGCACTCGCACCCCGAGCCGGGTCAGCCAGAGCGCGAGCACGAGGCCGGTGGGCCCGGCTCCGACGATCAGGACGGAATGGTCGCTCATTGGTGGAGTGAGAGTCTTCGCGTCAGCGGCCCTGCCAGGAAGGACCGCATAGCCCCGGTCACCTCGACCCGATGGGAATCGAACACGTAATGATTGGCCCCGTGCAGCTCCAGTATCCGGGCCTCGGGCAGCTCCCGCCGGACCCGGGCCCGCTCCGCGGTCGCCCAACTCTGGAATATGCTGGTGAACCGGCGGGCGGCAGCGCGATCACCTGCGCCCAGCGTGCGCCACGACGGAAACATGTCCGGTGCGGAGTCGACCATGGCATAGATCACCAGGGCCGGAGCATGCACCGCCGAGTAGTCCGGATGTCCGCAGCCGATGAGAATGAGGGAGTCGATGGCGGCGGGCGTCACGTTGGCAACCAGCCGGCCTTGGCTGTCATAGCGGCCGATTGCGCGCAGCTGAGCTTCGGGAATACGCATGCCGAACACCCGCTGCTGATAGGCCTGGACCGCACGGAGTGACGCCGAGTCCGCCGCCAGCATCGGTGGTGGAGGCGGATACTGGCTCAGCAGCGGGCGCAGGTCACTGTGATCATATGCCGCATCCAGATACACCAGTCGGGAGAGCCGGTCGGGATAGGCGACAGCGAATGCGGTGAGCTCATCGCCGGCGATCGAATGGCCTACCAGTGCGACCCGCTCCAGCCGCAGCGAATCGAGCACCGCGTGCAGATCGGCGACTCGGCCTGCTAGATCGTACCCCGAGTCCGGTTGGCTCGAGGCGCCGTAGCCCCGGCGGGTAATCGCGAAGACACGGTGATCATTGGTGAACTGGGGGGCGAAGTCATCGAAGCCGTGGGCGACATCCTGCAAGCCGGACAAGAAGACGAGTGGCGGCCCCGACCCGCCCCAGTCGAGCACCTCGAGCCGCACGCCGGGGGCTACCGACACAAACCGGACTTCGTGGGGTGAGGAATCCAGCCAAGGAAGCGAATTGCGTTGAGTCGGGCCGGACGAAGTACATGCGAGGAGTGCGGCCATACCGATCCAGAGAATCCTGCACTCCATACACGCGCTCCATTATTGCACCACGATGGGAGCCGTCCACCGAAAGGTTCCCCACGCCATCACCAGCGTGCCGTGCCTGGCATCGCTCGGCTCGATCGCAATGGTGAACCGCTCGACCGGCGGGACCACGCTGTCGGACTTCATTGCCACCGTGCCCAGGTCGTAGGCCCGGCCGTACTCCGTTCCCCACTGCCCCGTCTGCTTGTTCACGATGAGGTCGACACCGCGGGTGTGCGGTACGGTCCACAGGGTATACGTCCCCGCCGGCACTGACAACCCCACCAGCGTGATCGGCGCCGAGGTGGTGAATTGAGTCGCGGCATTCGCACCGGTGCGCCAGACCCGGTCGTAGCTGATCACGTTGCCCAGTAGCCTGCGGCCCCGGGCCAGGGGACGGCCGTAGTCCACCGAGAAGTTTGCGGGGCCGATGGTTGCCCGCGCGGTATCGCGCACGCTGAGTTGCTGAGGTCCGCTGCGCTGCTCCGCGGCCGCCATACGGTCCCCGATTGCCTCGATGTTGGGCGGTGTCGTCGTCCGAGTGACCGCAACCTTGTAGGTGGTTCGCATCCCCGAGTAGTTCAACATCCGTCCGCTGCTGTCCACCGTCACCTCCGCGGTTCCCGCCAACCAGTCATGCCGCAGCTCCACCCTGCCGCCGGCACGTGGGTGCACGAAGCCCCGATGCAGAGTGAAGCTCGGTCCGACGTCCCGATCGGGATAGAACTGCCGGAACAGAACGCTGTCGCCGGGTCCGAGACCAGTCGCCGCCGCTCGGCGGAGCGCTGCAGCGATCTCCAATTCGATGACGCTGTACATCATCGACACGTGCGGTACGGTGATCGCTCCGCCGGTGGCGAACGAGGTGTCCCGCACGCCGCTGCTGTCGCGAACCGAAATTCGCACCGCATCCTTGGAGAAGTCGGCTGTAACCCGGCGTCCCCGTTCCCTCGGCGACGGGCCGTTCGGGGTTCGGACGTCCATCACCATCCGCCGGATCGTGCCGTCGGCGGCCAGATCGAACTCGGTGTGACGCCGACGTACGAAGGGCCATCGATCGACGCCGTCGGTCACCAGGCGCGTGGGAGAGCGCTCGATGCGCTCCACCGCGACGGTGTCATTGCCCAGTGTGGTCACGAAGCCGTAGCGCTCTGGTGATGGGGTGCTGCTGAGAGCGAGGAAGAGGAGAGGAAGAAGTGACCGCGTCATTCGATGCCCCGAAGGAGGTGAGCCATGAGCGGTGCTTCGAGTCGGGTAGTATGCCGCTCCTGGACTACTGAGGGACGATCAAAGGACGCTATGCCGACACAGGCCGGCGGTCAGCGCCCCACAGTCTACCCCTTGGGTGCCGCGCTAGGAACGCCCACCCGAATCGGCATTGTCACCATCGTCTTGCCTGCCCACCTGAGCCGCCGTTCCACCGCGAGCGCCGTCTCGTTGTGCAGCAGCCGGTGGAACCACTGTTCCCGCTGGAAGATCATCTTGCCGGCAAAGAACACGGCCTGAGGAAACTCCCTGCCCACCGAGAGACAAACCCGTTCCGCCTCGGCGACCGCCTCGGTGCCAATCGCCATGCGGGAGGTGGCAGGAATGCCGAGCCCGGCCGCCAGCTCGAGGTACTTCGCCAGGATGCCCTCGGTGCGCCGGGTCAGCTCGTCGACCGCATGCTCGCCCTTGAACTCGCCCGAGTCGATCACGCCGACCGAGATGAACACGATCCCCTTGAAGTGTCCCGGAAAGGTACGGAATACGTTGAGCACCGTGTGGATCCCGACTCCGCCGTAGGAACCGACCAGGATCGCCGCCACCGGTTGCCCGGGCTGGGGCTCAGTCCGCGGTTCTCTAGCGGGCCGCAACGGGAGATCGCCGAGATCCTGGTACAGGCGATCGAGCTGGGCATTCACCGACCGGTAGTGCCGCCGGGTGACGAAGCAGAGGGCGATCACCAGAGCCGTGATCACGGCCGTCACCCAGCCCCCCTGGGCGAACTTCTCGTAGAGGGTGGTCAGCAGAATGGTGGAGCACAGCGCCAGACCCAGCGAAAACAGCAGCAGACGCGACCGCCACTGGGGCCGACTGGCTCGGTTGCGAAGCCAGAAGCGCACCATCGCAAGCATGGAAAGGGAGAAGGTCAGAAAGACATTGATGCTGTACATCACCACCAGCTGGCCCACGCTGCCGTGGGTGTAGATCAGCGCGGCGAGAGCGGCGACCCCCATCAGCAGAATGCCGTTCTGGGTGGTGAGACGCTCCGACAGGGCCGCGAACCGGTGAGGCACCCAGGAATCGACCGCCATGTTTGCCAGTACTCGAGGCCCATCGATGAAGCCGGCCTGGGCCGCGACCACGAGCAGCATCGCCTCGGAGAAGAGCGTCAGGACGATGAAGACATTGCCGAAGGGGAGGTTGCCGGCCAGGGTCTCCGCCAGCACCGCATTCATCGTCTTGCCCGGCACTGGCGCGGTCCGCCACAGGAGATAGCAGAGGAGCAGACCGGAAGCGGTGAAGGCCAGCGAGGCCCCCATGTAGACCATGGTGCGCTTGCCGGTCTCCACCTTGGGCTCGCGCATGATCGGCAACCCGTTGGAGACCGCCTCGATGCCGGTGTAGGTCCCGCCGCCGAGCGAGTAGGCCCGCATGAAGAGCAGCAGCAGGCCGCCGATGCCGAGGGTGGTCACACCCCGATCGAACCCTTGGCGAACCGCCTCACCCGTACCGGCAAGCTGGGGGAGATGTCCCAGAATGCCTCCTCCGATGAGGACCAGGTGAGTGAGCAAAAAGAGCAGAAACACCGGCAGGAGGGTCAGAACCGACTCTCGCACCCCCCGGAGATTCAGGACCGTAAGCAGCAGTATGAATCCGAACTCCACCACCACCCTGGAGCCGAGCCACCCGGAAGGCAGAAAGCTGAAGAGCGCGTCTCCGGCTGCGGCGATCGAGATCGTAATGGTGAGGACGTAGTCCACCAGCAGGGCAGACCCCGAGACCACCCCGATTCCGGGGCCGAGCAGGTTGCTCGCCACCACGTACCCGCCGCCGCCGGTGGGAAACTCCTCGATGATTCGCCGGTAGGCTGCGGAGATCAGCAGCACCGTGGTGGCCATGAGCCCCGCAAGTGCGACGGCAAGGTAGGTATGATCCCCCAGTGCCTTGAACGCCTCTTCGGGACCGTAGGCCGAGGACGACAGACCGTCCGCGCCCAATCCCACCCAGGCGAGGAAGGGAATCAGCGAGAGCCGGTGGAACAGCCGCTGGTCCCTCAGATCGCGGGGCTTGCCGATCAGCAGGCGGCGGACGCGCTGGCTGAGCGGGGCAGGCTGGGTCTCGAGCACGGCGGAGGATAGGACCGAAAGACCAGGCTGTCAGCCGGAGTCGGGAAATTTTGATAAGATCTTGATACACCGTCGCTCTACCTTTAGGACATCACCCAGGGGGGTCGGTCCAGTGACGAGGCGGCTTCTGATTGCGGAGTACGGATGGGCCATCGGGATCATCGGTCTGACGACCGGTATCGCGCTGGCGCTGCGTCCCTGGCTCCAGACCATCGACGTCGCCATGCTCTACCTGCTGGCCGTGGTGCTGGTCGCCTACCGCCACCGCCGAGGGCCGGCCATCGTCGCGTCGGCCCTGAGCATCGCCGCCTTCGATTTCGGCTTCGTCCCTCCCTATTACACCTTCAATGTCCACAACACGGCCTTTTTCCTGACCTTTGCCGTGATGCTCGGCGTCGCACTCAGCATGAGCCAGCTGACCGGCCGGATCCGGGAACAGGCCGAAGACGCCCAGGAACGCGAGAACCTCGCCGCGGCGCAGTATTCACTGAGCCGGGAGCTGGCCGGAGCAACGAGGTTGGGAGACCAGGTCGCTATCGCGAGCCGGCATCTCGCCACGGCCATTGAAGGGGAAGCCCGGATCGTGCTCAGGGAGGAATCGGACAAGCACGGCGGGGCCGACAGCTGGCCTGCGGTGGATGACTTCCACAGCATCGCGGTCCGGGTAGCGGCCCGCTGGGCCTACCAGCAGGGCGAGAGTGCCGGCTTGGGAACGCCGCAATGTGCCGAGGCGGAAGCCCTGGTGGTGCCGCTCAGGAGCTCTACCGGGCCTGCCGGCATCGCGATTTTGCGTCCCGAGGACGAGAGCCCGATCCCGCTGGAGCGCCGGCGACTGTTGGAGGCGCTGGCCGACCAGGCCGCCGTGTCCTTCGAACGCGCTCGATTGGCCGAGCGGCACGAGCAGGCACAAGTGGAGGTACAGTCAGAGCAGCTCCGCAACGCCCTCCTGAGCTCGCTGTCACACGACCTGCGCACGCCACTCGGCAGCATCGAGGGAGCCGCCAGCAGCCTGCTGGTGGAGCCTGAACTGCTGTCCGCCGAGACCAGAAGGGAGATGGCGGAGACCATTCTGGAGGAGTCCCGCCGGATGACCCGGCTGATTGCAAACCTGCTCGATATGGTCCGGGTTGAAACCGGTGCGCTCGCCGTTCACAAGGAGTGGCAGCCTCTGGAGGAGGCGCTCGGCGTCGCCCTGTTGCGACTGGACGAGCGTTTAGCCGGGCACCCGGTGGAGACGCGACTCCCTCCCACGCTTCCTCTGGTGCCCATCGATGAGCTGCTGATCGAGCAGGTGTTCATCAATCTGCTGGAGAACGCCATCCGCTACACGCCCGCGGCCACGCCGATCCGCATCTCCGCCTGGGCCGAGGATGGAACGGTGGTGGTGGAGGTCGCCGATCAGGGCGACGGCATTCCGCCGGGCGAAGAGGAGACCATCTTCCGCAAGTTCCAGCGCAGCTCCAGCCAATCCGCCCCGGCCGGAGGGTCCGGGCTGGGACTTACCATCTGCCGGGGCATCATTACCGCGCACGGAGGACGGATCTGGCTGGACTCGAACGGCGGGAAAGGAGCGGCATTCCGGTTCACCCTGCCGCTGACCGGCTCTCCGCCGGCTGCGGTTCCCGCCGAATCGGTGAAGGGCTGAAGCCAATGGCCGCCCCCACAGCGCTGGTTCTGTTGATCGAGGATCAGCCGCAGATGCGCCGGTTCGTCACCGCTACCCTGCGGGCGCATCAGTATCAGGTGGTGGAAGCCGGGTCAGCCCGGGAGGGACTTGCTCAAGCCGCCGGGCGCAATCCGGATGTGATCCTGCTCGATCTCGGCCTGCCCGACCGCGACGGCCTCGAGGTAACCCGGGAGATTCGCCGCTCTGCGCGCATGCCTATCATCGTGATCTCTGCGCGAGGCCAGGAATCGGACAAGGTGGCGGCGCTGGATCTCGGCGCCGACGACTATCTCACCAAGCCGTTTGGCGTTTCCGAGCTGATGGCGCGCATCCGGGTTGCGCTGCGGCACTCGCACCCGGGGGATGGAGCCGGGACGGTCGGCGTGTTCGAGGCCGGCGACCTGCGGGTCGACTTGGGGCGGCGGCAAGTGTTCAGTAACCGGAGTGAAGCTCACCTCACGCCCACCGAGTACAAGCTGCTCGTCGCACTGGTACGCAACGCGGGAAGAGTCGTCACCCACCGGCAGCTGCTGCGGGAAGTATGGGGGGCCAATTACGGGGAGCAGAGCCATTACCTGCGAGTCTATATGGCCCAGCTCCGCCACAAGCTGGAACGGGACCCCACCCGGCCGAGGCTGTTCCTCACCGAGCCGGGGGTGGGATATCGGCTGGTCGAGGGCGCCTTCGGATAGTTAGGCGGGGCGCGATAGACGTTATGTGCCGGGCGCACGGTAGCGAACTTGCTCGGCCTTACGCAGGGCGGACAGCGCCTCGTCGACGGTCAGGAGGACTGTCGTTTCGAAGGAGCTAAGCGCACCGCCGCCACTAATCGCGAGCGCAACCGCGGCCATAGATACGTTGTCGGGGGCCTCCCAAAGGTTGTAGCCGTCGTGTGTCCCAAAGGCATACCAGAACCCATGGAGCTTGCCGCCAACCGACTCGATGTATGCCTGAGCGGCCTTTCGCCGGTCTTCTGGATTCCGGATCAGCTTAGCCCAGGTCTCCGGAGTGTAGCTAAAGCGTGATAGATAGAGCGGCATGACTCATCTCCTTTCAGGTAGCAGCGCGATCAAGGTACTCCAGGAACGCCGAGACGGCGACGAAGGTCGCACTGGCGAGTGCGCTAATCAGGAAGGCGAGCCCCACCGCGCGCCAGAATAGGGCGCGATCGCGTAAGCCGTCGGTGTCGTCGACATCCGTGCGATCGTCCACCACGCCAAACACGAGAAGCATGCCAAGTAGTGCGAGCGAGGAAAGCACCAGGAGCCGCACCGTTATCCAACGCCCATATGGCGGGTGCGGGATGAGCGCCATCGGGTCGTGCAGAAGGGTCACGGTGAGCGCACCAAGGCCGACGGCGATGAAGATGGCCGCAATCTGGACGCGGATTCGCATATTCCAGGGCTCGCGCACGAGTCACTTGTGCCCAGTTTTCTTAGGCTACCACCGTTGGCCCGATGGACCCGAATTCCTCCGAGTCCCTCCTTCGCCGGCTAGACGCAGGGACGCTGACATGGCGCGGACCGGCACTGATGCTGTTTGCCCGCGCAGCTTGTGCCGTTGCAGCGCAAGCCCTCGTCGCAGCCATCTTCACCCTGCGAGGTTCGCCGACTCCATGGCATGACGCTGAGCCATGGCTGCCGATGTACGGGACATTGATCGACGCCGGATGCCTGGCGCTGCTGTGGCGGCTCACGCGCCACGAGGGTATCGGCCTGTTCGATCTGGTCGGCTTCCGGCGGACGCGCCTCACCCGCGATGTCCTGCTTGGCCTGGTGTTGGTCCCGGCGAGCCTGGTGTTCATTCTTGGTGGCGTCTACGCCACCGGTTGGTTCTTGTATGGCACGCTGACGCCGCCCTTCCTCTTCGGGCGCCTGCCATTGCCGGCCGCTCTCTACGGAGTACTGGTATTCCCGTTCGTTTGGGGGCTGACCGAGCAGATGACCTATAACGGCTACCTGTTACCCCGCTTCCAGGTTCTCCGGGGCACGACTGTGGCGATCGCACTCGTGGCATTCGCCTGGTCGTTGCAGCACAGCTTCATGCCGTTGACCTTTGATTCGAGGTTCATGGCTTTTCGGCTGTTCTCGTCGGTGCCGAACACGGTCTTCCAAACGTTCTTGTATCTGCGACTTCGCCGGTTGGTTCCGTTGGCGGTTGCCCATGCCCTGATGGATGGTGCGAGTGTGCTGATCGGGGTGCTTCTTCCTCTGATGAGGGAATGAGGCGAGCCAGGCTAGCGCGCTCGGCTCAGCACCGTGTGCATTGCGTTGGGGCTGGAGGCATGCTCCGTACACTCGTATCCTAGCGCCCGCAGATCGATGTCGGTGAAGAGGTGCTCGCCCGTGCCCAGGAGTACCGGAGCGATTGCGAGGTGCAATTCGTCGAGGAGGCGGGCCTGCAAGTACTGCCGAATCGTGGCAACTCCTCCCCCTACCCGAACGTCTCGCTCGCCCGCGGCGGCCTTCGCCTGAGCCAGCGCGGCCTCGATGCCCTCCGTGACGAAGTGGAACACCGTGCCGCCCTGCATGGATGCCGGAGGCCGAGGGTGATGGGTCAAGACGAAGACCAGGGTGTGGTACGGCGGATTCTCGCCCCACCAACCCCGCCAATTCTCGTCGGGCCACCGCCCGCGGATGGGGCCAAACATGTTCCGGCCCATGATCCATGCCCCGACGTCGGCAAATCCGCGCGCCGCAAAGTCGTCGTCGATTCCGGTGACGCCGCCCTGCCCACCATGCAGCTGCTTGAAGGTGCGCGTAACCACCATCCACTGGTGCAGGTCTTCGCCGCCAACGCCGAGCGGGTCCTTTCGGGTCTGCGACGGGCCCGCTCCATAGCCGTCGAGTGACACGCTTAAGCTACCGACAAGACGCCCTGGCATAGATGTGGTCCTCCTCCGAAGGTCAGGCGCGGGCCGGCGAGAGCGCTACCGAGGTTCAAGGCATGCCGAACTCGCTCGTTCAACCTTCGCATTTTTCACAGGTCCCACGAACTGCAGAATCAGATGACATCCCGAGGTGGGGATGCTCAGAAATACTTGTGCTGTGTCGCCCCATCGGTTGCCGCTCCACGCCTCGGCGTGCCGCGCCCACTGCGCCAATGACTCGGGCTGACTCGTGGCGGCGGCCAGGGCCCATTGTATCGCGGGCCCACCGAGGGACTGTCTTCGGAGGCCAAGGGAATCATGTCGCGCGGCTGCCTCGAGATATTGGCGGGCCGGCTTCGTGTAGCCGTGCCATGGCGATGTGACGCTGTAAGGCTGCACGATCAGCAATACGGCTGCGCCCATCACCGCTGCCGCCACCACCAGCAAATACGGCAGCTTCCCATTCACCATGAGGCCTCCTCGCCGCCTAACCGACCGTGCATCAGCTGCGGCCTTTCATGCCGGCACTAGGGCCATACGTCGACCTCTGCCAGACGTATCCACCAAAAGACGCCGGCACTGTCCTGAAGACACAGGTGGACGCCGGCAATCTCGAACCGGCCCGTCCGGTCGTCACTGTAGCGCAGTGTTCCCAGGATTCCCTGGGTGGCCAATGGAGTAGCCTCCGCCCAGGGAGAGAAATGATTGAGGAATCGGGGGCGCCGAGCCAGCAGACGTCGGATCTGGTTCTGGGCCGCATTGAAGTCCCGAACATCATTCCCCAACTGATGTACTTGGACCTCACGAAGCTCAGGACCCAGCCATTCGATGATCGACAGCTTCGCATCGTTCGACTGGCCTACAGCGTGATTCGTAGGCGCATTTTTGCACAGGACCGAGCGGGTGGCAAACTCATGGTCGACAAGACGCGGGACATACCGAATCGGTGGACCGGCGGCGGGGAGCGCCATCACAACCAGTGTAAGGGCTGCGGTGCCTCGGATCATTGGCCGGGTGTCAGGGGGGCGATCGGCAACATCAGAACATGGTGTTGGCGTTCGCGAATGTCTCCGGGATCGGTTGCAGCACGTCCCAGTGCTCGACCACCTTGCCTGCGGCATCGAGCCGGAAAATGTCGATCCCGGCCCAGTCGCTGTCCCCAGGCCACTGCTGATAGCAGTGGAGGACCACGTAGTCGCCCTCGGCGATCACCCGCTTAAACTCCACGCGCTTGCCCGGGTACTCTCGAGCCATCCGCTCGAAGTATTCGATGAACGCGGCCTTGCCGTCGGCGACCATGGGATTGTGCTGGGTGTAGGTGGCTCCCACATAGCGCTCGACCGCTTCGATCGGACGGGATTGATTGAACATGAGCTCGTAGAATGCCGTGACCGTACGCTTGTTGCGCGCCAGGCGATCGTCCATTGGGCCTCCCTGGTACTCAGACATCTCTCAAACGTTCCTCAGGTCTGAAGCGCCCGCCAGATGTACCCGGCCGTCAGGCCGCTCCACCACCCTGACGTCGCTGGCGAAGGAGCCGGTTTGCGAGGCGCCAGCCCCGCACAGCGAGAAGCAACGAACCGAGTCCAAGAATCCCAGCGCAGACGCCGGCGTAAGCTTCACGTCGTAGCTCAGTGAGGTGAGGAAGGACCAACGCGATCGCCAGCACCAATATTCCCAAGGCCACCATATCCCGCCCTGCAACAGCGTTGGCATCGTACCATACTGTTTCGTCGGCGAACGTTGCCGGGACCCGCAGGCCATACCACCGATTGGGCCGGACTCGCCGAGCTGCGAGGGGCCATCCCAGCGCGATCAAAAGCAGCGCCAGCAGGGGAAACAGCAGTTGAGGAGACATCCGCTTTGCGGCTAACACAGGCTGGGACGTGTCGGCTGCATTCGCCGTTAGACAGCGGCGGCGTCGGAAACCCGGTACTGCACCCCGAGCAACCCGGTTGGATATCTCTGCACCTGCTCCAGCGTGAGCCGGGTTCGCGGTGCCCCCACTTCCAAAAGTGGGATGCCGCCTCCAAGCAGGACGGGCATGACCATGACCTCCACGAGGTCTACCTGCTTAGCCTCGAGCAGGCTCCGGAACAGACTGGCACCGCCGAAGAGCCAGATGTCGCGGCCCGGCGCCGCCCGTAGTGCCGCCACACGCCGGCCTGCGTCAGCTGTCACGACGGACACGCCCGGGTGCTCCTCCGGAACCAGCGTTCGTGAGAAAACATAGATCTGCCAACCCTGCGGCCAGGGCGGTGCACCTGGTTGGCGGGTGAGTTCATAGGTCCGCCGCCCCATGAGAACGGTGTCCACCGACCCGTAGACCTTTGCCAGATCCACGGCGGGATCGTGGACGATCCAATCCACCTCGCCCCGGGGATCGGCAATGTACCCGTCGAGGCTCGCGGCAACCCGGTACAGTACTCGGCGCCCCACCATCCTAGGGGTTCGCCCGCAATCTGGCGAGCATACGGGCTGCGTTGGAATTCTTCGGGTCGAGGGCGAGTGAGCGTCGGTAGCTGGCAATCGCCGACGAGGTATCCCCCGCAATGGCGTACGCCTCGCCCAAGCTGTCGTATACGTTGGCGGAGTTGGGATAGGCTTCGACGTTCTTGCGAAAGATGATCACGGCGGCGGAATCCTGACCAACCGCCAGCAGTCGATACCCCAGCCGATTCAGCAGATCCTCTGGAAGACCCTCCGGGAAAGAGGGCATGATCGAATCGAGATAGGACAAGCCGGCAGCGATCCCGAGGGTGCGGATTCGAGTCTCCAGTGACCGGCGGACCCGTCGCGTGGGCGCATCAAACTGTTCGTGATGCATGAATGCGACGGCCGGTTCTTGCTGGCCCGTGAGGTGCCGGATCATCGCCTCAGCCAGGGACAGTCCGGCGGTGCTGTTGGTGAAGAAGACGAAACCCGTCCCCCGCACCGGATCTCCCTGTACGTACGAGGTGTACCCCGAGTTGGAATTATCGCCCCAATGCCAGAACACCCGCCCGGAGTCGGTCTCCTGGAGGGCCCAGCCCAACCCCCAGGAGATTCCTGTCGTCACGCTGGTTTCCTGAGCCAGCATGCTGCGGGATGAGCGGGTGCGAATCCCGCTGGTATCGAGCATGGCCAGGAGAAAGCGGCCATAGTCGGCAGCCGTGGTGTGCAGGCTTGCAGCGGTGTTCGCGGTAGTTGGCTGGGTTGGTGGGCGCGGGCTCCCGTAGTCATCATGCCCGATGGCGAAATTCCCGGCGAACCGTCGCTCCCACCGGTAAGCGCTCCTGGTCATGTGAAGCGGATCGAACACCATTCGGCGCATGAAGCTGTCCAGCGGCATCCGCACGACACCTTCGACGACCTGCTGGAGATAGCCAAACCCCACACCGGAATACCCGAACCGCGTTCCCGGCTCGAACTGCAAGGACAGGTGCTCACCCGGACGAAGCTCGTTCGGCAGTCCGGACGTATGACTGAGGACCATCCGTCCGGTGATTCGCTGATAGCCTGAGTCCTGCGAGAGGGCCGGGAGCGGCTGATAGGAAGCCAGAGGCCGATCCAGATCGAAGCATCCCTCGTCAGCGAGTTTCATAACCGCATAGGCGAAGACCGGCTTGCCGAGGGACGCAGCCTCGAAGACGGTCGAGGTGTCGATCGGCTCGGCCGAAGCTTGTCGTCGGCTGCCGAAGCCCTGGGCCCAGACAATCCTGCCCCGCGAGGCAATCGCGAGGGCCAGCCCCGGCACGCCGGCACTGTCCAGCAGTGCCGGGATCAGGGAGTCGAGTGCCGGTCGTGCCTCTCCGCTTGACGCTGGGCTCGGTGCCGCGCAGGCCATCGCGCCCATGAAGGCGATACCACTGAGATTATGGGGCGTAATCTTCAGCTCCCATGTCGTGCTACGGAGTGCGGCCGTTTATGGACCCTGGACCAGTGTTTCCATATTAGGGACGCACGAGGTTGGGCTTCCCCCGGACACCGGCAAAGACCACCAACAGCTTGGCCGGCGTCGATCCTCGATTCTTGCCGTTGTGCCAGGTGTTGATTGCCTCGAGGAACGAATCTCCAGCCTTGTAACTGTGGCTCCCACTTCCCTCTATCTCGACATTCACCGCTCCTTCCAGCACGTAGACGAACGCCGGATAGAGATGCATGTGCCGCCCAGTTTCGCCACCCGGGCCGAGGTCCACCCGTAACGCGGTTACTTCGGCGCTGTCCGTCGCCGGATAGGTGATGGGACCGCCTGCATTGGTTACGCCGCTCTGGAGAATGGGCGTTGACAAGAACTTCACTTGAGCGGCGAGCGGTGGGGCCAGAATGGCGGCAACAACGAGGGTCAGAAATTCTCTCTTGATCATGGTTGTCTCCCAACGTTGGTTCTCTTCTCGTAGTAGATCTCGCGCAGGTACAGAAACAGTGGCAGACCAAGCGACACGCCCACCACCAGATTGGCTGCGATGGGTGCCCACAGGCGAACCATCCCCAGCCGCCGCCCCTCCGAGAGGACAAACGTCCAGAGGACCAGCGATGAGACGATCACGTCCCAGCCGAAGAAGCCGCTCACTGGTGTGCCAAAAAGCTGGTGAAAGAACTCCCTCAGGTCGAGGCCGTGAGCCCGCAGAAAGGGAAGGAAGGCTGCCAGCGGCAGAATGGTGCCGGCGACGCAGAGCGCGAGGTACATGTGCTTCGGCTTCATGACCGCCTCCGTTGACTGCAGCCTAATGGACCGCGTCTCAGCTGGGAGCCAGTTCGGCTGGTGCTACTGTCCTCAGTCGAATCGCCTTGGCCTCTCGCCAACCCGCCTGCAGGAGCGCAACAGCAGTGTAGAGCACAACGAAAAGAACGACCCAACGGACCGCAGTGAGCGGCAGCGACTTGACGATATATGCAGCGATCAGAAGCGCGGGTATCCCCCCAAGGGTCAGGCCGACCGAGGCGGACAGGTGGAAGCGACGTTCGCGCAGGAAGCGAGTCCCACTGATGGGCTGCAGGAACGCACAGGATCCCATCATGATGGGGAAGGCTGCAAGGGGATTCATTCCGAGCAGGCTGATCATGATCATGCAAGGCGCATACAGGCCGATACCGAGCGTCATAAGGCTACCGAGCACAAAATTGCCGAGCACAGCCACCATCCATCGCCAGCCGTAGAGGCCGAAGGCATCTGCGCCGCCCGGGAGCCAGCGGAGCTGAGTGAGAAGCATGAGAGCGGCCGCCACGAGCAACGCGGTGCCCATGCCCAATCGGATGCGGTAGCGAGCGAGGCGAGCCACCAGCCCACTCCCCAACCAAGCACCCAGGCCGGCCGCGACGATCATGGGAAGCAGGGTCCCGGAAGCAACCGGAACCAGGCCGATGAAGATGAACGCGGAGATCACTCCAGACAGGGCATGGCCAACGTTCAAGGTGCCGGGAATGAGCTCGTCAGGTACCAGATGCCAGGTGCGAAAGATCGTCGTGGTCGTCGCAAATGAACCGATGCCCAGAGTATCCAAGAAGACCGTGATGAAGCCGGTTGCCGATTCCGCCGGCGAGGGAACCCACGCCAGCGATTTGCCCGGACTGGCCGGGCGCATGCGGAGCAGATAGGCCCCCAGAAACCACAATCCCAGGAGGCCGATGGAGACGAGAAGCGCAATGCGAAGGCCACGGTCCGACATGAGAGCGTCCTATTGACTAAGGCTAATTCCCGACCAGCTTCGCCAGCTCCGCTCGTACCGTCTCGATCCTCGGCCGTAACGCCGGCTCCGGATCGGACCGCAGTGCCAGGTAGTGCCGGTAGGCCCTGACCGCCCCCGAGCTGTCTCCTGTCAGGGCGGCTAGGCGACCCTCCTGGCGCAGGTGCGCGGCCAGGTAATCGGTGAGATGGTAGGAGTACGTCCTCCGCCGGGCCGCGGAGAGCGCCGCCTGGATGTTGCCCTCGCGCTCGCGCAGATGAGCCACCTCCAGGTTGGCGAAATCTTCGAAGCCACAGGGACTGATCCCGACCGTGGACCTGACGTATGCCGGGCTGAGGGTGAATGCCACGGCCGGCCCGTTGCGCTCTCCGCCGGGGCCGCTTCGCATGATGCTGTCGAGGCGATCCAGCGCGGCGGGCGCGCCGGCTGCGCCTGAGGCGGCCGTGAGCTCCGCCTCGAGCAGCATGGCGCAAACAGTGTTGGAGGTGAGCGACGCCGGCGAGTCGCCCGGCAGACGAGACCGGAGGCGGGTGATGGCATGAGCGGCGCCGCCGAGCTCACCATGGCTCAGCCGCCAGAGGGTGACGACGCAAAGGTCCGTCTGTGCGACCGCTCGCGCGTCGCTTCCGCCTGAGCCGGCACGCCCTGTGATCCGGGCCAGCTCGCGCGCCGCCTGGCGGCCGTTCAGGCTGTCCCCGTCGCCGTACATGGCGTCGAGGACTCGCTCGTACAGGGCGGTGTGCGGCGCGTACTCATCCTCGTCCGAGCGCGCCGTGTCCCCCAGCGCCTTCGCCGGATGGCCGCGGTTGATCTCGAAGGCATGCAGATACGTCTTGCTCCGCTGCCAGTCCGAGCTCCGCCCCGCCTTGACCCGGATGGCGACGGCGGCCGACTCCGCGTCCTCCATACGATTGCCGTCGAGCACCGCGTGGTTCATGATCCGCCAGAGACTGGGCAGCGCCATTCGCCGATATTGGGCCCGCAGCGCCGTGAGTGCGCTGTCGTCGTGCAGCCCCTCGGCGATGCGCCAGTGGTAGAAGCCCAGCAGATCGCCGGTCCGGTCGCGGGCCAGGTAAAGAGGGGCCAGGCGCCGCACCGCCGCGCTGTCGTTCTCCAGCACCGCGACCTCGAGCAGGTGTCCCAGGGGCGCGCTGCCCGAGTCCAGCGCCACGGACCGGCGGAAGGCCTCCGCCGCCCGGTTCCGGGTGGCCTCGATCTGCAGGTAGAAGCCCTCATGGAAGTACACGTCGCCCAGCTCGTACCAGCGCTCCGGCTGGTCAGGGGCGAGGTCCACGGCGCGCTCCCACCAGGCCAGATGCTTGGTCAGCGAGGAGACAGCGGGATAGTCCGGACCCACTTCGGCCATCAATAATGCGTGGTCGGGACCGCTCAACCGGTCGCGGCTGCTCCAGGCCCGCTCGAGTCCCCGCCGGCCCGCTCCGGGCGTCGCGGTCCATCCTGCGGCGCTCGCGAGTCTCAGGCCCGCGAGTGCGAAGGTCGAGTCCAGATCGAGGGCCTTGCTGAATCCGAGGACTGCATCGGCGTAGTCGGCCCGGCGATACGCGGCCTGAGCCTCGAGGTACAGCCGCAACGCCGGTAGCGGTCGGTTGACGAGGCCGGCGAGCCCGTGCGGCGCTCCAGCCTCCTCGGTAATGAGCTGGGCGATCAATCGGTCCACCAGCTGGGGCAGACTGTCCGCCGCACCTTCCGCTTTGGCCTCGGCCCGGGGGCCGCCGATTCCAACCGGAAGCAGCGAGGCGTTGAGGGCGATGTGATCGGGCGTGCCCACGACGCTCCCCACCAGGAGACGGCCGGCACCGAGCCGGCGAGCCAGACCGAGCGCGTCACTCTCGGAGAGATCGCCGGCTTCGGAGCCTGCGGCTCGGAGCCAGGCGGTCATCACCGAGCCCGGGTCCGCCGCCCGCGCGCCGCCCTCCGTCGTCAGTCGCGCCGCGACCAGATCGATCATCCCCTCGCGGAGGTAACCCAACGCCGCAGCCGCGCCTCGTACGCGGAACGGAATCACAGCCACCACGTTCGGATCGACCGCGGCTTTACTCCGAGGCCACCAGACATATCCCGCGATCAGCGCGAGCCCGAGTGCCGCGGCCGCCGGCACCACCATCCGGCGCTTACTCGGGCGCCGGGGCATCGCGGAGGACACGACGAGGGGATCTTCAGCTCGAGTCAGCGACTCGGCAAAATGGCTGGCTGTGGGGAAGCGGTCGGCGGGCGCCTTGGCCAGCGCACGAATCACGCTTTGCTCTACCCCTGCCGGTACCGTGTCGCGCACGGTCCGCAGCGGTGGAATCGGATCGAGCGCGTGACGGGCCAGTAGTTGCTGGGCCGTGGCGCCCAGGAACGGTGGCTGGCCTGCGAGCATCTCGTAGAGCACGCAGCCGACCGCGTAGAGATCGCTCCGTCCATCCAGCTCTCGGGTGGCGGTGGCCTGCTCCGGACTCATGTAGGCCGGGGTGCCCAGAGCCAGACCGGTCTCCGTCAGCCGGTCCTGGCCTGCGGCGGTGATGGCCCGCGCCACTCCGAAGTCCGCCACGACCGCCTGGTCACCCTCCAGGAGGATGTTTTCCGGTTTGATGTCGCGGTGGATGACCCCATGGGTGTGGGCGTAGCCCAGGGCGCTCAGCACCTGGGTGGTGATCCGTACCGCGTCATCGAGCGCGAGCTGGCCTTCGCGCGCCATCCGTTGCCGGAGAGATTCCCCCTCGACGTACGGCATGGTGTACCACAGCCAGCCGTTCGCCTCGCCCGAGTCATGCACCGGGAGGATATGGGGATGCCGCAGGCGGGCGGCGATCTTGATCTCGCGGAGAAACCGCTCGGGTCCGAGCGAGGCGGCGAGTTCGGGTCGCAGGACCTTCAGGGCGACGGGGCGATCGTGCCGGATGTCGTGGGCGAGGTAGACCGTCGCCATACCGCCGCGCCCGAGCTCGCGCTCGATGCGATAGCGGTCGGCCAGGGCGGCCGCGAAGAGGTCGGTTGGGACCTGGGTCACCGGGCGCAGCCGCTCAGGCGGATCGGGACCGTCTCTCCCGCAGCAGCTGTATGAGCCCCATGAGGCTCACCCCGAACGCGATGCCGCCGGCGAATAGCAGCACGAAGTCCACGGTCCGCACATGAGGAGCCGCCCGCTGGGCAGCCAAGAGGCCAATAATCATCGGGACGACAGACACGGCCGGACGCCGTCGGAGTGAAACTTCCATATTGATTCCTCCTAACTGTCCTCAGTATCTCGTTCCACGATGACAGCCGTTCCGTAACACAAGACCTCGGTCACCCCCGACATGATCTCCGTTGCATCGTACCGGACGCCGACTACCGCATTGGCCCCCTGGCGCTGCGCGTGCGCAAGCAGGATGTCGAACGCGTCCTCCCGGGTCTGCTCGCAGAGGGTCGTCAGCATCGCGATCTGGCCTCCGAACAGGGTCTCGATTTTGGCACCGATAGTTCCGAAGAGCGACCGCGAGCGAACCGTGATGCCCCGCACCACGCCTAAGGACCTGACGATCCGGTGACCGGGAAGTGTAAAGGTCGTGGAGGTCTGTTTGCGTCCACCGGTACATCCTCCCGAGTTACCTACTTTGCTTTACTCGCTTTCATCCTCCGAGCCCGACCCGTTTCAGCAGGCGCTTGAACCGCGGATCCTCCCGGAGAAAGTCGTAGCCCGGGTTCGGCAGAGCAAGCGCTGGACTTCGCACGGCCGCCCCGCCTGCCGCAATCTGGTTTTCTCCCTAAGAGCTTTGCCGGTCGGCCTAACGGAATGACACCCCTGGCCGCCTCCGGTGCTCTCGCGTATGATCCCATCAGAGAGGTCGCCTCGGACGCGGGATTCACGGAACTATCCCCTGCCGGTTTATCGTGATCAGCTTGGCTACAAGACTCCACCAGGAAAACAGCAGTTGAGCCCGACCCTGCTGGGCCGGACCCTCCGTGGCGGGCTCAGCGTCCGTGAGCGGCAGCAGGACACCCCCCTCGGACCTCTCTACCGTGCCGAGTACCCGACTGGCCTCGAGGTCGCCGTCGTACTGCTCGGCTCCATATCCGACGACTCTGCCGCACTCGCTCTACTCCGGCAACGCTGTCTCGACGCGATCCAGATCCAGCATCCCAATGTCGCTGCGATTCATGAGCTGAGCGAGACCGACGACGGGCTGGTCTACCTGGTGGCCGAGTTTCTCCGGGGCGAGCCGCTGGCGGAGACTCTGGCCCGGCGGGGCGCGCTGCCGCTGAGCGAGGCGGTGGACCTCTGCCTGCAAGCCGCGGGCGGGCTGCAGGCGGCCCATGAACTCGGGTGGGTGCACGGGAGGCTCTCGCCCGACAGCATTCTGCTGACCCGCACAGACGGGGACCGTCCCCTGGTCAAGCTTATCGGTTTCAGCCCGGAGTCCCTCCTGCGCCGGACCGATGCGCAGCCGCCGATCGAGCAGGGTGTGAGTCCACAGTATGCCAGTCCGGAGCGGATCGCCGGACACCCGTCCGACGAGCGAGCCGACGTGTACAGCCTGGCGGCCGTGCTCCATCACCTCCTCACCGGACTGCCGCCCGGTCTCGGTGGTGCTGCTCCGGAGGGGGTGCGTCCCGTTCTGGTCCGGGCACTCGACCCTTCGCCCGCGCGCCGCTTTCAGACGGTTGCGGATTTCGTGGCGGCACTTGCCCAGCCGGTCGAGCCGGTGGTCCAGCCACCTCCCGAGCCCACCAGGGAGCCCACCAGGACTGGTACGCGCCGACCCCTCCGGAATCTGTGGCCCGAAGAGCGCCTCGTTGCCGCTGTCCTGCTCGCGGTGTTCGCCGGCCTCTGGCTGCTCTGGGTCACATACAAACCCGGCCTCGACTCACCGAGCCGCCCCCGGGTGGAGGAATCCGGGTCCGCGGCACAGCGCCAACCCGATTCCATCTCCTCAACATCTGCCTCATCGGCCCGTGCGCGTCGTCCCGCTACCTCGGCGCCTGCATCCCCGGTGCGCCGCGAGTCCCCCAGCTCCCGGGTTCCTGCCGCACCGGGCTCTCCACCGGCCGCCTCCAGCAATGCAGCCACCGACTCGCAGCTGGTCGACGTACGCTCGATCGATCCCACCATCCAGACCGATCTTCGCTATGCCAACTCGAACAACTTCACCGGTGCCCCGCTCCCCGGCTACGAGGCGCCGCGCGCCCTGCTGCTAGGTGAGGCGGCTGCCGCACTGGGCCGGGTGCAGGCGAGACTCCGCATCCAGCGACTGGGGCTCAGGGTACTTGATGCGTACCGGCCGTTGAGGGCTTCGCGGGCGATGGTCGACTGGGCAGAGCGCACCGGAAATCGGTCGCTGATCGAGAAGGGCTATATCACCGAGCGGACCCGGCATAACCTGGGCGCCTCGGTGGATGTCACGCTGGTGGATCTGCCGACCGGAAACGAGGTCATAGCGACCACCGGCTTCGACAACTTCACCGGCACCGCCGACACGGCCGACGCCACCGCTCAGGCTCTGCGTTACCGGAAGGTCCTGATCCAGACCATGGAATCTGAAGGGTTCGATCAGTTTGGGCGGTCGTGGTGGCATTTCAACTACCCGGCGGAAGGGGCGGTGCCCCGGGATCGGATCATTCGGTAGTCTTCCGCACGCACCAGATTCCCGCACGGTCGCGTCGCGTTGTGACTCACACTCTTGAGCGTTGCGCGATGGCGATTTCCTACCGAGCTATCTGGCCCTACCTCATCACCCTGCTGGCCACTGTCTCCTGCCGCCCGACGGCCGATCGGATCAGTCAGGAAATCCGCCACATCACCTCGGCCGAAAAGCCGCCGGCCTACCTCGAGGGGGTTCGCTGGAAGCTGGTCAGGCAGATCTACCAGGATCGACAGTACCGCCCGCTCTGGGTCGGGATTCGTCCCGTGCCGCAGAGAACCAAGGAGTTGATCGCAAGCCTGTGTGATGCCGAACGGGAGGGGCTTCGTCCCGCGGATTACCGGCTCGGCGAGCTCCGCCGCACTCTGGAGCAGTTGCGCCCGAGCCTCGACAAGGAGAGGCCCGAAGCCTTTGCCGTGCTCGACCTCGAGCTTACCCGGCGGTTCCTCGACTATGGGGCTGATTTGCTGGGGGGCCGGCTCGATCCCAAGGCAGTCGCCGGCGAGTGGTACATCAGGGCGCGGCGCTCGAGCATCGAGGGCACACTCCGGGGAGCCCTGCTGGTGGAAGACTTCCAGGGCATCGTGGCTCCGCTCCGCCCCCAGCTGCCCGGGTATGCCGAGCTGGTGAAAGCCCTTGCCGGCTATCGAGAGATCCTGGCCGACGGCGGCTGGCCCACGGTGCCCGCGGGTCGCAGACTCCGCGGTGGCGATCGGGGCGCCCGGGTGGCGGTGCTGCGTCGGCGACTCAGGATCACCGGCGACCTCAGCGGTCCCGCGGGGCGGAAGCCGGTTTACAACCGCGCCGTAGCCAGAGCGGTTGCGCGTTTCCAGGCGCGCCATGGGATCCCGGTTGATGGGATGGTGGGCGCCGCGACGTTGGCCGCCCTGAATGTGCCGGTCCAGGTACGGATTCGGCAGATCGAGCTCAGCTTGGAGCGCTATCGCTGGCTTCCCTCCGAGTTCGGGGGCCGGTACATCTACGTGAACATCCCCGATTACAAGCTCTACGCCTACAACGCAGGCAAGCCGGAGCTCACGATGCGAGTCGTGGTGGGCGACGAGTACCGAAACGCTACGCCGGTGTTTGCGGACTCGATGACATTCGTGGTCTTCCGGCCGTACTGGTATGTGCCGCACCGGATCCTGGTCCGCGAGATTCTCCCGAAGGTCAGGAAGAAGCGCTCGTACCTCTCGCGGAACCATTTCGAGGTGGTCGATGCCAAACGCCAGTCACGGGTGCTGAACTCGCGCCGGATCAACTGGTCCCGGGTGGATTTCCGCAAAGTTCGAGTGCGCCAGAGAGCGGGCAGTCCCACGAACCCGCTCGGGTTGGTGAAGTTCATGTTTCCGAACCAGTTCGCCGTGTATCTCCATGACACCCCCACCCCGAAATTGTTCGATCAGCCGAACCGGACGCTGAGTCACGGTTGCGTGTGGGTAGAGAAGCCAGTGGAGCTGGCCGACTACGTCCTTGCGGGGCAGGACGACTGGAACCAGCAGAAGATCCGCGAGGCCATGGCGACGGCGCCTTCAGAGAGCGAGGGAGGAAGGGTAGACGGCCACACCGTCACACTGCATCAGCCGCTGCCAGTCTACATCGTCTACTTCACTGCCTTCGTCCGAGACGGCATCCTCAACTTCCGGCCCGATCCTTACGGGAATGATCGCGAGGCGATGGCCAGACTGGGAAAGTCGAGCCCGAGCGAGCCCCGGCTTTGCGAGGAGATCCAGAAGCTGGTTGGAGGATGAGGTGGCTGCGCTCAGGGTGACTTCGGGCCCAACCACGCCGCGAGCCGCGCCTTCTGCTCCGCTGTCGCGTCCGGGCGGACCGACAGCGACCATCGATCAGGGGGCGAACCTCCCAGCGTCAGCTTGAAACGGAGCAGCTCACCCCGGCGAGAGACCAGGACGGTGACCGTGGCCCCGGGCCGGTAACGTTCGAGGGTACTTTCCAGCCCTGCTTCCGCGAGCCGAAAGTCATCGATCGCGACCAGCTCGTCATCGGCGGCCAGCCCGGAGCCATACGCCGGCGTGTTGCGCAGCACGTTGGACACCAGGACACGCCCACCGTCCGACCGGGTGACCAGGCCGAGCCAGGCCTTCGACACCGTGTCCGGCTCCGCTGACCCAAACCTGAGACCATACCAGTCGAGCATCTCCGTATAATCCAGCTCCTGAGTGGTCTCCAGGGCCCGGTGGAAGAAGTCGTCCAGGTCCCCACCTGCCACCTGGCTGGCGACCGCGCGGAATTCCGCGGAAGTGTATCCCCGTTGACCGCTGAAGCGTCCGTAGGCGGACCGCATCACCTCGTCCAGGCTACGTTTGCCGTTGGTGAGGCGGCGCAGCCGGGCGTCGAGCAGCAGTCCGATGATCGAGCCCTTCGTGTAGTAGCTCACCGCCGAGTTGGGCGAATTCTCATCGGGGCGATACTGCTTGATCCACGCATCGTACGATGCCTGCTCCAGCGGCTGGACCAATCGCCCCGGCGTGGTCTGCAGAGTGCGCACCGCCCTGGAGATATCGCTGAGCGTCTGCTCCCTCGAGGCCAGGCCGGCCCGGCTGACGAGGAGCCAGGCGTAGTAATCGCTCAGCCCTTCGGCCACCCACAGGCTGCGGGTGTACACCTCGTTCTCGTAGTCGAACGGTCCCAGCTCCACCGGACGAAGGCGCTTGACATTCCAGGCGTGAAAGAACTCGTGCGCCACCAGGAGGAGCCAGTCGTAGTAGCTGCTCTCGGTGCGAGTGCTCGACCGGTCGGCGAAGAGGACGGTAGACCCCTTGTGCTCGATGCCGTCGTAGGAGTCGGTCAGCAGATTGAAGAACAGATAGCGCTGGTAGGGCAGGCTGCCCCACAAGTCACGCGCCGCCCGCACGATGCGCTCGACGTCCCGCACCGAGCGGGCTCCGTCCCAACCACCAGCCTCCCCCACGTTCACCAGGGCATGCCGCACGCCGTCGACGGTAAACTCGTAGACGGCAGGATTCCCAGCGAGGATCGGCGAGTCAACCAAGGTATCGAAGTCCGGCGCCCGGTAATGATGCGGCCGGCCGTCGGCCGCCGGCGGCAGCGCGGTCAGCGACCGGGCCCAGGCCTTGGGCAGCTCCAGCGTGACCTCGTGCGGCCGTCGGGCCCGCTCGACGAGGGTGATGTAGGTGGGAGCGCCGTTGATCAGCGCGAAGGAGTCCTCGACCCAGTTGGTTCTCGCCTGCTGCTCGTGGGCGTAGACCCGATAGGTGAGGACCACGGCGGAGGCCCCGCCGGTCTCTACCCGCCAACGATTCTTACGAGACTTCTCGACCTGCAAGGATCGTCCGGAGGGATCGCGGGCCTGGACCTGCTCGACATGGCGGGCGAACTCGCGCACCAGGTAGGAGCCTGGGGTCCAGACCGGCATCATGAGCTCGAGCGCCGCCTGCCGGGAAGTCGGATAGGTCGCCTGGACTTCGATGTAGTGCGTCGCCGGTGCCGGTATGCGGAGCAGGTACCGAACCGGTCCCGGCTCCTGGGCGGAGATGGGCCCGGTGACGAACGCGGTGACGACGAGCGCGGCAGCCAGGCTGCGCACGGCCTCGGTCCTCGATTGCCTCAACACCAACTCAGTCGCCACCGACACCCCGAAAGACGTAGGCTATTGCCAACCCGACTGCCACGACGAGTGCGGTCGTCCGGAAGAATCCCCGTTCCTTGCTTCCCTCACGCAGCCAATCCACTTCACTCAATGCGAACTTCACTCGGCAGCTGTCGCAGGACGGGACTTGGGTAAAGGGGACACCTGAGAGTGTGTCGGAATTCAGCCTAACAGCGTGCAAGAGCGTGAAATTACGGCCCTGCCACACTTGGAGCTGACTTCTGATCGGGAAGGCGTGAGGTGTCACGTCCTCGACCCGCCGCCATCCTCCACCACACGCCCAGCTACCCGCCATTACTACCAGTAGGACCGGGGTTGAGCGAAGCAGGAGCACCCTCCTGAAGCTCATCGGCCAGGCACGGCAATGTGCCGAATTGATATGTTCTTGTACCATGCCTCGGCCGGCGGCCCGTCGTGGATCTGAAGGCAGACTTTGCCGCCAGCTGGAACGTTTCCCTTCTCGGTGAAATCCACGGTGGTTACACCATTGAGCTGCAGCCGTATTCGCGGCCCGACGGCGACCACGGCGATCTCGTTCCAGTCGTCTAGCCGCAGAACTCGATTGATCAGCCCGCTCGGGGCAACCGCGATGAACCGAACCGGCTGGGCGGGATCGGGATATCGGCCTGGTTCTGGTCTGAACTCGTCGGCGAGACTACCCCACAATGGATGGGGCCGCTCCAGGGTGTCCGGAACGGTGTCGGATAACTTTGCGATGATCCGGCCAGGGCAAATCCAATGTCGGCTTGGTACCCCGCGACTTCGTTTGAGCCGGGAACCCGTTGGCTCCGAAAATGCACGCCCGCGTTCGGTCCATTGATCCGGGCGTCGAGCTGCAACTCAAAGTCGGCGAATTCCGCCTGCGTGCAGAGGTATTCGCTCTGGGTTACTGGCGTCTTCAGCGTCCCCCCGACGATGGCGCCGTCGACCACCCGCCACAAAGCGGTATCACCCTCCCAACCGTTGAGCGAGATGCCGTCGAACAGCCGCACCGCACCGGGGTCCTGACCATCGCCACACGCACCCGCCACGAGAAGCCCTGCCAGCATCAGCAACTCGGGCCTGGTCATAATCGCCAGCTGGCGATATCGAGAACCTCGGGGGCATGAATCCGAATCGCACCCAAGTCAAATGGCGACAAAGGCCAAGTCCGGCAGACTCTCAATGACTATATGGGCGGCTGGATCGGTCGACCCCGCTGGCGCGATCCAGGCCGTGTCCATGCCCAAGCTCTTGGCCGGCATGATATCGCGCTCCAAGCTGTCCCCGGCGAAGAGGACCTTAGCCCCCGGCGGTAAATTCGCCAACGCACGACGGAAGAGTGTGGGGGGAGGGCTTGATTGTCCGACCCTCGGAGGAGAACACGATCGTCTTAAAGAGGGAGAGGAGGCCGGCCATCCGAAGAAAGTCGAGCCAGGGGCCGGTCGGGCGCAAAGGTTGGACACAATGCCGAGGTGGTGCGATGGTGCCACCGACCGCAGAAACGCCTGGTGGGCCGGCGGTACGGTGCGGCCGATCTCGTGCGCAGCAAAGACCCGCTCCAGGATCGGAAGCTCCTCCTCGGGAGCCCGGGCGTGGTCGCGAAAAGCCTCGATCACCGAAGGGAAGTCTTCGTACCTCTCGGGTGAGCGATAGGCCTGCATGATGGCCTCATTCCCGAGCTGCATGATCGGAAGCAGCTGTTCGCGCTCCAGGGTGTGCCCGCCGACAGACAGATAGGTGGCGTAGTAGTCTTCTTCAGGGCCAAAGCGATCACACTCGAACATGAAGGTCCGGTTCATGTCGAGGGGAGGGCAGTGTACTGCTGGAGCAAGACCATGGACGCGCCCAAGTGATCGCCGGCGGTGTGCCTAACGGACTGCATCAGCTGCGCCATCCCGACGTTACTCCTCCGCCTGCCAGGTCACCAGCGCCACCCGCCACACCGCCTGGTCCCGGCGTAGAATCCAAAGGTGGGTGCCGCGACTCACCTTCTCCCGCTCAGCAGTGCGGTACCGAGCCTCGTACCGGGCGGTTTTGCAGGCGAGATCCCCTCTCTGCTCGATACGGACGTCATTGGCCTCGAGGGCAATCAGTTTGACTCGCGGCGCCTGCAGCAATTGCCGCCCGGCCTCGCGACCTTCCAGGACGGGACGGCCGGGGACGAGCCATCTCACATCCGCGGTACACAGGTCGAGAACAGTCTCTACCTCCCCGCGTAGCTCCGCAGCGAGCCAGGCGTCATGCAGCTGTCGAATCTCGTCCAGAGCGACCGGATCGTGCGGATGCATGCTCTGGTTAGGGGGCCACCTTTGGGAGGGACGAATGGGTCCAGAACTCCCAGGCAAGCCAGCCAACCACCAGCGCACCGATCCACCCGCTGAGAACCACCAGCAGATACAGCGGGCGACGGGTGTCGGCATGTCGCACTAAGGCCAGCGTGCCCAGCACACTCCCGGCAGACAGTCCCGTCGCCGCGACAGTACCACCCCATGCCAGAACTCCAACTGCGAGATATGCGCTGCCGATGTCGCCGCGCTGGCGCAGGTTCACAGCGAAGAGGACCACCGTAAGCCCGAGAACTGCGTAGGCGACCCCGATGACGCTCAGCGCAACCCGGATTCCGCTCATCAGGTGGCGCGCCGCGAGCTGCGGAATGCCCAGACCCCGAACGAGCCGGCCACCAGGCAGGCCAGGACCGAAGCCCAAATGGGAACGATGACGGCGGCGACCTGAACCGGCCAACCCAAGACCACCCGAGTCAGTTGGACCAAAGCGAGAAGAGAGAAGAACACCCCGGAGACGACTTCATAGCGCCGCATATCATTTCCTGAGTGGGAGTCCGGTCAGCGACATGTACAAGGCAGCACCTAGGACAGCTAGTCCTTGCTAGCGCACAGCCAGCGTATGAGCGTCTGCGCCAAACCAATCCGGAGATTCGAGAACACGTGGTCGGTCTCCAGGGTTAGACTCGTCAGCTCTCGGGCACCGGCTGCGCGCAGCTTCGCCCCCAGCGGTTGGTAGACCTCGGACTGCTGCACCGCCTCATCGTGCGCACCTGCGATGAGCAGCACCCGCTTCTTGGCAAGGGCACCCGCGTGGCGCTGGAGGCTCCATGCGTCGGCGTGGTCCATGGCCTCGCGGCTCAGCATCTCCCCCGACGTTCCGCGTAAGGCGCCCAGTTGCCCCTCTCGGCGCCGTACCTCCTTGGCGAATACGACAGAGTCTCTCAGGGCGGCTCCCCGACTCCCGAGATCCACTGGGGCGAGCGCGGCAACTGCCGCCACGTTGGCAGAAGTTGCCGCCGTGTAGAGTGCTACGAACCCGCCAAGGCTGTGCCCCACGAGGATCAGCTCCTCCGAATCCACCCGCATTGACTCGGCAACCGCGGGCCGGCGGAGCCAGGCAAGGGCGCTGGAGGCATCCTCGAGCACGTGCGAATAGGAATAGGTGCCCGGACTCCCCCAGGCCCCCCGGTAATAGAACACCAGGGCATTGAAGCCTCCCCGTCGTACGGCCTGGGCCAAGTCCAGGTTCTTCTCGTCTCCGGGGAACCCGTGAAGGAACACTACCGTCGGGTGGGGTCCCCGTCCCTGAGCCAGGTAGAGAGCCCCGTTCAGGCTGACCTCTCCGCTCGGGATCCGCACCGGACGCATGACTGGGGGGTAGGTCGTGTCAATCGAGCTCGGATCGGCAGTTGCGCTGGCCGGGCTACAGCCGGAATTCTGCCCAGAGAGCCAGCCGGGCCCAGCTAGGGTGACCGTGGCGATCAAGGCCGTTCGCCTCTGTGTCCGCCTAACGGAGCGCGCGATCGACACGACTTCCCTCCTAAGAGTATCAGGCGCCAGGTAGGCTATGTAGGGTGCATCACAGAACTCCCGGCCCCTGGTCGGCTTTATGAGGCTAGATGAACGCTGAGACTCCCGTGGTGAACGATGAGGCCCCCCCGATGGCAGCTGCGATTCTCCGAAGATCTCCCCAGATGACACTTTCGCCAGCAGCCCTACGATGCCGGCGGAAGTTCTTACGCCTGTTTCCTGCCGGGTTCCAGGACGCCGAGTATCTGGAATTGGAACGAGATTACAAGTGGCAGGCGCACCAGCAGTGGATAGCCGACCTCTCACCCGGCAGGTTTCGATCCCTCTTGCGTGCCCGTCGGTATGACCAGATCGCCGGCCGGGCTGTCGCCATAGAATCCCGGACCAATTTGCTGTTCTCCTTTGAGAAGATGGCGCTCCGAGACGCGGTGCGTTCGCCGGTCGGCGCACACCTTTTTGTGACCGGCCTTTACACATTGCTCCATGGCGAGGGGAGTCCAGAAGAGCGGTTCGATCGCTGGTGCGCGACGGTAGCGAGGCTCCCGCGTCGCCAGACCCGGGTGCTGACCTGGCCCCTCGCGACCGTGTTCGGATTCATTGCCCTTCCGACTCAACACATCTTTCTCAAGCCTCGGGTGACACAGGCAGCGGCGCAGGCGTACGGCTATGACTTCCAGTATAGTTCGCGGCCCAACTGGGAGACGTATGCCAGCCTGCTGCGCTTTGCCCGTCGGGTTCGCCGCGACACCTTCGATTTGGGCCCACGCGACATGATCGACCTGCAATCATTCCTGTGGATCATGGGTTCAGAGGAATATGAGGAATAGATGTGCGCCAGGGCTGCCTGCGTTGGTCAGACGGCCCTTGGCTATACGTCCGCTAGCGTGAGTGGACGTGGCCGACGACCATCGACGTCCGTAAAGCCGTATTCCTGGGCCAGCGCGGCCGCTACCAGGACCGAGCCGGCCCGGCGGGAGACCTGAGGATCATTCGCCAGTGCCGCAACGGCTCGACCGATGAACTCGGGGCTCTCGGAATTGCTCAAATCGAACACACCGGCTGCGAGAACCGCCTCGGTGCGCACCAGGCCCGGATATAGAGACACGACCGTCACCCCATGCTGCCGCAGTTCATGCGCCATGTCACTCGCCATCTTGTCGGTGGCTGCTTTGGCCACCCCGTACAGCGTATTCGCGATGTGTTTCTGGGCCGCCCAGGATGAGATGTGGACGATCAGGCCCCTTCCTGCTCGAACCATGCTGCGCGCGGCGTGTTGACTGGCCACAAACGCCGCCCGTACGCCGGCGGTGACCATCGCGTCCCAGCGCCACAGGGGCTGATCCCAAAATGGCGCGACAAAGGTGAACCGGCCGTCCTCAACCATCCGTTCGTAACCACCCCAGGCGGCGTTGACCAGGATGTCGAGCCTGCCGGCGGTCTCGTCGATGGTCCGAAACACCCGCGCCACCGCCTCGTCGTCCGTGTGGTCGCAGTCGATCGCGGTGATACCTGAACCGAGATCTGCCTGGGTCGCACGTCGCCCAGTGGCAAAGACTCTCGCTCCGGCATGCGCCAGGCCAAGGGCGACTCCGCGCCCAACGCCGCGACTCGCACCGGTCACCAGGGCGACTCGCTCATGGAGGTCGGTCACTTGCTACCTTTTCGGCTCATACCGCA
>CBFGTM010000023.1:0-54532 GCA_965652025.1 uncultured Gemmatimonadales bacterium
CTTACCCGCTTACCCGCTTACCCGCCTCCCTGGCCCCGGACTTGCCCTTTCCCCCGCCATTCTGCAACCCGAACGCAATTCGGCCCTACTGTTGGAGGGTATCATGGCAGGTAACCGACTGGTATTTCTCGCACTAGCCCTTCTGGTGGGGTGCGGCGGCGATAAGGGGAGCCTCCCGGCTGCCGACGACGCAGACCGCGATCTGCAACGTCCTGCGGTAGATGCCGGCGCTCCGCTGAACGATCAAAGTGCCAAGCCCGCGGCCAAGACCTCGACCAAGGTGGCTGCCAAGCCGGCCTCGACCAGGACTAGCGGTAACGCGCTGGCAGCAGGCACCGCCATAGCCGCCAAGTTCGATGCCGGCATCAGCTCCAGAACCCACAAGGCGGGCCAGAAACTGACCGGAACCGTCTCGTCCAGCGTGAAGGACAAGTCTGGCCGGGTGGTAATCCCGGCGGGCTCCAAAGTGCATCTCACCATCTCGGCCATCCACGAATCCGAGAACAAGAGCGACAAGACCGGCAAACTGGTCCTCACTCCGACCAAGATCGTCATTGCGGGGATCAGCTATTCCCTCTCTGGTACCGCTAGCGCTCTGGACCGGACTCTGAAGGACCGCAAGACCAACGCCGGTGACCTGGCGAAGGTGGGTGCCGGTGCGGGTGCCGGGGCGCTTCTGGGCACGGCAGTGAGCGGCGGGAGCACCAAGGGCGCCATCATTGGAGGCGTCGCCGGTGCCGCTGTCGGGACTCAGCGGGCCATCCAGACCCAGGATCGCGACGTGGTCGTACCGTCAGGTTCACGGCTCAAGGTCGTTCTGACTTCGACTTTCCGGCGCGGCTCGTAGTCGCTCCGCATCAAAGTCTGACCGCCCCGGGTGCCACTGGTGCCCGGGGCGGTCTGCGTTCTATCGCCCGGGAGTAGCCCCGGGTATACTGCAGAATGTCGCGAGCGTTCATCAATGAGGATGCCGGGGCCGGTGATGCGCCTCGGTATCCGCTGCCGTCCCGAAGCGACCCCTCCTTCGACCTCGCAGCCGCGCGGGCGCTGCTTCACGGCGCCGACCTGGGTGATACCGCCAGTGCCGAGGTGGCGACCGGCTACTACTGGGGTGAGCCGAAGCTTCGCCCTCTGGTGGAACGCATCCGGGACGAAGCCCTCGAGGATGGTAACGAGCGGCTGGAGCAGTTGGCCGAGCGTTTCCTCCGGGTGGCGGATAGCAAACTACTCAAGCACACGGAGATGATGATCGTGGAACGCAATGAACCTGAGTCGAGCGATATCGATGAGATCTTGAACCCGCATCGAGAAGAGGAGCAGTCGCGGGCCCGGGAGCACACCGCGGATATCCTGGCCCGTCGAGGGATTCTCCTGACCGGTGAAGAAACCGACGAGCAATTGTCGGATCTCTGGTCGGCAGTGGAGCGCTTCGAGTCAATGGTGGAGGCACGGGGGGGAGACACCCTGACTAATGCACCGACCTCGGCCGAGCCGGACAACCCGGCTTTCGTCCTTCCTGAGCGAAAGGCGCGGGAATCGGCTCGCGACTACACTCGCCGGATCCTCGAAGCCGCTGCGGCGCTTACCCGGTTCGAGCGAAGTAGCGAGTAGCTACGCCCCGCCGCGGCGCTGCAACCTGGCCTCCCGGCGATAGGGAAACACGTCTACTACCTCACCGCTCGCCAGGCGCTGCTGGACATCGAGCCAGAAGTCGACCTCGAGCAGATCGCCATGCGCCTCCAGGAAAGCCTCCCGTAACCGTCCCGGCGGAACCAGGAAGGGCCCGAATTCCTCTGGGAAGACGTCCTGCTCTCCCACATAGAACCACGGCTCGGCGGCGAACTCCTCCTCCAGGGACGGAGGCGGAGGAATGCGCCGGAAGCGACACTCGGTGAGCAGGCAAAGCTCGTCATAGTCATAGCAGATCACTCGGCCATGGCGACTGACCCCGAAGTTCTTGGCCAGCATGTCGCCGGTGAAGATGTTGGCGCTTGCCAGATCCTTGATCGCCGTCCCGTAGTCGAGAATCGCCTCCCGCGCGGCCGCCGGATCCGCATTCCGGAGAAACAGGTTGAGCGGGGTCACCCGCCGCTCGGTGTAGAGATGCCGTACCACAACCCGATCCTCCTCCGCCCGCACGGTCGATCCCGCCACCTCTAGCAAGTAAGAGAGCACTTCGCTGGGAAAGCAGCGGCGGGGAAACTCCAGGTGCTCGAACTCCTGCGCGTCGGCCAGACGGCCCACCCGGTCGCGCACGAAGACGAACTGGTACTTGGCCATGACCGCGCGGCGAGTCGTGTTCTTCGGCGCGCCGAAGCTGTCCTTGATGACCTTGAACACCACGTTGAACGAGGGGAGGGTAAAGACCGCCATCACCATTCCCTCGTCCCCCTCCACCAGGGCAAAGCGAGCCGCCGGGTCCTCCAGGTGCTGCATCAGCCCCCGGTATAGTTCGGTCTTCCCGTGCTTGTTGTGTCCAATCGCCGTGTAGAGCTCGTTGATCTCCTTCTGCGGCATGATCGACGCCAGAAAGCTCACCAGTGCGCGCGGACGGGGAGCATCGACTCTGAAGTACGTCCAGCTGAAGCCGAATACCACGCTTGCCTCGTCCGAGGTCATGAGCACGGCGTCGACTACGATACCCCGTTCGGCATGGAGCAAAGGGAGCACCAGAGGAATCACCTGCTCCCCGGCCCGGATCCGGCCGACTAGATAGGCGCCCTTGTTCCGATAGAAGACCGAGCGCAGCAGGTCGAGCTCGATCTCTCCCTGGTAACCGGCTCCCTGGCGGATGCGAGTTTCGATCAGCTCGGCCACCAGTCCGACGTCACGCTCGAGCTGCGCATACTGTACCGCCCAGGGATAGCTGAGCAGAATTCGACGAACCAGGCTGCGGTCGATTCGGGCGGCCGTGTAGGTGTCGTAGATAGCGCGGTCTTCGCCGCTATCGCTGGAAGCTGTCGGCTCCAGGTATTCGATGGCGGGGTCCACGCCGACGGTGCTGAACACGCGGCGGGTGACGGAGTTGAAGAAGGTTGCCGCCAGTTCGGAGTCCCGGCGGGGAGCTACCCGGGACGCATGGTCGGACTTCATGGCGGCCCAGAGAGTCCGTTCCATCACGGCATCGGCGAGGATGTCCCGCACATCCGCAACCGCTCCGTCCACATGGGCCTTGTAGAGCTTCAGCCGCTCGGTCGCATCGGCCTGCGCCCCGGACCAGTCGCGCCGCTCGAATCGGCTCCGGGCTCGCCCGGTGATCTGGTCGAAGCCTCGAGCGTAGTGGTCGTAAGCCGCGTGGATGGCTGCCACCGCCTGGGCGGCCGGACGGCGCATCGTGTTGCTGTTCATGGTTGACCCGACCAAATTGAGCGGCGAATCCTACCCATCGAGCGCTCTGCGCCAAGGACCGGTACCATGTCTTCCGTCTCCTCCACAGTTTCCGACCCGCCCAAGGCACCGCCCGGCGGCGAAGCGATCACCATGGGCGCCGGCCGCCTGCAGGTGCCGGTAAGGCCAATCATCCCATTCATCGAAGGTGACGGCACCGGCCCCGATATCTGGCGCGCCGCCCAACTGGTCTTCGACAGCGCGGTCGAACGGGCGTACAAGGGCCGCCGGCGGATCGTATGGCTGGAGGTACTGGCCGGAGAAAAGTCAAAGAACCAGACCGGCAGCTGGCTCCCGGACGAGACGCTGGCGGCCATCAGCCACTACCTCGTCGCCATCAAGGGTCCACTGACCACCCCGGTTGGCGGCGGGTTTCGTTCCCTGAACGTGGCGTTGCGGCAACGCCTTGACTTGTACGCGTGCGTCCGACCGGTGCGCTACTTCCCCGGCGTACCTTCTCCAGTCAAGGCGCCCCAGGACGTCAATATGGTGATTTTTCGAGAGAACACCGAGGACATCTACGCCGGAATCGAGTATCGCGCCGGGAGCGACGACGCGCGGCAAGTAATCGAGTTCCTTCAGGACCGCATGGGCGTGCAGACCATCCGATTTCCCGGCACCAGTGCAATCGGCATCAAGCCGATTTCCGAGGAGGGGTCCAAGCGCCTGATCCGCTCGGCCATCGAATACGCCTTGGCCCACAAATACGAGAGCGTTACCCTCGTCCACAAGGGCAACATCATGAAGTACACCGAGGGTGGCTTCCGTGACTGGGGCTATGCCCTTGCGCAGCAGGAGTTCGGCGCGACCGAGATCGACGGGGGCCCCTGGTGCCGGCTGCCCGGTGGTCTGGTGATCAAGGACGTGATCGCCGATGCCTTTCTACAGCAGGTCCTGACCCCGCCCAAGGAGTACGGCTTCATTGACAGCTTGAACCTGAACGGAGATTACATCTCGGACGCGCTGGCGGCACAGGTGGGCGGCATCGGCATCGCTCCCGGAGCGAACATCAACCATGTGACCGGCCACGCAGTCTTCGAGGCGACCCACGGCACCGCTCCCCGTTATGCGGGGCAGGACAAAGTGAACCCCGGTTCCGTGATTCTCTCAGGTGAGATGATGTTCCGCTATCTCGGTTGGCATGAGGCCGCGGAGCTGATCATCTCGTCGCTGCAGAAGACCATCGCCCAGAAGCGAGTAACCTACGACTTCGAGCGGCTGATGCCTGGAGCTACCCTGCTCAAGACCAGTGAGTTCGGG
Source organism: uncultured Gemmatimonadales bacterium (assembly GCA_965652025.1). Lineage (GTDB taxonomy): Bacteria > Gemmatimonadota > Gemmatimonadetes > Gemmatimonadales > GWC2-71-9 > CAVVWJ01. Next base: position 4,648 of record CBFGTM010000023.1, read on the forward strand.
CAGGCAATGGTTGACAACATGTAGAATGTGAAGAGTGAACAGTAAACGGTGAATGGGTCTCTTCCCCGACCCGTTCACCGTTCACCGTTCACTCTTCACTCTTCACTCTCACTCTTCACTCGTACCGGTCCCGTCCTTTCAATCTGTTTATCTCCCTCCGGTCCTTCTTCGTGGGCTTTCCCCGCTCCGGTACGAACATGGAGTGCAGAGTCTTCAGTTGCAGGGCCAGCTGCTCCCGCGCCGCGCGACTTTCTGGCTTTTCCTTGTACAGCTGTGCTGCCTCCGCCGCCGGCCCCCGACGACCGGATAGTACCTGGACCACGATCTGATGCTCGTAGGGGCCCTGCCGGATTCGGATCTCATCGCCCACCTGGAGCATCCGGGCCCGTTTCACCCGTTCTCCGTTCACCTGCACCTTCCCGCCGGCGATGGCCTCTGAAGCCAGGGCGCGCGTCTTATAGAACCGCGCCGCCCAAAGCCATTTGTCCACCCTGATCCTGTCCTCAGACTCGGTCATAGAAGTGCAAAAGTAGTGGCTCAACGGCAGAATCCGAGGCCTGGGCCTGGACTGACCCCTCTCGCAGCTAAGTCTACGGCGGCGCGGCATTTGCATCACTGCGCCGGTCTACATCCCCCAATCCAGGCAGCTATCTGTGACCCATCTGATCCACGTCTGGCTGTGGTTTGCCACCATCGGCGCTCCTCCTGGGGTCAGCCCCTTAGCGATGAGACCCGACTCGGGAGAGGTCCGTGCTGCACTGGACTCCACGTTGGCCGTGGCGGGTGAGGCCTTGGCTCGCGGGCGGCCGTGGCAGGCCACACGCGTCCTGTCCAAGGTCATGGAGGATCCGTCGAATCGAACCCCTCCGGTCGTGTTCCTCGCCGCCACCGCGGCGAGCGAGTGGGATGGCTGGACCGAAGTCCGACAGCTCCTCAGCTCTCAGCCCTGGATCGATACACTCTACGAAGGACGTGCTCGCGTGCTGCTCGCTCGAGCCGCATTGGAACAGCGCGCCGATTCCGAGGCTTTGGGCCACGCCACCGAGGCCCTGCGGCGTGACCCTTCTTCCGGTGAGCGGCTGCTCCTGCTCGGCATGGTGCTGGAGCGCAGCGGATCGCGGGACAGTGCTGCGGTCGTACTGCTGCGTGCCGTCCAGCGACTCCCCCAGATCACCGACTGGCTCAAGCTTCGAGCAGCCACTGTTACCACCGACAGCGCCACGCGAGCATGGTTGTACAGCGGGATTCACGACTCTCTGGCCCGGGCCAGGATTCCCTGGGCCGAGGCAGTCGCCTATGAACGGAATGGTGACATGGTAGAAGCAGCCCGGCGCTATGCGGCGTTGGGTGAGCAGCTCACCAGTCTGCGGCTTCGCCTGTCAGCCAGCTCCGACAGCGCCCCTCGTGCCGCTATCCGCACCGAGCTCTTTGCGCTGCTGCAGGGACGGATGAGCGGCGCGGCAGCACGCCAGGGGCTCGCGCTGGCAGACAGTGCCTTTACGCCCCTGACAGCAGGAGAGGAGCTGATTGCGGCCCGAGCCGCTGCCGACGCCGGACTGGCGGTGCGGGCAGCAGCCGGCTTCGGGCGAGTCGGCAACCAGCGGCTTGGCCACGGGGAGGACCGCTTCGCGTACGCCTCGGCCCTCACCCGGCTCAAGCGGAATGCGGAAGCCTCCGTTCAGTACCGGCAGGTTCGCGCTCCTCAGCGGCTCGCCGGACTGGCGGCGTATCAGGGTGCCCGGGCTCTGGTTCGGGACGGCCAAGTCGACAAGGGTCGCGCGGCGCTGTCGCGGGTGGCCAAGAAGTACCCGCGCGACACCGAAGCCGCGGCGCCGGCCTACTTCCTCATGGCAGACCTCGCCTCCGATGGCCGGGCGGATGATGAAGCACGTCGTCTTTACCGAGTAGTTGCCAATCGCTACCCCACCAGTCGATTTGCGCCGACCGCGCGATTCCGGGCGGCACTCATAGCCTTTGTGAGCGGACGATACCAGCAGGCCGCCAAGGAATTTGATCAGCTTGCGGCCCGTTACCCGGGAAGCGATGAAGCTCTCGGTGCCGTATACTGGGCCGGCCGATCGTGGGCGCTCACTGGCGACAGTGCTGCGGCCCGGGCCCGCTGGCAGAGTGTTACGTCCCGCGACCCGCTCTCCTACTACGCCGCGCTGAGCGCCAACCGCCTGGGAACCGGTCCCTGGTCCCCACCGGCCGCCCCGGACTCTTTCGCCATCGATCCGGAGGTCGACCGCGCAGTGTCTCGCGCTGCTCTCCTCGGGCGGCTCAGGTTGACTCAGGAGTCTCGCTGGGAGCTGGACCGGCTGGCCCGGACGGCGGATACCTCATCCGAGCGGCTGCTGGTTCTGGCCAACGCATTCCGGAGCCAGGGAATGGCCTCTCAGGCCATCCAGCTGGCTCGCCGGGCCCTGGCTCAGGGCGCACCGGCCGATGCCCGGACCCTGCTGTTGATCTATCCGGTAATCCATGGCGATGCCTTGCTCGCGGAGGCAACCGAACAGAGGCTCGATCCCAGCTTCGTGGCCGCGCTGATCCGACAGGAGTCCAACTTCAATCCCTCCGCGACCTCTCCCGCAGGTGCGCGGGGGCTGGCGCAGGTCATGCCTGAGCTGGGTGAGCGACTGGCCAAGGAGCTCAACTATCCGTTGTGGGATCCGGTACTCCTGTACCAGCCGGACGTCAGCATTCAGCTCGGCGCGTTCCACCTGCGCGAGCTGCTCTCCCGCTATGATCAACGGGCCCACATCCTGGCTGCGTACAATGCCGGCTCACCCCGAGTGGAGCGGTGGTTCAAGCGCAACGGGGTTACCGACCCCGAGGTCTTTGCCGAGCAGATCTCGTTTGTCGAGACCCGGGACTATGTCCGCATCATCCAGCGGAACGAGGAGATTTACCGGGCGCTCTATCCCACCGAGATAACCGAGATCCGCAGCCCGTCCGGCCCGGAAAATGCGCCCGATCGGATAGCCAGCAACCAGGACGAACAGCAGATGTGAGCTTGGCAGGTGGGAGGTGATAGTCTTAGTTTGGAACCGCCTCCCTTAACTGCAAGGTTCTATCGGTTGCTGAAAGCCTCTCAACCGCTGGATCTGCTTGAGCGCATCGGCGAAGGTCTCTTTGCCCTGGACCCCGACTGGCGCTTCTGCTACCTCAACCGCCAGGCCGAGCGGGTGCTCTCCCGCCTCTCCGGCTCCCCCTCAAACGATCTCCTTGGCACCGTAATCTGGGACCGGCCAGCTCTGGCCGATTCCCTCCTCGGCCGTGCGCTGCACCGAGCCTTCGCCGACCAGACGGCCGTCGTGCATGAGGTTCCTGACACCGGTACTCGCGGATCGGTAGAGATCCGGGCCTACCCCTCCGACGACGGCCTGATGGTCCTCCTGCGGGAAAACCCGCTCGCCGGCCACACGGCACAGGTACTCGACGGCATGCGCGAGGCATTTCTGGGCTGCGACCATGAGTGGCGGGTCACCCAGCTGAATGCCAGCGCCGACGCGATCCTGAGCGAGCTCGGCCTGCCCCGATCGTGGCTGCTGGGCCAGAACATCTGGCACGCACTGCCGCAGTTGACCGGCACTCGGCTGCAGGCAGAGGCGTTTCGGGCCCACGCACAGGGGAGCGAAGCCGAGCTGGAAGAGTTCATCCCCCGGTTCAATCAGTGGTTCTCCATCCGCCTGGCGAGCACCAACAACGGGCTGGTGTGCTACGCCCGGGAGCTGCCGGATCGAACCCACGCTGAAAACGCCTTGCTTGCCAGCGAAGAGCGCTTCCGCCATCTGGTGGAATCGATCGACGACGTGGTGTTTCGGCTCGACCGCGAGCAACGCTGCGTTGATGCGTTCGGCCGCTGGCTGGAGCGCGAGGGGATTAATGCGATTGGCCTGGTGGGCCGGACGACTCGGGAGATCGTGGGCGCGGAAAACGCCGCAGTCCATGAGCAGGCCAACGTACGAGCCCTCGCGGGTGAAACGGTCACCTACGAGTGGACGCTCGAGACCCGGAACGGTGTCCGCCACATGCAGACCACGCTTTCACCGCTGCACGGCCCCTATGGCGAGATCACCGGGATAGTCGGCGTCGGGCGAGACATCAGCCAGCGGGTAGAAGTCGGGCGGGAGCTGCAGCGTTGGGCCAGAATCTTCGAGCACTCAGGCTGGGGTGTCGCGATCGTCAGCGCCGACGGGGGCACCATCGAAAGTGTGAATCCGGCATTCGCGTCCATGCATGGCTGGACCGTCGAGGAACTGCGGGGCAAGCCGATGGCGGAGCTGTCCGCCGGGCAGCAGGATTTCCCCAGGATGAACCCACTCTTCGATGCCCGAGGTCACCAGATCTGGGAAACGGAGCGGGTGCATCGCAGCGGGAAGACCTTCCCAGCTCTCATTGATGCCACCGCGGTCAAGAATGATGAAGGGGAGGTGATCTACTATGCGGTGAACGTGCAGGATATCACCGAACGGCGGCGCGCCGAAGAGCAGGTCAGGCAGGCGCAGAAGATGGAAGCGGTAGGGCGCCTGGCCGGTGGCGTGGCTCACGACTTCAACAACATGATGATGATCATCATGGGATTCAGTGATTTCCTGTTGACCACCTTGGAGCCGGGCGACCCCCGCTGGTCGGATGCCGATGAGATCAGAAAGGCGGCGGAGCGGGCCATGCATCTCACTCGCCAACTCCTCGGCTTCGGCAGACAGCAACTGGTTGCCCGCCACGTGCTCAGTCTCAACGAAGTCGTCTCCGGCATGGAACGCATGCTCCGGCCGCTTCTGGGCGAGGACATCAAGCTGATCACCCAGCTCTCCGTCGGGCTGGGCGGTGTCGAGGCGGACTACGGTCAGATGGAGCAGGTGGTCATGAACCTGGCCCTGAACGCGCGCGACGCCATGCGCGGGGGAGGCAAACTCACCATTGAAACCCTCGATGTCGACCTGCCTCGGGAGTACGCTTATCACCACATCGGGCTCGACATCCCGGCAGGGCCGTATGTCATGCTCATTGTGAGCGACACCGGTGAAGGGATGACCTCAGAGGTCAAGGCCCGGTTGTTCGAGCCGTTCTTTACCACCAAGCCGGCTACCCAGAATACCGGCTTGGGTCTGGCCACCGTCTATGGAATCGTGGCCCAGAGCGGCGGGTATATCTGGGTCGACAGCGAGCCGGAGCAGGGAACCACCTTCAAGATCTGCTTCCCGCGGGTGGAACCAGAGGATTCAGCCACCCTGGAACCGGCCACACAGCCAGGCACCACCCGGGGGTCCGAGAAGATCCTGCTGGTCGAGGACGAGGACGCCGTTCGGTCCGTCGCCGCCAGAGTGCTGCGGAATGAGGGCTATACTGTGGTTGAGGCGCGGAACGGACAGGAGGCCCTGAGTCTGCTCGAGGATCTTGGTAGTTCGGTGGACCTGGTACTGACCGACGTGGTCATGCCGGATATGGGCGGACTCGAGCTCGCCGCCCAACTCCGGACCAGTCGGCCCGAACTCAAGCTCATCTACATGTCGGGATACGCCGAGGGAGACAAGCTCGATGCCCGATACCGGCCTTTCGACGCCTCCTTCCTTCAGAAGCCGTTCTCCGCGATAGACCTGGTCGTCAAGGTCCGTGAGGTCCTCGATGTCAGGCCCAAGCCGAGCGCGTAGGGTCATGCGTCACATCCCTCCAGTCCGCAGCCAAAGCATTTTTCTGCCACGCCGCTCCTAGCGACAACCTCCAACAGCGGCTCGGCCGCTGAGGAGCTGAATCCACATGGAGAGCAAGGTCAAGTTTGCCGGTCATCCGGTTCACCCTATGCTGATCGTGTTCCCGTTGGGGCTGCTATCCACCGCGGTGATCTTCGACATCATTTACCTGGTTTCGGGGAACTCTCAGTGGACTCTCGTGGCGTACTACATGATCGGGGCCGGCATCATCGGAGGCTTGGCGGCCGCCGTGTTTGGCTGGCTCGATTGGATCGCCATTCCCAGAGGAACTCGGGCCCGCCGAATCGGGCTCTATCATGGCGTGGGGAACGTGATTGTGGTGGCGTTCTTTATTCTGAGCTGGGTCCTGCGAAAGGACGCGCCCGAGATGCCGCCGACCGGGGCCATAGTGGCCGCACTCTCGGGTGTCGTGCTGGCACTGGTGACCTCTTGGCTGGGTGGCGAGCTGGTGGACCGGTTGGGTGTGGGAGTGGATGAAGGGGCCCACCTCGACTCCCCGAGCTCGCTTTCGGAGCTGCCGGCCGGGGCGGGTTTGACCGGTGCTAGGTCCTCGCCGGCTCCGAGCTACGACCGTCAACGATCGTAAATATCCTCACCAGTGCCTCCTTTTCTCTGCGGGTCAACCGCCTGATGGCGTGCTCCCGCCGGAGCGCGCCTGAGCGATCAACCGCCGTTTCCCAATAGACCAGACTGATCGGGCGCCGGGTGCGGGTGTAGGCCGCGCCCGTTCCGCTGTTGTGCTCCGCTATCCGCCGGACAGGATCGTTGGTGATGCCGGCGTAGAGGCTGCCATCGGAACAGCGGGCGAGGTAGACGGTCCAGGGCACTCTTAATCATAGGCACTACCGGATTTGCGGTCGCCCTCCCTATCTTCGGCAGTCCCCCCAAGGCACCCCGATTCGAGGTTTGATGGAATCCACCGCTCCGTCAGGGCGGGCTGCGGTCCCCACGGTGCCGGACCGGCGCCGGCCCGGGAAAAACACCCTCCCCGACCAGCGAACGCTGCTGACCTGGCTCTTCGGTGGCCGGCTGGTGCTCGCGACGGGAGTCCTGCTGGGCGCCGGGCTGGTCTGGACCGAGCGGCCGCAGGAAGCCTTCATCGTCAGCATTGCGGTGGTGTTTGCTCTGGTGTTCACCCTCTATGGGGCGGGCACCGTGTTCCTGCTCCGGCGAGCGCCGACCAACGCATTCTTCTTTATCCAGGCCCTGGTAGATCTCAGCCTGGTCACCACGATCCTGCACTTTGCAGGGCAGCCTCAATCGGCTTTTCCAGCGCTCTATGTAATGGTGGTGGCCGCCTATTCGCTGTTGATGCCGCCCGCCTGGGTGGCAGTGACGGCACTTCTCGCCTCGAGCCTCTTTCTAGGCGACACCTTGATCAGCCATGGCGCCTCTCTGGACTCCGCCTCCTGGGCCCAGATCGTGGTGTTCAACCTGGTGTTCGGCATTGTGGCGGTACTGGGCCACCGGCTGCGAGAAGCAGGTATGGAGCAGGCAACTCTCGCCACCGAGCTGCAGCGGGTTCGCCTCGAAGCCGACGACATACTGCGGAACATCCGCTCCGGCGTGCTCACGGTGGACGGGTTCGGACGGCTTGCCTTCATCAACCCTACCGCCGAGCGCCTGCTCGACCTCGATGGGGAGGCATTGATCGGGCTGCCGGTGCTCGATCATCTCAAGACCCGATCTTCCGAGCTCTGGGCTGCGGCGGTGGCCGGTATTCGCAATGGCCGAAAGATCAGCCGGGGAGAAGGAATCGTGCTCCAGGGCGCGGGCCGAATGTTTCCCATCGGCTTGAGCACGACCACCTTTCGTCAGGAGGCGCAGGAGGCTCCCTCGGTCACCGCCATCTTTACTGACATCTCCGATCTCAAAGAGGTGCAGGAGCTGCACATGAGAGCGGAGCGGCTGGAGGCGGTCGCCGAATTGAGCGCCTCCCTGGCCCACGAGATTCGGAATCCGCTGGCCTCGATTCGGAGCTCGGTGGAGCAGCTGGCCCGGTCCAAGCATGCGGACGATGATGAGCGGTTCCTCTCCGGACTGATTGTGCGGGAGAGCGACCGGCTGAGCCGTCTGCTCAGCGAATTCCTGGACTTCGCCCGGGTCCGGGCCACGCATTTTGCCCCACTGGACCTTCATTCGGTCGTCGTCGCGGTGGTCCGGCTGATCCGGGCGCACCCCGACTGCCGGGCCGACGCCGTGCTTACCATCGAGGGAGAGCACACTCTGCTGGAGGGCGACGAAGATCTGCTGCACCGGGTTGTGGGCAACCTGGTCCTCAACGCGGTTCAGGCAGCGCGGGGCCCTATTCGAGTCACCGTGAGCGTATCCGTCGCTCAGGCGGCGGAGATTCCCCACGGCACCGACCTGGAACATGCGGTGCGGCTGCAGGTCCGGGACGATGGTCCCGGCATCCCGGAAGAAGTCCGCGAGCGGTTGTTCCAGCCTTTCGTCTCCGGCCGGTCTGGCGGCAGCGGCCTCGGTCTAGCCATCGTTCAGCGCGCCGTGGAGGCCCATCGCGGTCTCGTGCTGGTAGACTCGACGCCCGGGTCTGGTACTACGTTCACAATTTTCTTGCCTGCCAAGATGGTCGCGGAGGATGCTGCATGAGCTATAAGCCGTCGGTGTTAGTGATAGACGATGAGTCGGGGATTCTGGACACCCTGAGAATCCTGCTCCGGAATGAGGGATTCGAGGTGACCACGGCGCAGGGCGGCAAGGCCGGTCTGGAGCAGATCCGGTCCGGCGCCCACGACATCATTCTTTCCGACGTGCGTATGCCGCAGGTGTCCGGCCTGGATATCCTGACCGCAGCTCGGGAGCAGGATCCGATGACGCCGGTGATTCTGATGACGGCCCAGGCCTCACTCCAGAGCGCCATCGGCGCGGTCAATTCCGGCGCCTTCTACTATATCCAGAAGCCCTTCTCCAATGACGAGCTGGTCGCCATCCTGCGCCGGGCCTGTGAGTACCGCGCGGTCAAGGTGGAGAACACCCAGCTCAAGCAGGAGATCCGCCGGCGGGACAAAACCACCATCGCTCGGCCGATCGGCAAGTCCCGGCGCTTTCTGGACGTGCTCAAGCTCGCCGAGCACGTGGCGCCGACCGACTCGACCGTGCTGATCCAGGGCGAAAGCGGGACCGGCAAGGAGGTCATCGCCCGGTATATCCATAATCTGTCCAGCCGGAGCGACGGCCCCTTTCTCTCTATCAACTGTGGCGCACTGCCAGAAAACCTGCTGGAGAGCGAGCTCTTCGGTCACGTGAAGGGATCATTTACCGGGGCGGTGCGGGACAAGCAGGGTCTGTTTGCCGCGGCCCGAGGTGGCAGCTTCTTCCTGGACGAGGTGGGTGAGATGCCGGCCTCCCTTCAGGTCAAGCTGCTCCGGGTTCTGCAGGAGCGGGAAGCCATTCCGGTGGGTGCCACTGAGGCCATCCCGGTCGACGTCCGCATCATCGCGGCGACCAATCGCGATTTGGAGGAGGAGATCCGGCGGGGCAACTTCCGCTCCGACCTGTTTTACCGGCTCAACGTCATAGCCGTCAATCTGCCGGCCTTGCGGGAGCGGCGGGACGATCTCCTACTCCTGATCGAGGCCCTGCTGCAGAACCTCGCGGCGGAGACGGGCACGGAGTCCAAGGCCCTAGCCGCCGAGGCGCTCGATGCCGTCATGGTCTATGAATGGCCGGGGAACGTGCGCGAGTTGGAGAATGCTCTGGAGCACGCGGTCGTACTGACACGCGGCAGCCTGATCGAGGCGGCCTCGTTGCCGGAGCGGATCACCAAGCGCCGGAAGGAGCCCCTGGTCGCCGAGCGTTCCTACCGCAACCCTACACTCGAGGTGATCGAGCGCGCCTACATCATGTGGGTCCTGCAGGCGGAGGGCGGGAATAAGACCCGCGCCGCCGAGGTGCTCGGCATCGACCCCTCGACTTTGTACCGCAAGCTCAGCCGCTACGAGGAGCAGGTCGAAGTCAAAGTGTAAGCCGCCTGCCGGTGCTCAGCGCAGCGCGACGGATGCCTGTCGCTCGGCCGCATGCACGTACGCCGCAAGCAGCTGCGAGCGAAGATCGGATGCCGGACGCCGGCTCAACCCTGCCAAGCCATTCAGTGCCTGCCGGGCTCCTTTGATGTCTCTCAGGTGGAGCCGGGCCACAACCAGCCCGTCCCGGAGCTCGTCGCCCGTGATCCACCGGTTGGCGCGGGCCAGCGGGATGAGTCGGTCGGCCAGAGCGGCTGCTTCCCCAAAGCTCCAGGTTGCCACCGCTCGCCGGAAGGCCACGACGTCCCGCACTGGACCCGGGGCGTTGTGCCGATCCATGAACCGGCTCAGCTCTCCGTACAGCTCCTGATCCGCTATCCCTGCCGTCCCGCCGTTGCGCAGGCGATCAACATTCTGTGCCTGCTGCAGCCAGAGCTCCCAGTTGGTCGGCGCATGGTCTGCACGGGCCATGACCTGCCACTGCCGCCACTGGGAAAGCGCCTGCGTACTCGGCCGCGCCATCCCGGTGTCCCCCGGCTGAGCACCGTTCCGGGAGCGGAGCAGGGCTCCCGTGGCCCGGGCCAGCACCCGTGGGTTCTCCGGAAGTGATGCAATCGCCTGCTCGGCTGGACCAAGGCGGGTGCCTCTCATTGTTGCGAGCAGGTTGAACCAGTCAGCCGATAGAGCCGGGAAACCGCCAGCGTGGTCTCGCCGATAGCGGCGGCGCTCCGCCAGGAGATCGAGCACCGGATAGAAATCGGAGTTGGGTTGCTCGAACGTATCCAGCAGCGGCGTCAGCTCCGTCCGTCCCGCCACCCGAAGAGCATCGAGCACCGGCGGCGTGAGCGGGAGGAAACGGCACAGGTCCTTTTGGAGCTCCGGAGCGGCAAAGACCGACCAGTCCGGGGCGGGCAGATTCGCCTGGTTGCTGGCCACGATCAGCAGGTCGCCACCCGGAACCAGGTAGATCTCGTAGGACCGGAAGTTCTGGTGTATGGCCGCCAGCACACTCAACACCAATCCATCGTCCAGCTCATAGACGTGCAGCCACTGGCCGAACACGCCGTGCTCGGTGAGATACCCGCGGATTCGAGCGTAGAACTCGGTGGTAAAGAGGCCGGAGACCCCGCTTACCCAGGGATTCGAGGGCTCAGAGACTATCAGATCGTAGCGGCGCTGCTCCGAGGCAAAATAGGACTTGGCGTCGTCGATGACGATCTTGGAACGTGGATCGTCAAACACCCGGCGATTGGCTGGATAAAAGAGTCGAGACCCGGCGATCATCTGCGGCTCGATCTCCAGGGTGACCAGTTCGGTCAGGTTCGGAGCGGCGAGCAGCAGGTGGGAGGACATGCCTGAGCCCTGCCCGATCATCGCGGCTGTGCGGGCTTGGGGCATATGCGCCAGCGCTACCAGCGGAGAGAGCGTCTGGGTGGCTGGATCACCGGTCATGTAAACCGGCGGCGTAGTTGAATCACAGGCCCGGTACCAGTCCGCTGAAAGCGATGCATCCGGCTTTCCATTTGTTGCCAGTGACATCCATCCGTTTTCGGCGAATTTCCCTACTGTTACCGTGGCCGTACGGCCATCCCGGTAGAATGTGATTTCCCGCTGTCCGGGTTTCATCAACAAACCGGTGCGGTACACTCCGCTCGCCAACAGGTTGCTGTCGAGCTTGGTCCTAAAGGTGATAACCCCAACCACCATGCCTGCGGCGAGGGTACCGGCTAAAGCCAGCCGCCGCTTGGGAGCCCTGATCGTCCGGGAGCGGGAAAGCAGGAGAAGGCCGATCAGCATGTCCAGCCCGGCTCCAATGATGAGCATCAACTTGAGCCCCGCCAACGGCAGCAGCACCAGGCCGCCGAGCGCCACACCCAGGATCGATCCCAGCGTGTTCCAGGCATATACCGATCCGAGCGCCCGCTCTCCTGACCCGCTGGTCAGGAGCACCCGCGTAATCAGCGGAAGCGTCATGCCGGCGCAGAAAGTGGCCGGGAACATGATGGCCAGGCACAGCGCATATCGCGCGAGTGTAAATCCGGTGTAGCCGGAATCGGTCCGGGCAAAGGTGGTGAGCAGTGAGGCAATCCAGCCAAACGACGAGACATAGAGTGGAAGTGTCGCCAGGGCGAGAAGGCCCATCATCCACTGGACCACGCCCAGCGTCCGAATCGGATCGGGCAGCCGATCGGCCCGGGCCCGGATCCACCATGCCCCGAGCGCCAGACCGAGGATGAACGCCGACAGCATGAGCTCAAACGAGTGCGTCGCGCTCCCCAGCACCAGGGAGAGCATCCGGATCCAGTCGATCTCATAGATGAAGGACGACACGGCGGTCCCGAAGCTGGTGAACAGCAGAAGGCGCTCCAGCCCCAGGTCTCTCTTCCCCTGGATCTGCGGCGCGGCGTTCGCTCCAGAACCGCTGGCGCCGGTGGCCCCGGCCCGGCTCCTCGCAGTAACCCTGAGACAAATGGTGCCGCCTGCGACCAGCAGGTTCAACATGGCGGCCACGAGGATGGTGCCGGGAAGGCCGGCCAGCTCGACCAGATAGAACCCCGCTACCAGCACGCCCACCGCGGCGCCCAGACTGTTCGAGAAGTAGAGGATCGAAAGTTTGCGGCCGGGACGCACCGGCTGGAGCCGCAGCACGCCAGCGCTCATGAGGGGGAATGTCGTGCCCAGCAGGATGGACTGCGGCAGGATGAGTGCGCCGGCAATCGACCACTTAGCGGCTGTCAGCGCCCAGGAGCCAGCCAATAAGGGATAAACGGAGTGATAGGCGAACGCTGTGACGCCTTGGAAGACCTCATGGAAAATCAACCCAATGCAGCCGACAACCAACTCAACCGCAACGTAGCCGGCAAGCGGATCCTTCAACCGGGCCGACCAACGGCTGACGGCCATGGCACCGGCGGACATGCCGCCGAGGAAGATGACCAGCACGATGATCTGGGCATACGCGTCATGACCAACGAAGAGGCCCAGATACCGGGTCCAGATTGATTCGTAGATCAGACCGGCTGCACCGGAGAGCACGAACAAGAAGTAGAGAGCTCTGATCATGTCGTAGGGTCCGCCTGGTTGGGGATAGCTATCCGAAGGTTTGCCGGCGGGGATGGGCAAGAAGCGTGCAACCTTTGGCACTCATGCTATGTGCCAGCCAGCCCGCAGGTTGACTCTCAACCCTACGAGCAGTCCGTCCGACACTCTCCGGCTAATGGCGAGGCTGGCGGCATTCGTCCAGAGGCAGGAGGTCGAGAAGTTCGGGTAAGCACCGGCACAAAAGGATGTCGGCCCCGGATGCCGATGTCCTCACCATTCATAGACCTTCGCCGACCGGGCTCTTGCAGAATCCGCTTGCCCAGCACCGTGCGGCCTTTGCATTCGGAGGTGCAACCCATGGTTAACTCGCGACGGCAATGAGGTTTGAAGTGGCGGTCCGGGGGGTGGCATATGTGTTGCCTTACCGGGTGCCGTCATGCGCGTCATGCAGTTTGTTCGATGGTCGGGCCACTCAACCGGAGGAAGTAATGAGCAACCGCAAGGGCTTTACCCTGATCGAGCTGTTGATCGTGGTCGTGATCATCGGCATTCTGGCCGCTATCGCGATCCCGAAGTTCGCCAACACGAAGGAGAAGGCGGTCGTGGCTTCGATGAAGTCCGACCTCCGCAACCTGGTGACAGCCCAGGAAGCCTTCTTCTCGGATAACCAGGACTACGCGGCTGGTACGTACATCGGCGACGGTACCGTGTATACCCAGAAGAACGGTACTGGTGGCGCGGGCCTGCTCGCGTTCACCCCGAGCTCTAACACCACCGTCGTAGTGACTTGGAAGAGCGCGGCCAGCTGGTTCGCGACTGCGACCAACCCGGCCGTGCCGAAGACCAGCGTGCCTGCCAACTGCGGTGTCTGGGTCGGCGATCCGACGATTTCGCCGAATGCCGCTGTGAAGGCTGAAGGCGCCCCGGCCTGCTGGTAAGCAACATCTGGTAGTCAGCAAAGAGGGCGGTGCCCGAGTGGTCGCCGCCCTTTTTGCCTACCAGCACCATCGCAGGAGGAAGTCGGTGAGGACCCGCTGGAAGACAGCTCGGAGCGCAACTATGAGAGCCACTAGAGGTTTTACGCTGATCGAGCTGCTGGTCGTGTGTGTGGTCATTGGCATACTGGCCGCTATCGCGATCCCCAAGTTCGCTAATACCAAGGAAAAGGCGGTCGTAGCCTCGATGAAGTCCGATCTGCGCAACCTGGCAGGGGTCCAGGAAGCCTACTGGAATCAGAACCAGGTGTACTATGGCGGCCTCATCCCGGCCGCGGGTTTCACATTCAACCCGTCGCCCGGCGTCACCATAACGATCATCAACTCGACCGGCGCCGGCTGGTCGGCCAAGGCCACCGCCGTGCCGCTCACGACGCAGCAGTGCTTCATCTTCTACGGCACCACGCCGCCGGTGCCTCCAGCTACGGCCGATGCGGCGGTCGCCTGTAACTGAGTGCGGTCGGTAGGAAAGCGAGTCTCGCTCCGGACGGCGCTGCTGCTCGAGTTGGGTTTTATCACCTCCTCTGCGGTGGCGATGGTAGGACTGACGACGATCCTGATTGCGGGCAGCGACCCGAGACTCACTCTGGCGTCGCTGCTGCTGTTATGGCTGGGAAGCACTCTGGTTTTTGTGCTGTTTGGGGGGTACGCCGTCCAACGGCTGGTGGTCGGTCCGCTCCAGCGATTGACGGCTGAAGCCGATGCACTCGCCGTAGGCGAGTTTCCGGCTCACGCCCCCCTGGAAACCGCCGAACTGGAGGCGCTCGCCGGTCGCTACCGCGTCATGGCGGAGAACTTGCTGGATATCCAAAGCCAAGTGGTCCGAGTGGAGAAGCTGGCCGGTCTCGGCCGGCTGGCGGCGGGAGTGGCCCATGAGGTGCGGAACCCACTCGGTGCACTCGGGAGCTACGTCGAGGTGCTCCACCGGCGCGGCGCCGATCCGAAGGTCACCGGTGACATGCACCAGGCCATCGAGCGGATCGAGCGGATCGTGCAAGGTCTCGTGGATTATGCCCGGCCCGGCCTCAACGGCCGGTCATCGCAGAAGCCGGCAGCGATCGACCTGAACGCCGCTGTGCGTACCGTGCTGGACTTCCTGGGGTCGCAGGGGATGCTCCGCGAGCATGCGCTCGAGCTCTCGCTGGAGCCGGACCTTCCCCCGGTGAGCGGCGATCAGCATCTGCTGGAGCAGGTCGTGATCAACCTGGTCGTTAATGCATGCCAGGCGAGCCCCCGTGGCCGGCTCGCCATCGGAACCAGAGCTAAGGTGCTCGGCACAAGTCGTCGGACCGCGGTGCGGCACAACGACGCTGGCTCTCGCTCGCCGGACCCGAGCCGAAGCTGGTCACCCGAGCCCCGGCCGCTGGAGCTGCCACCCGGTACCCGCGGGGCAATGCTGTTCGTAGCCGATGAGGGGCCGGGCGTGTCGGAGGCCGACCGGGAGCGGGTGTTCGACCCGTTCTTCACCACGAAGGAGCCCGGTCAGGGCACCGGACTGGGCTTGGCCATCGTCGCTCGGACGGTCCACGAATGTGGTGGGAGTGTATGGGTCGATCGTGCACGAGAAGGTGGGGCGGTGTTCAAAGTCTTTCTTCCAATCGCGGGTGAGACCGATGCGGCTGCTCATCGTTGACGACGACGCGGGTCTACGGCAATCGCTCGCGCTGCTGCTCGGCGAGTCGAGCTACGGGGTAGAAGCCGAAGGCGACCCCGAGCGGGCGCTGGCACGCGCATTGGGTGAAGAGTTCGACCTCATCCTGTGCGACGTCAAGATGCCGGGGATGGACGGCCTCAGCTTCCTGCGCCGCTATCGTGCCGAAAGCGGCAATGCCCTCGTCATCATGATGAGTGCCTACGGAGACGAAGATGCCGCGCTCGCCGCCATGCGCGAGGGCGCGTATGACTATCTGCAGAAACCTTTCAAGCCCGACGAAGTGATCCTGACGGTCCGTAAGGCGGAAGAGCGAGAGCGTCTGCGCCGCGAAGTGGATGTCCTGCGGTCCAGCCTCGGGATCGGAGCCGTGGGCGACCTGGTGGTCTCTCAGAGCCGGGCCATGCGCGACGTGGTCGAGTTGGCCGCCCGGGTGGCGCGCCACAACACCACCGTCCTCATCACCGGCGAGAGCGGGACCGGCAAGGAAGTGATCGCCCGCGCCATCCACAAGATGAGCCCTCGCAGCGAGCGCAGCTTCACCGCCATCAACTGCGCCGCCATCCCGGAGCAGCTGCTCGAGTCCGAGCTGTTCGGCCATACCAAGGGCGCCTTCACCGGAGCCACCTCCGATCATCCGGGTCTCTTCGAGCTGGCCCACGGCGGAACCCTGCTGCTGGACGAGATCGCCGACCTGCCCCAGGCGCTGCAGGCCAAGCTGCTCCGGGTCCTGGAAGAGGGCGAGATTCGTCGGCTCGGCGCGCGAGAGTCGAAGAAGATCGACGTGCGAGTGCTGGCGGCCACCGGCCGGGAGATGGAGCAGGCCGTCGAGCGCGGTGAGTTCCGCTCCGACCTCTACTACCGGCTCAACGTGGTGCGGCTGCACATCCCGCCGCTGCGCGAGCGGCCCGAGGACATTCCGGAGCTGCTCACTCACTTTGCTCGCCAGGTGGCCCAGCGTCTGGGTCATCCGGTGAGCGTCACCCCCGCCGCCCTGGTGGCGCTGACCAACCACACCTGGCCGGGGAACGTGCGCGAGCTGAGAAACGCTGTCGAACGCGCCGCCGTGCTCTCCGCCGGCGGACTGCTCGACTGCAAGGACTTCGCGCTGGCCAATGGCACACCCAGCGCTCAAAACGGCGTACCCAACGGTGTCCTGGACCTCAAGACCCAGGTCGAGGCGGTCGAGCGTGCAGCCATTCAGCGCGCCCTTGAAGCGGCCAACGGAAACCGCCGCCAGGCGGCTAACCTGCTGGGTATCAGCCTGCGGACGCTCTTCTACAAGCTCAGGCGGTTGCCCGCGGCATAGACGTCCTTTCACCCATCTTCGCGTGGAACCGATACCACGGCCGCGGACCCTCGAGCACACCTTGTAGGATCCCGCAGCCTGAGGTCTCTGGTGCAGCGACCAAGCTCCGGATTCACCCTCATCGAAGTCCTCGTGGCGCTGGTGGTGCTTGCCGTCGGCGTTCTAGCCCTCACTGGTTCTTCGGCCGTAATCAACCGCATGATCGGCCGGGGCAAGATCGAAACCCACGCGGCCATGGCAGCGGCTCGCCGAATGGAAGTTCTCCGGCGGGTTGCGGGTTCCACCACACCACGCTGTAGCGCTTCGGAGTTCGCCAGTGGCGGTCCCACCCTCGAGGACGGACTGCTGGCATCGTGGACTGTCCCTCCCACCGGCTCCTTACGCCGCGTTCGAGTAAGTGTCAGCTATCTGACGCTGCGTGGTCCCCGCTCGGCCGTGCTCGAGACCAGCATCGCATGCTGACCGGGCGGGTGCGGCAGGGCTTTACCCTGATCGAACTGATGATTGCCACGGTAATCACGGTGATGGCGCTCGGGAGCATTTATCAGGCGGTGCTGGTCACCCAGCGGGCGGCCCGGGCTCAGGGAGAGCAGCTTGCGCTGCAGTCGAGTGTTCGGGGCGCGGTGCTGCTGGTGGTCAACGAGCTGCGGGAGCTCAGCAGCGTGGCGGGAGGAACCAGTCACCAGAATGACATCCTGAGCATGAGCCCGGGCAGCATTTCCTATCGGGCCATGCGCGGCCTCGGCTTCAGTTGCACCGCGTCCAGCCTCAATCAGCTGCGAGTCAGTCGCGTCGGTTTCTCCGGCTTCAGAGATCCTCAGCCCGGGAGAGACAGCCTGCTGCTGTATGCCGATAGTGCCGGGTCCGGATCGGTCCCACAGTGGATGGCATTGCCCATCATCAGCGTCTCAACCACAACGGCCTGTCCCGGCTCGGCTCCTGGAATCACTCTGACCACATCCCCCACCGACTGGCTCGCCGGCAGGGAGGCAGGCCTTCCGGTGCGGATATACGAGCCGATGGAGCTCAGGGTCTATCACTCCGAGGGACAATTCTGGCTGGGCACTCGTTCGATCAGCGCCGGAGAGGCCATCCAGCCACTCTTTGGACCTTTGAGTAACCAGAATGGCTTTCGGCTCGACTACCTGGACCGATCGGGTCGGCCAACCGCCACACTTTCTGCGGTCGGAAGCATCATCGTGACTGTACATGGAGTGGGCCAAACTGCCGACGAGCAACTCACCACCGAGGTGGTTCTTCGCAATGCCCCGCTATAGCGGCGGCGAAAGCCGCCAGGGCATTGCGCTCGCGGCCGCCATCTTCGCCCTGGCGGTGATAGGAGGAATTGTCGCCGGCGGTTTTGGGATAGCCCTACTCGAGCAGCAGAGCGGCCGGAACACCTTGTTCGTCGCTCAGGCATCAGAGGCGGCGGAGGCCGGTGTCTGGGAGCTGCTTCACCAGGCGCCCAAGGCCGCGGTCGAATCCCTGGCAGTCGGCGGCGCGCCACTGAGCCTGGTACCGGCCAGCCCAATCACCGGGGTGGCGGTGCTGGGGCAAATCTCTCGAGTGGCCGATAATCTGTATCTGGTCCGCAGCCGGGCAAACAGGGTCGATGCCGCTGGTGGGGTGCTGGCTTCCCGTTCGGTGGGCCTCTTGGCGCGCTGGAGTGGCGATACGCTTGACCAAGCCCAGTCCCTGGTGCCGATCGGGCAGCGCTCCTGGCTCCAACTGTACTAACTGCCAGAACTTGCACCACTGATCGCGTTTGCTACGCCACTCCTGCATCCCGAGAGACCGTTTGCGAAAGAGAAGAAGCCGGTGGGAAGGGCAACTGCAGTAAGGCGGTTTTTCCCCGGTTAAATGGTCGCCGCGTAAGCGATTACCAAACTGCAATTTGTGTGGCACATCGGTTGCCCTCAGACCGCCAGATTCTCCTGACGCCTCTTTAACCAGCGGGCACGTATGGGACTCTTCGGGCGCAAGGCGACGACGGTGGGCCTCGACATCGGCAGCGGCCTCATCAAGCTCGTCGCGATCTCGCACGCCTCCGGTGGTCCAGTACTGACCAAGGTTGCGTTCACCACGATTGCCAACGACGCCATCGTCGAAGGGGAGATCATGGACCCCGGGATCGTGGCCGAGGCAATCAAGGATTGCATGGCCTCTGCCGGGGTCAAGACCAAACACGTGGTGACGGCGGTCGGTGGGCGTGACGTGATCGTCAAGAAGATCGTCATGGATCGGATGCAGGAGACCGACGCCCGCGAAGTAATCCGCTGGGAGGCCGAGCAGCACGTCCCGTTCGATATGGACAATGTCGAGCTGGATTTCCAGATCCTGGATCCCGAGGGTGAGGGGCTCCAGATGACTGTGCTGCTGGTGGCGGCCAAGCGCGAGCTGGTCGAGCACAAGATCTCGCTGTTGGCCGATGTCGGGCTGCAGCCGAGCATCATCGACGTGGATGCGTTTGCCTTGCACAACGCGTTCGAGATCAACTATCCCGAGGCCATGAACGGGGTGGTTGGCCTGGTCAATATCGGTCACGAAAATACCAACATCTACATCTTGGACGACGGGGTTCCGGTGCTGACCCGGGACATCCCAGTCGGCACCCGCCGGTTCCGTGAGGATCTCCAGCGGGAGCGGGGCCAGTCGGCCGAAGAGGCCGAGCAGCTGCTGCAGGGCGGTGGGTCGACCGAAATCCCAGAAGGGTTTCTCCAGACCCGCACCGAGGAGCTCGCAGTGGGCATCGAGCGGGCCGGAGCGTTCCTCCAGACCGCCAGCCGTTCAGCCGGCGGAATCGGGCGGATCTTCATTACCGGTGGAGGCGCCCGGATTCCGCGGCTCAGCCGGGCCCTGGGTGATCGGCTCAAGATCCCGGTGCAGCTGGCTAATCCGATCGAGAAGCTGCAGGTGGCAGAAGGCGTCTTCGATACGATGCAGGTGGACGAGGTGGCTCCGCTGCTGATGCTGCCGATCGGCCTCGCCCTGCGCACTGCGGCCTGACCCCGACCAAGGGATCCGTCATCCAATGATCACCGTCAATCTCCGGCCCGGCCAAAAGCGGAAGCGCAGCGGCGGCAACCCGCTCAAGGGCCTGTTCAACAGCCTGAGCGGGCTGCGGGAGCTGGGCGCCAAGGTGAAGGACCCGCTCCTCATGGGCGCTGTGGGCGCCTGGGTGGTGGTGATCGCGGCCCTGGGCCTCATCTACCTCAATCAGGTGCGGCAGCTCTACACCCTGGAGCCCAGACTGGAGCAGGCCCGGAGTGAGCACCGCCGCTTCAAGGCATTCCTGGCTGACAAGCGTCGCCAGGAGAAGATCCGGGATTCCCTGCTGGCGCAGATCACCGTCATCCGGCAGGTGGATGGCGACCGGTATATCTGGCCCCACCTGCTGGATGAAATCACCAAGGCCCTGCCGGCCTACACCTGGCTGGTCGACCTGGGCTTCACCGCTCCGGCGGCGCCGGCCTCTGCTCCGGCCCAGCCTGCTGGTGCACCGGCCGACTCCGCGGCGGACAGTCTGCGGCCACCACCGCCGCCGGTGGTGTTCCAGATCAACGGCCGGACCATCGACATCCAGGCGTATACCAGGTTCCTCCGCCAGTTGGAGGCCTCGCCCTGGATCGTCGATGTGGTGCCGGTTATGGCCCAGACCGTAGTCGAGAAGGAGCGCGCGATCACCGCATTCACCATCCGCGCTGCGTACAACCGAGCCGACTCGGCCTATATCCGCACGGCTCCCTTCAGCCAGACGGTGAGGTAACCCATGGAGCTCTCCGGACAGAAGAGCACGCCTCTCCTCGCGCTGTTGCTGGCGCTGATGGTCGGCTACATCGGCTATACCGGTGCCGTGATCGATATGGTGGGCATGAAGGGGCTGGCGGGGAACAACCAGCGGATCGCGGCTATGCGGGATACCATCGCCCGCTTCGAGGCCGCCACCGACAGCGCCAAGAAGGAGCTGGCCAAGGGTACCGTCGCGGATGTGCGGAAGCGGATGGAGACCTATCGCGCCAGCCTGGTGCTGCTGCGCCGGCTGGTGCCGGAGCGGAACGAGGTACCCAATCTGCTCGACGACATCTCCACCCGGGGCAAAATCCGCGGGGTGACACTGTCCCAAGTCGTACCCCAACCGGTGGAGCCGGGTCCGGCACCCTTCGACACCTACAAGTACAACATGTCGGTGATCGGGCGCTACGATCAGATCGGACAGTTCCTCGCCGACGTGGCGAGCCTGCAGCGGATCATCGTGCCCTATGATCTCATAGTGTCAGCCGCCAACAGCAGCGCCGCTCGGGTGCTGGGCGACAGTACCAACGTGCTGCTCGAGGCCCGGTTCCAGGTTCGGACCTACGTGAAGTCCCCCAGCCAGGAAGGAGAGGCCAGTGGCACGTAACGCCTTTGCGCTCGCTCTCCTGACCGCCATTGCGCTGGGGGGGTGCTCTCAGATCAAGGGAGTGCTTCAGGGAGACAAGGAAGAAAAGGCAGCGGAAGCCAAGCTGGCCGCTCTGCGCGTCCGCACCGACAGCTTGCGGAAGGCCCGGCGGGTGGCTGACTCGCTGGCGCAGATCCGCTTCGTGGCGTGTTCTGATTCGCTCCGCGCGGTGCTGACCAAGCCACCGGTCACTAAGGCCAAAAGGAGTCGGAAGAAGCAGCCCAAGTTCGTGCCGCCGTCGGAAGAGCTGATCGTCACCCAGGTGCAGGCGGTGTGTGCCCCTGCGGGCACTGCTCCCCAGGCGACCATCGCTATGGGAGACTCGTCTGCCAAAACCCCGGCCGCGGACAGCAGCAAGACTCCGGCAGCGCCCACAGCCATGGCTCAGCCAGCCGCTGCTCCAGCGAATGCTCCGGCTGCGGCAGCTGCTCCAGCCGAGGCTTCGCCGGCTCCAGCCACAGCCGCGGCGCCGAGCGCTCCGCAGGATATCCCGGCGGCGGACTCGGCCAAGAAAGGCCAGGAGATGGACATGGTGCGGGAGACGTTCGCCTACTCCGGCGCCTCCCGCGATCCTTTCAACTCGCTCTTGAACATGGCCAAGAACGGTCCCGAGCTGGCCGATCTCCAATTGGTGGGGATCTACCAGAACTTGCGGGCACCCGATGCCAGCATCGCCGTGTTCCGGGAGAAGGACGGAGGCAAGCGTCACAAGCTCCGTGCCGGTGACCAGGTCGGCCGCTCGCGCCTGGTGCAAATCCGTGAACGGGACGTGGTATTCATGATCGAAGACTTCGGTTTTGAGCGCCAGGAAACCCTTTCTCTCCGGAAGCAGGAGGACGTAACCCCATGACCCGATTCTATCGCCTGATGGTCGCCACCGCAGCGATCTTCGGAGTGACCTCCGCGGCGCACGCGGATGGCCCCGCGAGCGGAGAGGTCACGGGCGTCAGTGTCCAAGCCTCACCCGGACGCGCCGATGTCCTGATCAATGTGCGCGGCGCTGTCGAGGTCCGCGATTTCATGCTGGAGAACCCGAGCCGGCTGGTGCTGGACGTGGTCGGCGCCAAGCTCAAGGGCAATCCGGTTGCCATGTACGATGGAGTGAAGCGTGGCGGGTTGGTCAACCTCCGCTACTCCCAGTTCGAGCCCAACGTGGTCCGGATCGTTCTGCACCTTGACCGTCCCCTGGACTACCACGTGGAGCGGGTCACCGATGCCATCCGGGTGTCCTTTGGCACTGATCAGTCCTTCCTGGGCTGGTCCTCCAACGGCCCTCAGTCTGGCAAGCGGACTGCCGCCAAGCCGGCGGCCCCGCGGGGTGAGCCCGAAGTCCGGTTGCCGGCCAGCCGCCTGGCCCGTGCCAACAACTACGAGGAGCCCCGGATCACGGTGGTCTGGGACCGCGCCAACATCGCCGACGTCGTGGCCGGCTTCGCCGCCTTCAGCGGGCGCACCATCATCCTGGGCAAGGACATCAAGGGTGAGGTGACGGCCGAGATCCGGAATCAGCCCTGGCCCCAGGCGTTCCAGGCCATTCTGGCAGCGCAGGGACTCTCTGCTCAGGAGATGGCCGGCGGCATCATCCGGGTAGACAACCCCTCGGCTCTCGCTTCGCTGGATTCGCTGGAGCCGCTGGAGACCGCCATCGTCCGAATCAACTACGGTAAGGCTAAGGAGCTGACCAAGAGCCTCGAGGGCAGCCTGACTAAGGGCCGGGGCAAGGTGATTGCCGACGATAACTCCAACTCGCTCATCATTACCGACACTCGCAGCCGGATCGGACCCCTGACCGAGTTCGTGCACGGGCTCGATGTTCGCACGCCGCAGGTCTCGATCAAGGCCAAGCTGGTGTTCGTGGACCGGACCGATATCGAGGAGCTGGGTGTCAAGTACGACCTGGGCAACCAGAACCAGTTCTTCAACAAGCTGGTGCAGCGCTGCTGCGATCCCACAACGGGTGACAACTATGATCCCGACGTGAACATCGTGGATCTGGGCGGCAACTCGCTCTCCGCCCTTGGCAACGCCAACGGGGTAGTGGCCTCGTCGGCCATCGATCTGATCTTCTCCACCGCGATCGGTGGGTTCACCCTCACCTCGTTCCTCAGCGCGGTCGAGCGGGCAGACCTCTCCGATATTCAGGCCGAGCCGGTCATCACCACGCTGGACAACCGGAAGGCCGACATTCTCGTCGGTGAAGAGACGCCGGTCCGCGTTATTGACGCCTCGAGCGCCAGTGGTGGCGATGCCAAGGCCAACGTGACCTTCAAGGAGACTGGTATCCGGCTGACGGTGACGCCGCACGTCACCAGCAACCGCCAGATCGCCATGGAGCTGCACACCGAGCGCTCCTCCATTCAGCCGGTGGCCCAGACCGACCTGGGCTATGTGTTCCAGACCCAGCGCGCCGAGAACCAACTGCTGGTGAACGACGGTGAAACTGCGGTCATCGGTGGTCTGACAGTCACCGAGGTCAAGAGCGGCCGGACCGGTATCCCGCTGCTCTCGGGTCTCCCGATCATCGGCCGGCTGTTCAGCTTCAGCCGCAGCGAGGAGAATCGCCGGGACCTCATTATCCTGGTGACGCCTCGCATCATAGACGATGGCGTAGGCCAGGATGAATGACGCCTGGAAGGATCTGAAGAATCGACGAGCCCGGCGCATGCCGGGCTCGTTCGTTAGAATGAGGGTACCCACGAACCCTCCCAGACTGGACTGCCCATGCTCCGATTCACCACCGCGGGCGAATCGCACGGCAAGGCCCTCGTCGCCATCGTTGAGGGCCTGCCCGCCGGTCTGCCAGTCACTGCGGACTGGGTGGATCGGGAGCTCGCCCGGCGGATGCAGGGATACGGACGCGGAGCTCGGATGAAGATCGAGCGGGACCGGATCGAGTGGCTCTCCGGGTTGCGCGCGGGAGAGACGCTGGGGTCTCCAGTGGCGATGCTCATTGCCAACCGGGATTGGGCCAACTGGGAGGACGTGATGGCCTACGAGGCGACCTCCTCCACCGGCGAGCTGCGGCGGCGGCGGGTAACCCGGCCCCGGCCGGGCCACGCCGATCTGGCCGGTGTGCTCAAGTACGACCGGGTGGACGGGCGCGACATCCTCGAGCGCGCCAGTGCGCGAGAGACCACCGCCCGGGTGGCCGCCGGCGCGCTGGCCAAGCGGCTGCTCGATGAGTTCGGCGTCGAGATCGGAAGCCACGTGATCTCCCTCGGTGGCATCCAGGTCCCCCGGGTCGAGCTCCCGGTGCCGCTCAATCCGGCCTCCGATCAGTCGGAGATCCGGGTGCTGGATTCGAAGCTCGAGGCCGAGATCATCCGGCGGATCGACGCGGCCAAGCAGGCCGGCGATACCCTGGGTGGCGAGGTGGAGGTCGTGGCCCGGGGTGTGGTGGTCGGGTTGGGTAGCCACGTGAGCTGGGACCGCAAGCTCGATGGCCGCCTGGCGGGCATGCTGATGTCTATTCCGGCGGTGAAGGGGGTCGAAATCGGCATGGGCTTCGAGGCGGCCCGGCGGCCCGGATCCCAGGTCCACGATCCGATTACTGGGGGGGAGGTGGGGACGCGGGGACGCGGGGATGCTGACCCGCGGGGTGGCTTCCGGCGGCCCACCAACAATGCCGGCGGCCTGGAGGGGGGAATTACCACCGGGGAACCCGTAGTTGTTAAGGTAGCGATGAAGCCCATCTCCACCCTGATGTCCCCCCTGGCAACAGTCGATCTCTCCTCGGGACAGCCGGCCAAGGCGGTGAGCGAACGGTCGGATATAACCGCAGTACCTGCTCTGGGAGTCATCGCCGAAGCCGTGGTGGCCCTGGCCCTGGCCGACGCCATGCTGGAGAAGTTTGGGGGCGACTCGCTCAACGAGATGCGGCGGAACTACGACGGCTACGTGGCGGCGCTCGGCTCCCGCTGGACCGAGCTGCGCAGCTCGGGAGAGACCATCTGATGCCGCGGCACCTCGTCCTCGTGGGCCTGCCCGGATCGGGCAAGAGCGCCGTCGGCAAGCTGGTGGCCGAGGCACTGGGCGCCAAGGTCATCGATATCGACGGCCTGCTATCGCGCCAGATGGGAATGCCGATCGTGCAGATCTTTGGGATGGTGGGAGAGGCCAAGTTCAGGGAGATGGAGCGGGACGCCGTGACCGCGGCCCTGGGCGGCGATCCCTGCGTGATCGTTCCGGGTGGCGGCTGGGCCGCCCAGCCCGGTCAGCTGAATGCGGCCAAGCCGTCCTGCCTGACTATCTATCTCAAGTGCGGGGCGGGGACAGCTGCCAAGCGCAGCGAACAGGGTGAGGCCCGGCCCTTGCTGGCGGGGGTGGATCCGGGGCAGAAGATGCGGGCGCTGCTGCAGGAGCGGGAGCCGTTCTATCTCCAGGCGCACCACCAGGTCAGCAGCGAAAGCGTGCCGGCAGAGGCGGTAGCAGCGGAGGTGATGGCTCTGGCGCGAAAACATGGCGGCTGGCTTGCCCGGCCTGCGTAGCCGCCCTCGCAAAGACCGAATGCTTGCATTTGGCCCGGAGGTGCGGGTTTCTTGCTACCGCGAGACTTTGATTCCCCGGTGACCGGGGTACTTACACTGGAGCTATGGCGACGAGAGAAAGAAGGACGAGAAGGACCGGAAGGTCTGGCAAGACGGGACGGAGAGGCCCCGAGCGGAGCAGCAGCTCAGCCAAGGCCGCTGCTCCGTCTGCGCCCACTCGCGCCGCGAAGGTGAGTCGCGCCAAGAGCAACGGCGCCCGCACCCGCGGCGGGGACGGACGTCCAGCCCTCGTCATCGTCGAGTCGCCCACCAAGGCCAAGACCATCGGGAAGTACCTGGGCTCCGGGTACGACGTCAAAGCCACCATCGGCCACCTCCGTGACCTGCCTACCCGCGAGCTCGGCGTCGACGTGGAGAACGGGTTCGAGCCCAAGTACGTCACCATCAAGGGCAAGACCAAGACCCTCACCGAGCTGAAGAAGGCGGCCAAGGGCGCATCAGCCATCTATCTCGCCACCGACCCCGACCGCGAGGGCGAGGCCATCGCCTGGCACGTAGCCGACCAGCTCAAGGCCGGCCTGCCTCGCAGCGTTCGCACTCATCGCATTCTCTTTCACGAGATCACCAAAGAGGCCATCCAGGAGGCCCTCCGCGATCCGGGGAAGATCGACGACCGGAAGGTCGATGCCCAGCAGGCCCGGCGGATTCTCGACCGGCTGGTCGGGTACAAGGCCAGCCCCATTCTGTGGCACAGCATCAAGACCGGGCTGTCGGCCGGCCGGGTACAGACTGTTGCCCTCCGGCTCATCGTCGAGCGCGAGCGGGAAATCCGCGCCTTCAAGCCCCAGGAGTACTGGACCATCGAGGCCCTCTGCGCCAAGGGCGGACAGACCTTCGAGGCGGCACTCGCCAAGGTCGGTGGGCACAAGCCTCAGCTGGGTTCCGAGGCCGATGCTCGCGCGGTGGTGGAAGCGGTCCGGCAGAAGCCCTTCATCGTTACCAAGGTCGAGAAGCGGAACCGGAAGAAGAATCCGGGCGCTCCCTTCACCACCAGCACTTTGCAACAGGAAGCCGCCAAGAAGCTGGGCTTCTCCTCCCGCCGTACCATGCGCGCGGCCCAGGACCTGTATGAGGGGCGCGACATCGGCGAAGAGGGACCGGTCGGTCTCATCACCTACATGCGCACCGACTCGCCCCAGGTGTCGGACACGGCCATCGGGGCGGTCCGCAGCTTCATAAAGAAGAACTACGCCAAGCCGTATCTCCCGGCCGAGCCCAACCGGTACAGCGCCAAGAAGAATGCCCGGGTGCAGGGCGCCCACGAGGCCATCCGGCCCACCGACGTCCGCCGCCGGCCGGAGGAGGTGCAGCCGTATCTCGAGCCCGACCAATACCGGCTCTACCAGCTCATATGGCAGCGGTTTGTCGCTTCCCAGATGACACCGGCGGTCTACGACATGACTATCGTGGACTTCGATCTGGGCCAATACCTCTTCCGCGCTTCCGGCTCGGTCCTGGTGTTCGACGGCTACCACGTGCTCTACACCGAGGGCCGGGAGAAGGAAGAGGGGAAGACCATGGACGACCTCTCTCCCATTCCGCCGCTGGAGCAGGGCGACCAGGTCGAGGTGCGGGAGATCACTCCCAATCAGCACTTCACCGAGCCGCCACCGCGCTATTCCGAGGCCAGCCTGGTCAAGGAGCTGGAGCGCCTCGGCATCGGCCGACCGTCCACCTACAGTGCCATCATCTCCACCCTCTCGACGCGGGAGTACGTGCGGGTGGATCAGCGCCGATTCTTCCCCACCGAGCTGGGCGAGTTGGTGGAGAAGATCATGGTGAGCAGGTTCCCCGAGATCTTCAACGTCGAGTTCACCTCCGAGATGGAGGAAGAACTGGATCGGATCGAAGATGGCGAGCTGGCCTGGCAGCGGGTGCTGCAGGACTTCTACGGGCCTTTCACCAAGGCGCTGGACGCGGTTGATATGAAGGCCCTGGTGGCCGACGCGCACGGCCTCAATCCCGAGGAGCTGGCCAAGGAGCGCTGTCCCAAGTGCGGCTCTCCGATCGAGCTCCGGACCGGCCGTTTCGGCCCCTACCTGGCCTGTCTCAAGTACAAGGACACCTGCGACTACGTGAAGTCGCTCAAGAAGGTGAAGGTTCCGGACCGGCCCAGCGATCAAAAGTGCCATCTCTGCGGCTCGGCCATGGTGATCAAGACCGGACGCTTCGGCGAGTTCCTGGCCTGTACCACCTATCCCAAGTGCAAGGGCACCCGCTCGATTCCCATGGGACTCAAGTGTCCCAAATGCGACACCGGAGACCTGACCGAGCGCCGCACCAAGCGGGGCAAGTCGTTCTGGGGCTGTCTCCGCTATCCCGAATGCGACTTCTCCACCTGGAACCGGCCGGTTCCCGAGACCTGTCCCAACTGCGGCTGGCTCGGCATGGAGAAGAAGATCAGCAAGGCCGAAGGCGAAACCAGGAAGTGTCTTAAGTGTGGGCATCGCATCGTAATCGCCGAACCCGAGGAGGTTGCCCTGGGGTGACGGTCCCCCCCGGGCTGAGCGCCACCGTCGTTGGCGGCGGCCTCGCCGGCTCCGAGGCCGCCTGGGCCCTGGCAGAACGCGGTATCCGGGTCACGCTCTACGAGATGCGGCCCGGCACCCCAACCGCGGCTCACCAGACCGACCGGCTCGCCGAAATCGTCTGCAGCAACTCCTTTAAATCGGAAGATCTGACCAACGCCCACGGCCTGCTCAAGGCCGAGCTGCGGGCGCTGGGTAGCCTGCTGCTTCCCTGTGCCGACGCGGTGCGGGTACCCGGAGGCACGGCGCTGGTGGTGGACCGGGAGCTGTTCTCCCGGGCAGTGCATGAGCGCGTCACCTCCCATCCCAACATCACCCTGGTTCGAGAGGAAGTGGCCGAGCTGCCGGATATCGGCGTGATCGCCACCGGCCCCCTCACATCGGAGGGCCTGGCGGCAGCCATCGGAGTCCGTCTGGGCTCATCGGCACTTGCGTTTTACGACGCCATCGCCCCAATCGTCTCGGCCGAATCACTGGATCTGGATCGGCTGTACCTGCGCTCCCGCTACGGTAAGGGCGGGGGTGACGACTATCTGAATGCGCCGATGGATGCGGCCTTATACGTGCGGTTCATCGACACGTTGATCGAGGCCGACCAGTTCCAGGGCCATGACTTCGATCAGGTGCCATACTTCGAGGGATGCCTCCCAGTAGAGGAGATGGCTCGCCGAGGGCGAGAGACGCTGCGCTTCGGGCCCATGAAGCCGGTCGGCTTGGCGGACCCGAAAACCGGCCGGGAGCCTCATGCCGTGGTGCAGCTCCGTCGGGAGGACCAATCCGGACAGATGTGGAACCTGGTGGGATTCCAGACCCGGCTTCGAATTCCGGAACAGCAGCGGGTGTTTCGGATGATCCCGGGACTCGATTCGGCGGAGTTTCTCCGCTACGGAAGCATCCATCGGAACTCCTACATCAACAGCCCGGCCAGTCTGGGTCTCGGCCTCACAGCGAGCGGCAATGACCGGCTGTTCTTTGCCGGCCAGATCACCGGCGTGGAGGGCTACACCGAGTCTCTAGGCACCGGCATCCTGGCCGGAATAAACCTGGCGCGCCGGCTCGAGGGGTTGCCGCCTGCGGTTCCGCCCCCGAGCACGATGCTCGGCGGATTGTACCGCTACCTGCGTGAAGCGGATCCCAAGCACTTCCAGCCGATGAATGCGAATTTCGG
Source organism: uncultured Gemmatimonadales bacterium (assembly GCA_965652025.1). Lineage (GTDB taxonomy): Bacteria > Gemmatimonadota > Gemmatimonadetes > Gemmatimonadales > GWC2-71-9 > CAVVWJ01. The sequence continues at coordinate 34,023 of CBFGTM010000023.1, forward strand.
GTTACTGGAGCCGCTGGCAGGGAAGCTAAAGAAGGATCGGAAGAAAGAGCTCCTGGTCGAGCGGGCGCAGGTGGATTTCGCAGCGTGGCTGGAAGAGATCGGGATCATGCGACCAAGAGCGTTGGTCGTAGACTAGAGGTGGGGCTGTTCGGCAAGTGCTGCAGCGCCGGAGGAGGACCACGCCAGTGTTGAGAACGGAGCCTTATGTCTCGGCGGAGCGAAATCACCGAATACCTAACCCATCTCGAGAAGGAGCGCGACGTCTCGCCCCATACGGTAAAGGCGTACGCGCGGGATCTTGACGCCTTCACTGAGTTCTGCAACCGGCACTACGGCAGCTGGGACTGGCGTACCGTGGACCGGCTGGGGCTTCGCGGCTTCCTCGGCGAGCAGCAGCGTCGCGGCCTCTCCAAGCGCAGCGCGGCCCGGGCACTCTCCGCCATTCGGAGCTTCTACCGCTACCTCCAGGAGCATCACGGCGTCCCCAACACGCTGGCCCGCGCTGCCCGGGTGCCCAAACTGGACAAACGCCTGCCCACCTACCTGGACCGATCCCAGACGGAGCAGCTGTTCGCCTGGGCGGAGCAGCGGGCCGGGGGTGACGAGCTGCTGCCAACCCGCGACCTCGCCATTCTCGAGCTGTTCTACTCGACCGGGATCCGGCTCTCCGAACTGAGTGGGATGAATCTCGACGACCTGGATCTGCTCTCCGACCAGGTGAAGGTTCGCGGCAAGGGGCGGAAGGAGCGGATCGTGCCGGTCGGGTCGCGGGCCGTGCTCGCGCTGCGGCGCTATCTTCAGCATCGAGAGCAGCTGGCCGGCAAAAGGCATAGCGACCGCCGGGCGGTGTTCCTGAGCCAGCGGGGCAAGCGGCTGGCCCCCCGGGGCATCCAGCGGATCGTGCACCGAATGTTCGACGCCATCGGCGGCGACGGCTTACGGGTCCACTCGCTGCGCCACACCTTTGCTACCCACATGCTCGATGCCGGGGCGGACCTGCGGGCGGTGCAGGAGCTCCTCGGGCATGCCTCGCTCAGCACCACCCAGGTCTACACTCACACGAGCGTAGAAAGACTAAAGAAGGTGTACAACCAGGCTCATCCGAGAGCGTAGCAGCACCCTTTTTGAGGACTAATGACCAGTATTCGCGGAACGACCATTCTAGGCGTTCGAAAGAACGGTCGAGTGGCACTGGGCGGTGACGGCCAGGTGAGCATCGGCGAGACCGTCGTCAAATCGCAGTCGAACAAGGTGCGCGCACTCAAGGGCGGCAAGGTTCTGGCCGGCTTTGCCGGCTCCGTTGCCGACGCCCTTACACTGTACGAAAAGTTCGAGGAGAAGCTGGATCGCTATCCCGGCAATCTCCCCCGCGCGGCGGTCGAGCTGGCCAAGGACTGGCGCAGCGACCGGGTGCTCCGCCGGCTCGAGGCCCTGCTGGTGGTGGCCGACTTGGAGCACAGCTTTCTCCTGAGTGGCTCGGGCGAGCTGATCGAGCCTGACGACGGCATCGTGGCCATCGGGTCCGGCGGCAACTTCGCCCTGGCTGCCGCCCGGGCCCTGTTGCCTGAGGCGAATCACTCGGCGCGCGACATCGTCCAGCGATCGCTCGAGATCGCTGCCGATATCTGCGTCTTCACCAATCGGAATGTCACAATTCTGGAGCTGCCTGGAGACGGTAAGCGGTAAGCTCACCGCTCACAGCTTACCTTTACAGAATGACCGAGCCCGCCAAGGAACTGACTCTCCCCCAGGAGCCGTCCCCCCCGACCTCACCCATGCCCTGGCTGGAGGAGATGCCGCCGCGACAGATCGTGGCGGAGCTCGACCGCTATATCGTGGGCCAGGAGTCAGCCAAGAAGGCGGTCGCCATTGCGGTGCGAAACCGCTGGCGCCGAGCCCAGGCTCCGGACGACATCCGGGATGAGATCACGCCTTACAACATCATCATGATCGGTCCCACCGGCGTCGGCAAAACCGAGGTGGCCCGCCGGCTGGCCCGGCTCTCCGGGGCGCCCTTCATCAAGGTAGAGGCCTCCAAGTTCACCGAAGTGGGCTACGTCGGACGGGATGCCGAGTCCATGGTGCGGGATCTGGTGGACTCGGCCATCAACCTGGTGCGCACTGAGCGGGAGGACGAGGTCTACCCCCAGGCGGAACAGCGAGCCGACGAGCGCCTGCTCGACCTCCTGCTTCCTGCCGCGCCGGCGCCGCCCGAGAGGACGGACAAGCCGGAGAGGCCGGAAGCGAGCTCCGTGTTCGTGGTCTCTTCCAGCGGCCAGGCCAAGTCCGAAAAGGCCCCCAGCGCCGAGGAAGACCGGCGGCACCGCTCGCGGGAGAAGCTCAGAACCATGTTGGGCGAGGGGCAGCTGGACGATCGGGAGGTCGAGGTCGAGGTGCAGCAGCAGGGCTACCCCATGATGGAGCTAATCCAACCTCCGCAGGGACTCGAGGGGGTGGGCGCCGACATCAACTTCACCGAGATGCTCCAGGACATGCTACCCAAGCGTAAGAAGCGGCGGCAGGTGAAAGTCCCGGAAGCCCGGCGGATTCTGATCGACGAGGAGCTGAAGAAGCTGGTGGACATGGATGACGTGGTGAACGAATCGCTCGACCGGGTGGAGAACCACGGCATCATCTTCATCGACGAGATCGACAAGATCGCCGGCGAGCGGGGCCAGGGCGGCGGTCCCGACGTCTCCCGTGAGGGGGTCCAGCGCGATCTCCTTCCCATTGTCGAAGGTTCGACCGTCCAGACCCGCTACGGCTACGTCCGCAGCGACCACATCCTCTTCATTGCCGCCGGCGCCTTCCACGTCTCCAAACCGTCGGATCTGATCCCCGAGCTCCAGGGCCGTTTCCCCATCAGGGTGGAGCTCTCCTCCCTCACCGAGCAGGACTTCGTCCGGATCATGACCGAGCCGGAGAACGCGCTGACCAAGCAATACCAGGCCCTGGTGATGGCCGAAGGTGCCGAGCTGGAGTTCACGCCGGACGGGATTGCGGAAGTGGCCCGGGTCGCCTTCATGGCCAACGACCGGATGGAGAACATCGGGGCGCGGCGGCTGCACACCGTCATGGCGGCCCTGATGGAGGACGTGCTGTTCGAGCTGCCCGATTATCCGGAAAAACGGATCGTGTTCGACGCTGCCAACGTCCGGGAGCGGCTGGCCCGGATCATCAGCGACGACGATTTGAGGAGGTACATACTCTGACATCTCATGGTGACTTAAAGACCATCCCGCCCTTCATCACCCAGAGCACCTGCTGTAGCACCTTCACGTCTTCCAGCGGATTCCCCCGCACCGCGATCAGGTCGGCCAGTTTCCCCTCCCCAATAACCCCGCGATCGGTGACACCCAGAAGGTCGGCGGCATTGACGGTGGCGGTTCGGAGCGCGTCCGGGGGCCGCATCCCGTAACCGACATACACCGCAAACTCCCGAGCGTTCTCGCCGTGGGGATAAACGGACGCGTCGGTGCCAAATGCGATCTTGACCCCCGACTTGATGGCCCGGCGATGGCTCGCCTGCGCCAGAGGAATCACCTGGCGCGCCTTGGCAGCGATGGGGGGCGGCATACTGTCGAACCTGAAGGTGGTGAGCAAATACGCCGTGGGGACGAGATACGTGCCGCGACGCTTCATCAGATCGATCGCCTCGTCGCTCAAGATCGAGCCGTGCTCGATCGAGGCGACCCCGGCTTTGACGGCAGCGATAATGCCCTCGGTGCCGTGCGCGTGCGCCGCGACCTTGAGCCCATGGCGTGATGCCTCCTGCACCACCGCCTGGAGCTCAGCGTCGCTCAGCTGCTGGGCGCCGAGCGTTGTTTCGAACGAGAGCACCCCGGCGGTGGCGCACACCTTGATTACCCTGGCGCCGTGCTTGACCTGATAGCGCACCGCTCGCACCACCTCGTCCACCCCATCGGCCACACCGCTGCGGTAATCCAGCTCTCTGATCCCGGGGGCCCACCCGGTGTCGTCGCAGTGCCCCCCGGTGATGCCGATCGCGTGAGCCGACGGGATGATCCGGGGGCCTTCGACCCACCCGGCATCGATCGCCTTCATCAGCGAGACGTCGGAGAAGCCGCCCGCGCCTACGTCGCGCACCGTGGTGAAGCCGGCCAGCAGAGTCTTGCGGGCGTTGCTTGCACCGCGGAGCGCGGCATCGGCGGGCAGCTCCCGAACCGGTCGGATAACCCAGTCGGCGCCCAGATCGCCGGTGAGGTGGGTGTGCATGTCGATCAGACCCGGTAGCAGCGTCAGGTCACCCAGATCGATCGAGCGGGCGTGGGAGGGCAGATCGTCGGAGCCGATGTTTCGGATTTTGCCGTCGGCCACGACGAGAACGGCAGGCGACACCAGCTGGCCCTTGACCACATCGACCATCCGGGCCGCACGCACGACGGTCACTTGCTGCGCCGGAGCCCGGGCTGCTCCGGCGAGGACGCACGCGATGAGCGTTCCCCCAAGGCGAATGGCCACGTCAGAACGTACGCCGGGCGGTGCTTCCGTCAATCATTGTGCGGCGGAATCTCCGACGATTGCCTAAGCCCAAAGCTTCCACTACAATCCCCACCGCTATGGCTCCTCCCCGGCACTTTCTGGCCATCCCCGATTTCTCCCCGGCTGAGCTGCTCGCTGTATTCGACCTGGCCTCTCGCATGAAGCGGGGCGGCTACCGGGAAAAGCCGCTCGCCGGCAAGACGCTGGGGATGATCTTCGCCAAGAGCTCTACCCGCACCCGGGTCTCCTTCGAGGTCGGCGCCTACCAGCTCGGCGGCCACGCCCTGTTCCTCTCTTCCCGGGATATCCAGCTGGGACGTGGTGAGCCGATCCGTGATACCGCGCGGGTGCTCTCCCGCTATCTCGACGGGATCATGATCCGGACCTTCGATCATGCGGACGTCGAGGAGCTGGCCCGCTACGGCTCGATCCCGGTCATCAACGGACTGACCGACCTGTTGCATCCCTGCCAGGTCATGGCCGACCTGCTCACCGTGCGGGAAACGCTCGGCGGATGGGACGGCAAGGTGGTCGCCTGGGTGGGCGACGGCAACAACATGGCTAACAGTTGGATCGAGGCGGCGGGAAGGCTGGGGTTCGAGCTCCGGCTGGCCTGCCCCAAAGGTTACGAGCCCAACGCGGAGATTCTGCAGCGAAACCGGTCCAAGGCAAGAATCACTGTGACCACCGAGCCGGAGGAGGCGGTGCACGGGGCCCATGTGATCAACACCGACGTCTGGGCATCGATGGGCCAGGAGGAAGAACAGGCCGAGCGGGAGCGCGCCTTCAAGGGATACATGGTAGACGAGAACCTGATGCGCACCGCCAACCCCAAGGCCATCTTCCTGCATTGCCTGCCGGCCCACCGGGGGGAGGAGGTGGCCGAGGCGGTGATCGAGGGTCCCCAGTCGAAGGTGTGGGACCAGGCTGAGAACCGGCTCCACGTTCAGAAGGCAATCATGGCGACGTTGATGACCGACGCGGAAGCGGGGAAGCGGGGAAGCAGGGATGCAGTCATTGCGAGGGCGGCGAAGCGCCCGAAGCAATCCCGCAGCAGTGCCACGGGATCGCCCCGCGGGCCGCGAGGCCGATCGTGATGACTACCGCGCCGGCACTGAAACGCACCGCTTTATACGACACCCACAAGAAACTGGGCGCCAAGATGGTCCCCTTTGCCGGATGGGAAATGCCGGTGCAGTACCCCACCGGGATTCTCGCCGAGCATCATGCGGTGCGAACCGGTGCCGGTGTGTTCGATGTCTCCCACATGGGCGAGTTCGAGATCACCGGCCCCGACCGCAACGCGTTCGTCAACCGGATTACCTGCAACGACGTGGGGGCGCTGGAAGCGGGTGCGGTGCAGTACTCCGGGATCCTTACGCCCGAGGGGACGTTCGTCGACGACTGCACCGTCTACCGGTTCGACGACAAGCTCATGATCGTGGTCAACGCCTCCAACACCGCCAAGGCGTGGGAGCACATCGTCGACCAGAAGGGCGGCGCCAACGTGCGGCTCAAGGACATCTCCGGCGACGTCGGCCTGCTCTCCATCCAGGGCCCGCAGGCCGAGTCCCTGCTCCAGCCGCTCACCCGCACCGATCTCGGAAGCATCGCGTACTATCACTTCGTGGTGGGCCGGGTAGCCAACGCAGAGTGCTTCATCTCCCGCACCGGGTATACCGGCGAGGATGGCTTCGAGCTGTACTGCCGGGACCGCGATACCATTCCGATCTGGGAGGGATTAGTGAAGGCCGGCGCCGCTCCCATCGGACTCGGCGCCCGGGACTCGCTCCGGCTGGAGATGGCGTATGCCCTCTATGGCAACGAGATCGACGACACCACCACGCCGCTGGAGGCCGGTCTCGGCTGGATCGTGAAGCTGGACAAGGGCTGCCCCTTCACCGGCGACGCCGCGCTCAAGTCGCAGAAGCTGCGGGGCGTCACCCGCAAGCTGGTCGGCTTTCAGCTCAAAGGGAGAGGCTTCCCGCGCCACGGCTATCCGGTCTACTACGAGGGCCGGGAAGTGGACCTGGTGCGCAGCGGGACCATGAGCCCCTCGCTCGGCGTCGCCATCGGTACCACCTATCTCCCAGCGGCTGCGGCGAAAACCGGAACCCAGTTCGAAGTGGAGATGCGAGGCGAGCGCATGGCTGCAGAGGTGGTAGGCCGGCCGTTCTGGAAGAAAGGCAGCGTGAGAAAGCGAGACTGACTCCTACGTCTTGCCCAGTGACCCCACCAGCAGGATGGGCGAGGTGGGCTGCTGGGATCCGGTCTCCGGCTCCAGGGTGACCGCGGCGGCGCTCACCTTCCCCCCCGTCGGAACTGGAACCTGTTCCACTGTCATCCGCCCGGTCGACTCGGGCTTGAAGGTGACAGACGGCACCGGCTTCCCGTCTCTAATGAACCAGAGCTGATAAGCTCTCCCCTGGGGCACCGGCTTGAGCCGGAACCCGTGCACCATTGCCCGATTGCGCGCCCGATCCCAGAAGAGCTGGATGCCGGGCTCGGGATCACCGCTGGCGCTGAGCTGGTAGAGCTCGACGCCGGGCTCGAGAATGGCATTCAGCGTCGCCTCCCGCCCAGCGAGCTGCTCCCGGCTGTCACTGAGACTCTGCTCCAGGCGCGACAGGTCCCCGCGCTGCGAGATCAGTGCGGCGCCCAGACCCAAGGTCACCAGGAGACTCGCCGCCAGCGCTCCCCAGAGCGCGCGAGGGGCTGGTGACCCGCGCCGGCGCTGATCGATTGACCGGGTCTTCTCCCGGTCGATCCGGTCGAGCACCCGGGCGCGCAGTTCGTCGCCGGGCGAGGCATCGGGACCGGCCAGCGCCAGTAGCGCGGCCACCTCGCGGTACTCGTCGACCTCCCGGCGGAGTTCTGGAGAGGTAGCGAGCAGCGCCTCGAACTCCCGGGCCTCCTCGGGATCCAAAGCGCCCAAGGCATAGGCGGGGGCCAGCTCACGGGCAGAGTCGGGCTGGTGGCTCACTGGCCTCGCTCGTAGTAAAACGGACTCAAAGATTCGCGCAGCTTCTCCATACCCAGGCGCACTCGAGTCTTGACCGTGCCCAGCGGCTCTCGCAGCCGGGTAGCGATCTCCGACTGCGTCAGCCCCTCGAAGTAGGCCAGCTCGATCGCCTCTCGCTGCGGCGGCGACAGGCTGGCCAACGCCCGCCGAACCTGTTCCCGCCGCTCCATGTGATCCAAGGTCTCACCGGGTTCGGATCGCCAGTCGCCCATGGCGGGCGAGACTCCGGGCCGCTCGGCTGCCGCCGAGTCGGTGTGACGGGTCCGGCGGGATCGCGCCCGCACCAGATCCAGCGACCGGCTGCGGGCGATCATCGTGAGCCAGGCCGCCACTGAGCCGCGGGCGCCCTCGAACCGGGACGCCTCACGCCAGGCCTGGGCGAACGACTCGGCCACGACGTCCTCTGCGTCGGCCTGCTGCCCCACGATCCGGTAGGCGACGGCGTACAGCACTCGGCTGTACCGGTCGTAGAGGCTGGCCAACGCTCGCTGGTCGCCGCTTCCGGCGCGCCCGATCAGATCCTGGTCGGCCGCCGGCAATGTGGTACCCGTTGCCCTGGGCATAAGGCACACACTATACCCCGCCGGCATGGGTCCACAAGCACCGACGGCCGTCATGGAAGCGGCTTGGCTGGGTCGCCCGGGGTGAAGAGCAGAGTGGCGCTGCGGCCATCATAGGTCGCGCGCACCACGTTCACCTGGTCCGGAAAGCGGTCGCAGAGGAGACCATTCCTGATCCGGGCGCCGGCGAGCCCTCCCGGCACGGTGGCCCGGAGGTGCGCCCGCACCACGTCGCCCAGCCGGTCCGCCGCAGTCCACTGGAGGGAGAGCGGCTCTCCTCCACGGTCGCTCAGAGTGAGGTGCGAGGCAACGTAGGCCCGCATCAGGGAATCGGCGGCAGGCGTCTCCCAGCCCGCCCCGATCGCGGCCGCGAGGTCGTCGGGGAACAGCCGCACCTCGATCCGAACCGTCCTGCCGTCCGCCTCCTGCACCACTTCAGTGGCCGTGGTGTGGATCGGGTGGGTGGCGCCGCCCAACAGGCAAACGACGCACAGGGCCCGGGCCCAGCCGCTTACCACGGGGCCCGCTCGGCGGCGAGCCGCAGCGCTACCAGCACCACCGCGGTGGAGACCGACACCACTCTCGAACGATGGCCCACGATTCCATCCACCGTGAACAGCATGAGTCCGGCGCCGGCCAACACGACCAGCTGGCCCGCCTCGATTCCCAGATTGAACCCGAGCAGGGGCACCAGCACGGAGCCGGTGAAGAGGCTTTTCAGGTAGTTGGCGAAGCCCGACCCGTGGACCAGGCCGAAGACCGCCGCAAAGACCGGCCGATAGCGGCCCCGCAGCAGTGCCCTATTCCGGTCGCGCACCAGCAGATTCTCGATGCCGGTGACCGCGATCGTGACCGGGATGAGGAACTCCACCAGGGGCGTGGGAATGGTGAGCGCCCCGGTCACGGCCAGCGCCAGAGTCACCGAATGGCCGGCGGTGAATGCGGTGATCACCCAGAGCAGATTGCGCCAGTCGCGCCGCTGGTAAATGGCCGCGAGCGCAAAGAGGAAGAGAATATGGTCCAGCGCACCGGCGTCGGTGATGTGGCGAAAGCCCAGCGTGAGAAACCCGAACAGCTCGGACATCGTTCCTCCTCACCGATGGCGTGCGATGGAATCCAGGCTGGCCTGGGCCGCAGCGGGCTGGAATGGATGCCAGCGGGGGTTGGTCTTCAGGGCCGCCTCCAGCAACGCGCGCGCGGCGCCGTCGTTTCCCCAGGCTCGTTCGATGGCGCCGGCATGATAGAGGAGGGACGCGTCGCGGGTTCCCAGCGCCAGGGCTGGCTGCATCATCTCCCATGCATCGGCGTGGCGCCCCGCCTGGTGCAGCGCCCACGCCAGCAGGTCGTAGCCGTAAATGTCCTTCCTGGTCTCCAGATCCTTGCGCGCCTGTTCCAGCACCAGGTCCACCTCGCGCCGGTGGTCCAACAGGAACAGGCTCCAGGCGCGGTGGTATGGCCCCGGCTGATGCGAGATTGCCGTCTCCATGACGCGAGCGTATTCCGCCGCTCGAGCCCTATCGCCCTTGGCGGCGTAGGCGTCGCTCAGCACGCCCAGCGTCGCGGGATCCAGCGCGATCGCAATGGCCCGCTCGCCCGCCGCGATGGACTGATCCCAGTGATGGCGATTCAGCTCCAGCCGGGATAACGCGCCGAGCAGCCGGTAATCCGCCGGTGCCAGGTCGAGGCCGGCACGGAGCTCCCGCTCGGCTTCACCCAGCCGGCCATAGCGGAGCGCCAGATCCCCCAGCCGGAGCTGGAACCAGGCGAGCTGCTCGGTCGGCATGCCATGCCGGCGGGCGGCTTGGTCCCGCGCCGCGCGAAGCAACTGGCGGGCGCGCTCCGGGTTGCCGTGCAGCTCCTCCCAGCGGGCTAGCCGGGGCGCCACCGCTGGGTCATAGCGGTAGGTAGCCAGCGAGCCCAGCATCTTCGCGGCGTCGCCGTACTGTCCCAGCTCGAGCTGCGCATCCGCAATCAGGCCCCGGGCTGCGATCGAGGTCGAGTCATCGGCCAGCAGACGCCGGGCAACCTCGAGGGCTTCCGCAAACCGGTGTTGCCCCAGAAGACTCGAGGCGAGTACCCCGAAGGCGGCAGAATTGCGGCCCGTCCTGAGGCTCAGGGAGTGCTGCGCGGTCTCTTCGGCCCGCACCAGGTCCTGGTTGTCAGCAGTTTCTCTCGCCCGCTGGAGGTAGAGTCCGGCAAGCTGGGTATAGTCTCCGGCGCTCCGCCGATCTCGTGCAGTCCGCCCGCGGTAGAACTCGATGTCGAGATCACGGATTTGAGACTGGTTCAGGTGCGGCACGGGGCCGGCCCCAGCATGTTCGACCGATGCAGGGCTCCCGCTGCTTGCCGCCACCAGCGCGAAACCGATGAGTGTCAGGCCGTACCAGTAAGTCTTACGCATGACTAGGTCTCCATCTCAAGACGGGAATCGCGCGTCACGAATCACGGGCCCCTTGTGCAGTAGGAGAGAATCGGACCCGCCATCCGCGGCGCGCGATCCTGGTCCTCAGTTCGGTGCACCCAGATAGGGGAACGTGGCCGTGACCGGCGAGTCGGAAGCCACGTTGTCCGTGGTCAGCGCCTCCTTGCCGGCAGCGCCGGAGGGGTCGGCGCCAAACGGGTCGCCGAAGATGGCCAGCAGCCCCAGATCGACCACATCGTCCTGAAGCCGGCGCCCACCCCAGCCGTTGGCGAGTGGGGGCAGTCCCACCCAGTTCAGCCAGCCGGCGGTGGCGGTGTCCTTGTCGGTCTGCACCACCAGCATGTCCGGCAGGAGCACCGAGCCCAGGACGTTGGCATAGTCGGCCGAGCGTCCCGCCACGCTGCCCGGCCCGGTAAGGAAGGAGAGGATCTCGGGGCCGATGACCGGCGCGTCATCCTGTGGCCCGATCGAGCCGTGGGTCGCATGGCTCCGCTTGGCCAGCAGGACCTCACTCACCAGCGGATTGCCCAGCCGCTGGACCTGGTTGTACATGCGAGCAGTGCCCGGCCCGGTACTGCCGCCGCCGTCATCGCTGCAGGCGCCGAGGGCCAGACCCGGTATGGTGAGAGCGGAGATGAGCAGCAGACGGCGCAGGGCCATCGCAGGAGAGCAGAGGTGCATGATTGGGTTCCTCGCGGTTCAGGGTCGGAGATGACTTACTGGCTGATCGAGCCCCAGATGCCCAGCTTGCCCGGAGCGCCGTTCTCGAGCATCGAGCTGGGGAGCTCCACGACGATGGCGTTCACGTTGTACCCGCTGACGTAGTTCACCGCCGGATTCCGGAAGTAGAACGGCGCCGACGGGTTGGGGCTGAGCGCGCAGGAACCGGCCAGCGCTCCTCCCACCGGTTTGCGGTCGGGCAGGATGCAGAAGAAGGCCTCGAGATCCAGGAAGAACGGATCGTCCCGAGGGCCGGCGAAGACCTGGATGCCGCTGGGGTCTCCCAGGTTGGTGTTGAGCGCACCGGTGACGGCGGGGGTAACGTCCGCGATCACATTCTGCATGGCGCCCTGCACCACCGGCGCGACCGGTGCCCGAACCTCCACCTTCTGATCGGCGCCCTCGCCGGTGAAGCTCACCTGGATGACCCGGTCCTCTTTGGCGTCGCCATTGTTGTCGACCTTGAACTGGTAGAGCAGGTCGTCGTCGAACGACCCCTGGGCCGGGTCCTGGGCCTGAGCCGGAGTGAGAAAGGCCCGGGTATCCATGACCAGCGCAATCCGGCCCGCGCTGGATCCGGGGAACGCATACACATCGGTCATGTCGGTCTTCGGGTTCAGCTCCACGAAGGGCGTGTCCTGGTGGTCGGAGCCGACCGCGAGTTCCGCAGCGGCGGCGGCACCGGTGAGTATCAGCAGCGCGAGACCGAGCGCGCGGGGGCGGGAAGTCAGTCTGGTGAGCATGGCCATAGCTCTCCTGGGGTGAGTGTGATCCGGCGAGCAGCACTGTTACGTGACTGACCTACGCCGCCAGGCGGCGATCGGATGTATGGCTGTGAGGGAGAGATCCGGAATCGATCGGCAGACGTAGAGAGAGTCGTGCGAACACCGGAGTAAGCGGGCGGGCCGTATTTCCGACCGAGGTCATGCGAGGCCGCCCTGAGGGCCGAAGCAATCCTGCCGCCCGATAGTTGACAAAAGCAACTATTGGCCCGATGCTGGTGATTATGACCACTCCCGCCGCCACCGCCGCCCGGGTGCGTGAGTTCAACCGCTTCTACACCCGGAGGCTGGGTCTCCTCAACGCAGGACTGCTGCAGAGCCCCTTCTCGCTCACCGAAGTCCGGATCCTCTACGAGATCGCCCATCATCCCAGATCCACCGCCAAGAGCATCGCCGATACCTTGGCCCTGGACCCGGGCTACCTGAGCCGGCTCCTCCGGGGGCTGCGCCGGCGCCGGCTGCTCACCGCTCGCGCGTCTCCGCACGACCGCAGGGAGCGCGCGCTCTCGCTGACCGAGCGGGGCCGCCGGGCCTTCCGGGTGCTCAATACCCGAGCCACCCGGGAAGTGTCGGGAATGCTTCGCGGGCTGTCGCCGGGAGAGAAGCAGCACCTGCTCGCCTCGCTCGGCACCGTGAAAGAGTTGTTAGGAGAGGCTGAGCCGCCTCGGCGGAGAGATCCGGTGATCGCGTTGCGCCCGCCGGAGCCGGGCGATCTCGGCTGGGTGGTCCAGCGCCATGGTGAGCTGTATCGGGAGGAGTACGGCTGGGATGCCGACTTCGAGCGCCTGGTCGCAAAGATCGTCGGCGAGTTCGCCGCCGCCGATTCCAGCCCGGGTCAGCGGTGCTGGATCGCGACGCTCGAGGGACGCCGGGCCGGCTCCGTCTTCCTCATGCCGGCCTCTACCGAAGTGGCTCGCCTCCGGCTGCTGCTGGTCGAGCCCTGGGCCCGCGGACACGGTCTCGGCACTCGCCTGACCGACGCCTGCATCGAGGCCGCCCGCGAGTCCGGCTACCGCACCCTCACCCTGTGGACCAACGATGTATTAAAGGAAGCCCGGCGCCTGTACCAGCGCGCCGGGTTTCGGTTGGTGAAGAGCGAGCGTCATCGCAGCTTCGGGAAAGCCCTCGTGGGGCAGACCTGGGAGCTGACGCTGTGAGCCTCTATCGCGGCGCAGCCCGCCTCAAGGGCCTACCACGGCACTGGGTGTGAGGCTCACTCCGCCATTGGTACCATTGCCCAGCTGTCCCAGGAAGTTGTTACCCCAGCAGTAACCCCGACTATCGCTGGTCACTCCGCAGGTGGTGCGCGACACTACTGAGGTGTTTACCGATCCCCAGTGCAGTCCGCCGGAGACCAGACCGGGAACGATGTTGTTGCTGGTATTGCCGTCCCCCAGCTGGCCGGAGCCGCCGTTGCCCCAGCAGTAAGCCAGGCTGCTGGTGCTGACTCCACACGTGTACTCGGCCCCAGCGGCTACCCCCTTGAACTGGTGACCGCCGGCGACGGCGGCCGGCATCAGACGCGCAGTGAAAGTCCCATCCCCAAGCGCTCCGAACCGGTTCCGTCCCCAGCAGTAGGCCAGGCCCGACTGGACGCCACAGCTGTGCAGATTCCCCGCGCTGAGCTGCAGGAACAGCCGGCTACCCTTGATCGCTACCGGGGTCAGCCGCCTGGTCGTGGTGCCGTCGCCCAGCTGGCCGTAAGCGTTGCTGCCCCAGCAGTAGGTCTTGCCGGACGCGGTCGAGCCGCAGCTATGCGAGCCGCCGGCCGTCACTCGCCGCAGCGCCAGGCCACCCGCCACTCGCACCGGGCGCAGCGGTCCATGCGTGGTGCCGTCCCCCAGCTGCCCCGAGGAGTTGTTGCCCCAGCAGTAAGCCACGTCGGCCGTAGTCACGGCGCAGGTGTGCTGGTGACCGGCGTCGATCTGGCGAAAGCTCAACCCGCTCGAGAGCGGCACGGGTTTCCGCCTCAGCGTTCGGCTGCCGTCGCCCAGCTGGGCCTGAAGGTTCTGCCCCCAGCAATACACCTTGTTGGCGGTAGTCAGGCCACAGGTGTGATAGGTGCCGGCGCTCAAGGTCAGAAAACTGAGGCCCCCGGCCACCGGAACGGGCCGAGTGCTGAAGTCCCCATCCGGATTCGGCACCGGTCCCCCGAAACCGAGCTCTCCACCCGAATTCGCGCCCCAGCAATAGGCCTTGTTGCCAGTGGTGAGTCCGCAGCTGTGGTTGGCACCGACAGTGGTTTGCCGGAAGGCAAGTGGCGCACTGGCTGCGGCGAGCGCCGCTCCGGCATCCCGGTCAGGGGCTGTGATTTCCTCCCCACATCCCAGCGTACCCAGGATGAGGCTTGCCAGGAGCGCGAATGCGGTGCCGGCGCTAAGTCGTATGATCATGCCGCTCTCCTTCCAGACACGTTGGGTGCAGCCCGAAGGTCGATTCGAGCCTTCTAGGTGCGTGGGTCAGACCTGGGAGCTGCCGCTTAGCCACTCATGACCGGCTACGGCGCGACCACCGGGGTGGGCGTCAGCCGATCGACGTTGGTGCCGTCTCCCACCTGACCCCAGGAATTGGATCCCCAGCAATACCCGCGAGCACCGGTGGCGAGGCCGCAGCTGTGGCCGCCGCTGCTTCCGGCTGCGATACCGTCCCACTGGAGACCGCCCTTCACCGTGACCGGGCTGAGTCTCCGCGTCTTGGTGCCGTCGCCCAGCTGGCCGGTGAGGTTCTCCCCCCAGCACTTCCCTGCATTGCCTGTGGTCACGCCGCAGGTGTGGGTGGCGCCCGGGCTCATTCCCCGGTAACTGAAGTTACCGGACACCGCGGCCGGGGTGAGCCGCCGGGTCGTGGTCCCGTCGCCCAGGTAACCGTTGCCGTTGTTCCCCCAGCAGTAAGCCTTGTTCAGCGTGGTGATGCCGCAGCTCCATTCGCCCAGGGCGGCGTGGACCACACGGAAGGTGATGCCTCCCGTCACCGCCCTCGGGCTGCGCCGTTGAAAGGTGTTGCCGTCGCCGATCTGGCCGCTGCCGCCGTAACCCCAGCAGAAGCCGCGGTTGCCGATGGTGGCGCCGCAGGTATGGAGACCGCCCGGGGTGACCTGGCTGAACCGCTTGGCGCCGGCCACCGGAAATGGGGTGAGGCGGCGGTTGAGATCCGAGCCATCCCCCAACTGACCGTATCGGTTGTAGCCCCAGCAGTAGGCGACGTCTTGCGGGGTGACCCCGCAGGTGTGCAGGTGGCCAGCCCGCACCTGCCGGAAGACCAGCCCGCCCGCCACTGCCTTCGGGGTCCGACGCCCGGTCGTAGTGCCGTCCCCCAGCTTGCCTTCGAAGTTGTCGCCCCAGCAGTAGGCTCGATTCTCGGTGGTGAGACCACAGGTGTAGAAGGTGCCGACGCTGACCGCGCGGAAGCGGAGCCCTCCCGCTACCGGGGCCGGCCGGGAGCGGTTGGTCGTGGTGCCGTCGCCGAGCTCGCCGCTGGAATTGCTACCCCAGCAGTAGGCCAGATTATCGGTGGTCACTCCGCAGGAGTGAAAACCGCCGGCGCTGATCTGGCGGAAGGAGAGCAGCGCGACAGCCGCCGCAGCAGTGAGCTCCGCAGTGCCGGCGGGTGAGGGCTCTGCGGAATCGTTGCATGCCGGGAGAGCAAGAACCAGCCCTGGGATCAGGGCGACGAGAAACCGAAGCTGCCGCATATATGCTCCTGGAGCCGGTGAGTGACCAACAACGTCGCCGACTCGAGTCAAGTCCGGGTAAAGTGCCTGCTATCTTTGACCATGCCGATCCGCCTGGCCATCCTCACCATCTCCGACGCGGGCAGCCGGGGTGAGCGGAGCGACTCCTCCGGCGACCTCATCGCCTCCTGGGCCCGGGAACGCCGCTACAGCGTAGCCGAGCGGGCCCTCATTCCCGACGACACGGTGCGCATCTCGACCACGCTCGCGGAGTGGGCCGACGGCGACCGGGCCGATCTCATCCTCACCACCGGCGGCACCGGGCTCACCACCCGCGATGTCACGCCCGAGGCCACCCGCGCCATTCTGGACAAGGAAGCGCCCGGTATCGCCGAGGCGCTGCGCATCACGTCCTTTCCTCGCTTCCCCCGTTCAGCGCTGTCCCGCGGCACCGCTGGCGTGCGGGGCAGGACGCTGATCGTGAACCTGCCCGGAAGCCCGGGTGGAGTCCGTGACGGGCTCGCGGTGCTCAACGATCTGGCGCAGCATGCCGTCGAGCTGGTGCGGGGGACAAAGACGGAGCACTAATCTGTCGCGGGCGTCAGAGTACATCCCACATTCGAGGCCGCACATGCGCCGGGTCTTTCGGGAGAACGGGCTCACCATCGTCCTGGCCTCGCTGTTTCTGATCTTCTGGGTCGGGCAGAGCGTCGTTGGACACCGTGAGCACAACAGCGAGCAACGAGAGCACGGGCAGCCCGAGCTCGGCTTCGGTTCCTACCTGCGGTCGCCGCACTTCTGGGAGGCCACGGCGGAGAACTGGGAGAGCGAGTTCCTCCAGATGTTCGGCTACGTGATCCTCACCGCCTTCCTCTTCCAGAAGGGCTCCCTGGAATCGAAGGACCCGGACAAGCCGGCGCCGGTGGATCGGGACCCGCGAGCCAGCCGCAACAAGCGCAATGCGCCCTGGCCGGTGCGGAAGGGCGGGTGGGTCCTCAAACTCTACGAGAACTCGCTCTCGCTGGCTTTCCTACTCTTCTTCCTGATCAGCATCTCGCTCCACGCCCTGGCCGGGAGCGCCGAGTACAACCAGCAGCAGGCGGGGCACGGTGAGGCCCCGGTGTCGGCCCTCCAGTACGCGGCAAGCTCCCGCTTCTGGTTCGAGTCATTGCAGAACTGGCAGAGCGAGTTCCTGGCCATTGCCAGCATGGTCGTGCTGTCGATCTTCCTGCGGCAGCGCGGCTCGCCGGAGTCCAAGCCGGTTGATGCTCCGCACGGCGAGACCGGCGAATAGCCCTCACGTCGGTCCGACCACGGGTCTCGGCCTCTTGCTGCAGGGTATCCCTCCGCCGCAGATCTGGGGTCCGGTATTGGTGCCCAGCCCCAGCTCGCCGTAGGGGTTGTGCCCCCAGCAGTAGGCTCGCCCGGCGGTGGTGACCCCGCAGGTGTGCCATCCCGGGCCGGCGTCCACTCCGGCGAACAGGAGCCCGCCCAGCACCGCGGTCGGATTGGTGCGATCGGTCTCGGTGCCGTCGCCCAGCGCGCCGGTGAAGTTGTCGCCCCAGCAGTAGGCCTTGTTGGCGGTGGTCACCCCGCAGGTGCGATTGTTCCGCACCAGGGTGTTCCAGCTGAACCCGCCAGGCACCAGTGCCGGGGTGCCGAAGTTCTGCCAGCAGTAGCCCTTCCGGTCCGCGGTGATAGCGCAGCCGGCGGTGGCCTGCCGGAAGCTGCGGCCCCCCGGTATGGCGGTCGGTCCCAGCTTGCCCGACCCCGGTGTGCCGTTGCCCCCGCCCCAGCAGTAGACCTTGTCCCCAGTGGTGAGGCCGCAGGTGTAACCGCCGACGTCTATCCGGCGGAACCGCAGTCCGCCCGCCACCGGGGTTGGCACATGCCGCTCGGCGGTGGTCCCGTCGCCCAATTGGCCACCGAAGTTCTGGCCCCAGCAGTAGGCTCGGTCGTCGGTGGTGACGCCGCAGCTGTAAAAGGGACCCAGCGCCACCTGGCGCCAATGGAGCCCGCCCGCGACCTGCATCGGCTGCAGCCGGCCGCTCAGCCCGCCGAATCCCAGCTGGCCGTGATCGTTGAGGCCCCAGCAGAAGGCCAGGCTCGCCGCGGTCACCCCACAGGTGTGGAAGTAGCCGCCGTCCACCTGAACGAACCGGAGATTGCGCGCCACCGGAGTCGGCCGGGTGCGATTCTGGGTGGTACCGTCGCCCAGCTGGCCATTCTCGTTGTTACCCCAGCAGTAGGCGAAGTTGGTGGGGACGGTGCCGCAGGTGTGCACCAGACCGGTGGCCACCATGCGGAAGGTGAGGGGAGTCGCGGCCGCGCTGACTGCGAGCGCGGGCTCGGACTCGGGCGCGGTGGGTTCTGCGGTATCCTTGCTACAGGCCGAGGCCAACGATACGAGGCCGACCACCAGAGAAGCGAGTCCCAGGCGGGCATGGCCTGCGATATGGGACGGGATTTGGGCCACGGGGGTGTCCTCCCAAAGAGTACTCCTTCTTAGTCATGCCAGTCTCATGCCCCCGAGTCAAGCAGAGGTAAAGTCAGGATGTGATGCAGCTCACCTGACTCCCAGAACGCGCGATTCCGCATGTCAGGCGGCCCCGCCGGTGGAGGAGGTGCAATCACGCTCCGTCCCGTATTCAGAAACCGGAGATCTGTCGCGCGACCTTTTATCGATTATGGACTCCCGTGTAGAATCGCGTCGGGCTGCAGGATGAATACATCCTCCCGGGAGACGCCCCAGACCCGGTTCCCGCCGACGTCCGACAGCTTGGTCCACGAGCTCCCGTCGTAGTGGAGCACCGTCTCATATCCAACTGCATAGACGTCCGATGGAGAGCTGCCCCAAACGTCGGCGAGACCGAAGCTGCCGGGACCCAGGGGCTCGGCCCGGCTCCAGCCGGCGCCATCATAGTGCACCACGACGGCTTCTTGCGCCGGAGTCTGACCGACTACCCAGACATCGTTCGACGCCAGGGACCATACGCCGGCGTAGCCGTCGCCGCCCTGGCTGAAGCTCTCCTGCCAAGCCTGTCCATCATGATGCAGGATTACGGAGGTCGCTTGCCAGCAGTCATCGCAGTTCTGACGGCTGCCGATCGCCCAGACGTCGACTGCTGAGGTCCCTGCCAGGTTGGTAAAGTCGCTGTAGCGCCAGAACTCGGGCGGCGCCATCCTGGAACAGGCTTGCCCGATACAGTGTCCCAGCACGCCGCTACCGGCGACAAACAGATCCTGAGGCGTCGCTCCCCAGATTCCGAAGTATTGGGCGCGAACTGCTTCCGCTACCGGGCCCGGAACATCCGACCAAACCGAACCATCGTAGTGCACAATCACGGCGGGAGCAGCGCCAGGCACCAGGCCCATATTTCCGACAGCATACACGTCGGTGCTGGAGAATCCCCAGATCCCATTGAGGACAGTATCTATTCGGCTCACCTGCTCGGTCCAGCCGCTACCATTGTAGTGCCAGACGCCGAATCGCGAAGGTTCCGTCGCATGGGCAAGAAGGAAGAGATCGGAAGCCGAGGTGCCCCACAGGCTCCTTCCGCCTTGCCATCTAGTCACCGCCGTGACCGACGGTGGCAGCGGGATTCTGGTCCAGATGGTAATCCCGATGAAAGAACAGGTGAGGCGAAACTCCACGGCTGCCGACCCGCTGAGAGGAACATTGACCGTCCTGGTGGGGCCTTCCACCGGGGTGCAGTTGGGAGCGATGTCCTGTAGGGTTATCGTATGCTCGCCAGGGGCGAGCCATCGCACCGAGGCCCCAGTGGAACCGGCCGGGGTCTCCAGCGGACGGCCATCCAGGTCGAAGCCGAAGCCGTCGGGATCCAGGGACTCTCCGCTCATCGCCGTGGTGATCTCGAGGGTGCCCAGCAGGCTGGAACACACCACCTTGAAAATCACCTGCGCGGTTTCCCCGGCGATGATGCTCAGGGTGCGAGGATTGTCTCCCTCGACCGCACAATGGGAGGCCACGCCCAGGAGCGCGATCTGATGTACGCCGGGGATGAGTCCGGCAAAATGGATGCTGGAGCCGGACCCCAGTGGCCGTTCCTCTCCATCATCGACCTGCACCGTGTAGCCGTCCGGGTCTCCACCTATCATGGTGGTGACGTTCAGGGTGCCAGTGCCGGGGCCGGTGGGATCGTCGGTCTTGCAGCCGGCAATGGCCATGGGAGCGGCGAGGAGAGTGGCGGCAAGAATGAGGTGGTGCGACCGCATGGGGGTGCCTCACTCGGCGGGCTGACGGCGCACGTTGTTTGTCAACTCCGTGCCGATTCTACCGCACGTTCTGCTGGACGCTGGCCCCTGTAAGGCGCCGAGCACCGCTTGTCTCAGCAATTTGCGTGTGGCATGGACACGAGCCGGGAGCGGCGGCGCCGCTACGGTTGTCGAGTAAGCTGGATGTTGCAGTCAAGCAGGAGTCAAGACTCCGGGTGCGGGCTGGTGCAGGAGGTAATCCAGCCTAACTGACTCCCAGAACCCGCGACTCCGGATTCTCCGGCGACTTCGCCGGCGGAGGAGGCGCATTCACGCTCCGCCACGCGTTGAGGAAACGGAGAATCTGCTCGTCGGCGTTGCGCTCGATGATGCCGCGATAGGACCCGGCGTCTCCGGCCAGGATTCCGCAGCTGCGCCAGGTCGGAGCCACGGTATACACGTACCGCCCCAGCCGGGGCACGCTCACCGTCTGCTCCGCCTGGAGGCAGGACATGGCTGCAAATCCGGTTTCCCGGCCCCTGTTGTCGCGGGTGGGAGCAACCAGATACAGCAGGGTGAGGTGGGCGCCGGGTCCGTCGCGCACGTCGTTCTTGCC